>CATLGW010000012.1 GCA_949948715.1 uncultured Lachnospiraceae bacterium | reverse complement strand
AAAAAGTACCACCGGGACCGCAAAAGTACCATTCTTGCTTGAATGATAAAAGAAGAAAGGAAAGAAATAATATGGAGAAAATTGAAACTAAAGAAGTATTAACTTCTACAACATTAGAAAATGAACTGGCGAAAGGGCACAATTATGGTTCTGGCTATCGTTCTAAATCTTGGTTTATAGTGATTGGCGAAAAAGCTATGACAGATTTAAACTTAAATTATGAAAACATAGCGGATTTCATACAAAAAGAATTTAAAATATTATATGCCTGTTGGGATGAAGAAATAAGCAACAATAACAAAAAGCACATACACCTTTACATGGAATTGGATAATAAAGTTAGGTTCAGCACAATTCAAAAGAGGCTGACAGGGGCACATATAGACAGGCGGTATGGCTCCCCTGCGGAAGCAAGGCAGTACATAGAAAAGCCTGTTGGTATGCTGTTTAAAGGGAAAGAAAAGTCGCATACAGTAGTAAAGCCTATGCAGGAATTGGGCAGTTTTGAACCCTTCAAACATTTAAAAGGTTATAGAAGAGAAACTGAATTAAATATGTCCTCACAAGATAAACTTGACTATGCTTTAGAGCACTTTGATTCATGGGAAGAAGTGATAGTATGGGATATTCATTTTGCCACAACAAATAAGGTAGCATTATTAGCCGCTTTTGAGCAAAAACGGTATAATAAATTTGTAAACAGTGATTCTGTTGTTAAATATACAAATGCACAAGGAAAGACGAGCATTTCTGTAAATCGAGAGGTTTATTATTTGTCTGGGCCAGCAGGATGTGGAAAAACAGAGGGTGTCAAAAGAAAATATGGTGATGATGAAGTATCTCAAATCACAAATCTAAAATATGATATGAAATTTGATGATTACAGAAATAACAGTGTTCTTCTGTTTGATGAGTTTTACAGTCAGCTTTCTATACAGCAAATGTTGAATCTCTTAGATAACAAGATTACAAAGTTGCCATGCCGATACGAAAATAAATTTAACATATCGAACACTATTATTTTGACAAGTAATAACCGATTTGAACAGCAGTATGTAGACGAGCAAACAGACAATCCTGAAACATATACCGCATTTTGTAGACGATTTACAGGCGGAATTTGGGAAATGTATCAATGTGCTGCGAGCGATGAAGAAGCACTTTTACCTGTGTATCAGCATACGGGTAAAAGATTTATTGCAATGAAACGAGGGCCTGTTGGTGTAAAACCGCCTGTTGAAACAGATTCTTCCGTGCAGTGGGTTTCCTATGTACAGCTGTGGAATCTAAAAGGATTTGACAATTTAAGAGGTAAACTTGCTATTCCTGTACCATTCTAAAATAAAAATTTTTAGGTAGTGCAATTTTTATTGAGGTAGTGCAGTTTTTCTATTGCACTATCTCTCTATTATAGTAAAATGCATATTATCGAATGGAGAAGTCTATTCAATTTTTTATGCACAACATGTGCGGAGAGGAGTTTGCTATGAAGTTTGAGTTTAAGTATTCAAGAAAAACTGGCCTTTGAAGAGGCTGTTAAGCATGGAATAATAAATTTAGCTGATGTGTTGGAAAAAAATGAAATTATGAAGAATAAAGAAATTTTAGAACAACACGAACAATTCTGTAAGATATGGCATGCAACAGACGGACGGTATAAAACAAAACTGCCCGATAAAAGTAAACCTAATGGTAAAAAGATTATTGCCAAAACATGCAGAGAGGACCTTGAAAAGTGCATAATTAAATATTATAAAGGCATACAGGAGCAAGAAGAGAATCCTCGAACAATGAAAGCCTTATATCCAGAGTGGCTAAAATATAAGGCGGTCGATACCTCAAAGGCGAATGCAACCAAACTACAGTGGGTATGGAATACTTATTATGCTGACTCAGAAATTGTGAACATGGACATATCAAGCATTGATGTAATCATTATTAAAGAATGGTTTCTTAAAGTGATTAAAAAGTATGAACTTTCCAGTAGGAAGTATAAGGAAATGAAATCTGTGGCAAATATGCTGTTGGATTATGCGGTAGAAAAACGATTAGTTTCTACTAATGTATCAAGGTGTGTTCATGGAATATCCAGTAAAAAGTTTACTGAACCATTAAAAAAAGAAGTAACAGAGCAAGTATATATTGATGATGAAGCGAAATTGCTTATTGAAGAAGCAGAGCGACACTACAAAAAAACTCATAATGTTGCTTGTTTAGCGATTTGCTTGAACTTCTCACTTGCTTTAAGAGTTGGTGAATTCGTTGCTTTATGGACAAATGATTTTACGAATTCCTCTGTAAAAATAGACAGACAGGAAGTAAAAACCTATTATGTTGATGAAAATAATATTTGTCGTAGGAATGGGTATGAAATTTCTAGCCATACAAAAACAAAAATGGGGAAACGGGAATTATATTTATCAGCAGATGCAAAGAGATATCTTGCTATGATTTTGGAGCATAACCAAAATAGCGGTTTTAAAACCGAATATTTGCTGTTAGATGAGAATGGAGAACGAATCCATGAATTTGCTATTAACAATGTACTGCGAGAGTTAAATAGAAAAATCGGAACTGCTCAAAAATCTAATCATAAAATCAGAAAAACCTGCATTTCTTTTCTGATTTCTTCTGGTCAATTAACAAATGAGGAAATCCGAGTCTTTGCAGGACATGAAGATTTTGCCACAACGGAAAAATATTATGAGTTTCCGACAAGTTCCATGGATAAAAGGGCAGATGCCTATGAAAAAGCACTTTCTTATACTAAGAAAGTGTAACCAACTGTAACCAATTATTTTAACAATAAAAAATGGGGAAACCTTAGTAAAATCAAGGTTTCCCATACTTTTAATCAATGCGGAAGATGGGACTTGAACCCACACGGCATTGCTGCCACAAGATCCTTAGTCTTGCTCGTCTGCCAGTTCCGACACTTCCGCTCAGCACACTGCGCAAATATGATAATAGCACCTTGTTTGAAAAAAGTCAATTCTTTTTTCAAATTTTTATTGTTTTAATGAGCAAACTGTTATATACTTCTTCTATGAAAGCGAAAAGCGAAGAATTCGCTCCGTTTACGGGAACAAAATTTAAACAGGGATGAAGGATGGTAAGGCTATGGCATTATTGGATCAATGGAAAGAAGTGGCGTACAACGAATCTCTTGGCAGAGAGAAGCTCCAGGAATTGTGGGCAGCCTATTTTCAGAAGGAGAAGGAGATCTATCAGAAGCTTCTGAAGGAGCCGGATCAGGCTGTCAAGGGTACGGTCAAGGAGCTGGCGGATCGGTTTGAGGTGCCTGTTCTGACCATGACCGGATTCCTGGACGGCATCAACGACAGTCTGGTGGAGAAGAACCCCATCGAGGAGATGGAGGAGGACACGGAGGTCAATCTCATATTCGACAAGGAGCTCCTCTACAAGAACATGGTGGCGGCGGATGCCGACTGGCTGTACAATCTGGAGGAGTGGGGCCCCGTCCTCGACGAGGAGACCAGAAAGGCTCTCTACAAGGAGCAGAAGTCTTCCACCACAATCGTCAAGGGAAAGAAGGTGTATCCCAACGATCCCTGCCCCTGCGGAAGCGGTAAGAAATATAAGAAATGCTGTGGCAGAAAGTAAGGAACTGTGAGAGAATTCATTCATAACAGTTTCCAATTGTGAGCATCTGGTCAACATTGAATAGGGAAGGGCTTATTCCTGCGGGGATAGCCCTTTTGTGAATGGGAATATAAAGGAGTGAGGATGTGAATATTGCACCGTTTATACAGCCTAAGGCGGAGGTTTTCTATCTGAGGGATAATATGACGCTGAGAAAGGGGCTGATGACCCTGAGGGCCAGTGGCTACACGGCCATTCCCGTGATCGACAAGGAGGATCGCTATGTGGGCGTGGCCAGCGAGGGCGATTTTCTGTGGAGCATTATCGGCCATGTGGAGTATCAGGAGGAGATGGAGCAGGACAAAATAGAGAGCCACAGGATCCGGGACATCATCCGGAGCGGCAAGTTCAAGCCGGCCCGCATCGACACCAATATGGAGCAGCTTTTGGAACAGGCCAAGCGGCAGAACTTCGTTCCGGTGGTGGACGACAGGAACGTATTTATCGGCATCGTGACCCGGAGGGACATCATCAGCTATTTCGTGGACAAAACCGTAAAATCATAGGTTTTGACTTTCCGGCAAAAAGTGATTATAATGTTTTACACAATATTGTACATAGAAAGGCGCGGATAAAATATGAAAAAAATGGAAGAATACGTAAGAAGCATTCCCGATTTCCCGGAGGAGGGCATTATATTTCGGGATGTGACCAGCGTGCTGCAGGATGCGGACGGACTGCAGTTGGCCATAGACTCCATGCAGGATAAGATAAAGGACCTGGATTATGACGTGGTGGTGGGGGCGGAGTCCAGGGGCTTTATCTTTGGCGCTCCCATGGCGTACAACAAGCATAAGCCCTTTGTGCTGATCCGCAAGAAGGGAAAGCTGCCCTGCGAGACGGTGGAGACCAGCTATGAGCTGGAGTACGGCACAGCCACCATAGAGATGCATAAGGACAGCATAAAGCCCGGACAGAGGGTGGTGATCGTGGACGATCTGATTGCCACAGGCGGAACCACGGAGGCTATGATCCGGCTGATCGAGTCCCTGGGGGGCAAGGTGATGGGAGTCGTGGTGCTGATGGAGCTTGCCGGCCTGAAAGGGCGCCAGCGGTTAGAGGGCTATCGGCTGGACTCGGTGATCTGTTATCCGGGAAAGTAGGAACTGTTAAGAAGAAACATTGCATATGATATGGGATAAATCTTTTTATGTAAGGCGGAGGAATGCAGCCGGATATAAAGATTGGTTCTTTAACAGTTTCTGAGAGGGAATGAGCTTTTGCACGAGGGAAATTCTTTTTTGGAGGGCATGGAGCAGGGAGTATGACAGAAGAAAAAAGAGAAGTCACAATTGAACAGGATGGAATCAGTATGTCGCCGGAATTTGTCGCTCCCGAGCAGTTGTACCGGGAGTTGATCGACCATATACAGAAATATCATCCCAACGATAATATTTCTCTGATTGAGAAGGCATACCGCCTGGCCGACGAAGCCCACAGGGATCAGTTTCGCAAATCCGGCGAGCCCTACATCATTCATCCTTTGAATGTTGCCATTATTCTGGCGGACCTGGAGCTGGATAAGGAGACGATTGTGGCCGGCATCCTCCATGACGTGGTGGAGGACACCATCATGACCGAGGAGGATCTGGAGCGGGAGTTCGGCGGGGATGTGGCTCTTTTGGTGGACGGGGTCACGAAGCTGGAGAAGATTCCCCTCTCCGGCTCCAGCGAGGAACAGTCTCAGGCGAAGCTGGAGATGCAGGCGGAGAATCTGCGAAAGATGTTTCTGGCCATGGCCAAGGATATCCGTGTGATTCTGATTAAGCTGGCCGACAGGCTCCACAATATGCGCACCCTGCGCTATCAGAAGCCGGAGGGGCAGAAGCGCATTGCCCAGGAGACTCTGGACATCTACTGTCCCATTGCCCAGAGGCTGGGTATCAATAAGATTAAGATCGAGCTGGACGATCTGTCCCTGAAATACCTGGAGCCGGAGGTGTACTACGATCTGGTGGATAAGATCGCCGTGCGAAAGAGCGTCCGGGAAAAATATATCCAGGGCATTGTGGACGAGGTCAAAGAGCACATGGAACACGCCGGGATCAAGGCCCAGGTGGACGGCCGCGTCAAGCATTTCTTCAGTATTTACAAGAAGATGAAGAACCAGAACAAGATGTTGGACCAGATCTACGACCTGTTTGCCGTGCGCATCATTGTGGACACCGTGAAGGACTGTTATGCGGTGCTGGGCGTCATACATGAGCTCTATAAGCCCATTCCGGGCCGTTTCAAGGATTATATCGCCATGCCCAAGGCCAATATGTATCAGTCTCTGCACACCACCCTGATCGGGACCGCAGGGCAGCCCTTTGAGATTCAGATACGGACCTTCGAGATGCACAAGGCGGCGGAGTACGGCATTGCCGCCCACTGGAAATACAAGGAGGCCTCCGACGGAAAGAAGACCGAGGGACAGGAGGAGGAGAAGCTGGCATGGCTGCGCCAGATTCTGGAGTGGCAGCAGGATATGTCGGACAATCAGGAGTTTATGAATCTCCTGAAAAACGATCTGAATCTGTTTGCGGGAAATGTGTACTGCTTTACCCCCACCGGGGAGGTGAAGAACCTTCCGGCGGGCTCCACACCCATAGATTTTGCCTACAGCATTCATTCCGCGGTGGGAAACAAGATGGTGGGGGCCAGAGTGAACGGCAAGCTGGTCACCATCGACTATGAGATCAGAAACGGCGACCGCATTGAGATTATCACCTCCCAGAATTCCAAGGGACCCAGCAGAGACTGGCTGAATGTGGTGAGAAGCACCCAGGCCAAGAACAAGATCAACCAGTGGTTCAAAAACGAGCTGAAGGAAGACAATATCGTCAAGGGCAAGGAGATGCTGGCCGCCTACTGCAAGATCAAGAACATCAATTTCTCCTCCCTGTCCAAACAGGAGTATCTGGAGGAGATTCAGCGCAAGTACGGCTTCCGCAACTGGGACGCGGTGCTGGCGGCCATCGGCCACGGCGCTCTGAAGGAGGGGCAGATCATAAACCGTCTGCAGGAGCTCTACGACAGAGAGCACAGACGGGAGCTCACCAACGAGGAGGTGTTGGCGGGCATCGCGGAGGCGGGCGCTATCCTGGGAGGGAAGGGCGCGGGAGCCAGGAACAAGGGCGGGATTGTGGTAAAGGGCATCGCGGACCTGTCCGTGCGCTTTTCCAAGTGCTGTTCCCCTGTGCCGGGGGACGAGATCGTGGGCTTTGTCACCAGAGGGAGAGGCATTTCCATCCACCGCACGGACTGCGTGAACGTCCTGAATCTGCCGGAGATGGAGAGAATACGTCTGATCGACGCGGAATGGCAGCGGCAGGAGAACGCTCCGGATGAAAAGTATGTGGCGGAGATCAAGATTTTCGCAAACGACAGAAAGGGGCTTCTGGCGGATATTTCCAAGGCCTTTACAGAGAAAAATATCAGTATCCTGGGGCTGAATACCCGGACGGGAAAGCATGACATGGCTACCATGCGGGTGACCTTTGAGATAGGCAGCCGCCAGGAGCTGGATCGTGTGATCGATAAGCTCCACGGAATAGAGAGCGTGATTGACATAGAAAGGACACCGGGCTGATGGCGGAAGTAAAGATCGGAAGAATGGCGCTGGGAATGTACCAGACCAATTGTTATTTTTTGTACAGGGAGGGCCAGCGGGAGGTCATAGTGATAGACGCCCCCGACAGAGGCGCGGATATCTGCGGGACCCTGGAGAAAAACGGCTTTCATGTGGCCGGAATTCTCCTGACCCACGGGCACTTTGACCATATCTGGGGCGCGGAGGAGTTAAGGGACGCGGCTGGTCGGCAGGCCGGGGAACCGGTGCGGATTTACGCCTGTGAGGACGAGCGGGAGCTTCTTAAGGATACCCGCATGAATGTGTCACGCCAGATGGGAAGGCCCTGTCAGGTGGAGGCGGATGTGTATGTGAAGGACGGGGACGAGATCACGGCGGCGGGCATCACCTGCAGGGTGATCGCCACACCCGGGCATACCGCGGGGGGATGCTGTTATTATGTGGAGGAGGCGGGATATCTGCTCTGCGGAGACACCCTGTTTTTGGAATCGGTGGGACGGACGGATTTTCCCACGGGCAGCATGGGGACGCTGGTTCGCTCCGTGCGGGAGAAGCTCTTTGTGCTTCCGGATGAGACCAAGGTGTACCCCGGGCACGGGGACAGCACTACCATAGGCCACGAGAAAAGGTATAATCCGTTTCTGGCGGGCTGATAAAACGGCTGTTTTGAGGGTGCAGTTGAGGCCTTTTTGTGTAAGGGAGTTGATGGAAAGTATAACCCATGGAGAATATTATTTATTTTGTTAAAATAAATCAGGAAAACTATGAATACGATGTGAACGCTATCTTTCATGCGTTTTATCCTGAGCGCAGCGTGAAGGTGCTGACCCCCGAAAGCAGGGACTATCTGCGTGAGCCAAAGGAGGGGGCGGAGTCTTTTTTGGCGGAGATTCTCTTTTCCTGTGCCGGCGCGCGGATGCGTCTGGAGAGCAGAGAGTATGAGTGGCAGATACGGCCCGGGGAGGATGTCCGAGGGAGCGGTTCCTCGGCTTTGGGGGAGTTTTCCGATGCGGAGGAGGAGTCCCTGCCGGCTTCCTCCGGGCAGCGGGAGTCGGATTGCGGCAGACAGTTTAAGGACGGCTTCAAAGCTTTTCTCTATCAGTCCCTGAGGAGACATACGGGCAGGGAACTGCCCTGGGGCAATCTGACGGGGGTGCGCCCCACGAAAATTGCCTATTCCATGCTGGAGGAGGGAAAAAACGAGGAGGAAATCCTCCGGTTTTACAGGGAACGTCACTTTGTCAGCGAAAGGAAGGGGCGGCTTAGCGTGGAGATCGCCGCCAGGGAGCGGGAAATTCTTAAGAAGGTCCATTACAGGGACGGATACAGTCTCTATATCGGGATTCCCTTCTGTCCCACCACCTGTCTGTACTGCTCCTTTACCTCCTATCCCATCGAGAGTTTCCGCAGGCTGGCGGACCGGTATGTGGACTGTGTCATACGGGAGATGGATTTTGTGTCAAAGCGGTATGAGGACCGGATTCTGGACTGCGTCTACATAGGGGGCGGCACGCCCACCACCCTGGAGCCGGAGCAGCTTCACAGGCTGCTTGGCAGCCTGGAGGAGAGATTTGACCTGTCCCGGGTGCAGGAGTTTACCGTGGAGGCGGGACGGGCGGACAGCATCACGGAGGAGAAGCTTGCCGTACTGCGCCGTCACGGAGTGGGGCGTATCTCCGTCAATCCCCAGACCATGAAGCAGGAGACCCTGGATATCATCGGCAGGAAGGCCAGTGTGGAGCAGGTTTATGAGGCTTACGGCCTGGCCCGGAGGATGGGTTTTGACAATATCAATATGGACCTGATCCTGGGGCTGCCCGGTGAGACCGGGGAGGATGTGAGACACACGGTGGACAGAGTGGAGGAGCTTGCTCCGGACAGCCTTACCGTCCATTCTCTGGCTATCAAGCGGGCCTCCAAATTGAACCAATGGATTCAGAAAAACGGAGTCCCTCTGCTGCACAACACGGACGAGACCATGGAGATCGCGGGGGAGGGCGCCGAGAGGCTGGGAATGCGGCCCTATTATCTATACCGGCAGAAGAATATGGCGGGGAACTTTGAGAACGTGGGATACGCCAGACCGGGCAAGTATGGACTCTATAACATTTTGATCATGGAGGAGATGCAGACCATTGCAGCCCTTGGCGCGGGAAGCATTTCAAAGAGGGTGTACCCTGACGGGAGGATCGAGCGCTGTGAGAATATTAAGGACGTGACCCTCTATATAGAGAAAATTGATGAAATGATAGAGAGGAAGCGGAGGCTTCTAACTGAGGAAGGCAGGCTCTGATCCCGCCGACAGCGGGGGATGCGCCGGACAGGAGGAGATATGGCATTGAACAGGAAGCCCACCAAGGGCATGAAGGATATTTTACCGGAGGAGATGCGGATACGGGACTATGTGATGGGGGTGATACGGGACACCTATGGGAAATTCGGTTTCACCTCCATAGAAACCCCCTGTGTGGAGAATATTGCAAACCTCACCAGCAAGCAGGGCGGCGACAATGAAAAGCTGATCTTTAAAATCCTGAAGCGCGGGGGTAAGCTGAATGTGGCGGAAGCCTCCTCGGAGGAGGAGGTGGTGGACAGCGGTCTGCGCTATGATCTGACGGTGCCACTGGTCCGGTATTACGCAAACAACGGCTCCCAGCTCCCCCTGCCTTTCAAGGCGCTGCAGATGGGAAATGTGTGGCGGGCGGACAACCCTCAGAAGGGGAGATACCGCCAGTTTATGCAGTGCGATATCGACATTTTGGGGGAGCCCTCCAATCTGGCGGAGATCGAGCTGATTCTGGCCACCACCACCACCTTGGGTAAGCTGGGCTTTCGGGGCTTTCGGATCCGCATCAACGACCGGAGGGTTTTGAAGGCCATGGCGGCCTACAGCGGATTTGAGGAGGAAGCTTACGACAGCGTCTTTATCACCCTGGACAAGATGGACAAGATCGGCCAGGAGGGCGTGAGGGCGGAGCTTTTGGAGAACGGGTTTGCCCCGGAGTGCGTGGACAGATATCTGGCGTTGTTTCAGGGGCTGGAGGCAGCCCCTGACGGAGTGGAATATCTGGCGGACGCTTTGGGAGGGCACCTGGAGGAGCAGGTGAGCCGGAACCTGGGGGAGATTATGAGCGGAGTCCGGGCCACAAAGGCTTCCGAGTTCGAGATTGTGTTCGACGCTACCTTGGTGAGGGGGATGTCCTACTATACGGGGACCATCTTTGAGGTGGATATGCCGGAATTCGGCTCAAGCTGCGGCGGAGGCGGCAGATATGACCGTATGGTGGGGAAATTTACCGGAAACGACGTCCCGGCCTGCGGTTTTTCCATCGGATTTGAGCGCATCATCATGCTTCTTTTGGAGAAGGGCTTTGAGATTCCCGGAAGCCCCAGGCGGATCGCCTATCTGATCGAGAAGGGGATCGAGGGGGAAGCCCTGAACGGGATTATCGCTCAGGCCCAGAAGGCCAGGGAGGAGGGGGCTTGGGTGTTTTTGGCCCGCATGAACAAGAACAAGAAGTTCCAGAAGGAGCAGCTTGCCGGGGAAGGGTATGAGGAGTTCCTGGAATTTTACAAGGATCCGTTAAAAAATTAAGACAGACCCGTGAGCAGGTAAGGCGTCGGGGGCTTTCGGAAAACAAGAGTATAATCTGAGAACATAAATTGCGTCTTGGGCGTGGAAAGGTATGGTTGGGAAAATGACAGAGTCAATGAAGGGTTTGAGGAGAACGCACCGCTGCGGGGAACTGTCCGCGGCGAACATAGGGCAGACCGTCACCGTCATGGGATGGGTGCAGAAGCAGCGCAACAAGGGCGGCATTGTCTTTCTGGATCTCAGAGACCGGGCTGGCATCCTCCAGGTCATCTTTGAGGAGAGCGAGTGCGGAGCGGAGAATTTCGAGAAGGCCGGAAGGCTGCGCAGCGAGTTTGTGGCGGCCATAGTGGGAACGGTGGCTAAGCGCCAGGGCGCTGTGAATGAGAATCTGGCCACAGGCGAGATTGAGGTGAGGGCCGAACAGCTCCGTATTCTCTCGGAGTCGGAGACACCTCCTTTTCCTGTGGAGGCCGATTCCAGGACCAAGGAGGAGCTTCGCTTGAAGTATCGCTATCTGGATTTGAGAAGGCCCGACATTCAGAAAAACCTGATCCTCAGAAGCAGGATCACGGCGGCTATCCGCGCCTTTATGACAGGGGAGGGCTTTTTGGAGATCGAGACGCCCATCCTGTGCAAGTCCACCCCGGAGGGAGCCAGGGATTACCTGGTGCCCAGCCGCGTGCATCCGGGAAATTTCTACGCCCTGCCCCAGTCGCCGCAGCTCTTTAAGCAGCTCCTCATGTGCTCCGGGTACGACCGCTATTTCCAGATTGCAAAGTGCTTTCGGGACGAGGATCTTCGGGCGGACAGGCAGCCGGAGTTCACACAGCTTGACATGGAGATGTCCTTTGTGGACCAGGAGGACGTGATGGACGCCACCGAGCGTATGGTGCGGAGCGTGTGCGAGGAGGCTGTAGGCCTTTCCGTGGAGCTGCCCCTAAAGCGCATGACCTGGCAGGAGGCCATGGACCGCTTCGGCTCCGACAAGCCGGACACCCGTTTCGGCATGGAACTGGTGGATGTGTCCGAAACCGTGGCCGGCTGCGGCTTCGGCGTGTTCACCTCCGCCATAGAGAACGGCGGAAGCGTCCGCGGTATCAATGTGAAAGGGCAGGCCCAGATGCCACGGAAAAAGATCGACGCTTTGGTGGAATTTGCTAAGGGGTACGGGGCGAAGGGCCTGGCATACCTTTGTGTGATGCCCGACGGCACCTACAAGTCCTCCTTTGCCAAGTTTATGGAGGAGCAGCAGCTCCGGGCCCTGGCCGAGGCCATGGAGGGCAGGCCCGGGGATCTGCTTCTCTTTGCGGCGGACAGCCGAAAGATTGTGTGGGCCGTGCTGGGGGCGCTTCGCTGTGAGCTGGCGAAGCAGCTAGGGCTGATCGAGGCAGGGAAATTTAATTTCCTGTGGGTGACCCAGTTCCCTCTGTTAGAGTTTAGCGAGGAGGAGAACCGGTATGTGGCCATGCATCATCCCTTTACCATGCCCCAGGAGGAGGATTTGCCGTTGCTTGACACCGACCCTGGCAGAGTGCGGGCCAAGGCCTACGATATTGTGTTAAACGGCGTGGAGCTGGGAGGCGGCAGTGTCAGAATCTTCCAGAACGATGTGCAGGAGAAAATGTTCGAAGCGCTGGGATTTACCAGAGAGCAGGCCTATGAGCGCTTTGGCTTTCTGTTAAACGCCTTTAAATACGGGGTTCCGCCCCACGCAGGGCTGGCCATCGGCCTGGACCGGTTCGTGATGCTGCTTACAGGGGCGGAGAATATCAGGGAGGTCATCGCCTTCCCCAAGGTTAAAGATGCGTCCTGCCTGATGTCAAACGCCCCCGACAGGGTGGAGGACGGGCAGCTTGAGGAGCTGTGCATTCAGTTGGCCCTGCCTCAGCCGGAGGAATGAGAATCCTGATGCTCTCCCTCAGAGAGCTGGCGGAGGCCCCCTGGGAGGGGCTTCTTTGGCGCAGGGTTTTGGAGGGCCTGGACGAAGAACGGCGAAGGCGTGCGGAGGCCATGGGCTCCATGGGGAGACGGGCGGCCTGCGCCGGGGGCGGGCTTTTGCTGCAGCAGGTGCTGTGGCTCAAGGGGCAGTCTGCCGGGGGGAAGGCATCAATGCACCGGGGAGAAGAGAGAGCGCAGTTGACGCGCTTTTTGGCGCTGGATGACCGATGGGAGCCGGTGCTGGCGGAATATTCCCTGGAGGAGCTGCTTTGCAGAGGGGAGGTCTTTCCCATGTCTTATGAATACGGCCCCGGGGGGAAGCCCTATATGCGGGGAAGACCCTTTTATTTCAATATTTCCCATTCCGGGGATTATGTAATCTGTGCCGTGTCCCTGGGAGAGGTGGGAGCCGATATTCAGCAGATGCGCATGGGGCGGGAGGCGCAGATCGTGGAACGCTTTTTCTCCGGGGAGGAGAAAGGTCTGTGGCGCCGCTGCGGCACTGAGGAGGAGCGCAGAGAGCTTTTCTATAAGCTGTGGACCCGAAAGGAGGCCTACGGAAAGCTCACCGGGGAGGGGATCGGTCCCTGGGTGGGAAAGGATTTCAGCGACCCCCGGATCAGAGGGATGAAAGAACTCTCCTGGTGGGAGAGCGGCGCGCTTGCGGGGTACAGGATCGCCTGCTGCGTCAGGGAGCAGTGAGAAGAACCTAAATTTTTAGAGCAGGAATCAAAAAAGGAGAAGGGCAGCGTCTCGCATTTGCGGCGGGGCGGCAGGTTGTTTTATGAAGAAATTAATGATTTATCTGAAAGATTTCAGAAAGGAGTCGGTGCTGGCGCCGTTGTTTAAGCTGCTGGAGGCCTTCTTTGAGCTCCTGGTGCCCCTGGTGATGGCGCAGATCATCGACAGAGGCATTGCGGACAGGGATATGGGTCATATCGGTAAGATGGGCCTGTGTCTGCTGGCCTTAGGGGTGGTGGGACTGATATCCTCCATCACCGCGCAGTTTTTCGCGGCCAAGGCTGCGGTGGGCTTCTCCACCGGTCTGCGCCAGGCCCTCTTTGACCATATTCAGAGTCTGAATTTCACCAATATAGATAAGGCGGGCACTTCCACCATGATCACCCGCATGACCAGCGATGTGAATCAGGTGCAGAACGGGGTGAACATGGTGCTGCGGCTGTTTCTGCGCTCCCCCATCATTGTGTTCGGAGCCATGATCATGGCCTTTCTCATCGACGTGAAAAGCGCTCTGGTGTTTGTGGTGGCCATCCCCCTTCTGGCGGTGGTGGTGTTTGGCATTATGCTGTGCACCATCCCTCTGTACCGGAAGGTGCAGAACAGACTGGACGAGGTTCTGGGCATTACCAGGGAGAATCTCACCGGTGTGAGGGTTATCCGGGCTTTCCATCAGGAGGCCAAGGAGGAGGAGCGTTTCGGGGAGCACAATGACGGGCTGGCGGCTATGCAGACCTTTGTGGGCAAGATCAGCGCCTGTATGAACCCGGTAACTTATGTGATTGTAAACGGAGCCATCGTGGCGCTGATCTATATCGGCGCGGTCCAGGTGAATGTGGGAAACCTTACACAGGGCGAGGTGGTGGCCATTATCAACTATATGTCCCAGATTTTGGTGGAGCTGGTGAAGCTGGCCAATCTGATCATACTGATCACCAAGGCTCTGGCCAGCGCGGACAGAGTGGCCGCGGTGTTCTCCATCGAGGGCGGGGAGCAGACCGGGGCTGCTGGCGCCGGGGCAGAGGGGCCGTTATCCGGTGCTGCCTCCGCTTTCCCGCCGGCGGCAGCCGGGGAGGGGAAGCCCTTTTTGGTGTTTGACCATGTCTCTCTGACCTATCAGGGGGCCGGGGCGGAGACCCTGCACGATATGAATTTTGTGGTGAACCGCGGGGAGACGGTGGGCGTCATCGGGGGCACAGGCTCCGGAAAGACCTCTCTGGTGAACCTGATTCCCGGTTTTTATCCCGCCACCCGGGGCGGTATTTATCTGGAGGGGCGAAATGTGAACGACATACCCCCGGAGGAACTGCGGGGCCGCATCGGCGTGGTGCCTCAGAAGGCGGTGCTGTTCAAGGGCACCATTCGAAGTAACCTGCAGTGGGGCAAGGAGGACGCCGCGGAGGAGGAACTGTGGCGGGCCATCGATTTAGCCCAGGCCAGGGAGGTGGTGGAGGGTAAGCCGGGAGCCCTTGACGCTCAGATTGCCCAGAACGGAAAGAATCTCTCCGGCGGGCAGAGGCAGAGGCTAACCATCGCCAGGGCATTGGTGCGGGAGCCGGAAATCCTGATATTGGACGACAGCGCGTCGGCCCTGGACTATGCCACGGACGCCAGGCTGCGGACGGCCCTTCGCTCTCTGAAGGGAAATACCACGGTATTTTTGGTGTCCCAGAGGGCTTCCTCCATCCGCCATGCGGACAAGATTATTGTGCTGGACGACGGCGAGGTGGCGGGCATGGGCAGTCATGAGGAGCTGCTTCGGGACTGCGAGGTATACCGGGAGATTTATTATTCCCAGTACCCGAAGACCGGCGGGGAAAATCAAGATAATATAATGCCCGCCCGGGCGGACAGGGGGTAGGATATGGCTCAGAAGGAAAAAAAGGATACGGAAGGCAGGATGCCCCAGAGCAAAAAAGCCGTCTCCCAGTGGGAAACGGTAAAAAAAGTGCTTTCCTACATTAAAAGATATCGTTTTATGGTGGCGCTGTCCCTTCTTCTGGCGGCGGTGTCGGTAGTTCTCACTCTGTATATACCCATACTGACGGGCCGGGCGGTGGATTTGCTGCTGGGGCAGGGGCTTGTGGATATGGAGGCCATTTGGGGCATCATGGTGCAGATCGCCGTGGTTATGGCGGTGACCGCCGGGGCACAGTGGGTCATGAATTCCAGCAATAATCATATTACCTACCGGGTGATCCGGGACATCCGTCAGGATGCTTTCCGGAAGTTGGAAAACCTTCCCTTAAGGTATCTGGACGCCCATGCCTACGGAGATATCGTGAGCCGGGTGATCGCCGATGTGGATACCTTCGCAGACGGACTGCTGATGGGTTTTACGCAGTTGTTCACCGGGGTATTGACGATTATGGGCACCTTGGGATTTATGCTTGTCACGAACATTCCCATCACACTGGTGGTGGTGTGCATCACTCCCGTGTCCTTCCTGGTGGCCCGGTTTATCGCCACCAAGACCTATACCATGTTCAAGGAGCAGTCCTCTGCCAGAGGGGAGCAGACCTCTCTCATCGAGGAGATGGTGGGGAACCAGAAGATTGTCAAGACCTTCTCTCGGGAGCGGGCGGTGAAGGAGCAGTTTGCCGAAATCAACGGCAGGCTCCAGAAATGCTCTCTGAAGGCCATTTTCTTCTCCTCCATCACCAATCCGGCAACCCGATTTGTCAACAGTCTGGTGTATGCCGGGGTGGGAATCTTCGGCGCTTTCTTTGCCCTTAGAGGCGGCATCAGCGTGGGGCGGCTGTCCTGCTTTTTGAGCTATGCAAACCAGTATACGAAGCCCTTTAATGAAATATCGGGTGTTATTACAGAGCTGCAGAACGCAATCGTGTGCGCGGCCCGCATTTTTGAGCTGATTGAGGAGGAATCTCAGGTTCCGGAGCCCGCGGGGGCGGCAGAGCTTACGGACGCCAAGGGAAATGTGGCGCTGGAGCATGTGTATTTCCAGTATACCCCGGAGAAGAAGTTGATTCAGGACTTCAATCTGAAGGTGCAGCCGGGGCAGAGAGTGGCCATCGTGGGACCCACGGGCTGCGGCAAGACCACGGTGATCAATCTGCTCATGCGCTTTTATGATGTGGATGAGGGATGTATCCGGGTGGACGGCAGGGATATCAGGGATTTGACCCGGGGCAGCCTTCGTACCAGCTACGGCATGGTGCTTCAGGAGACCTGGCTGCGAGCCGGGACTATTCGGGATAACATCCGTATGGGAAAACCGGAGGCGACGGAGGAGGAGGTGCTTTCTGCGGCTAAGGCGGCCCACGCCCACAGCTTTATCAAGCGTCTTTCCAAGGGCTATGACACGGTGATCACGGAGGACGGCGGGAGTCTTTCCCAGGGGCAGAAGCAGCTTTTGTGCATCGCCAGAGTGATGCTGTGCCTTCCTCCCATGCTGATTCTGGACGAGGCCACCTCCTCCATAGACACCCGGACGGAGATCCGGATTCAGAAGGCCTTTGCCAAAATGATGGAGGGAAGGACCAGCTTTATCGTGGCTCATCGCCTGTCCACCATCAAGGAGGCGGATGTAATTCTGGTGATGCGGGACGGCAACATCATAGAGCAGGGCAATCACGAGAGTCTGCTGGAGCAGGGCGGCTTCTACGCGGAGCTCTACAACAGCCAGTTTGCCGTATAAAATGAAAAGAATAGTAAACGCTTTCGAAACCTCCCCTGTCGGTGTGGCACAGGGGAGGTTTTCTGCATATATTAAAGGAAAAAGGGGATTCTCTTGGCTTTTATTGTTTTAGACGCAGGTCACGGAGGAGCCAATCCCGGCGCCGTGTACAACGGCCGTCAGGAGAAGGATGACGCCCTGGCGCTGACTCTGGCTGTGGGAGAGATTTTGGAGGACAACGGCGTGGACGTATATTATACCAGAACCACGGATGTGTATGAGACTCCCTACGAGAAGGCCATGGAGGGAAATGAGGCGGGGGCGGACTATTTTATCTCCATCCACCGCAATTCCAGCCCCTATCCCAACCAGTACACGGGGGTGGAGAGCCTGGTGTACAGCCGCTATGGGGAGGCGGCCCGCATGGCCCACAATATCAACGCCAGGCTGGAGCAGGTGGGTTTTGCCAACCAGGGAGTCAACGAGCGGCAGAATCTGGTGGTTTTAAACAGGACGAATATGCCCGCCGTTTTGGTGGAGGTGGGATTTATAAACACGGACGCCGACAATGCTCTGCTGGATGAGCGCTTTGACGAGACGGCGCAGGCCATAGCGGACGGTATTCTGCAGACATTGTGGAGCTGACGGAACTTTTTTTCGGGAAACGCTTTTGAAAGGCGCAGGTGGAGAATGGGTTTTTTTGATCTTTTGTCGATGGCCGGGGGCCTTGCCCTGTTTCTGTACGGGATGAATCTGATGGGGGACGGCCTGTCCTGTCTGGCGGGGGGCCGCATGGAGCGGGTGCTTTCGAGGCTGACGGACAATTCCGTGAAGGCCGTGCTTGTGGGAATGGGCGTGACGGCGCTGATCCAGTCTTCTTCGGCGGCCACGGTCATGGTGGTGGGCTTTGTCAATTCGGGTATTATGAGGCTGGAGCAGGCGGTGGGAATCATTATGGGAGCCAATATCGGCACCACGGTCACCTCCTGGATCCTGGGGATGGCGGGGATACGCTCCGACTTTTTTCCGGTGCGGCTTTTGCAGCCCACATCCCTGTCCTCGCTCTTAGCCGTGGCGGGAGCGGCTCTGTGTCTTTCGGCGGGAGGAGAGAGGCGGAAGCGCAAGTCGGATATCCTGATGGGCTTTGCCCTGCTATTGTGGGGGATGGAGACCATGGGAGGGGCGGTGGAGCCCCTTTCCAGGATGCCGGGGTTTGGGAGACTTTTTGTGGAGTTTGCCAATCCAATTCTGGGAATGCTGGCGGGAATCGCGCTGACGGCGGCTATCCAGTCCTCCTCCGCGTCCGTGGGAATACTGCAGGCGCTGTGCATGACGGGGAGCGTAAGCTACGGGGCGGCCATACCCATTATCATGGGGCAGAACATCGGCACCTGTGTGACGGCCCTGCTCTCCGGAATAGGCGCCACGGTGGGGGCCAGGCGGGCGGCCATGGTGCATTTGTATTTTAATGTGATGGGCACGGCGCTATTCATGGCAGTCTTTTATGGGGCGGACAGTGTGAGACCCTTCGCCTTCCTGCAAAACGCGGCAACGCCCTTGGGCATTGCCGCGATACATAGCATCTTCAATATTGTCTCCACCGTCTGTCTGCTTCCCTGCTCGGGGCTGCTGATAAAGCTATCCTGCCTGACGGTCCGTGAAGCCGCCCGGGGGACCAAGGCCCCGGAGCGTTTCGCGCCTCCGGGAAAGCTGTGAGCGCTTTATGGCCCCGAAAGTGAGAGAATCGGAGGCTGCCGGCGGTTTTGGCATACTGCCGTGGGGAGCAGAGGAATGGTTATGACGGGGAGGTGGAGGAGGCCTCCTTCGTCTCCGCCGGCTGCCCCACTAAAATGGCTTCCTCCTCTTCCTCCTCCTCGTCCGGTTCCTCAGGCAGTGTCATCAACACCTTGACAATGCGGTTCTGGTCTATGCCCTGCACCTTGAGCTGAATCCCGTTTTTCAGGGTAACCTCCTCGTTGTCCTCCGGCAGACGGTCCAGGGACTCGATAATGATGCCTCCGATGGAGTCGTAATCCTCGCTGCGCAGGTCGGTGCCCAAAGCGTCGTTGATGTCGTCCAGCTTCATGCTGCCCTCCACCAGATACACATCGTCGTCCAGCTCCTGTATGTATTCTTCCTCATCCTCGTCGTACTCGTCCCGGATTTCTCCCACGATCTCCTCCAGCAGATCCTCCAGAGTGATCATTCCCACGGTGGCGCCGTATTCGTTCAGGACAAAGGCCACATTGGCGGTTTTTTCCCGCATTTCGTACATCAGATCCGCTATCTTCTTAAATTCGTAAGTGAAATGGGCATCCCGCAGGATATCCCGGATCTGAAAGCTCTCGGGGTGTTCCGTGAGGATAAAATCCTTGATGTTGATCAGACCTATAATGTTGTCCTTATCGTCCTGATAGACGGGCAGACGGGTGTACATGGACTGGCGGAACACCTCCATGACCTGGGCGTAGCTGTCCTCCACGTTCACGGTCACCATATTGATGCGGGGAATCATCACGTCCTTGGTCAGGGCGTCGGAGAAATCAAACACATTGTAGATCATTTCCCGCTCCTCGGACTCGATGACGCCGTCCTCATGGCTCACGTCCACATAGGTCTTAAGCTCCGTCTCCGTCATGCTGGAAGCTTTCTTGTTGGGATCTATGTGCAGCAGAAACAGGATGCCGTTTGAGAGTTTGTCAACCACATAGATGACAGGGGTCAAAAGGTGCATCAGTCCATAGATTATGCCGCTGTAGAGAAGGGAGAGTTTTTCGGAGGAAAGCATGGCCCAGGTCTTGGGCACGATCTCGCCGAACAAAAGAACGACCACTGTCAGGACGCCGGTGGCGATTCCTACCGCCAGATTGACGCGCATCGCCAATGTGGTGGCCAGAGCGGAGGCCGAAAGATTTACAATATTGTTTCCTATGAGAATGGTGCTCAGCATTTTGCTGTAATTGCCCAGGATTTTGTTCACCCTGGCCGCGCGTTTATTTCCCTCGTCCTCCAGGGCGCGCATCCGCACTCGGTTGCAGGTGGTGAGGGAGGTCTCGGCGGACGAGAAAAAGCCCGAGAGAATCACCAGAACAATCAAAACAATCAGTTGTATGACACCAGAGGTATCCAAAATTTAACCACTCCTTTTTTCTTAAATTATGATAATCAAATCAACTATACAATAAGTCCATGGCAACTGTCAAGTTTTTAAGTGGAAAGGCATACACTTTAGTGTAGCTGTCATTCAAATTAAAATCGTGAGGGAGTGAGTGTTTTGAGTAAAAAGATGTCGGTGATCTTCTTTTTAAAATGTCTTCTGTTTTCTTACATATTGACAGCGGCGATGCTTATGCTTCTGGCATTGCTTCTCTTTAAAATGGGGCTGGGTGAGAAGGTGGTTTCCGTGGCCATCATCGTGATCTATGTGCTGGCCACCTTCTGCGCGGGCTTCCTTTCCGGGAAGAAAATGCAGAATCAGAAATTTTTGTGGGGGCTTTTGATGGGGAGTCTGTACTTTGCGGTGCTGGCGCTTGTGTCCCTGATCGTCAACCGCTCCGTCCTGGAACTGGGCAATTCCTTTTTCACCACCTTCGCCCTCTGCGCCGGGGGAGGAATGCTGGGGGGAATGCTGAGCTGACAGATTTTGAAAAAATCCCTTTTACAAATGAGAAAATTATGGTATACTACTTACAGTTTGTTTACTTATAAAAGATAAGGAGATTGGGTGAAATGAAGCATATTAAGACTTTGACCACCAGGGACTTGAAGGAAAGCATGAAGAAGGGCGGCTGCGGCGAGTGTCAGACCTCCTGCCAGTCTGCCTGCAAGACGTCCTGCACCGTCGGCAACCAGAGCTGTGAGAAGCTTAAATAACCGGCTTTAGGGAGACGAAACTAAGCAGCGATTTCGGTCGCTGCTTATCTTGCGTGTGAAGGAAGGATAGGGCATTGATACATCAGTATAAGAACAACGGGTACAATATCGTCATGGATGTGAACAGCGGCTCCGTCCATGTGGTGGATGAGCTTGTGTATGATATTATCCCCCTCATTGAGCCCCTTGTGGAAGATGGCGTGAAGGACGTGGAGACCGTCAGGTCCGCAGTCCTCAATCTGACCGGGGATTCCTACCCCGCCGGGGAAGTGTCGGAGGCGGTGGAGGAGGTGATGGAGCTGGCGGCTGCGGGTCAGCTTTTTGCCCCGGACGTCTATGAGAGCTATGTGTTTGATTTCAAAAAGAGAAAGACCGTTGTGAAGGCCCTGTGCCTTCATATCGCTCACGACTGTAACCTGGCCTGCCGCTATTGTTTTGCGGGGGAGGGAGAGTACCACGGCAAGCGGGAGCTGATGAGCCCCGAGGTGGGAAAGAAGGCTCTGGATTTCCTGGTGGCAAACTCCGGAAGCCGGGTGAATCTGGAGGTGGATTTCTTTGGCGGCGAGCCTTTGCTGAACTGGGAGACCGTCAGGGAGCTGGTGGCCTACGGCCGCAGTCTTGAGGAGCCGTACAACAAGAAATTCCGATTTACCCTCACCACCAACGGCGTTCTGTTAAACGATGAGATTCAGGAATTTGCGAACCGGGAGATGGCCAATGTGGTCTTAAGCATAGACGGGAGGAAGGAGATTCACGACGCCATGCGTCCCTTCAGGGGAGGACAGGGCAGCTATGACGTGATTGTTCCCAAGTTCCGCAAGGTGGCAGATAGCAGGGGACAGACGGACTACTATGTGAGAGGCACCTTCACCCGGGAGAATCTGGATTTCAGCGAGGACGTGCTGCATCTTGCGGATCTGGGCTTTGAGCAGATTTCCGTGGAGCCGGTGGTGGCTCAGCCCTCGGAGCCCTACGCTATCAGACAGGAGGATCTTCCCTTTCTCATGGAGCAGTACGACAGGCTTGCGGGGGAGATGATAAAGCGCAGGAGAGAGGGAAAAGGCTTTAACTTTTTCCATTTTATGATAGATCTGCAGGGAGGGCCCTGCGTGGTGAAGCGGCTGTCGGGCTGCGGCAGCGGCACGGAATATCTGGCCGTCACCCCCGGGGGCGATCTGTATCCCTGCCATCAGTTTGTGGGAAATGAGAAATTCCTTTTGGGAAATGTGAATGAGGGCATTGTCAGGACCGAACTTAGCGACGAGTTCAAATGCTGCAATGTCTACGCCAAGGAAAAGTGCAGGAGCTGCTTTGCCAGGTTCTACTGCAGCGGAGGCTGCGCCGCCAACTCGTACAATTTCCACGGCAATATCAACGACGCCTACGACATCGGCTGCGAGCTGCAGCGAAAAAGGATAGAGTGCGCGATCATGCTCAAGGCGGCATCAGGCGAATAATAGCAAAGTCCGACTGTGCCTATCAGGCGGACCTTGCGCTGCGGGAGAAAGCGCTGGAAGGGCAGATGCGGAACTGAAACAGCATAAGCCCGGACAGTGCCCAGAGCAAAGTCCGACTGTGCCTACAGGCGGACCTTGCGCTGCGGGAGAAGGTACTGGAAGGGCAGATGCGGAACTGAAATAAGAGAAAGGAAAGAGAGAACATGAAGAAAAGTAAAGCGGTCATCATACTGCTTTGTGCCTTTTTGATCCTGGCAGGAGTCACCTATGTGGACTTCTGCGGCGTGGACGCCGTGGGCACGGGCAGCGCGGAGGACATCAAGCTGGGTCTGGATCTGGCGGGAGGCGTCAGCATCACCTACCAGGTGGTGGGGGACGAGACTCCCGATGAGACGGACATGAAAGACACCATCGCCAAGCTGCAGATGCGTGTGGAAAATTACAGCAACGAGGCCATTGTGTACCAGGAGGGCACCGACCGGATTAACATCGAGATCCCGGGAGTGAACGATGCCAACGCTATCCTGGCGGAACTGGGCAGACCGGGTTCCCTCTATTTCATCGCGGAGACGGACGAGGAGGGCAATCCCAACTACTCCCAGAATTTGGTGCAGCAGCCGAGCGGAGGCTACGGCACCGTCTATAATCTGAATAAATCCCTGGACGAGCTTAAGGAGAGCGGAGCCATCGTGTTAGAGGGCACGGATGTGGCGGACGCCAGAGCGGTGACCAGCCAGGATAAGATGCAGAATTCCGTGTATGCGGTGGCTCTCACCATGACGGAGGAGGGCAGGCAGAAGTTTGCCGCTGCCACGGAGCGGGCTTTCAACAGGGGCGAGACTCTGGCTATCTATTATGACGGCAACTTTATAAGTGTTCCCTCCGTGAACGCGGTACTGACCGACGGCACGGCGGAGATCTCCCCCATGGAGAGCTTTGCCCGGGCGGAGGAGCTGGCTTCCACCATCCGTATCGGCGGACTGAAGCTGGAGCTGGAGGAGCTGCACTCCAAGGTGGTGGGCGCCCAGCTTGGCGAGGAGGCCATCAGTACCAGCCTAAAGGCCGGCGCCATCGGCTGTGTGATCGTGGCTCTCTTTATGATGATTGTATATCTGGTGCCCGGCTTGGCTTCCGTCATCGGACTGGCCCTGTATGTGGCATTGGTGGTGCTTCTCTTAAACGGTTTCGACATGACCTTGACTCTGCCCGGCGTGGCGGGTATTATCCTGTCCATCGGCATGGCGGTGGACGCCAATGTGATTATTTTCGCCCGCATCAGAGAGGAACTGGCCACGGGTAAGACCGTGAGAAGCTCCATAAAGATCGGATTTGACAAAGCTTTGTCCGCCATTATAGACGGAAATGTGACCACCCTGATCGCCGCTGTGGTGCTTTTGGTGCTGGGACCCGGAACGGTGAAGGGCTTCGCGCAGACGCTGGCCCTGGGCATAGCGCTGTCCATGTTTACCGCCCTGGGAGTGACCAGGTGGGTATTGAACGCGTTTTTTGCCCTGGGATTAAAGGATGCCAAGTGGTACGGCGTGGGCAAAGAGCCCAAGGTAATCAATTTCCTGTCCAAGAGGGGCCTGTTCTTCGGCGTGTCCCTGGCGGTGATCGCGGCAGGCTTTATCATGATGGGCGTGCACGGCGCCAAGGGCGGAGATATCCTCAATTTCAGCCTGGAGTTTAAGGGCGGAACGGCCACCACGGTGGAGTTCAACGAGCGGTGGTCGCTGGAGGAGTTGACCGGCCAGGTGGTGCCGCTGATCGAGGAGAGCGTGGGAGGCGCAGTGCAGGTTCAGACCGTGCAGGACTCCAACGAGGTAATCTTTAAGACCAATGCTCTCACCGTGGAGCAGAGGGAAGCGTTAAATCAGGTGTTTGTGGACAATTTCGGGGTGCAGGAGTCCCTGATCACCTCCGAGACCATCAGTTCCACCATCAGCAGTGAGATGAAGTCCGACACGGTGCTGGCGGTGGTCATTGCAATCGTGTGTATGCTGATTTATATCCGCATTCGGTTCAGCGATCTGCGCTTCGGCGTCAGCAGTATTTTAGCCCTGCTGCACGATGTGCTGGTGGTGCTTGCTTTCTACGCGGTGGCGCGGGTGTCCGTGGGCAACACCTTTATCGCATGTATGCTGACTATCGTGGGCTACTCCATCAATGCCACCATTGTGATCTTTGACCGTATCCGCGAGAATATGGCGGTGAAACAAAAGAAGGATGATCTGAAGGATGTAATCAACAGAAGTATTGCCCAGACTCTGTCCAGGAGCATTTTCACCTCCCTGACCACGCTGGTGATGGTGGTGGCGCTGTATGTCCTGGGCGTGACCAGCATTCGTGATTTTGCCCTGCCTCTGATTGTGGGCATTATCTGCGGAGCCTACTCCTCCGTGTGTCTTGCGGGCGCAATGTGGTATACTTTCCGCATGAAATTTCCGCCCAAGGCCAAGGCGTGAACGGAGAGTTGATATAGAATCGCAGGACTGACGGATTGCCCGGCGGGGCTTGCCTCGCCGGGTATTTTTTTGACTTTTTGCCCTGTGTTTCTTGCCTAAGGCATCAGTCTGAGGGAAGGGTATGTGCGCCATGAGGGCGGTCAGGCGCAGCTTACGGAGGGACAGGCAAAGAAGGCGCGGGAAATTTTGGAGTGGGATGGGGCTAAAGAGGATGACAATCCCGGTTTTCAAATGATTGTTATTTTATTTTGGGGACTTCCTATTTGATTCATTTTGTATTATAATGCATACAGAAGATGATTGTTCTGTCGTTAAGCTGGTAACACATCCGAAACATATCTGAGCGTGAATCCCCGTAGGAGCAGATGTATTAGAACATTATAATGAACCGTTTAGGAGGAATGTATGAGAGAAAAATATGAGTCTTTGGCATTGGCGCAGTTGAAGGAGCTGGCTAAGGTCCGCGGCCTGAAGGGAACTTCGGGCATGAAGAAGGCAGAGCTGGTTGAGGCGATGCTGCAGGAGGACGAGCGGGTCAGGAGGGAGGAAGCTGCCAAGGCGGAGACTGCCAGGACAGAGACTGCTAAGACCGAGGCTGCCAGGACCGAGTCCGCCAAGGCGGAGGCTGCCAGGACCGAGACTGCGAAGACCGAGGCTGCCAGAACCGAGACTGTGAAGACCGAGGCTGCCAGATCGGAGTCTGCAAGACCGGAGACCGCCAGGCCGGAGAGTGCTCCCCGCAGCGAGGGCACGGCGCGGGGAAGCAGGATCCAGCCGGGCCAGAGGAATGGCGGAGGCTTTCGAGGGGAGAGACCTGTCAGGAGCGGCGGTTCGTCCAGGGCAGAGAGCGGCAGCGGCGACGCCGGGGCGGAGAGCGCGGCCAGGCCGGAGAGCACAGCCGGGGAGGGCAGCGCGGCCAGACCGGAGCAGCCGCGTACTTATCGGGGAAACGAGGTGTATGACGAGCACCAGTATCCCAAGGAGCTGGACAGCGGGGAGGAGGCCAGCGGTATTCTGGAGGTGATGCCGGACGGGTACGGGTTCATCCGCTGCGCAAATTATCTGCCGGGGGAGAACGACGTCTATGTGGCTCCCAGCCAGATCCGCCGATTCGGCTTAAAGACGGGGGATGTTCTGCGGGGCAACAAGCGCATCAAGACACAGCAGGAGAAATTCAGCGCCCTTTTGTTTATCCGGACTATCAACGGTTACACCACGGAGGAATCCGCCAGGAGGATGGCCTTTGAGGATATGACCCCCATTTTTCCCAATGAGCGCATTAAACTGGAGACTACTAACAGCAGTATTGCCATGCGGGTCATGGACCTGGTGAGTCCTGTGGGAAAGGGGCAGCGCGGTATGATCGTATCTCCGCCCAAGGCGGGAAAGACCACCCTGTTAAAGGAGGTGGCGAAGTCCATTCTGCGCACCAATCCCGATATGCATATGCTGATACTGCTCATCGACGAGCGTCCCGAGGAGGTCACCGATATAAAGGAGGCCATCCGGGGGGAGAAGGTGGAGGTGATCTATTCCACCTTTGACGAGCTTCCGGAGCATCACAAGCGGGTGTCGGAGATGGTGATAGAACGGGCCAAGCGTCTGGTGGAGCATAGAAAGGACGTGGTGATACTCTTGGACAGCATCACCCGCCTCACCAGAGCCTACAACCAGGTGGTGCCGCCCAGCGGCAGGACGCTCTCCGGCGGTCTGGACCCCTCTGCTCTGCATATGCCCAAGCGCATTTTCGGAGCGGCGCGGAATATGCGGGAGGGAGGCAGTCTGACGATCCTGGCTACGGCGCTGGTGGACACGGGGAGCAAGATGGACGACGTGGTGTACGAGGAGTTCAAGGGCACGGGCAACATGGAGATGGTGCTGGACCGCAAGCTGTCCGAGAAGCGCATTTTTCCCGCCATCGATCTTGCGAAATCGGGTACCAGGCGGGAGGACCTGCTTTTGTCCGGGGATGAGATGGAGGCCATAAACATCATGCGCAAGGCGCTGAACGGCCTGAAGCCCGACGAGGCCACAGACCGCATTTTGGATATGTTTGCCCGCACCAGAAACAATATCGAATTTGTAAATCTGGTAAAGAAAAATAAGTTTATTTAAAAATTTGTATTTTATTGTTGCAAGCATGACCAGCTTGTGTTACAATAATACCGCTGTCTGTGGTTCCATAGGCAGTGCGGATAAAATATGGAACTGACAGGAAATGATATAGAGAGGTGAGAGAAATGAAAGAAGGAATCCATCCTGAGTATTATCAGGCAACCGTAACCTGCAACTGCGGCAACACTTTTGTGACCGGTTCCACGAAACCGGAGATTCACGTGGAGGTCTGCTCCAAGTGCCATTCGTTCTACACCGGCCAGCAGAAGACCGCCAGAGCCGATGGACGTATCGACAGGTTCAACAAGAAATACGGTATCAAATAAGAGTCCGGGCGAAAGGTTGAGGTATTGCTATCTCAACCTTTTTCAATAAGGAGACAGAGAGTATGGGCAGGAAGAAGTTTAGCCGCTATTCCGGCATCGGAGGACAGGCCGTGCTGGAGGGCGTCATGATGAAAAACGGCGAAAAATACGCGGTGGCGGTCAGGAAGCCTGACGGGGAAATCTCCGTGGAGGTAGATCATTTCCAGGGAGTGCTGCATGACCATAAGATCAAGAAACTCCCCTTTGTCAGGGGAATCTTCAATTTCATAGATTCTCTTTGGCTGGGAACCCGGGCGCTCAACTATTCGGCTGAGTTTTATGGGGAGGAGGACGCCGAGGGGAGCGGGGACGCTTCGGGGGAGACGGCCGGACGGGTTATGACCGTGTTGGTGACGGTATTTTCCGTAGCGCTGGCATTGGGTGTCTTTGTGGTGCTGCCCTATTTTCTCTCCTCCCTTTTGGAGGGGTATGTCCGCAACCGCTCTCTGACCACCATTCTGGAGGGAGTCATACGCATCCTGATTTTCCTTGCCTATGTGGTGGGCATCAGCGCCATGAAGGATATCCGGAGGCTGTACCGGTATCACGGCGCGGAGCACAAATGCATCAACTGTATTGAGAAGGGCAGGCCCCTTACGGTCCACAATGTGATGCGCAGTTCAAGACTGCACAGGCGCTGCGGCACCAGCTTTATTTTCTTCGTTCTGCTGGTCAGTATCGTCCTCTTTTTCTTTATCAGGGTGGACAATGTGGCGCAGAAGGTGGTGCTTCGGATCCTGCTGATGCCTGTGGTGGCGGGGATATCCTATGAGCTGATCCGGCTGGCCGGGCGCAGCGACAATATTTTTGTGCGCATTCTCTCGGCTCCCGGTATGCTGATACAGAGGCTTACCACCAGGGAGCCGGACGAGGAGATGGCGCGGGTGGCCATGGCTTCCGTGGAGGCAGTGTTCGACTGGAAGCAGTATCTGTATGACACCTTCGGCTATGAGGTGGACGAGTCCTGGATGGACGAGGGAACGGTTCAAAAATCGGCGGGAGGCGAAGGGGAGGACGACGCAGAGCCGGATGGGATCAGGTAGTCGAAACGCCCTGTAGGATGTGGAGCGAGGCAGTATGACATATCGTGAATGTTATGAATGGGGAAAGCTTGTTTTGGGGAGAGGCGGAATTTCCGAGGCCGGGCTGGACGCCAGGCTCCTTCTGGAGTATGCCTGCCGCCTGGATTTCAACGGTCTGCTGACCCATGGGGAGGAGACTGTTCCCGATGACGCTGCGGAGGCTTACGGAGAGCTTGTCCGAAAGAGGGCGGAGCGCGTTCCCCTGCAGCTTTTGACGGGGGAGCAGTGCTTTATGGGATTGGATTTTCTGGTCAATGAAAATGTGCTGATCCCCCGTCAGGACACGGAAACCCTGGTGGAGGAGGTTTTGCGGGAGTTGGAGGACGGTATGCGCATTCTGGATCTGTGTACCGGCTCCGGCTGTATTTTGGTGAGTCTGCTTCACTATTCCAATGGCTGTCTGGGGGTGGGAGCGGATCTCTCCGGGTCCGCTCTTGCGGTGGCCAGGGAGAACGGGCGGCGGATTTTGGGAGAGGCCTGGGGGGCGGCAGAGTTTCTGCAAAGCGATCTGTTTGAGGGAATCTCCGGTAAATTCGACCGCATTGTATCCAATCCCCCCTACATTGCCAGGAACGATATTCCCGGGCTGATGCCAGAGGTGCGGGATTACGAGCCCCGTATGGCCCTGGACGGAGGGGAGGACGGGCTTTATTTTTACCGAAGGATCATAGACGGCAGCAGGGACTATCTGGAGCGGGAGGGAAGGCTTTATCTGGAGATCGGCTGCGGCCAGGGGGCTGCGGTGACAGAGCTGATGGAACAAGCGGGCTTTCGGGATGTCCGTGTGGTGCAGGATCTGGCGGGGCTTGACCGGGTAGTGTGCGGAATATTTTTATAATAAACCACATGAGAGTAAAATTTCAATGTCGTTTACTATAGAGCAGAACAGGAAATGAGGTAATTATGTTTGACAGATTAGAAGATTTGTTGATACGTTTTGAGGAAATCATGGGAGAGTTGGGGGAACCCAATGTGACCAACAATCCGGAGCGTTTCCGCAGACTGATGAAGGAGCAGAGCGACTTGACTCCGATAGTGGAAAGCTATAAGGAGTACAAGAAGTGTCGCCAGGAGGTGGAGGATTCCCTGGCCATGCTGGAGGGCGAGAGCGATGAGGAGATGCGGGACATGATCAAGGAGACTCTCTCCGAGAACCGCAGACGGGTGGAGGAGTTGGAGCAGGAGCTGAAGATCCTGCTGCTGCCCAAGGATCCCAACGACGATAAGAATGTGATCGTGGAAATCCGGGCCGGGGCAGGCGGCGATGAGGCGGCCCTCTTTGCGGCGGAGGTCTACCGGATGTATGTGCATTTTGCGGAGAGACAGCGCTGGAGGGTGGAGCTTTTGAATGTGGATGAGATCGGCATCGGCGGCATGAAGGAGGTCAACTTCCAGATTACGGGCCAGGGAGCCTTTTCCAAGCTGAAATATGAGAGCGGAGTGCACCGTGTCCAGCGTGTGCCCGAGACCGAGAGCGGCGGGCGGATTCACACCTCCACCTGCACCGTGGCCGTGATGCCGGAGGTGGACGAGGATGTGAGCATCGTTATTGAGGATAAGGATATACGAATCGACGTGATGCGGGCCTCCGGAAACGGCGGCCAGTGCGTCAATACCACGGATTCCGCCGTCCGGCTGACCCATTACCCTACCGGGATCGTGGTGTACAGCCAGACGGAGAAAAGCCAGCTCCAGAATAAGGAGAAGGCCTTTGCCCTGTTGCGTTCCAAGCTCTACGATATGGAACAGCAGAAGCGCCATGACGCGGAGGCTGATCTGCGCCGCAGCCAGATCGGCACGGGAGACCGCTCCGAGAAGATCAGGACCTACAATTTCCCCCAGGGGAGGGTGACGGACCACCGCATCGGCCTGACGCTCTACAAGCTCGACAAGGTGATGAACGGAGATATCGACGAGATCCTGGATGCCTGCATCGCAGCCGACCAGGCGGCAAAGTTAGTGAAGATGGGAGAAAATTAGGAGCCGCCTTGTCGGCGCGGCCAGGCGGCAAAGTTAGTGAAGATGGGGAAAACTGACAAGGCGTATTTTGCGGTATGGCGCCATAGTTTCAGGGCACGGTGAGGTGCAATATAGAGCGGTTGAAACCGGACTGTGGACCTGTTAACGTATCGTCTTATCCTGTGAAGCGGTATGTTTAACAGTCTACAGTCCGGTTTTTAGACATTCAAAAAGGAGGAAGCCATGATACTGAGCGTAAGTCGCAGGACGGACATTCCGGCTTTCTATTCCGAATGGTTTATCAATCGGCTGAAGGAAGGCTTTCTGTACGTGAGAAACCCCATGAATCCCCGTCAGATCAGCAGGATCGAGCTGTCTCCCCGGACGGTGGACTGCATTGTGTTCTGGACCAAAAATCCTGCCAATATGCTGGGGCGGATGGAGGAGCTGCGGGATTATGCCTATTATTTCCAGTTTACCCTCACAGGGTACGGAGGGGATATGGAACCCGGGCTTCCCGATAAGAGAGAAACGCTGATTCCCCTATTTAAAGAGCTGTCCGGGCGGATAGGAAGGCACAGGGTAATATGGCGCTACGATCCAGTTCTGCTAAGCGACAGATACACGGCGGAATATCATTTGAGGGCCTTCGCTCAGATCGCGGAGAGTCTTGCGCCTTACACGGAACGGGCGGTGATCAGCTTTGTGGACCTGTATGCGAAGACGAAGCGAAACACCCGGGGCCTGGGCGTGAGAGCCCCCGGCCGGGAGGAAATGCTTTATCTTGCGGGGGAGATGGCAAGGATTTCGGCGGAGCGCGGCCTGGACATTGTCAGTTGTGCGGAGCAGGCGGATTTACAGGGCGTGGGTGTGAGGCATGGGAGCTGTATTGACAGGGCGCTTATTGAGAGAATTCTGGGCTGCCGTCTGTCTGGGGGAAAGGACAGGAATCAGCGAAGGGAATGCGGCTGTCTGGAGAGCGTGGAGGTGGGAGCCTACCACACCTGTCTGAACGGCTGTAAATACTGCTATGCGAATTTTAGCGATATAAGGGCAAGGGAGGGCGCGGCTTTATATGATGCGGCTTCCCCTCTGCTCTGTGGGAGCGTGGGACCGGAGGATAAGGTGACGGAGCGGAAGGCAAGAACGCTCAGGAGGGAACAGCTCTCTTTGTTTGAATGAGGAAGGTGCAAAACCATGTGTGTGGGATTTGCAGGGATTCCAGTGAAATTTCTAGTGCCGTTGACTATACCTGACAAAAACAGGTTGCAATCTTTATGGTTTGAATTATAATCAAACCATAAAGCAGCATTATTTTCAGCCATGGCGCATGACTGTGAGCGGCGCTTCCGGAAGGAATGGGGAAGCTTTCCTCACAAAGGATAAGGGGGCGGACAGATGACTTTGAAGGAATTGCCGGTGGGAAAGATGGCGGCCGTCACTGCCGTAGGGGGCGACGGAGCCCTGCGGCAGCATTTTTTGGATATGGGAGTGATTCCCGGCACGGACATAGTGCTGGTGAAGTACGCACCTCTGGGGGATCCCATGGAGCTTATGCTTCACGGGTATGAATTGACCCTGCGGATTGCGGATGCGGAAAAGATAGAGATCGAGAATGTCAGAGACCCTTCCCGGGAGCAGACGGGGAAGCGGGAGAGCAGGAGGCATATCGAGCACCCGGGCCTGGGGGAGGGAGGGAAATATCATGTGAAGGCCACGGAGACTCCTCTGGCGGACGGGGAAAAGCTGACCTTCGCCTTGGCGGGCAATCAAAACTGCGGGAAGACCACCCTCTTTAACCAGCTCACGGGCTCCAATCAGCATGTTGGGAATTTTCCCGGAGTCACGGTGGACAGGAAGGACGGTGTGATCAAGGGGCATGAAAACACTTTGATCACGGATTTGCCGGGGATCTATTCCATGTCACCCTACTCAAAGGAGGAGATTGTGACCCGGGAGTTTGTCCTGAAGGAGCATCCCAGAGGGATCATCAATATTGTGGATGCCTCCAATATTGAGAGAAATCTCTATCTGACCATGCAGCTTATGGAGCTGGATATACCCATGGTGTTGGCCTTAAACATGATGGATGAGGTGCGGGGAAACGGCGGTTCTATCCAGATCAATGAGATGGAGGAAATGCTGGGGATTCCGGTAGTGCCCATCTCCGCGGCCAAAAACGAGGGGATCGACGAACTGGTGAGCCATGCCCTCCATGTGGCGAAATTTCAGGAGCGCCCCGGCAGGATCGATTTTTGCAGGGAGGATGACAGGGGAGGGGCGGTGCACCGCTGTCTCCACGCCATCATGCACCTGATCGAGGATCACGCCAGGCAGGCGGGCATTCCCGTGCGTTTTGCCGCGGGCAAGCTGGCGGAGGGGGATACCCGGATCAGGGATGGTCTGCAATTGGACCAAAACGAGATAGAGATGCTGGAGCATATTATCTGTCAGATGGAGACGGAGAGCGGAATGGACCGGGCGGCCGCCATTGCGGACATGAGATTTGCCTTTATCCGGGACGTGTGCGGGGCGACGGTGATAAAGCCCCGGGAGAGCAAAGAGCATAAAAGGAGTGTTAAGCTGGATCGAGTTCTCACGGGCAGGTACACGGCCATTCCCTCCTTTGTGGGCATTATGGCCCTGGTGTTCTGGCTTACTTTCAATGTGGTGGGGGCCGGGCTTCAGGAGCTTCTGGACAGGGGTATCGCCTGGCTGGCGGATGCCGCCGGGGCCGCCATGAGGATGGCCCATGTGAACGAGGTGCTCTATTCCTTAGTGATAGACGGCATATTTAACGGGGTGGGCAGCGTCTTAAGCTTCCTGCCGGTGATTGTCACCCTGTTTTTCTTTCTGTCCCTGATGGAGGACAGCGGATATATCGCCCGTGTAGCCTTTGTGATGGACAAGCTGCTCCGAAAAATCGGTCTCTCCGGCAGAAGTATCGTGCCCATGCTGATCGGTTTCGGCTGCACGGTGCCGGGAGTGATGGCCACCAGGACGCTGCCCTCCGAGCGTGACAGGAAGATGACCGTTCTCCTCACGCCCTTTATGAGCTGTTCCGCAAAGCTGCCCATCTACGGTTTCTTTGCCGCGGCCTTCTTCCCCGGGCACGGGGCGGCGGTGATGATCGGGCTGTACTTTTTGGGGATCCTTCTGGGCATTGGGACGGCGCTTGGCATGAAGGGCACTCTGTTCAAGGGGGAAGCGGTGCCCTTTGTCATGGAACTGCCCAATTACCGTATGCCCGGGGCAAAGAATGTGGGGCATCTGCTGTGGGACAAGGCGAAGGATTTCCTGCAGCGGGCGTTTACGGTGATTTTTGTGGCCACTATCATGATCTGGTTTTTTCAGACCTTTGATTTCGGATTGAATATCGTGGAGGACGGGAAGGGCAGTATGCTGGCGGCAGCGGCGGGGCTCCTGGTTCCGCTCCTGGCTCCCCTGGGGCTGGGGGATTGGCGGATCGCTACGGCGCTGATCTCCGGTTTCCTGGCCAAGGAGAGCGTGGTGTCCACCCTGTCGGTGCTCTACGGCTCCACGGCGGCTCTGCAGGAGGCGCTTTCGCCTCTGGCCGCAGCGGGTCTGCTGGTGTTCTGTCTCCTCTATACCCCCTGTGTGGCGGCCATCGCCTCCGTGAAGCGGGAACTGGGGGCGAGATGGGCGGTGGGCGTCGCCCTGGGGCAGTGCCTGATCGCCTGGGCGGCGGCGTTTGTGGTGAGGCTGGCGGGACTGTTTTTGTAACGGTCTTAAGGAGCTTGCATTATGGGAAGGGCCTATGGTAAAATAAGGGAAAAGTGACAGAATGGGGCAGACTGTCGGAGGCAGGAGGGGAGCGATGAAAAGTGTTATTCTGGTTGTGGACGACGATAAGACCAATTTGATGCTTGCACAGAAGATTCTTCTGCCTCAGTATCGCATCGCGGCCTGCAACAGCGGCGCGGCGGCTCTGAGATATCTGGAGAACAACCGACCGGATCTGATTCTGTTGGACATCAATATGCCGCAGATGGACGGATTTGAGGTGATGGGGAAGCTGCGGGAGCGGGAGGAGACCGCCTCCATTCCCGTGATTTTCCTGACGGCGGACAATGCCACGGGCACGGAGGTCAGATGCTTCCAGCTTGGGGCCATGGATTTCGTGGGCAAGCCCTTCGTGCCCGATGTTCTGTTAAGCCGTGTGAGCAAGACCATAGAGCTGGACAGATACCGCCACAATCTGGAAAATGTGGTGCGGGAGCAGGCGGACAAAATCACCCGGGACGCCAGGAGACTTGGCAGGATTCAGGAGTCCGTCATTGTGGGGATGGCCAATCTCATCGAGAGCCGGGACGGCAGCACCGGAAAGCATGTGAAGAATACCCAGGCCTATGTGAAAATGATCGTGAACGAGCTTCACAGGAGAGGACTTTTCCCCGACCTGCTGACGGAGAGGTATATACAGAATCTGTGCAAGGCGGCTCCCCTTCACGATGTGGGGAAGATCAAGGTTCCGGATTCCGTGCTGCAAAAGCCCGGCAGGCTGACCCCGGAGGAGTTTGAAACCATGAAGTTACATACCACCTACTGCCGCAAGATTATCAAGATGATCCTGGGGGATGTGGAGGACGAGGACTATGTGCGGATGGCGGAGGACATCGCCGTGCACCATCACGAGCGCTGGGACGGGACGGGGTATCCCACGGGCCTTGCAGGGGACGATATTCCCCTGTCGGCGCGGATTATGGCGGTGGCTGATGTGTTTGACGCCCTGTACGAGGAGCGGGTGTATAAGCCTCCTGTCCGGCCGATAGAGCGGATTATGCAGATCATGATGGAGGGCAGGGGCTCCCAGTTCGATCCCGTGATTCTGGATGTGTTTACGGAGATGCTGCCCCGGCTGAGGGAGATGCTGGGCATATGCTGACCGCCTCGCCCGCGGGGCTGTCACCATGGTACACAAGTGCCGCAGCGGCGGCGAGGCCTTAATACGAAGGGACGGTAAGGACTTTGGACAACAGTCGATATAAGGATGAAAAGACCTGTAGGAAGCTGGAGCGCATCGTGCTCCTGCTGACCACCATATACACAGCCGCCATGTTCGCCGTGGCCATGCTGTCGGGGTGGGGGATTTTTATGAAGGAGGCCATGTTTGCCACGCTGGGGGCCGGATGGCTGATACATTTGAGAAGGTACAGGGAGCATGGCTTCCGCGCCGGGTTTATCGCGGTAATGGCATGGATTAACCTGGGAATCTATGCCATTCATGTCTCGGAGCTGTCCGTTATGCTCTCCACCATAGCCTGTCTCATTGTCATGCTGGGTATTTTCTGCATTCCCCAGATTATCTACCTGGGAATGGTCTTCTATACGCTTATCTTTCTCTATCACGGCCTTGTGCTGCACTCCATCAATACAAATTCAGCCAACGGCGTTATCGGTATCGTATTACAGCTTCTGAGCGTATATACAGTGTCGGTGATCACTCTCATCGTCATACGCACCCAGAAGGAGACCAGCGAGCTTCTGATTGAGAATATCCGGGAGCTGGAGCTGGCGGAGCAGAGCAAGGACGATTTCATGGTGAACGTATCCCACGAGATCCGGACTCCCATCAACGCCGTGTGCGGTATGAGCGAGGCCATTCTCCAGGAGGAACTGCCCCTGAGCGTGAGAAAGGATGTGATAGACATCCAGACCGCCGGGCGCAATCTCCTGTCCACGGTCAGCAATATCCTGGATTTCTCGGAGCTTGAAAGGGGAAAGATGGATTTGGCGGAGGAGAGCTACAATATTACCTCCACCATCACCGATATTATCAATATGGCCATGACTCTGGAGAACGGAAGACGGCTGGAGTTTATCGTGGACTGCGACGCCGACCTGCCCAGCAATCTGCTGGGGGACGAGCAGAAGTTTCGCCGGGCGGTTATGAATCTTTTGGAGAACGCCCTCAAGTTTACCAGGGAGGGCGGCGTGATTCTGCGCATCAAAAGCAGAAGGGAGGAGTACGGCATCAACCTGGCGGTCAGCATCAGGGACTCCGGCATCGGAATCGGCAGGGAGGACCTGGAGAAGATCTTCACCAGTTTCAGTCAGGTAAACACCAAGAGAAACAGAGAGGCGGGAGGGGTGGGCCTGGGCCTTGCCATCTCTCAGGCGCTGGTGAGCAGCATGGGAGGCTTTATCTCTGTGAACAGCACCCAGGGCGTGGGAAGCGAGTTTCAGTTTACCGTCCCTCAGAAGGTTTTGGACGAGACTCCCATCATATCCATCAAGAACAAGAAGAATATCAGCGCGGCCTGTTACATTAATCTGGAGAAATATGACTATTCCGTGGTGCGGGAAGGATATGAGAGCTGTCTGAGCCATATGTCGGAGCAGCTTGGCATTTTGTTCAGAAACTGCAGAAATCTACAGGAGCTGAAGCGCCGGCTGGAATTTGAGAGATATACCCATATCTTTACGGGATGGGAGGAATATTGTGAGGACAGGCATTTCTTCGAGCAGCTTGCCCGGGAGATCACGGTGGTGCTGATTTTGGAGTACGGCCAGGAGACTCAGGCGGGGAGCTGTATGCTGCGGATCTACAAGCCCTTCACAGTGCTGTCCATCGCGGCGGTCTTTAACGGGCAGAAGGTGGTGCAGAATGACGACCGCTATGTGGGGGCCAGATATCGTTTCGTGGCTCCCCAGGCCAAGGTTCTGGTGGTGGACGACAATGCCATGAACCTGAAGGTGATGGCGAGGCTGCTTCTGCCCTATCAGATTAAGGTGACTATGGCCGGGGGCGGGCTGGAGGCGCTGGAAAAGCTGGATTCCATGGAGTTTGACTGCGTATTTTTGGATCATATGATGCCGGAGATGGACGGTGTGGAGACCCTTCACAAGATACGTCAGAAGCCCGGAGCCTATTTTCAGTCCCTTCCCGTCATAGCCTTTACGGCCAACGCCATAGGAGGAGCCCGGGAAATGTTTCTGGCCGAAGGGTTTGACGACTTTATCGCGAAGCCCATCGAGCTCAGCGTCTTGGAGAGGATGCTCAGACGTTATATTCCCGGACAGAAGCAGATTCTTGTGGAGGAGGAGTCCACCGGCAAGCCCTCCGGCCCTGCGGAGGAGGGCCTCGGGGGAAATCGGCAGTCGGACGGCCTTAAAGCACCCGGACAGCCCCGGGAGGAGGGGCAAGGGCAGCAGGAGGGAGAGGCGGCGGTTCCCGGAGAAAGGGGAATTTTAGAGAACCCCGACTCTGCCGGAGATTCCATGGAGCAGCTTAAGAGAGCCGGAATCGATGTCAGTCAGGGCATCTCCTACTGCGGCGACGAGGAGGGGCTTCGGGAGATCATGCTGATCTATCATCAGGAGGGCATGAAGCGCAGAGAGCAGCTTGGGCAGTTTTTTAAGGAGCACGACTGGAAGAATTATGTGATCACGGTGCACGCCCTCAAGAGCAACTCCAAGGGGATCGGAGCCAACGAGCTGGCGGAGCTGGCACTGAATCTGGAGATGGCGGGGAAGGGCAACCGGGAGGATTATATTCTGGAGCATCACGAGACGTTGACCCAGCGCTATGAGGCGCTCCTGCAGGCCCTGGGGCACAGCGACTTTTTGTATCCGGAAGGGTACGGGGAGGCCTTTAAGGACGGGGAACCGGATCAAGACGCGGATTCCAGGGCCTCCGGAAAAAATGAGGATGCCGGGGAGGGGAAGGAGACCGGAGCGGCAAAGATTTCCCTGGGAGAGCTCCTGGCTTCTCTGGCAAAGAAGCTGGACAGCTTTGAGGTGGAGGGCGTCTATGAGGTTCTGCCCTATTTCAGGGCGGTCAGGTCCTGTGATGCCCCGGGCCGGGAGGAAGACCTGGGGCAGCTTGCGGAGCAGATTAAGAGCCGGGTGGACGACTTTGACTTTATGGGAGCCTCCGAGCTGCTGCGGATCTGGGTGGAAAATCATCCCTTGGGATAGGCTTTTGATGGGGATGCTTGTATGACTGTGGGAAAGGCTGGGTGCATACCGTTATGATAAGAAGAATCAAAGATTTGCTGCAGACCCTGTTCGGCGGCCAGATGGATTTTCAGGAGAGGATGGTAAGGATGGTGCTGGCATCGGCCTTTATCGCCTCCCTCATCGGTATGGGGCGGGTACTCATCGGCGCGGATTCCGCGGTGATGCCGGGGCTTCTGTCCATGTGCGGGGTATCCTGCGCGGCCCTGTGGATAGCGGTGCAAAAGCGCCGGCCCAGGAAAGCCTCCTGGGTTTTGATCCTCCTGACCAATGTGATACTGTTTCCCCCGGTTTTCTTCCTGAGCGGAGGCGTGCAGAGCGGGATGCCCATCTGGTTCGTGCTGGGGCTGGTCTATGTCTTTTTGCTGTTTCGGGGAAGGGAGTTTTATCTTGCGCTGGCGATCTCCGTTCTCTCCTTTGCGGGGACCTTTGCGGCTGCCATCCGCTTTCCCGGGCTGGTGCTGCCGGTGGAAAACCGCTATTACAATCAGGTGGACTCCTGCATTACCCTGTTTACGGTGAGCGGCTTGATCGGCATTTTGCTGAAGGCCCAGAGCGTAACCTATGAGAAGGAAAAGAGGCTGGCGGAGCAGAGGCGGGAGGAGATCGAGCAGCTTGCCCGCTCCAAGGACAATTTCTTTGCCAATATGAGCCACGAGATCCGCACTCCCATCAACACCATCATTGGCCTCAACGAGATGACGCTGCGGGAAAATATCTCCGAGGAGATCGCGGAGAACGCCGTTAATATTCAGAATGCCAGCAAGATGCTTTTGACTACCATCAACGACATTTTGGATCTGTCAAAGCTGGAATCCGGAAAGATGGACATTGTGCCGGTGCAGTATGAGGTCAGCGCCATGTTCAGCGATCTGGTGAATCTCATCTGGATTCGGGCCCATCAGAAGGAGCTGGAATTCAAGGTGGCCATCGATCAGGAGCTTCCCTCCATGCTCTACGGGGATGAGGTGAGAATCAAGCAGGTGGTCACGAATATGTTGACCAATGCGATCAAATATACGGAAACCGGCTCCGTCACCCTGTCCGCCAAGGGGGAGCGCGTTGCGGCGGACGCCATTATGCTGCGCATTTCTGTGGAGGATACTGGGGTGGGCATCCGAAAGGAAAGCCTGAACGATCTGTTCAGCTCTTTCAAGCGGGTGGATGAGAAGAGCAATCGAAATATAGAGGGAACCGGCCTGGGGCTGACCATCTCCAAGCAGCTCATGGAGAAGATGGGGGGCAGGATCTTTGTGGACAGCGTGTATCACAAGGGATCGGTCTTCACCATAGAGCTGCGTCAGCGCATCGTGAACGCAAGACCCATAGGGGTTATCAATTTCGCGGCGCAGAAGCAGGCCGGCCACCGGGTCCGGTACAGACAGAGCTTTATCGCACCGGACGCAAAGGTTCTGGTGGTGGACGACAACGATATGAACCGTATGGTGGTAAAGAAGCTGCTGCGGGGCACGGAGGTAAAGGTGGACATGGCCGAGAGCGGCAGGGAGTGTCTGAGAAAGACGGCGGAGGGCTCCTATCATGTGATTCTGATGGACCATATGATGCCGGGGATGGACGGGGAGGAAACCATGAAGGCCGTCCGCACCCAGGCCAGGGGCTACTGTCAGAAGACCCCCATTATCGCGCTGACGGCCAATGTGATGACCAACGGGGAGGGGGTCTACCGGGAGATGGGCTTCGACGGATATCTGGCCAAGCCTATCAACGCCGCGCTTTTGGAGGCAGGGCTTATGAAATATTTGCCGCCGGAGCTGATCGAGTATATGGCGGGGGACCAGCAGACGGAGGGGGAGGAGGAAAATCTGATCAGTCAGGTGGCGGGCGCCAGGAAGCGGAGGGTGGCCATCACGGCGGACTGTATCTGCGATCTGCCCCGGGAGCTTTTGGACAGGCTGCAGATCAGTCTGATGTACTGTTACGTCCACACCAGGGAGGGAAGGTTCTGTGATCTGACCGAGGTCACCTCCGACGGCCTTTTGCATTATCTGAACACAGAGGGAAATTATGCCCACTCCTCCACGGCTCCGCCGGAGGAATATGAATACTTTTTCGCCGATGCCCTGGAGCGGGCGGAGCAGGTGATCCATATTACGGCCACGTCGGATTTGAGCGGCGCGTATCCCTATGCCCTCCGGGCCAGCCAGAGCTTTGACAATGTGACGGTGGTGGACTCCGGACATATCAGCAGCGGGCATGGGATCATGGTGCTCTATGCGGCGGTTCTGGCGGAGGAGGGGAAGGAAGTGGAGGAGATCTGCCAGGCTCTGGAGGAGTGCAGGGAGAACGTGTGCTCCAATTTCTTTGTGCCGAACACCGCCACCCTGCACCGGAACAAAAAGGTGAGCGGAGCGGTTCACACGGTCTGCAGTGTGCTGGGACTGCGCCCCGTGCTCTATATGTCCCGCAACAGGCTGAAGGTGTGGAAGATAGAGATGGGCAGCGTGCAGTGGGCCGGCCGCAGATATGTGCGGGCGCTGTTTCACAACAGCAGACAGATCGACACCAGCCTGTTGTTTCTCACCTACGCGGGCTGCAGCATCCGCCAGTTGGACGAGATTTTGGCGGAGGTGGAGAAGTATGTGAAATTTGAGCGGGTGATTCTGCAGAAGGCTTCCGCCACGGTTTCCAGCAACTGCGGCGTGGGTATCTTCGGTCTGATGTTTGCCCGAAAGAGAAAGGAATAGAATGAGAAGAATTTCTGGCTGCGGCAGGGGCGTTAGCTTGGATAGGAGAGGTACAGGATGCAGGAAACTATTTTGATTGTGGACGACGAGAAGGAGATAGCGGATCTTCTGGAGGTCTGCTTAAAGAACGACGGCTATTTGGTGCACAAATGCCATAACGGCGAGGAGGCCCTAAAATGTGTGGCCCAGAGGAGGCTCGATCTGGCCATTCTGGATGTGATGCTTCCGGATATGAGCGGCTTCGATATCTGTAAGAAAATCCGGGAGAGGTATTTTTACCCCGTCATTATGCTGACGGCGAAAAACGAGGATATGGACAAGATCCTGGGGCTGACTATCGGGGCCGACGACTATATCACAAAGCCCTTCAATCCCCTGGAGGTGGCGGCGAGAGTCAAGACTCAGCTTCGGCGTTATACACAGTACAATTCCGGAGGAGCTTCCTCAGAGCGGGAGGAGTGTGATATCAGGGGGCTGGTGATCAACAAAAACACCCACAAATGCTTTCTCTACGGGGAGGAGATCGGACTGACTCCCATAGAGTTCTCCCTTCTGTGGTATCTCTGCGGGCACAGAGGAAGGGTGATTCCCTCCGAGGAGCTCTTCGAGCAGGTGTGGGGGGAGAAGTATCTGGACAGCAATAACACCGTCATGGCTCATATAGGGAGGCTTAGAGAGAAGCTTAAGGAGCCCGCCAGAAAGCCGAAGTTCATCAGGACGGTGTGGGGAGTGGGGTACACCGTTGATTAGAAGGGAGAAGAAAAAGAAGGGGATCGACGGCTATGCCCGCCTAAAATTCAGGATTTTTCTGCGGACGGCTCTCATGATGTTCGCCGCCGTCCTTTTTATCATTATGCTCTATCGGTTCTTTTTCTGGGGACATTTTGCCAACTGGGTGGTGGCGTTTCTGGATACCTTTATTTATCGGGATTACAATAAGGCCTGGTGGGCATATAACGACAATATACGGGGAAACGTGGAATACATCTTCTGCATGGCCATACTGGCTGTGTTTCTGGCTGTGCTCTGGGCATATCTGGGGAGTTTTACCAGATACTTTAACGAGATCAACCAGGGCATAGACGTGCTGATGGAGGAGAGCGCCGGGGACATCAGGCTGTCGCGTGAGCTGGCTCCCATTGAGAGGAAGGTAAACAGTATCAGGCACACTCTCACCAGGCGTAAGCTGGATGCCCAGGAGGCCGAACGGCGGAAGAACGATCTGGTGGTCTATCTGGCCCACGACCTGAAGACACCTCTTACCTCCGTCATCGGGTATCTGACTCTGCTGCAGGACGAGAGGGAAATATCGGAGGAGCTCAGGGAGAAATATCTGGGCATCTCCCTGGACAAGGCGGAGAGACTGGAGGAGCTGATCAATGAATTCTTTGAGATCACCCGTTTCAATCTGTCGGACATCCCGTTGGAGTACAGCCGTGTGAATCTGACGCGGCTGTTGGAGCAGCTTGTCTATGAATTTGGCCCCATGCTTGGGCAAAAGGATCTGCGCTGTATCCTGGAGATAGCGCCGGACACCATGATAAAATGCGATGTGGACAAGCTTCAGCGGGTGTTTGACAATCTTCTTAGAAATGCCGTGAACTATAGCTTTCCCCACAGCGAGATTCGCATTGCGGCTGGCAGGGAGGGGGACAATCTGGTGATCAGTTTTGAAAACCGCGGAGACACCATTCCGGAGGAGAAGCTGGAGCGCATCTTTGAGCAGTTTTATCGTCTGGATGCCTCCCGCAGCTCCCAAAGCGGAGGAGCCGGGCTGGGGCTGGCCATCGCCAGGCAGATCGTGGAACGGCACGGGGGCACCCTGAGGGCTTTCAGCGGGGACGAGCGGGTGGAATTTAAGGTGACGCTCCCGGCTTCGTAGGAAAATCGTAAGAAATAAATTATAAAAAACTAGAAAAACCGTGGGATATTGCGGATAACAAAAGACCGCTCCTTTGATAGGATAAACTTCAAAGGGGCGGTTTTTTGCGCGAAATGAGGCGTTAAGCGAATCTTAAAGATTTGGATGATTTTTTCTTAAAAAAATTTCTTTTATGATAAGTTTACAGACAGGCGCGGGCAGCGCAGGGAGGGATGGAAAAGATGGAGACAAAAACAATTGCCGTAATATTCGGAGGATATTCCACGGAGCACGAGGTGTCGCTGCAGTCGGCGTCCTCGGTGCTGAAAAGCTTAGACGGGGGAAAGTATAGAATTATCTCCCTGGGCATCACCAAGGAGGGGGAATGGTACCGATATCTGGGGGATTATGAGGGGGTAGCGAGGAACGAATGGTGGAAGGAGACGGAAAAGCTGATTCCCGTAGCGGTGTCCCAGAGCCGTTCCCTTCACGGGCTGATAGAATTTTGGCCCCAGGGGAGGCGGGAGCAGCCACTGGATTTGGCATTTCCCGTTCTTCACGGCAAATGCGGGGAGGACGGCACCGTCCAGGGACTCTTTGAGCTGGCGGGGATTCCGGTGGCGGGCTGCGGCACCCTGGCCTCCGCGCTGTGCATGGATAAGGATGCCGCCCATCGTCTGGTACAGGCGGCGGGTATCCCGGTGCCGAAGTCGGCGGCCTTTGGAAGAGGAGAGGAGGAGAGAGCCCTTCAGTGGTCAGAGAGGCTGGGCTATCCCCTCTTTGTAAAGCCCGCCAGGGCAGGATCCTCCTTCGGCATCACCCGGGTCACCGAGAGAGGGCAGATGAGGGCCGCGCTAAAGCTGGCCTTTCTCCATGACGACAAGGTCGTGGTGGAGGAAAATGTGGACGGATTTGAGGTGGGCTGTGCCGTTCTGGGAAACGAGGAGCTGACCATAGGGCGGGTGGACGAGATAGAGCTGGCGGAGGGTTTCTTTGACTACACGGAGAAATACACCCTGAAGACCTCGCGGATCTATATGCCGGCCAGGATCGGCGCGGAGCAGGAGCAGAGGATACGGGAGGCGGCCGCGGTCATATACCGGGCCCTTGGCTGCTCGGGATTTGCCAGGGTAGATATGTTCCTTGGGCCCTCGGGGGAAATCGTGTTCAACGAGGTCAATACAATCCCGGGCTTTACCTCCCACAGTCGTTATCCCAATATGATGAAAGGAATCGGTCTCTCCTTCCGGGAGGTGCTGGAGCGGCTGATAGGGTTATATCTCTAAAATGGACATGGTTTTGACAAAGGAATGGGAAAAGAGGGGAAACCTGATTTTGGTCAACGGAAGGGTTCCCCTGGAAGAGGATGCCGGGCAGAGAATGATTCCCGCCCTGGAGGAGTATCCGGATATTCTGCTTGCGTGGGAGGCAGCGCTGCATCTGCGCAGGGCGCTCCTGGCCGTCTGCGGCGACGGGGAGATCGTGCCGGTGAGCGGCTACCGCTCCCTCAGGGAGCAACAGGAAATATGGGACGACTCTCTGGCGAAAAACGGGGAGGAATTCACCCGCAGCTTTGTGGCGCTTCCCGGCCACAGCGAGCATCAGACGGGACTGGCCATCGACCTGGCACTTAAGAAGGATGAGATTGATTTTATCCGGCCGGATTTTCCCTATGAGGGAATCTGCGGCGAATTTCGAAAAATAGCCTCGGAGTATGGATTTGTGGAGCGCTATCCCGCGGGAAAGGAGAAGATCACGGGGATTGCCCATGAGCCGTGGCATTTCAGATATGTGGGGTATCCTCATTCCCGGATTATGGAAATGGAAGGGCTTACCCTGGAGGAATATCTGGAGCTGCTTCGGGGATACCCTGACCTGTGCCGTCCTTTCCGGTTTCAGGACAGGGGAAAGACCTACGGCATAATCCTCGTTCCCGGGAACACACAGGAGAATGAGAAGCTTATGCTGCCTACAGGCAGCGTCTGTAAGATGTCCGGCGGCGACGGGCAGGGAGTGATCGTGACATTTTGGGAGGAAGAGCAATGAAGCAGGGCAAGGCATACACGGGGATTGACAGTTTCAGGATTGCGGCGGCGATTCTGATTGTGACCATTCACACCTCGCCCCTCTCCACCTACAGCGAGACGGGAGATTTTATCCTGACAAGGATAGTCGCCCGTCTCGCCGTTCCCTTTTTCTTTATGACATCGGGGTTTTTCCTGATTTCCGGGTTTCGGGAGAACGGGGACAGGCTTCACGGATTTTTGAAGAAGATGTTGGGGCTGTATCTCGCCGCCATCCTGTTCTATCTTCCCCTCAATCTCTATAACGGATATTTTGGGCAGGAGCATCTGCTGCCCAATCTCATCAAGGATCTGTGCCTGGACGGCACCCTGTACCATCTCTGGTACCTGCCCGCCGCCATGCTGGGGGCTTTTCTTTCCTGGCATCTGGTGGGAAGACTGGGATTTGGGGGAGGATTTGGGGCGGCCCTTCTGCTCTATCTTTTGGGGCTTTTGGGGGACAGCTATTTCGGACTTACCGAGAGCCTTCCCCCCTTAAAGGCAGGGTATGATTCCCTGTTTGAGGTGATGGACTATACCAGAAACGGCCTCTTTTTCGCCCCTGTGTTCTTTGTCATGGGAGGTTTCTTAAGGGAGAGGGAGGAGAGTCTGACCCTTCAAAAAAGCATAGTGGGTTTTGTCCTCTCCTTTGCGTGTTTGTTCGGGGAGGGAATGCTGTTACATGGCTTGGAGTGGCAGCGGCATGACAGCATGTACCTGTTCCTTTTGCCCTGCAGCTATTTCCTGTTTGGGATTTTGCTGCATTTTAGAGGCCCCGGGAAAAAGGGCCTCAGACGGACCGCGCTGTTTCTCTATATCATCCACCCCATGGTGATTGTTGCGGTCAGGCTTTTTGCAAAGCTCTTGGGACTGCAGGAGCTTTTGATCGAAAACAGCCTGGGGCATTTCCTTTCGGTGGCGTTTCTGTCGGCGGCGGGAGCGGCGGCGCTGTCCCGGGGATATGGATGTCTGGCAGACAAAAGAAGGGTTCGTGCAAACACGGGCAGAGACCGGGCCTGGGTGGAGATTCACAGGGACAATCTGCTTCACAATGCAAGAAAGCTGCAGGAGGCCATGCCCGACGGGTGCCGCCTGATGGCAGTGGTGAAGGCGGAGGGCTACGGACACGGTCTGTTCGGGATCGCAACCTGCTTAAACCGCGGTGGAGTCAGGGATTTTGCGGTGGCCACCATAGACGAGGCCATCCGTCTGCGCCGTTTCGGCATCCGGGGAGAGATTTTGATTCTGGGGTATACTCATCCCGCCAGAGCCGGGGAACTGCACAAATTTAACCTGACGCAGACGCTGATCGACTATGAGTACGCCAGGGCGCTGAACCGCCGGCGGGTATCCGTAAAAACTCAATTGAAGGTGGACACGGGGATGCACAGGCTGGGGTTTGACGCGGGGGACGTACAGAAGGCGGTCCGGGCATTTTCCATGAGGTATCTGAATATCTGCGGGGTTTTTACCCATCTTTGTGTGTCCGACAGCGGCAGGGAGCAGGACGTGAGATTTACAAGGGGGCAGGAGGAGCGCTTTCGGGGATTTCTGGAGGGGCTTACGGCGGAGGGGATCAAACTGCCGCCGGTGCATCTCCAGAGCAGCTACGGACTGTTGAATTATCCGGAGTTTTCCGGAGATTATGTGCGTGCGGGCATCGCCCTGTACGGTGCTCTTGGTTCTCCCGGAGACTGTACCGGGCTGCAGCTTGACTTAAGGCCGGTGCTGTCCTTAAAGGCCAGGGTGATACTGGTCCGGGAGGTGGGCAGAGGGGAGAGTGTGGGATACGACAGGGCCTTTGTGGCGGATAGAGACAGCAGAATTGCCGTTTTGTCCGTGGGCTATGGGGACGGGGTCCCCAGAAATCTCTCCCGGGGAGCGGGAGAGGTTCTGATAGAGGGGCGCAGAGCGCCCATAGTGGGGAATATCTGCATGGATCAGTTGTCGGTGGATGTCACCGGGCTGCCTGAAATCAGGGTGGGCATGGTGGCGACTCTGATCGGCAGGGACGGGGAGGAGGAGATCACGGCGGCTCAGGTGGCGGGCGACGGGGGAAGCATTGCCAACGAGATATTAAGCCGCATGGGAAGCAGGCTGAACGTGGTGGAAATTTAAGCGGCTGGGCGAATTTCGGTTGTATTGCGGAGCGAAAAATGGTATAGTAATGAATATTGCGGAATGAGGAAGCACAGAGACAGGGAGTTGCTTTATGCTGGAGAGATTTTATCCCGACCATGAGTCAGACAGCGCTTATGAGATCGACTACGAGGCTTTGTACCGAGAGGGCTATCGGGGCATAATATATGATATAGACAACACTCTGGCGCCCCACGGAGCGCCGGCGGACGAGAGGGCCAGCGCTCTCTTTGAGCGGCTGGGCGGCCTGGGATACCGGACCGTCCTTCTGTCCAACAACAAGGAGCCCCGGGTGAAAGCCTTTGCCCACAGCGTGGGCTCACCCTACATTTTCAAGGCGGGAAAGCCCTCCCGAAGCGGATATCTGCGGGCAATGGAGCTGATGGGAACCCAGAGGGAAAACACGCTTTTTGTGGGAGACCAGCTTTTTACCGACGTGTGGGGGGCCAAGCGGGCGGGAATTGAGACGTATCTGACCAGGCCCATTCATCCCAGGGAGGAAATACAGATTGTCCTCAAGCGCTTTCTGGAGAAAATTGTGCTGTTTTTTTATCACAGAAGGCACAGAAGATAAGTCCTGCTTGTCTGGGCGCCGGGAGGGTGTCTGCGGGACTTAATAAGGGAGGGTTCTATGGCAATTGACGGTTATACCCGCGTCTGCGGGCTTATGGGCAATCCGGTGGAGCATACCATGTCACCGGTCATACACAACACTCTGGCGGCGGCCACCGGTGAGAATTTGGCCTACGCTCCTTTTCACGTGCCCCGGGGACAGGTGGAGGAGGCGGTGAAGGGCGCCTGGGCTCTCAATTTTCTGGGCTTGAACGTGACGGTGCCCTACAAGAGCGAGGTGATCCCGTTTCTGCATAAGCTGGATCCTCTGGCGGAGAAGATAGGCGCGGTGAACACGCTGGTGCGGACACGGGACGGCTTCATGGGCTACAATACCGATATGCCGGGGCTGTACCGGGCCATGTGCCGGGACGGCGTGAAGGTGGAGGGAGAGCAGGCGGTGATTCTGGGAGCCGGCGGTGTGGCCCGGGCGGTGGCTATCCTTCTGGCCCAGAGGGGTGCCTTGGGCGTTACGATTTTAAACCGCACCCTTTCCCGGGGAGAGCAGATTGCCCGGGAGGTCAACGGTCTTCTGGGGAGAAGGTTTGCGGAGGCGCTGCCGTTAGAGGGCTGGAGGGAGCTGCCCGGCACCGGGAAGTATCTGGCCGTCCAGGCCACCAGCGTGGGGATGCATCCCCGGGAGGACGCTGCGGTGATCGAGGACGAGGCATTTTATGAGAGAATTCACACGGGCTATGACTTGATATTCAATCCTCTGGAGACCCGGTTTATGAAGCTGGTGCGGGCCCATGGGGGACGGGCTTTCTGCGGCCTGAGGATGCTGCTCTACCAGGGAGTGATCGCCTACGAGCTCTGGACGGAAAGAGAAGTGGGGGATGATCTGGCCGAGCAGGCTTACGGGGCCATGCTCAGGGCCATGGGGAGGAGCGGAGCTTAGGAACGGTTAAAGATTCTTGGCAATTCCTTGAGCCGGGCGAGTGGAGTGGTCCGGGATGCTTTGGGCGGGAGGCGGAAGAATGGAACGAAAGAGGAATATTATTTTAATCGGTTTTATGGGAAGCGGGAAGACCAGCGTGGGTCTGAAGCTGTCCTACCGGATGCGGATACCGGTGGAGGACACGGACAGGCAGATTGAAAGGCGGGAGGGCAGAAGCATCCGGGAGATCTTTGACACCCAGGGGGAGCAGGCCTTTCGCAGGATGGAGACGGAACTTCTGCGGGAGATACGAAACCGGAACTATGAGAGGATTGTTTCCGTGGGCGGGGGCACGCCGGTGCTGCCCGAGAACAGGGAGCTGCTGCGCAGCTGCGGCACGGTGGTGTATTTGAGGATTCGCCCGGAGACTGTGTATGAGCGTCTAAAGGGCGATGTGAACCGTCCCCTTCTGCAGTGCGAGGATCCCCGGGGGCGTATCAGGGAACTGATGGAAGCCCGCAGGGATGCCTATGAGGAGTGCGCCGATATTGCGGTGGATGTGGACGAGCTGGCCATGGAGGAGCTTTTGACGGTCATTGTGAGGGAGCTGGAAAAACACAGAAAGGCGCGGGACGGCTCCGGGAGGGGCGCTGCGGACGGAGGCGGTAAAATGAAACTTTTGGTGATCAACGGACCGAATCTTAATTTTCTGGGGATACGGGAAAAGAGCGTCTACGGTACCCAGGATTATCAATATCTGCTGGACAGGATCGCGGACAAGGGAACGGAGACGGGCAGCGAAATCACTGTGTTTCAGAGCAATCACGAGGGCGCTATTATCGACCGGATTCAGGAGGCGTATTTTGACGGCACCCAGGGTATTGTGATCAACCCCGGGGCCTACACCCATTACAGCTATGCCATTCGGGACGCGCTGGCAAGCGTAACCGTGCCCAAGGTGGAGATCCACATATCTGATATCACAAAGCGGGAGGAATTCCGCAAGGTTTCCGTGACGGCCCCCGTGTGCGACAGGCAGATTTTCGGCCAGGGCTTGGACGGGTATCTCCAGGCCATCGATTATCTTCTGGGCCTGGGATAAGTAAATTTGAGAATTTTTTCAAAAACAGTTGAAAATTGCTTATTTTTATATTAAACTGTTAAAGAATTATAACGTGAAGAATATTAGGAGGAATACATTATGATTTCTGCAGGTGATTTCAGAAATGGCGTTACCATTGAGTTAGATAACAATGTGTACCAGATCATTGAATTCCAGCATGTGAAGCCCGGCAAGGGCGCAGCCTTTGTCAGAACTAAGCTGAAGAATATCAAGAGCGGCGGCGTGGTGGAGAAAACTTTCCGCCCCACCGAGAAATGCCCTCAGGCGCGTATTGACAGGAAGGATATGCAGTATTTGTACAACGACGGCGATCTGTATTACTTTATGGATACGGAGAATTACGAGCAGGTTGCCCTGAATCAGGAGACGGTGGGGAATGCGCTGAAGTTTGTCAAGGAGAACGAGATGTGCAAGGTTTGTTCCCACAACGGCAATGTGTTTTCCGTGGAGCCCCCTCTGTTTGTGGAGCTGGTGATCACCGACACGGAGCCCGGATTCAAGGGAGATACCGCTACGGGAGCTTCCAAGCCCGCCATTGTGGAGACAGGCGCACAGGTTAACGTGCCTCTGTTTGTGGATCAGGGCGAGACCATCAAGATCGATACCAGGACGGGAGAATATCTGTCCAGAGTATAGTCAACTGCATTTTTTTCAGACGCTTGTAAGGCAGTGAGCCGTCCTTTTTGGACAGGCTGATTGCCTTTTCTTTTTTTCAATTTTTTTCTTTTCGGGAGTTCTCCCGGTGATCTCAAAGTAAATTTAGTTTTTTAATGGCAAATAGGATTGACAAACACAAAATATTGTTATAAGAAGGAGATAGCTATGGAACTGAAAGTATTTGCGAAAAAGGTACGGGAAAGAATCTCTGAGGAGCTGGGAGAGGAGTTTGAGGTGAGGCTGCAGGAGGTGACAAAGAATAACAATGTCACGCTGCAGGGATTGCTGATTCTGTCCCGGACACACAATGTTTCCCCCACAATCTATCTGAATCCCTTCTGGGAGGCCCATGAAAAGGGCGCATCCCTGGAGGCGGTGGTGGAGAAGCTCCTGTGTATCTACAGAGAGGATACGCCGGAAAAGGATGTGAATATGGAGTTTTTTAAAAATTTCAAAAAGGTGAAGGGCAGAATCTGTTATCGGCTGATACACAGGGAGAAGAACCGTAAGTTTTTGAAGGGGATACCTCATATTGAATTTCTGGATCTGGCCATATGCTTTTTCTACGCTTACCAGGGGAAGGTGCTGGGAGACGGGGCCATCCTCATTCATAATTCCCATATGGAGATGTGGAAAACCGATACGGCGGAGCTGCTGCGCTTAGCTCAGGAGAACAGTCCGCGGCTTTTTCCCTGGGAGTGCGGAGCCATGGGAAGCGTGGCGAGGGAAATCCTGGAGGAGCAGGAGGCTTTGGGAGAGTGCTGCATGAGTGAGGAGGAGAGGCAGGAGATCTTTGAGGGGGTTCCCATGAAGGTGCTGAGCAATACCTCCCGGGTCCACGGGGCGGCCTGCATTCTCTATCCCGGCGTGCTGGAGAGGCTTGCCGGGGAGGAGGGGGCGGATTTGTACATCCTGCCCAGCTCGGTACATGAGGTGATTCTGCTTCCGGTGGACGACGGGGAGCGGGAAGAGCTCTTGAAAGAGATGATTGCGGAGGTGAATCAGACAATGGTGGAGCCGGAGGATGTTTTGTCAGACAGTTTGTATCGATATGACCGCAGAAAGAAATGTGTCAGAAAACTTTAAAAAATATTTCTTTAAATTTCCGAAAAACTAGGTAGACATTCCGGAAGTTATGTGTTATGATATTCAGGGTGATGTAATAAATTTGTAACAATTTGCATCCGTAGTCTAATGGATAGAACGAAGGCCTCCGACGCCTTTAATGCAGGTTCGATTCCTGCCGGATGCATTTTACATCACCCTGATATTTTACAGACCTGCTGTTTAACAGGACAGACCAGCACATCGAAGATGTGCTGTGCTTAGTTAAAGGGTATGTGAAGGTATCGTCCGGACAGGTTATGGATAGAGCGACAGGAAAGGTTATTTATGAAGCAGGACAAATGGAAGTCAATTGTGGACTATGTGATACAGCACAGCAAGATTTTGTTTCCGGTGATCGTAATCGCCGCTGCGGCGGTGACGGTGACGGTGGCCCTCAGCTCTCGGAATTCCAACGAGGAGGCTCAGACGGTGCCCGGGGAGGAAATTTCCCAGGGGTCTCAGGATATGCAGGGAACCCAGGATTCCGCCGCGCCTTCGGAGCAGGTCGGCGTGGGGGAGGTGTTGCTGCAGGAGAATACGGACCAGGGAATCACCGATCTGATCACCACTTATTACGGCGCTCGCCAGGCGGGGGACACGGAGACCATCTCCGCCCTCTGCGATGAGGTGACAAACCAGGATTTGTTGCGCTTTCAGGAGACGTCCAAGTATATTGCGTCCTATCCCGCTCTCGAGATTTACACCAAGCCGGGTCTGGAGGCGGGCACTACCCTGGCCTATGTGTATTACCGGGTGATGTTTGAGGGGCGGGACGAGGAGGTTCCCGGTTATCAGACTCTATTGATTAATACGAACGATCCCAACGGCTACTATATTATGAGGGGAGAGTTCAGCCAGGAGGTAAAGGATTACATCGCGGCGGTCAGCGAGCAGGATGACGTGGTGGTGTTTAACAATCGGGTCACCGCTGAGTATAATGAGCTGATGCGCCAGCGCCCGGAGGCCTTCGTATTCTTAAGTGAGCTGGATACTTGTGTGAGTACGGCGGTAGGAGAGCTTATTGCGCAGCAGAATATGGCTTCGGCGCCCCCGGAGGGCGGCGAGCCGGTACAGGAGCCTCCGGCGGAGGGAGGTGAGCCCGCGTCTGGCGAGCCTGCTTCGGGCAGTCCGGAAGAACCTGCAGCGCCCACTGCGCCTGCCACGCAGTTTGCCAAGGCCACCACTACGGTCAATGTGAGAAATTCCGACAGTGAAAATGCGGACAAGCTCGGAAAGGTTGCCGGAGGCGAGAGCATACAGGTGCTGGAGCAGCGGGTGAACGGCTGGAGCAAGGTGCTGTATGAGGGCCAGGAGGGTTACATCAAATCGGAATTTTTGGAGCTGGTTGAGAGCGCCGAGGGTGTGGCGGCTATCGGCACTGTGACGGCCACCACCACCGTGAATGTGAGGGCTTCCGCCAGCGAGACGGCCGAGAGGCTGGGCGTTTTGCCCGGAGGAGAATCTGTGGAGCTGCTGGCCAATGAGAACGGCTGGTGCAAGATCAATTACAGCGGCCAGATCGGGTATGTGAAAGCGGATTATGTACAGTGAGGAATGCGTGTATTGCGCGTATCGGCACAGGGACCATCGGTAAAAGGTGTCCTGTGCCGATTTTTATAATATTTGGGGGAGGAATTTGGAGGCGCGTTTTTTTGCCGGTGCATAGCGGAGAGAGAAATGGGGATGCTGTCTACAGAAGGTATGTGGACAGCTTTTTTGTGCCGCTGGGGCGGCGGAACGGAGGATATATGAAATCGCAGGAGGTCAGGGTGTACCGGGAGATACAGAGGAATACGGAGATGGGAATGAAGGCCATTGACGCCGTTTCCGCAAAGGTTTACGACGATCAACTGGCCATGCAGATGTCCAGGCAGTCCCTGAAATATTCAGAGCTTCACAATGAGGCCACCAGGGAGCTGATCAACGCCAAGGCGGAGCCCTACCGGGGGAATTACCTCTCCGACGTCAAGCTGAGGGCAGGACTCAACTACAATACGCTTCTCAACACCAGCACCAGCCATATTGCCGAGCTGATGATCCGGGAGAGCAACAACGGCATTGTGGAGATGGAAAAGGCCCTGAAGCACAACGAGGAGGCGGGGGAGAAGACAGTCTCTCTCGCAAGGGAGCTTATCGCCCTGGAGGAAAGGCATATTGCCACGCTGAAGGATTATCTCTAGTCATCTGAGGGACCGGAAAAAGAGTGTGTAATTGTATACATGTATAATTTCTTGTGCAACTTGTATAAAAACCCCAAAAAAACTTTTACAAATTACAGTAATAAAGTTTGTTGTGAAATTGAGGCCCAGGCTTTATAATAGAGCGTGGGACAGGAATTAGTATCTTACATTAAATAAAGGAGGACATGATCATGTCATATGTAGATGAGGTATTTGATCTGGTGGTGGCAAAGAATCCCGCTCAGCCGGAGTTTCATCAGGCGGTGAAGGAGGTTTTGGAATCCCTGCGCGTGGTGATCGAGGCCAACGAGGAGACCTACCGCAGGGAGGCTTTGCTGGAGAGGCTGGTGACTCCCGAGAGGCAGCTTTTGTTCCGTGTTCCCTGGGTGGATGACAAGGGTCAGGTGCAGGTGAACAACGGTTTCCGCGTACAGTTTAACTCCGCTATCGGACCCTATAAGGGGGGATTAAGACTGCACCCTTCCGTAAATCTGGGTATTATCAAGTTTCTGGGCTTTGAGCAGATTTTCAAGAATTCCCTGACGGGCCTTCCCATCGGCGGCGGCAAGGGCGGATCCGATTTTGATCCCAAGGGCAAGTCCGACAGAGAGGTGATGGCGTTCTGCCAGAGCTTTATCACGGAGCTGCACAAGTACATAGGTGCTGACACAGATGTGCCTGCAGGCGATATCGGAACCGGAGCCAGGGAGATCGGCTATATGTACGGCCAGTATAAGAGGCTGACCGGACTGTATGAGGGCGTTCTCACCGGCAAGGGCTTAAGCTACGGCGGTTCCCTGGCCAGGACGGAGGCTACGGGCTACGGACTTTTGTATCTCACAGAGGAGATGCTTAAGTGCAACGGCAAGGATATTGCCGGCAAGACCGTGGCGATCTCCGGAGCCGGGAATGTGGCTATCTACGCCGCTCAGAAGGCCCAGCAGCTTGGGGCTAAGGTGGTGACCTGTTCCGATTCCACCGGCTGGATCTATGACCCCGAGGGAATCGACGTGGAGCTTTTGCGGGAGGTGAAGGAAGTAAAGCGGGCCAGACTCACAGAGTATGCCGCAGCGAGAAAGAGTGCGGAATACCATGAGAAAAAGAACGGCGAGCACGGCGTGTGGAGCGTGAAGTGTGACGTGGCCCTTCCCTGCGCTACGCAGAACGAGCTGAATCTGGAGGACGCCAAGGCTCTGGTGGCAAACGGCTGTATCGCCGTGGCGGAGGGCGCAAATATGCCCACCACTATGGAGGCTACGGAGTACCTGCAGAAGAACGGCGTTCTGTTCTGCCCGGGCAAGGCATCCAATGCCGGCGGCGTGGCTACTTCCGCTCTGGAGATGAGCCAGAACAGCGAGAGGCTCTCCTGGACCTTCGAGGAGGTTGACTCCAAGCTGAAGGGGATTATGGTGAACATCTTCCACAATCTGGACGACGCCGCAAAGAAGTACGGCATGGAGGGCAATTATGTTGCCGGGGCGAATATCGCAGGCTTCCTGAAGGTTGCCGAGGCTATGACGGCCCAGGGAATTGTCTAGGGATGTGATTTTGGGATAGAGTTTTTCAGGAATATCGGCGGGGCTGTCGCGTTAATGTGGCGGTCCCGCCGCTTTTCACGCCCGGGGCCGTCTTCTCCTGCGCTTGGGCCTTTCCGGTTCTTGCGGGGGAGATTTTTTTGTGGTATACTTTTATGAGCGTAAAAGCACAATCCGGAATTGCGAGGAAACAGGCTATGGAACTTTACGAGGGAAGGCCCCGGGACAGCGCAGGGAGGCAGCAGCGGGAGATGGCGGTGTACGATCTGCTTGACCGGCTGGGAATATCATATGAGCGCACGGATCACGCTCCGGCGGACAATATGGAGGCGTGCAATGAGATCGACCGGGTTTTGGATACCTTGATCTGCAAGAATCTCTTTTTGTGCAACAGACAGAAGACGCAGTTTTATCTGCTGATGATGCCGGGGGATAAGGCTTTTAAGACGAAGGACCTGTCCGGACAGATCGGAAGCGCCAGGCTGTCCTTTGCGGAGCCGGAATTTATGGAGGAATACCTTCACATACTTCCCGGCGCGGTGTCTGTGATGGGGCTGATGAACGACAGAGAGAATCATGTGAGGCTTTTGATTGACAAGCCGGTGGCGGAGGCCGAGTATATGGGCTGCCATCCCTGTGTCAACACCTCCAGTCTGAAGCTCAGGACGGAGGATGTGCTGGAAAAATTTCTTCCGGCGGTGCATCACGAGCCGCTGATTGTGGATTTGCCGCAGTAAACTCTGCAGTCTGTAGATTTAAAATCATGCTTTGTATCAAGGAGGACAGGAAGATGAAGGTTTTGTTGGTAAACGGAAGTTCCCGGGCCAGGGGATGTACTTACACCGCCCTGGAGGAGGTGGCGGGAGCCCTGAACAGGAACGGAATTGAGACGGAGTTCATACAGATTGGAGTCAATCCCGTGGCCGGATGCAACGGCTGCGGGGCTTGCACCAAGACGGGAAAATGCTTTCGGGAGGGAGACGGCGTAAACGACTTCGTGGAGAAGGCAAGGAGTGCGGACGGATTTGTGTTTGGGTCTCCGGTGCACTATGCTTCCGCATCCGGAGCCATCACCTCCTTTTTAGACCGGGCCTTCTACGGGAAGGGCGCGGCGTTCCAGGGAAAACCCGGCGCCTGCGTGGTGAGCTGCAGGCGGGGCGGAGCTTCCTCCACCTTTGATCAGTTGAACAAATACTTTACCATGAACTGTATGCCCATCGTGTCCAGCCAATACTGGAATATGGTCCACGGCAATACACCCGAGGAGGTGAAGCAGGATCTGGAGGGAATGCAGACCATGCGCACTCTGGGAAACAACATGGCCTGGCTGCTCAAGTGTATTGAGGCAGGGAAGTTTGGCGGGGTGAATTTCCCAGAGAGAGAGCCCGTCGTGAAGACCAATTTCATTCGCGGTTAGGGACAGGGAGATGGCGGCAAAAAAGTATTATGCGGTAAAAAAAGGAAAAAAAACAGGTGTTTTCTTGACCTGGGAGGAGTGCAGAGCCCAGGTGGATGGGGTTCCGGGGGCGGAGTACAAGGGCTTTGCCCACAGGGAGGAGGCCCTGGGCTATCTGGGGGAGGAGACTTCGGAGAGAGGTCAGGCCTTGCAGGAGAGGGAGGAGTTCCGCCTTGGGGCGGGGGATCTCCCTCCCCGGGGCGCCCTGTTCGCCTATGTGGACGGCAGCTACAGTCATGCTCTGAAAAAGTATGCTTTCGGCTGTGTCTTTATCCTGTCAGACGGGCGCATCTACACGGAGTACGGGAACGGGGACAATCCCCAGTCTCTGGCCCAGAGGAATGTGACGGGGGAGATGCTGGGGGCCATGTATGCCACCCGGTTTGCCATAGTCAACGGCTTTGAGGCGGTGGAGATATTTTACGATTATGAGGGGATAGAGAAGTGGGTCACGGGAGCATGGCGCAGCAAGACAGAGCTCACCCAGAAGTACGCCAGGGCCATGCGGGGGTGGAGCGGCGGGATACGCCTGAGTTTCACCAAGGTGGCGGCCCATACAAATGTGTTGTTCAATGAGCTGGCGGATCAGACGGCAAAGAGGGGCCTCACCGAGGGAAACGGGGTGCCCGGAGTGAAACGGCTTGAGGAAATGAAGGTATATGGAACAGGTACGGTTGAATAAATATTTGGCTCAGTGCGGCGTGTGCTCCCGCAGGGACGCAGACAGGCTGATAGAGCGCGGCGAGGTCACCGTAGACGGGCGCGTGGGAACCCTGGGGCAGACGGTGTGCGGCCATGAGGAAATCCGCGTCGCCGGAAAGCCTCTGGAGGGGCCAAAGAAGCACAGAGTGCTGGCTTTCTATAAGCCCATAGGGGTGACCTGCACCGAGAGAGACCCTCATGCGGAGAAAAAGATTAACGATATGATATCCTATCCGGTGCGGGTGACATACGCCGGGCGTCTGGATAAGGACTCGGAGGGGTTAATGCTCCTGTCAAACGACGGAGAACTGATTCATGCCATGATGCGGGGGGCCAATCGGCATGAAAAGGAGTATTTGGTCAAGGTTAACAAAGAGATAACAACTGATTTTTTACAAAAAATGGCGGGTGGTATTTATTTGAGAGAGCTGGATGTCATCACCAGGGCCTGTAGACCTAAGAAAATCGGAAAATATACATTTCAAATCATCCTGACCCAGGGGCTGAACCGACAGATTCGGCGGATGTGCCGGGAGTGCGGCTATCAGGTTACGGCGCTGAAGCGCGTGCGGGTTATGGGCATTTGGCTGGGAGAACTAAAGCCCGGAGAATACCGCGAGATAAAGGGCGGGGAGCTGGAGGCGCTGTATTATGACGCAGGCCTTGCAGAACGCCGCCCAAGAGGATAAATAACGGGTGAAATAGTATAAGCAAGGGGCAAGGCGATGGAAATGCAGGAAGCTAAGATAGAACGGATGAAGGAGCTGACAAAGGTTCTGAGTGAGGCGTCCCGGGCGTATTATGCCCAGGACAGAGAGCTTATGAGCAATTTTGAGTACGACAGGCTGTGCGATGAGCTGGAAGCCCTGGAGAAAGAAACGGGCGTTATTCTGTCTGGAAGTCCCACTGTGAGCGTTGGGTATGAGGCGGTGGAGGAGCTTCCCAAGGAGCGCCATGTGAGTCCTATGTTGTCTCTGGGGAAGACAAAGAGCCGTGAGGAGCTAAGGAGCTGGCTTCAGGGGAAGAACGGCATTCTGAGCTGGAAGCTGGACGGCCTGACCGTGGTGCTGACCTACAGAGAGGGGAAGCTGGCGAAGGCGGTCACCAGAGGAAACGGGGAGATCGGGGAGGTGGTGACAGGCAACGCCAAAACCTTCAAGAACCTGCCCTATCAGATTTCCTATCAGGGGGAGCTGGTGGTGCGGGGGGAGGCCGTGATCAGCTATTCCGATTTTGAGAGAATTAACCGGGAAATTCCCGGCGGGGAGGAAAAGTACAAGAATCCGAGGAATCTCTGCAGCGGTTCCGTCCGGCAGTTAAACAGCGAAAATACGGCCAGGCGAAATGTGCGCTTTTTCGCCTACGCTCTGGTTGCGGCGGAGGGTGTGGATTTCGGGAATTCCAGGGAGGTCCAGTTTCGGTTTCTCAAGGAGCAGGGCTTTGAGGTGGTGGACTACCGGATGGTGTCGGAGGACACGATACTGGATGCCGTCTCGGAGTTTGAGGGCAGGATTGAGGAGTATGATATCCCCTCGGACGGCTTGGTGTTGCTCTACGACGATATTGCCTATGGGGATTCCCTTGGCAGGACAGCCAAGTTTCCCAGAAATTCCATTGCCTTTAAGTGGGCGGACGAGCTGCAGGAGACGACCCTTCGGGAGATTGAGTGGAGCGCCAGCCGCACCGGGCTCATTAATCCGGTGGCCATCTTTGAACCGGTGGAGCTGGAGGGCACCACGGTGAGCCGCGCTTCCGTCCACAATATCAGTATTTTGCGGGGATTAAGGCTGGGAATCGGGGACCGCATCACCGTTTATAAGGCAAACATGATTATTCCCCAGATTGCGGAAAATCTGACCGGGAGCGATACCGTGGAGATTCCCGAATTCTGTCCGGTCTGCGGCAAGCCCACTCAGATCAGACAGGTAAACGAGGTGCAGTCGCTGTACTGCACCAATGAGAAATGTGCCGCAAAGAGCGTCAAGGCCTTTACGCTCTTTGCCAGCCGTGACGCCATGAATATAGAGGGGCTCTCGGAGGCCACGCTGGAGAAGTTCATAGATCAGTGCTTTCTTCGGGAATACGCCGATTTGTATCATTTGGACCGCTATGAGGAGGTCATCACTCAGATGGAGGGCTTCGGGGAGAAGTCCTACCGGAATCTGATGGACAGCGTCAATGCCTCCCGCAGCACTACGCTTCCCCGGCTGCTTTACGCTCTGGGCATCGAGAATATCGGGGTGGCCAACGCGAAAATGCTGTGCCGTTATTTTGACTATGACTGGGAGCGGCTGCGGGATGCCGATGTAGAGACTCTGAGCGTCATAGACGGCGTGGGGGAAGTCATTGCGGCTTCCTTTGTGGAGTATATGAAGGATGAGGAAAACAGGGCCAGGCTGGACAGACTTCTGCCGGAGCTGACCATAGAAAAGCCTCAGGTAGATCAGGACAGCCAGACGCTGGCGGGGCTTAGCTTTGTCATTACGGGCAGTCTGAAGGGTTACGGCAGCAGAAACGAGCTGAAGGAAGAGATAGAGGCAAAGGGGGGGAAGGTGACGGGGAGCGTCACGGGAAAGACCACCTGCCTGATCAACAATGACAATACCTCCACCTCCGCTAAGAACAAAAAAGCCAAGGAATTGCAGGTGCCCATCCTCACGGAGGAGGAGTTTTTGAAACAATATATGGACTGAGGCCCCAAGGAGGGCCCGGGTCCGCAGTAAGGAAGCGAGGAAACGATATGCCGATCAGAGTACAGAGGGAATTGCCCGCAAGGGAAATACTGGAGAATGAAAATATTTTTGTCATGGATGAGTGCAGGGCCATGCATCAGGATATCAGGCCTTTGCAGGTGCTGATATTGAACAATATGCCCGTGAAGCAGGATACGGAGCTCCAGCTTTTGCGCGCTCTGTCCAACACGCCTCTGCAGGTGGACGTCACCTTTATGCATGCAAAGAGTCATGTTTCCCTGAATACGCCGGCCAGCCATCTGAACAAGTTTTACACCACCTTCGACGAGGTGCGGGAGAACAAGTACGACGGACTGATAATCACCGGGGCGCCGGTGGAGGACGTATCCTTCGAGGAGGTGGACTATTGGCAGGAGACCTGCGGGATCCTGGACTGGGCAGAGAGCCATGTGACCTCCACGCTGCATATCTGCTGGGCGGCTCAGGCAGGCTTCTACCATTATTACGGGATCAACAAGAGACAGCTTCCGAAAAAGCTCTTCGGAGTGTATGAGCACAGGGTTTCCAACAGAAAGGTGCCCCTGGTGCGGGGGTTTGACGATATTTTTCTGGCCCCCCACAGCAGACATACGGAGACCGGGGCGGAGGAAATTCATGCCTGCGGGGAGTTGACGGTGCTGGCGGAATCGGCGGAGGCGGGAGTGTTTCTGGCGATTGCCCAGGAGGGGAGGAAGATTTTCGTAAACGGCCATCCGGAGTATGACCGCTATACCCTGCACAATGAGTATCAACGGGATCTGAAGAAGGGACTGCCCATACAGATTCCCTACAATTACTACCCTGAGGATGATCCCAATGCGCGCCCCCTTCTTCAGTGGCGCGCCCACAGCAACAATCTCTACAGCAATTGGCTGAATTACTATGTGTACCAGATGACGCCCTATGAACTGTAGGAAAAGTCCGAAAAACCTGATGTTTGCGCGGTTTTGGGAGTTTTGGGTAAACAATGTATTTCTATGTAAATCAATGCTATTCTATGCCAAAATGGTGTAGTAAATGGTGTAGTAACTTTTGAAAAATGGTGTAGTAACAAAAACAAGAAAAGAGCTTTAAATATAATAATCAATCAGACGTAGATTGATGCGAAAACGAAAGTCGCAATAAGGGGCTGTCGCACTAACGATTGAAAAATCGTGAAGCGACAGCTTTACTTTTGCTGTTTTTATATGTGATTTTTAGAAAAAGCTCCGTATTATTCTGTTATTCTATAAAAAGGACATACTTTAATA
>CATLGW010000011.1 GCA_949948715.1 uncultured Lachnospiraceae bacterium | reverse complement strand
GGCGTGGGACCTGAGAGCGGGGGAAGCTTGGCCGTGGGACCTGAGGACGGGGAAAGCACCGGCGTGGGACCTGAGAGCGGAGGAAGCTCCGGCGTGGGACCTGAGGACGGCAGCCTTGCCGGCCGGACCTGGCAGGAAATTCTGGCCCGGCCCAGAAAGCCTCTTTTGCGGGCGCTGGGCGGCAGAGGGCTGCGGCGCATGGCGGCCGCCATGGAGGCGGGGACTGTCCCCGAGATCAAAAGGGGCACGGTGGTGCGGGTGGTGCTTCCGGGACAGGATATTTCGGTAAAGCTTCTGTCGCCCTTGGAGTGCAGCACCTGCACCTGCCATAAGAAGGAACTGTGCAGTCACAAGGCGGAGGCAATTCTCTGGTGTCAATATCTGGAAAGGCAGTTTACGGCAAAGGATTTGTCTGGGGAGCAGGAGCGCACCTTTGACATGGAAATGCTCTTAAACGCGGCAGACCAGGTGAGAGGATGCCTGGAACGTCTTTTGGAAACGGGGCTGGCCAGAAGCGGCGGCGAACAGGTGGGAGAGCTGGAGCGGCTTGCCATTGTCTGTCACAATGAGGGACTGCCCGGCTGGGAGGGGGAGCTTCGGGCTTTGGCGGAGGGATACGGAAAGTATCTGAACCGGTGGGCGGGACAGACCATGGAAAAGCTGGCGGGACAGCTCCAAAGGCTTTATGACAAGACCCTGGAGCTAAAGGCGCTGGCGAATCAGGGCTTGGGGGTATCCGGCGACCGGGAGGCGGATCGGGGAGAAGTCCCCGAAGGACTCCGGGACATCCTTGGCCGAATCCGGGATCTGACCGGAGAGTTTCGCTCGGAATATCTGCCGGCGGGAAATCTGGAGCTGACGGGGGTCACGGTGGAGCACTTTGTCAGCGATTCCGGCTATGAAGGGGACACCGTGTACTTCCTGGAGTCCTCCCGGGGAATTTGGTACACGTTCACAAGCGCCCGTCCCACCTTCTACGAGGGGAAGAAAAGGGGCGGCTATCTGGAGAAGGCCGCCGCGCCCTGGGGAATTCCCCTGCCTTTGGAGGGCTTGGCCGGAGCACGGCTGCTTTTGCGGGGAGCAAAATGCGACCGGGGAGGACGCCTCTCCTCCAGCCAGGATACCAAGGGCGAGCTTCTGGGAAAAAGCGAATTGACGGCGGATAAGCTTGGGAGCTGGTATTACAGAGATTTCGGCAGACTTTTGCAGGAGCGGATTGAAGTGCCTGGCAAAGGGAGCCGCCGAAGGGAAGGGGAGGGGCGGTATGAAGGGCATCCCCGGCTGGTCTTTGTCCAGGCGGCGCGTTTTGAACAGGGCAGATTCTATGAGATCACGCAGAGACTTGAGCTTCCCGTCTGGGACCGGGAGGGCCGCAGGGTGTTGGTGGAGCTGCCCTATTCTAAGGGGGAGGAGTCTTCTATCCGTTATCTGGAGCGGCTTAAGCAAAACCGAAGTCCCTGTTTTCTGGGCAGGGTCTATCTGCGGGACAGTCAGATTTGTCTCTATCCGGTGGATTTGCTGGAGGGCTTGGGGACGGAAGAAGGGGGAGCAGAGGAAGGAAAGGCGGGAGCTTGTGAGGAGGGGAAGAGGCTGGAAGGGGAAGGGAGCATAGGGAATTCGCAGGCTGCACAAGCCTGGGAGAGCGGCGGGGATGCCTGTCGGGTTCTGGGGGATTTTCTGGAGGAGGTCTGCTGGCTCTTGCAGGAAGTGTATCAGTCGGGGAGCGCAGCCGTGCAGGACGGCACGCTGGAGGCCCTTGGCCGCGCCGAAAGACAGAGTATGGGATATGGCATGGACACTCTGTCGGTCTGGCTTAAGGAGCTGGGGGAGGGCCTGGGCCAGGCCCGTCACAGCCTAAAGGGCTGTTCTTCGCGGATTACGGAGGATTTCTGCAGACTGTGGCGGTATGTGGAGCTGTGCCGCAGCCGGGCGGCCTACGATCTGGCCCGGGAGATCTACAAAAACGGGGACTCCCAATCCGCCGAAGCGGAAGAATAAAAATAGGAGTAGGAGGAGCGATATGTTACGAGCGGAAAACTTACGGACGGACAAGATTATGAGCGTCCTGGAGGATCTCAGGAAAAGCCGCGGAGAGCTGCAGGCCGCGGAAGAATATCTGAACGGCCAGGCGGGGGAGGAAGCCCTGGCCGGGATAACATTTGTGGATATGACGAAAATTCCCGGGGAAAAAGCCGGGGAATTTGACGCCCTGTTCACCTCTTTCTTTCGGAGAAAGCATTTCGAGGAGGCGGCAAGGCTTTTCAATCTGCTGTATGCCATAGGCGGATCTACCTGCAGCGTATGCTTTCACTATATCTTTGAATTCTGCAATAAGGTCCGGGGAGGGGAGATGGCGGTGGACCGCGCCGCCGCGCTGGCGGTCTATACCCAGGGGATCTCTCAAAACAGCTATCTGTTCGACGCCCATACTCTTGTGGAGAATATGGCTCCCCTGGCCCAGGGCGACCCGGGGGTTGTGCTGCAGGCCTACAGAGAGTATAGGGGACAGTACTCCAACGGAAAAATTCTGCTTTTAACTTTATATTTCTTCCTTCGCTATGGGGAGGATAAGCTGTCCGGGTTAACGGCGGGACAGGAGGCACGGACGCTTCTGGACCAGGGGGACAGGGAGTTGATGGAGGACTATGAGGAGCTGATCCTCTCCTCTCTGGGCATGATAATGAAACCGGACGCTTCCAAGGAGCCGGCGGTTCAGGGAATTTTGGAGCGGATCAGACAGGGTGGGCTGTCCCGGGAGGAGCTTACGGGAATCCGGGGCAGGGCCGTGGATGAGGATATCCTTAAGCTGCTGGGGGGCTGTGCCTACGCCAACTATATGCTTTCGGAGCGCCTTCGTCTTGGGGTGATGTTCTGCGGGGCAGCCTCGCCCCTTCAGATGCTCATTGCCATGGAGGTGATGGATCTTCGGGGGAAGCTTGAGCGGTTGGCCGGCGAGCTGGAGGAGCTCTTTGGCATTTCGGACAAAGAGGTGGTTTCCTGGGCGGCGGATTGGCTGCAGAGGGGGATCAATCGCCGCACTATGATGAGCGCCGACGCGGTAATGAAAATTCTGCGGGGACAGTTTGCCGGACACCGGGAGGCGTTTTTGGAGGGTTACCGGGAGGCCGAGTATCAGGCGGCGGAGGTGATGGCGCAGATTATGAAGGAGGCTGACCCTGAGCTGTACCGGCGGGAGGTGGCAGCGGGAAAGGAGGCCCAGAGGGACAAGGTAATCCGGCTGATACTGGGGGCGGGCAGCCCGATGGACGTGTGCCGGGATTATCTGGCGGGCAAAGCGGAGCTCTCCGACCTCTATGGGGTCAGAAACCAGATCAAATTTGGGTATCGCAGCATTTATGACGCCGGGAGTGCACTGAAGCAGTACGTCAAAACCTACGGTGACGAGGAGTTTTATGCCCGCTGCATGGCTTACATAGCCTTGGGGGAGAACGGTTATTTCTTTACCTCCGTACTGACCAAGGATGAAGGCTCTCTGGAGGAGGGGCTTGCCCATATTTTCCGGGGCTTGGAGACGGCCGGACTGAAGCTTAAGGATCAGCTTGCCGTGGTGTGTATCATGGTGGACCAGGTTTATATGGAGGAAAGAAAGCGGGCCATCACCCAGGGGTGCCTACCCATTTTTTTGCAGTATCTGGCGGAGCGCACTGGGGAGATGCAGGAGACCTTTGCCCAGGCGGGGGCTTTCGGGAGATATTTTGCTCTGCTGGTTTACGGCAGCGAAGCCGCCCTTCAGGTGACGGAGGAAAACAGGGAAAGATGCGAGGGGGCGCTGAAGGAGCTTGCCAGGGGGAAGGATGCCTGGCAGGAGCAGATCCTCTCCTACAGTCAGGACAGCTCCAAGCTGGTGCGGAAGGAGCTGGAACGGATTTTAGCCCAGCGTCCCTCCTGGCGTCCTAAGGTGGAAGAGCTTCTTTCCTCCGGGAAGGCGGCTTCCAGGGAGCTGGGAATCCGGGTGTTGGCCGAGTGGAATACCCCTCGGGACAGGGAAGCCTTGGGGGAGCTGTATGAGAGAGAAAAAAATGCAAAACTAAAGTCCCTCCTGGAGGGAATTCTGGGCCGGGGGGGTTCGGAGGCGGACTGCGGGGAGGAGAGCGGTTCCGGGAGCCTTGAGGAGCTGGTGAAGGAGCTGCACAAGGGCGGAAAGAAGCGGGGCTTAAGCTGGGCATACAAGACTCCCTTCAGCCCGGTGCATAAGAGGAACGGGGAGACTGCTTCGGAGGAGTATCTCCAGGCGCTGCTTCTGTGCTATGCCTCCCTGCCAAAGCCCGGGGTCAGCCCGGAGGGAGCCCGCCTGGCCGGGGAGCTGGAACCCCATGAGCTGGAGGTCTATGTGGGGGAGCTCTTTGACAAATGGATGGAGGAGGGAGCGGAGGCAAAGAAGCGCTGGGTGCTTTATGCCGCCTCCCTTCACGGAGGGGCAGGGATGGTACAGAGACTGCACCGCCAGATCCAGGAGTGGCCCCAGAGATCCAGAGGGGCCATTGCGGCGGATGCGGTGCAGGCCCTGGCCTTAAGTCCCGAGCCCCAGGCTCTTTTGATTGTGGACGGCATTGCCCGGAAATTTAAATTCAGGCAGGTCAAGACGGCGGCGGGCCAGGCGCTGGAGTTTGCCGCAAAACAGCTTGGGCTTTCCAGGGAGCAGCTCGAGGACAGGATTGTGCCGGATTTGGGGTTTGACGAACATATGGAGAGACGGTTTGACTACGGCGGCCGCAGCTTTACCGTGACCGTCACCCCTGCCCTGGAGGCCCAGGTCTATGACGAGAAGGGGAAGAAGCTGAAGAATATGCCCGCTCCCGGCGCAAAGGACGACGGGGAGAAGGCTGCCGCCGCCTACGGGGCTTTCAAGGAGATGAAAAAACAGATGAAGGCCACCGTGGTCAGCCAGAAGCAGAGGCTGGAGCTGGCGCTGTCCGCGGAACGCCTGTGGACAAAGGAGGCCTGGCAGGCGCTGTTTGTACAAAATCCCATTATGCATCAGTTTGCCATCGGCTTGATCTGGGGCATCTATGAGGAGCATAAGCTGGTGCGGAGCTTTCGCTATATGGAGGACGGTTCCTTCAACACCGAGGACGAGGAGGAATACAGTCTGCCCGAACAGGGGCAGATCGGCCTGGTGCATCCCATTGAGCTGTCCGGGGAGAGCCTGGAGGCCTGGCGGCAGCAGCTTGCGGATTACGAGATCACTCAGCCCATCGAGCAGCTCGACAGAACGGTGTATCATCTCACCGAAAAAGAGCGGGAGAGCAAGTGCCTGGAGCGCTTCGGCGGTATGCTGATCAATGATCTGTCCCTGGGAGGGAAACTGACCGCTCTGGGCTGGTATCGGGGCTCGGTGCAGGATGCCGGGGTATTTGACACTTACTACCGCGAGGATGCCTCCCTGGGGCTGGGGGCGGAGCTGCATTTTTCCGGCAGCTTTGTGGGAAGCGGCAGTATGGGCGGCGAGGAGGTCACGGTCTACGATGTGCGTTTCTACCGGGCAGGCTCCATAGAGAGAGGATCCTACTGCTATGACGAGGCGGATGAGGAGAAGCGGCTCCCGTTAAGGGATATTCCGCCCCGGTATTTCAGCGAGGTGGTGTGGCAGCTTGCCAGGGCCACCGCCTCCAGCAAGGAGCGGGACGAGGACTGGAAGGAGACGCGGCGGTAGCTCACTCGAGGGAGGCTTTCGCGTCGGCAGCTCCCGGCGAAAACTTGGGGAAAGCTCTTGACAAGCCTGTCGGTAAATGGATTATAATGGAACTATGGTAAACGGCATCGAAATATCGGCATGGTTGATACAAGGCTGGCATGATGCAGAGCTCATGCCGGAGGATAGAAGAACCGAAAACCGCATAAAATTCTAAGAAACATAAATTTTCGAAGGCGGCAGGACCGCAGAATGGAGGCCGGGTATTTCCTATGGGTGTTTTGTCTGATTTGGAGCCAAAGAATGTTTTTCACTTTTTCGAGGAGATCTCGAGGATTCCCCACGGCTCGGGGAATGTGGATGGGATCAGTGATTATCTGGTGCGTTTTGCCGGGGAGAGGGAGATTTTCTGTGTACAGGACAAGCTCAAAAATGTCATTATGATAAAGGAGGCCACCCCCGGGTACGAGGGAGAACCTCCGGTCATACTGCAGGGACACATGGACATGGTGGCGGTGAAAAAGCCAGACTGTGATATTGATTTGACGTCGGATCCTCTGCGTCTTCTGGTGGACGGGGATTGGGTGTCGGCGGAGGGCACCAGCCTGGGAGGGGACGACGGCATCGCGGTGGCGTATGCCCTGGCGCTCTTGGATTCCCACACGGTCAGACATCCCAGGCTGGAGGTGATTCTCACGGTGGACGAGGAGACCGGTCTGGACGGGGCAAGGGGAATCGACCTGTCCCTGTTGCAGGGTCGCCGGATGGTGAATCTGGACTCGGAAAAGGAGGGAATCTTTCTGACAAGCTGCGCGGGAGGGGCAAGGGTGAAATGCGCTCTGCCCTGCAGGCAGACCGCCAGGGAGGGCGTTCTCTGCGAGGTGAAAATAACCGGCCTTATGGGAGGGCACTCGGGGGACGAGATTCACAAGGAGAGGGGAAATTCCAACGGTCTCTTCGGCAGGCTTCTGTGGGCCCTGACGGAGCGGATGGAGGTGAGCCTTTTGTCCGTGGAGGGCGGACTGGCGGACAATGCCATTCCCCGGGAGACGGCGGCAAGGATTTTGGTGGCTCCGGAGGACGTCTCCGCGCTGGAGGAGCTTGCGGGGAAGCTGGGGGAGGAGCTTGCGGGGGAGTTTGCCACGAAGGATCCGGAGGTCACGGTCCTGGTAAAGGAGCTTGGCCGGGGCTCCTACAACGGCATGATACCGGCGGATACCGGGCGGGTGGCCGCATTTTTGTCCGTGGCCCCGGGCGGCGTGCAGGCCATGAGCGCACAACTGCCGGGGCTGGTGGAGACTTCTCTGAATCTGGGAATACTCCGCTATAAGGCCGGCCAGGGGGCGGGGGGAGAGCTGTCCGCCGCTTTCTGTGTGCGCAGCAGCGTGGAGAGCGCAAAGTACGCTCTCATGGCCAGACTCCAGGCGCTGACCTCCCTGGTGGGGGGACAGTGCCTGGTGACCGGAGACTATCCCGGGTGGCAGTATCGTCCGGACTCTCCCCTTCGGGAGAAGATGACAGCCCTGTATGAGCGGATGTACGGCAGGCTTCCGGTGGTGGAGGCCATTCATGCGGGTCTGGAGTGCGGCATTTTAGCCGGAAAGATCGAGGATTTGGATTGTGTGTCCATCGGTCCTGACATGGAGAACATTCACACCACGGAGGAGACGCTGAGCATTTCTTCCACTGCCAGGGTGTGGGACTATCTGGTGAGATTATTGGAGGAGAAGGACGGGGAATGAGCGACAAGTTTGATTACAACAGAGTAAAGAACCCGCAGTATTTTCAGGAGAACAGGCTGCCTGCCCGCTCGGACCATGTGTGGTATGGAGGCAGAGAGGAGATGGAGGCGGGGGAGAGTTCCTTCCGGCACAGCTTAAACGGACTGTGGAAATTTGCCTATGCCCCGAATTACGCCTCCTCCCCGGAGGGCTTCGAAGCGGTGGATTATGACTGCCGGGGCTGGGCGGATATCCGCGTCCCCGCTCATATTCAACTGGAGGGCTACGATATCCCTCAGTATGCCAATGTACAATACCCCTGGGACGGCAGGGAGCAGATCGCGCCGGGGCAGATACCCCAGAGGTTTAATCCCGTGGCCGATTATGTGAAATATTTCACGCTTCCGGAAAATATGGAGGACAGACCGGTCTTCGTCTCCTTCCAGGGGGTGGAGAGCGCCTTCGCCCTGTGGTGCAACGGCAGCTTCGTGGGCTACAGCGGGGACAGCTTCTCCCCCTCGGAGTTTGAGCTGACTCCATATCTGACAAAGGGGGAGAACAAGCTGGCGGCGTCTGTATTTAAGTGGAGCGCGGGAAGCTGGTGTGAGGACCAGGATTTCTTCCGGTTTTCCGGGATATTCAGGGAGGTCTATCTCTATACCGTGCCGCCGGTCCATGTGAGTGACTTGAAGATACAGGCCCTTGTGAGCGAAAGCTACGACCGGGGCAGGGTGATCGTCACCCTTATGTCCGACGGGGAGGGTGAGGCGTCTCTTTGCCTGTCTTTGAGGGAGAAGGGTGAGGACGTGCTCTGCGGAGAGCAGACGGCCCCGTTGGTCAAGGGGCCGAACCGGGTGACGGTTTTTGTGGAAAACCCGAGATTGTGGAGCGCGGAGGAGCCGAATCTGTACCGGCTTTTGGTGGAGGTCAAAGACAGGGAGGGGAATGTCCGGGAGCTTATTCCCGAGAGGTTGGGCTTTCGCCGTTTTGAGATTGTGGATTCCGTGATGCGGTTAAACGGAAGGCGCATTGTCTTTAAGGGTGTGAACCGGCATGAGTTCAGCTCCGTTTCCGGCAGGGTGCTCAGAGAGGACGAGCTATTGCAGGACCTGATCACCATGAAGCGGCACAATATAAACGCCATCCGCACCTGCCACTATCCCAACGATTCCAGGCTCTATCCTCTGTGCGACGAGCTGGGATTTTATCTGATCGACGAGTGCAATCTGGAGTCCCACGGTTCCTGGGAGCCGGTGCAGCGGGGGATAGCGGACATCGAATCCGTGGTGCCCGGGGACCGGCCGGAGTGGCACGATATGATTCTGGACCGGGCCAATTCCATGTATCAGAGGGATAAGAATCACCCGTCCATCCTAATCTGGTCCTGCGGTAACGAAGCCTACGGCGGGAAGACCATATATGACGTATCCAACTTTTTCAGGGAGCAGGATCCCTACCGGATCGTACAGTACGAAGGAATCTACAATGACAGACGGTTTCCCGATACCAGCGATGTGGAGAGCCAGATGTACACTCCGGCGGAGCAGATCGAGGAGTGGCTTAAGGAGAACAGAAGCAAGCCCTTTATCTGCTGCGAGTACGCCCATGCCATGGGCAATTCCTGCGGGGCCCTGCACAAATATACCGCTCTTACTGAGACGGAGCCTCTCTATCAGGGTGGTTTCATTTGGGATTATGTGGATCAGTCTCTGTATAAGAAGGACCGCTACGGTAAGTATTTCCAGGCCTACGGCGGAGATTTCGGGGAGCGTCCCACGGATTACAATTTCAGCGGAAACGGCATAGTCTATGGCGGCGACAGGACGCCCTCCCCCAAGATGCAGGAGGTGAAATATCTCTATCAGAATATCGGTATCCGGGTGGAGGAGGATGCCGTGGAGATTGTGAACCGGAACCTTTTTGTGAACACGGACTCTTATCGCTGCGTGGTTCTGTTAGAGCGGGAGGGCAGACTCTTAAGCGAGACCCCCTGGCCTGTCAGCGTGGCTCCCGGTCGAAGCGTCCGGCTTCCTCTCCCCGTGACGCTGCCGGACAGGGAGGGAGAATATGCCGTCACCGTATCCTTCAGACTGCGGGAGGATACGCCCTGGGCCCGGGCGGGCCATGAGGTGGCCTATGGCCAGGGCGTCTTTACCCGGACTGACAGGCTGATTGCGGACCGTCCTCTGAGGGAGCCCAGACCTTTACAGGTGGTGATGGGGAACGCCAACCTGGGCGTGCGGGGGGAGGAGTTTGAGGCGCTCTTTTCCTTTAATTTCGGAGGTCTGACCTCCTACCGATACGGGGGAAGGGAGCTGTTGGCCTCCATCCCCAGGCCTAATTTCTGGCGCGCGCCCATCGACAATGACTGCGGGAACGATATGATGGGACGCTATGGACAGTGGAAGCTGGCCAGTATGTATCTGACCCATCACGGGGTACAGGGGCAGAATCCTGTGGTTCTGAAGAAGGAGGATTGTGTGCTGGTGATCTACACCTACCTGCTGCCCACAAAGCCCCAGGCCTCCTGTGATCTGTGCTACCGGGTGTACGGGGACGGAACCATTGAGGTGTCCCTGTCCTACGAGCCTGTGCCGGGGCTGGGGGATATGCCGGAATTTGGCGTGATCTTCAAGATGGATGCGGATTATGACCGCCTGGAATGGTACGGAAACGGTCCCCAGGAGACCTATGTGGACCGGCAGGAGGGCGCGAAGCTGGGCCTGTACCGGAATCTGGTGGCGGACAATATGGCCCGGTATCTGGTGCCCCAGGAGTGCGGAAACAAGACGGGGGTGCGCTATGCCAAGGTGACGGATTTGCAGGGCAGAGGCATGATTTTTGCGGGAAGGGGAATGCATTTCTCCGCTCTCCCCTATACTCCCCATGAGATGGAGAATGCCATGCATCCCTATGAGCTGCCCCAAGTGCACTACACGGTGGTGAGGGCGGCCCTCTCTCAGATGGGAGTGGGGGGAGACAATAGTTGGGGAGCCCGCACCCATGAGGAATATCTGCTGAGAGTGAACGACAGAATGGAATTTACCTTCTGCTTTAAGGGGATATAAAGGGAAAGGGCTGCGGGAAACAGACAGTTTCGGCATCGGGGAGGTTATGGCTGATAGGAGCCATAGCCTCCCCGAAAACCGTCTGACGCTGCGGTGCGCAGCCTGAAAAAGAGAAGAGGTTAGAGATTGGCAAATGCGATGGTTTCTTTTTCCAGTTCGGCCGCAACCTTATGGTTTACGTCCATGCGGTTGGTAATTTCCGTCATATCCGCCACCAGGCGTTTCGTGCTGCCTGCCACGCCGGAGATACCGGAAGCGCCGTCATCAATAGCTTTTGTAATGGTGTCTATGGATGCCACGATTTCTGTCATGGAGGACTTCAAACGGTCTGTGTTGGCGTTAAAGTCAGCCATAACCTGACGAATGTAGGCGGCATCGCTTTGGTATTGCTGCCCGGAGGCAACGAAGGAGAGAAATTCTTTCAGGATGGCTTCCTCAATATAATTAACAAGATTTTGAGCATTCTCGGAAAGATTGTAAACAGCATGGGTTACGGCGGCGTTGATTGTTTGGATACGGTTGGCGGTATCGCTGCTGGAAGCCGCTAGCTGGCGGATTTCGCTTGCCACCACGGCAAATCCTTTTCCGGCTTCTCCGGCTCTGGCCGCTTCAACGGAGGCGTTTAAGGCAATGATGTTTGTTTGCGATGCAATCTCCAGGATGGCGTGGGTAAGGCTGTTTACCTGGTTCACACTGCGGCTTCCTTCAATCGCTTCGTTTAGGACACTCAGGATTTCTTTTATTTTGGCGTTGGTATTATCCAGGCTTTCCTGTGCGGATTTTCCCATTTCCTCGGCCCGTGTGTTCATTTCGTTGCAATAGGAGGTGATCTTTGCGCATTCCTCGGCCATGCCCTCCGCCTCTCTCTGTACGCTCTTTGCATTTTGATTGATGTGGGAGGTATTGTTTGCCACTTCCTGAATGGTTGCCGACAGTTCTCCGGCAAGGGCGGATAAAGCCAGGGAACTTTCGCCGGAGGTACGGGTTCTGGACAATACCTCGTCGACCACATCGCTGATGCGTCCGGAGCATCCGCGAAGCGTATCCAGAATATTTTTGATAGGCCTTACCACGGATCTCAGAATCAGGGAGACCGAAATGAATACGAGAACAATACAGGCGATTGTGGATATGCTGTTTGTAATCATGGAACTGAGGTAAACGGAGGAAAGCTGCGTTCTGGCCTGAGTTGTTCGGTTGCTGATGGAATTGTCCAAAATTTCAATATTGTTTTCCACCGCGGTGTGGAAGGAAGCCACATCACCGTTGGCACAGGCATAGGCATCCTGTGTTTTGCCGGAGGCGCTGGCACAAACAAGGAAAATGAGAGAGTGCTTCAGAGAATCATAATCGGTTAGCAGGGCATCATAAGTTTCTCTGTCGTCATCGGTGATATAAACAGCATAATCCGCCAGCATGCCGTCCAGCTTTTTTTCTTCCTCCTTTATCCGGTTGACAAAGGTGATCATAGTGTTATAGTCGGTGGCCACGATGTGGGACAGCGCCATACTATGTATATTCATAACGGACTGGTGGATTTTAGCCAGTTGGGTTTTCCCTTCCATGTAATTGTCCGCAATGTTGGCGGCATTGTCATTGACGTTCTTGATATTGGAAACCGCAAGAAGATTTGAGATAAGCGCTACCATTCCAAGCAGGGCAATGGGTAAGATCAAGCGATATTTAATGTTCCATCTTTTCTTCATAATTCCTTTATCCTCCAAACAAAACATAGGTATTTCTCAGGGGGCGGTAATTCCTTCTGCCATGATGTCAAGCTGCTCCTGCAGGTCCTTCCCCTCCGGATTTCCGGCAGCCATATTTGTGGCGAATACAGTTACCGGATCCCAAAAGCTTCCCCCGATACGCTGCAGACAGGAGAATTCCGACTGTTCTATCAGAGCGGTGATGGCGGGGGAATCCTGCACCCCGGCAGACGCCGCGGCCTTTACATTGGCGGGACCCTGGCCGCGCATTTCAAAACGAAGACTTTGGTTTTCCTCATTGGTAATCCACTCTGCCAAAAGGGAGGCCCATTCATACTGTTTGGAGTATGAGTTCACTCCGATTAATTTATAGCCTGAAAAGGACGCCATTTGTATTTGCCGGTTTGCGCAGGTATAAGTAGGGAGTTTGGCCGCGCCGTAGTTTTTTCCCAAGGCGTCTTTCATGGCAACCGCGTTCCATACTCCGCTGACTCCGGCAATCACGGAGCCGTCCTGAATTCCCGCAAGAAAACCGGGTTCTTCCGTGCTGAGAAAGGCTGGGCTGCGGGCAATGGAAAGCATGGCTCTGGCAACGTCCACTCCTTTGATATCGCCCTCTGTGTTGTTCCAGGTACAGTAATTCGTAATTCCGTCATCGTTTAATCCGACCTCCAATCCGGTATTGCCGAAAAAGGAGTATACATACCATGCGGAGGACCAGTCCATGGTGACCCTTTTTTCATTTTCTTCCGCAATCTGCAGTATCCGGTCGAAGGTTTTTATATCCTCGGGATTGAAGTACTGTTTATTATAGTAAAGAAAATAGCCATTGTCGGCCGTCAGCGGATAAGCGTACAGGGTTTCTCCTACGGAAGCGGCTTCTACGGCGCCGGGCAGATTTTCCGATATAATGTGGTCGGCATTTTCTACCGGCTCCAACGCGCCTGCCGCCACAAGGGTATTGAGCTGATCATCGGCAAAAGCAAAGACGTCGGCCCCTGCTTCCAAATCGCCCATCAAGGCATCCTTGCAGCCGGATTCGCTTTGGGCGGCGAATGTAATATGGATATTGGCCTGCTTCTCATATTCTTCCTGAAAGCTTTCAAAAATTTGCAGCAAGAGCGCTTCATCCTCCTCGGCGCCCCAGACAACCAGTTCCACATCGCCGTTTTCAGGCGAAGTTTCCGCCTCGTAGTTGTTTTGCGGTTCGGTATCGGCGGTTGTGCTATCCTCTCTTTCTCTGCCGCAGCCGGCCAACGAGGCAGCCAATGCGGCGGCTGCAAAAATTATTCGGATTCTTTTGCTCATAAATTCAGTCCTCTCATTTCATATTTTTATCGCTTTTTGAGCTCTGCTGGCGCATAAGCAGGGCAAAGAATTCCTCCTCCGGCATGGGCCTGGAATAGTAATAACCCTGGACTTGATCGCAGCCGATGCGCTGCAGCTCATCCAACTGCTCCCTGGTCTCCACGCCCTCCGCCAAAAGTCCCAGGCCCAGTTTGCCCGCCATGGATACCACATGCTCCAGAATCAGCCTGCCTTTTTCGGATACCATCATGTTTTCGATAAACTTTCTGTCCAGCTTTATTACGTCGAAAGGAGTTTCCAGCAGAATGTTCAGGGAGGAATATCCGCTGCCGAAGTCATCCATCAAAAGAGTGAATCCCTCATCCTTTAGCTGCAGGGCCTTCTGGCTCACCTGTTGGTCTCCGGCAGTCTCCGTGATTTCCAGCTCCAGGAGGGTTTTGGGGATTTGGTTCTCCCGGATGATGTCGGCCAGCACCTCCAGGCACTCATTGTCCCGCAGATGGACCCGGGAAACATTCACGGAGACCGGGCAGGGATCCAGCCCTGCGTCCAGGCACCTTTTGATGAAGCTTCCGGCCCTTTTCCAGATGTAATAATCCAGTTTTATAATGAAACCGTTTTCCTCGATGACAGGGATGAACTGGTCCGGATAGATTATGCCCCGCTCCGGATTCTCCCATCTGACCAATGCCTCGGCGCCTATGATCTCATTCTTAGCAATGCTGTATTTGGGCTGAAGGAACATTTGAAACTGCTGTTTGGCAATGGCGGTCTGCATATTTTCCTCTATGAATTTTCTGTTGTACAGAGATTCCTTGAACTGCTCCCTGTAAAAAAGGATATTGGACAGCACGTTTTTCTTCGCCGCTTTTCGGGCCATAGCAGCCCTGTCCTCCATCTGGCGAAGCTCCATGTCTCTCTCCTCCATAGTGTATACGCCGTAGGTCATCTGGAGCTTCACACTCTTAAAGCTGTTTATCCGCTCATCCAGGCGGCGGATAAACGCCGTCAGCTCCTCCTCCCTGTCGTACTCCGTGACCACCATGAACACATCGCTGCGCAGATTGAGGAAATATTGATCCTCCCGGCAGAGTTCCTTTAGCTGTCGAAGGATGAAATCCAGTATTTCATCCCCGAATTCCTCCCCGTACAGATCGTTCACAATCTTGAATTTGCGGATGTCAAACTGAATAAAGGCAATTTCCTTTGAGGAGGAAAAGAGGAGGCTGTTGACATTCCTGCGAAAACGCTTCAGCTTTCCGATACCCTTGAGCACACTCTGCATTTCGTCGTCCCTGGGTATGTCCTCCGGATGGATGCTGCTCTCGGCCACATCCCTGAGGTATTCCGCCAGCATATCCTCCAGAATGTCAATGCTGGTCTCCAGGGCCCGGGGACATTTTTCCAGGATGAGCTTCTCTCTGCGGATGGCGGCCATTCCTTCCGGCTTGGAGATGTCTCTTCCCAATATATCCCGGCAGTTTACGGCTCCGTCCATGCTTTCGGTGAAGCGTCGAATGAATTCCTCCGTCTTTTTGTTGCCGTAGACCTCCTGCTCCCTGTCCTGGGCATCGTAGAAGCCCAGAGCCATTCCCAGCACCAGAAGGGCAGCGGTGATGCAGCCGCAGGTGCCTCCCTGGCGCATTCCGCCGCCGAAGCAGGTGCTGATCTTTAACGCCGTCTTCAGGTCCAGTCCGAAATCGGCGGCAAAAGAGCCAAAGAGAGCCTGCGTACAGTGGTATTGTTGGTGCAACAGTTGATTTGCTTTTTCCTTATGTGTCATGTTTGCTCCGTTTCCATATCTTCCGCTGCGTATGCATCGCTGTGTTTGTGTTAATATTGACCGTTCCCCATATGTTTCATTTCAATATCGGTTAAGCCGGGTACTGCATCCAAAGATCTTTGGTCTGTTTACTGCGGCCGTTGTGATGCCACTGTTTATTTTAACACACTGCCGCGGGAATGGGAAGAAGGTGAATGGAAAAGAAGGGGTTTGCACAAAAAAAGAAGCCTCTTTCAAGGCTTCTATGTATCGGAGTGACAAGATTCGAACTTGCGGCCTCCGCCTCCCTAAGACGGCGCTCTAACCAAACTGAGCCACACCCCGTAACAAAAAGTATATTACCACGTCCGAGAAAAAAATGCAAGACTTTTTTTGGAGAAATTTTTTATTTTGTGTAGGCTTCTCAAACCTGATATGATGTTTGACAGAATAATTTTTTTGTGGGACATTTTCAGGCCCTTGCGCATCTATTGTATGAAAGACGGATGTGGAGCTCCCGTTTCGCAATTACCGCACACACAAAGGAGGGTATGGTTGAAAAAATAAAATGAATGAGGAATCGCTTATTAAAAAAGCTAAAATGAAAAATCCGGATGCATTTACAGAACTGATGAAATCACAGATGCAAAGTATGTACCGCACGGCAAAAGCAATTCTGATGAATGACGAGGATGTGGCGGACGCCATTCAGGATACGCTGCTGACCTGTTGGGAAAAAATGAATCAACTAAAAACGGACCGGTATTTTAAGACCTGGATGACAAAGATTCTGGTCAACAATTGCCGGGGCATAATCAGAAGCAACAGGCGGATTATTTATACGGACAATCTTCCGGACAGAGTTGGCGAGGAGACTGTCAGCAATGTGGAATGGAGGGAAGCATTGTCGGCAGTTGACGAAATATATCGCATAGTGCTTGTTCTGTTTTACTCCGAAGGTTTTCACACAAAAGAAATAGCAAAGATATTGGGGATTACGGACAGCGCGGTGCGGACAAGGCTTTCCAGAGGCCGGGAACAATTAACAAAATATTATAATTCGCCGTAGATGGGACACATTTGAGGAGGTAACGGTATTGCGTAATAAAAAGAAAGAGATTTTATACCAGGATTTGGAAATCCCTGAAATCATATGGGAAAAAGCGGAGGAAGCCTTTTTGCAGATACACAGGGAGGGGGAGGAACAGATGAAGGTTTCGGCAAAAACCGCTTGCAAAAGAGCGCAGATTTTTCGTCTGCCCAGGGTTGCGGCGGCTGCCGTTCTCTGCTGTCTGATATTCGGAACCACCGTTGCAGCGATAGAAATCTTCAGCCTGTATAGACAGCGTATGGAAAACATGGAGAAACAGGAAATAGAAGACTTGTATCAATTGGCATATGCCGGAGAGACAAACAGCCTGAACCGTCCGTTCACAGCCCAGGAGAGAGAGCGCTATGCCGCTCTGACAGAGGAATATGAGGGGAATGGAAGGTTTCCCGAAGGGTCTATGGCCGTTTTAACAGAGGCAGCTTCCTACAACGGGCAGGGCGTTGCGGTGGATACGTCCACAAGAACCCTCTGTCTTCCCCAAGACTCTTTGAGCGATGAGGAGCTTTTGCAGATCATAGACTTTAACCATAAAATGACCTACAGTATCTATGAAAAGAATCAGGAGAGGATTCTTGTCCAGGGGGATTGGGAAAGCCGCATGGCGGCGATGACTGATGGCGAGGTGGACCGGATTTATCTGGCTTACACCGCGTCAAATCTGGATACAGGTGGCGGGTACAGCCGTGAGCTTAGCCAGTCGGAGCGTCAAAGATACGAGGAGCTTACTGCCCGATATGAAAGGGAGGAGGCTTATGGGGAGCCGGAATTGATTATTTTAAAGAAAATAGAAGAATATACGGGCAGCGGCGTGGCGTTTTGTGAGGAAAACAGTCAATACTGCCTCCCCGGCGGGGAGTGTTCCGACTCGGAGCTCTTGCAGATCATAGATTTTGAGCATAAGATTCCGTATTGTTTTGACAGAATCAATTATGAAATACAGATGGGCTTCCGCCAAGGATATCCGAAGGCTGAGTGACAAAGGACATAGGCCGCCAATCTGATTTTGGGCTAAGGAACTGTTTTTAACGGTTCCTTAGCCAAAAATTTTTGAGAGAAGGATAAGCAGAGTATGATGAAAAAGGAGTCAAGGAACTGTTTTTTAAAATGGGTACTTTTATTACTGCCGATGGTTTTTGTGGGATGCGGCAGACAGACAGAGGAAAAGGGACAAGGCTTTTCTAATGCGGCAGACGACGGCGTGAGGGAAGAAAACAGGGAAAACAGTGCGGTTTTCTCTGATGGTGAGTCGTCCGCCGAATATTTTGGGGAAACGATAAAACTGGTAATAGAAGGTTCCGGCGGGAGAAAGCTGTCTGTTGACGCGCAGGTTTATGCGGAGTATATGGAACAGGCGAGCTGTTATAAGTATGTGCCGGAGCCATTTACGGAAGACCTTCGGAAGATTTTTCTTAAAAAAGCACTTCCTGCAGAAACATGGGATGTCACGGAAGCCGCCGTGTATAATCCGGAAAAAGACGCATGGGAATTTGAGACTCCCAGGGGCGAAGCTTGGATCTATCAGGTTACCCGTTCCCGGGTACCGGAGGAGGAGGTTTTAAATCTCGAGAATATTACCGCAAATATATTTTCTGACATAAAACAGGTATCTCCGGTAGTTTTTCAGGACGGCCAGATGGCAGATATGCTGCTGGTGGAAGCCTTAAATACGATCCCTGAGGAAATAGAATCGGTGGGACTCAACTATATCGGCGCCTTGGATGAAAACGGAAAATATGAATGCAGTTTTATAAATATCTGTGAAACCGATGAGGGGCAGTTTTACGCAGAAGCTCAATACAGGAAAACAATAGATGGGATTCCTGTGACGACTTGGCATGATTTCAGAACGGTAACGGGAAAGACCAGTCTGTTTCCTGTAAGGGTCTGGGGAAGCTTTTTTTCTGAGGAAGAAATCGGATTGGACAACCCCATCTTGTCGGTGAAGGAAGCCGTAGCGGCCATGCAGCGGCAGATTGACTCGATTCCGGCACAGAAGGAGCAGATTTTTGTGTCAAAAATCAGTTTGGAATACCTGTCGGTGGTTTCGGCTGAGGGGGATCTGCTCATTGTGCCGATTTGGAGATTTTGGGCAGGAGAAAATGAAGGGGAGAGGAGTCTGCGGAGCGAAGAGGTGATTGCGGTAAACGCTGTAAGCGGTGAGTTGATATGGGAAAATCGGGCAGGATAGTTTACAATGTAGACAGCATATGATATGATGTGTTTACGGTGTAGACAATGCGCCGGAGAACAGAAGAAGGAGGGGACGCCGGATGGATAATCAAGCGGATGATAAGAGGGAGCTCAGCCCGGCAGAATGGAATGTGATGGAGAGCCTGTGGAGGGAGTCTCCCAAGATAGGGAGCCGGATTGTGCAGGATTTGAAGGAGAAGACAGGGTGGAGCAGGAGCACCACCCTCACCATGTTGCGGCGTATGACGGACAAGGGACTGGTTGCGTGTCAGGACGGCGAAGGCGCCAGGAAATATTTTCCTCTGCTGGACAGGGAGTCGGCGGTCCGCAGAGAGTCGGAGAGTTTTCTGCGCAGGGTGTACAACGGAAGCGTGAGCAGTATGCTTTTATCCTTCGTGGAGAAGCAGAGGCTGTCCGGAGAGGAGATAGAGGAGCTCTATGAAATACTGAAAAAAGCGGAGGGGAGGGAGGAGCAATGACGGAATGGGCGGTGACATCAAGTTGTCTGATTCTGGCGGTGCTGCTTATTCGCTTCTGCCTGAAGGAGAGGCTTTCCGCCAGACTCAGGTATGGGCTGTGGCTGGTGGTGCTGTTTCGGCTCCTTTTGCCCGTGAATGTGGCGGAGAGCAGCGTGAGCGTGCTGAATCTTCTGCCGGAGAGGGAGGCGTCTGCGGGAGATATCCGGGCCTCATGGAGGTCCGGTTTGGTTTCCGGAGAGCTCTGCGGGGCAGGCGGTGAGGAAAAACAGGGAGGGTCGGGTTATGCGGCCGGGGTCGGGACCGGGACCGGGGCAGAGACCGCTCTCGGGACAGGGGGAACTGACAGGGAAAAAATTCAGTGGAATCCACCGCGGCTTCCGGGCTTGGGCAGCGTTCTGTGGACGGTGTGGGGAAGCGGCGCCGTGGTCTGTGGAGGGCTGTTTCTGATTTCCAATCTCCTGTTTCGCAAAAAAATGTCTAAGGACCGACGCTTCTTAGGCAGGGAGGGGATTGCGGTCTATGAGACGGGACAGGTGGATACGCCCTGCCTGTTTGGGCTGTTTCGCCCGGTTATCTTTTTGCCCCTGGGTATGCGGGAGGAGCAGGAGATTTTGTTTTTTGTGCTCTGTCATGAGAGGACTCATTACAGGCACGGCGATCACGTGTGGGCCTTTCTCAGGCTGGCCTGTGTCTGCCTTCACTGGTACAATCCGCTGGTGTGGATTGCGGCGGGGTATTCCCGTCAGGACGGGGAGCTTGCCTGTGACGAGGCGGTGTTGGACCGTCTGAAGGAGGACCAGAGGATTTCCTATGGAAAAGCTTTGATTGATCTGAGCGTGGAGAGGCGGGGCAGAGTGCTGCTTGACAGTGTGAAGCTTGCCACCACCATGTTCGGCAGCAAGAGACAGCTCCGGGAACGGGTCGGGAGGATCGCCGCAAGTCCCCATATGGCTCTGGGAACCACGGTGGCCGTGGCGGTGCTTTTGGCGGCTGTGTCCATGACTGCTTTTACGGGGAAAGCGGCGGAGGCTGCGGAGGGGCTTCCCGCCCCAGAGACGGACGGTGAGGAAGGGCAAGGCTCTGCCGGGGGCGGAGGGGCCGAGGGTATGGCCGCCGCGGATGAGACGGTTCCCCAAAACGTAACAAAACGGTTTCCGATAGCCATAGGGGAGGGCTCCAGGGAATACTATCTGGAGTTGTACGGCAGACAGGCCTACGACGGGCGGTATGAGATTGACAGCCTGGCCGTGGGATATGAGGAGGGCGGAGAGGAATTTCCCATACAGACGCTGTACCCCGGCGAGGATCTAAACGGATTTTACGGGGGAGCGGATTCGATGGAGGTGATCACCTATGCCAGCAGGGAATGTGGGGTATTCACAGAGGATTTGGACCTGGACGGCTACGAGGAATTCGGAATCCCTTATTTCGGGGAGGAAAATCGCTGGCTGCTCTACCGCTGGCGGCCGGACAGCGGCGCTTTTGCCTTTGCAGGGCTGTATGAGAGAAAGCAGGGCGAGAGCGGAGAGGAGCATTATTATCGTAAAAATATGAGTACGGATACGGGGAGGGTCCAGATTGCCTGGGTCTGCACGGAGGACGAGAACGGTCTTCAGGCTTTTGACAGAGAGGAGTGGACGGTTTACCGTAGAACGGAGGAAGGGCAGGAGAGCAAAAGCGTCACGTTGCACTATGTGACTGACTTCTACTCCATGGCCCCGGTCTATTTTGCAGGGGGGACCTACCAGTGTACCAGTGAGGCCGATTTTTACGGTACGGCGGATGTGGTTTATCTGGCCGGAAGGGCAGTGGAGGAATTGTGGGAACAGACGGGAACCTGGGTGGAGGAGTGCTTCTTTACGGTGACGCAGCGGGGAGACTATTACTTTGGCATGACGGAGGAGGATGTGCTTAAGAGCAGGACCTTCTATGGCAGATGCTATGCGCGGGAGGAGGGATTTGAGTCCCGGTTCTCTCAGATGAGTATCACATGCAGGGAATCGGTCTGGTATTCCCCGGTGGCATGGCTCTCGCTGCCCCAGGGGTATGAGGGGATGAGCGATGAGGATATGGCTGTCTGGATTGTGGAGCGGTTTGCCCCGGTGAGCGGGAATCGGGTGGAGGAGGTCTCCGTATCCTATGGAAATACTTTCGCGGTAAAGCTGGAATCGGGAGAGTATTATGAGGTGGATCTTGCCAGAAACCGCTATCATGTGCCGGTGAGCTGCATGGTGAGCGGTCCTTATGGGGAATTTCCCCTGCACTGAGGGAAATTTTCCCGACAGGGATGAAAAAACATATGCGGCGATTGATCAATGGAACGGCGCGGCGGAATACATCCGAACTTGCGGACATGAACCGGGAGGAGAGGATAGAAAGTCCGGACAACAGGGGAAAAGTGTGATATACTTGTCTTAAGGCAGACGACATTGAAATTTTTGCTCTCGGCTCTTGCATAACCCTATGCGCAGGTATTTGCAGGGCTTCCGGTGAAATTTCTAAGGTCGCCGGCTGCAAAATTATCTCGGAAAGGTATGGTCACACAGATGGAAAAATGGTTTGTCGCCGCGAAGAAGGCAGATTTTAACCGCTGGGCGGAGAAGTTTCATATCAGTCCCGTGTTGGCCAGGATTCTCAGAAACCGTGATCTGACGGAGGACGCTCAGATAGAGAAGTTTCTGCGCGGCTCCATGAAGGATTGCTATTCTCCCTGGCTGCTGCCGGATATGGATAAAGCGGTGGAGCTGATCCTCACAAGGATCGGAGAGAAAAAGCGGATCCGGGTCATCGGCGATTACGATGTGGACGGTATTTGCTCCGCCTATATTCTCACCAGGGGACTTAGGATTTTGAGGGCGGAGGCGGATACTGCCATCCCCCACCGGATCCATGACGGCTATGGTCTGAACGATAACCTGATTCGGGAGGCGGGGGAGGACGGAGTGGAACTGATTCTCACCTGCGACAACGGCATTGCGGCGGCTCCTCAGATAGAGCTGGCAAATTCTCTGGGCATGGAGGTCATCGTCACGGACCATCACGAGGTGCCCTTTGTCGTGGAGGAGACAGGGAGAAGAGAGTTGCTGCCGCCGGCAGCGGCGGTGGTAGATCCCAAGCGGTCGGACTGCGCCTATCCCTTTCCCCGGATCTGCGGCGGCGTGGTGGCTTATAAGTGTATGCAGGCCCTTTTTGAGAGGACTGAGGACGAAGGGGTGGGACAGGCCCTGGAGGAGCTTCTGCAGTTCGCGGCATTTGCCACCGTTTGCGACGTCATGGAGCTTGAGGACGAGAACCGCATCATTGTGAAGGAGGGGCTAAAGCTTCTGCAGCGCACCGGGAACCAGGGACTGCGGGCGCTGATGGAGGTCAACGGCATAGAGCCCGGAAAGCTTTCCGCCTACCACCTGGGCTTTGTCCTGGGGCCCTGCCTTAACGCCACCGGGAGACTGGACACGGCAAAGCGCGCCCTGGAGCTCTTGCAGAGCGGGGAGAAGGCGGAGGCCATGAGCGCCGCCAGGGAGCTGAAAGATTTAAACGACAGCCGAAAAAACCTCACCGCCCAGGGCGTAGCCCAGGCGGAGGATTACATAGGAGAGCGTCGCCTGGAGCAGGACCCGGTAATGCTGATTTTCCTGCCGGATGTGCATGAGAGCCTGGCTGGGATTATTGCCGGACGTATCCGGGAAAAGTACAATCACCCTGTGTTTCTCCTCACCAGAGGGGAGGAGGGGGTGAAGGGTTCCGGGCGATCCATTGAGAATTATCATATGTATGAGCACATGAGCGAGGTGAAGCATTATTTTACCAAGTTCGGCGGACACAGGATGGCGGCGGGGTTTTCCATGCGGGAGGAGGACATCGAGCCCCTGCGCCGGGCGCTGAACGAGGGCTGCGGTCTGGGGGAGGAGGATTTCATTCCCAGGGTGCATATCGATGTGCCCATGCCCCTCTCTTTCGCAAGCGAGGCCCTGGCGCGGGAGCTGGCTCTCCTGGAACCCTTCGGAGTGGGCAATCCCAAACCTCTCTTTGCCCAGAAGGATTTGCTTTTTTTGTCGGGGGTGAAGATGGGAGCCAACCAGAGCTTTGCCCGCTACCTGGTGCGGACGCCGGAGGGGACGGAGGCTTGGATGGTGTTTTTCGGGGATATCGAGAGGTTTGCGGAATTTTTGGACGGGAAATATGGGGAGGGAAGCGCTGCGGCATTGTACGGGGGAGGCCATTCGGGCAGGGGGTTTAAGGTTTCCGTGGTGTATCAGCTTTCTCTGAACACCTACCGGGGAAGGACGCAGCTTCAGTTTTTGATGCAGCATTATTGTTAAACCACCCTTCGGAGCTTTTTGCGAAGGCGGCTTAATTTTGCGGACATATTGCTTTTGGAGACATGCTCCAGGGCCGCCATCTCCTCCAGAGAGTATCCCCAGACAAAGTAGCGGCGGAAGCGGAGGTATTCTTCCGCGGTCAGGACGTCCTTGACGGTCAGACGAAGACGGCAGTCCGCATATGGTGAGGAGAGGTCCGCAAGCTCCTCCATATCCTCGGTGTAGAGCATATCGGAAGCATGGAGTCTGCGGTAGGTTTCCAGAATTTTAAAATGAGCCACGTTTAACAGCCATCCCTTTTTGTTGGGATGCTCTTTAAAGGTTTCGATTTTCTCACAGGCCACCGTGAAGGTTTCCGAGACGATGTCTTCCACCGGCAGCACATTTTTGGTGTGAGATGCGGCATACAGGTACAGATCCTTATAATAACTGCGAAAGGCTTGGGAAATAAGGCGCTCTTCCTCGGGAGTCAGCTTGCGCTCGTTCGTTTGCTTTGGCTCGTTCTTTTTCTTCTTCATGTACGCGTCTCTATATCTTTAGTACTGCAAAAGGTTCCTGCATCAAATTTACCATGTTTTGGAGGAAAAATCGAAGAATTTCAAGAAGTGTGAAAAATTATTATTTGAATAGAGCAAAAATAAAACAGGAAAGTTCTGGAAATAGGGGCGTGAGAGGTGTATACTAAAGAAGGATTGAAAGAGGGGAGGCCGGGGAATATGACGGAGGAATTGCTGAGGGAATTAAAGGAGATCACGCCCGAGGAGGAAAGGCTGCTCTCCGGGGACCGGGAGATTGAGAAGGGGATCTATATGTCCTCCCGGCCGGATGTGGTGGATGCCGGAATGCTCTTGGAGGCGGGGAAGATGATACAGGTGCGGACGCACACCAGATTTGTGCATTTTCCGGTACATACCCATAATTACATCGAGCTGATCTATATGTGCTCCGGGAGCACCCGCCATGTGGTGAACGGGGAGGATGTGATTTTGGAGAGGGGGGAGCTTTTGTTCCTCAATCAGAGGGCGACCCAGGAGGTGTACCCTGCGGGGAAGGATGACATCGCGGTTAATTTTATCATTCTGCCGGAGTTTTTTGACTATGGCCTGAAGCTGATGGAGACGGAGGAGAATCTGCTGCGGGATTTTGTGATAGACTGTCTGCGGGGAAACAACGGCTCCTCGGGGTATCTTCATTTTAAGGTGGCGGAGATTCTGCCCATACAAAACCTGGTGGAAAATCTGATCTGGACGCTGCACAACAGGCAGCCCAACAAGAGGAGCATCAACCAGGTCACTATGGGGCTATTGTTTCTGCAGCTTATGAATCATATGGACAAGCTGGAGACGGACGAGAGCGGAGGCCGGCAGAAGCTGATTTTCACAGTGCTCAGCTATATAGAGAATCATTACCGGGACGGAGAGCTGTCCCGGCTGGCGGAGGAGCTGCACTATGACCTTCATTGGCTGTCCCGGGAGATACGCCGGCGCACGGGAAAGACATATACGGAGCTGATGCAGGCAAAGAGGCTGCACCAGGCGGCGTATCTTTTGACCACAACTTCCATGTCCGTGATGGAGATTGCCATGGCGGTGGGGTATGACAACATCAGCTATTTTCACCGCATTTTTCAGAAGACTTTCGGCGTGACGCCCAGAGGCTTCCGGGTGAAAAACCGGAAGAAGGAGTAAGGGGGAGGCTTCGGGATATGGGTTTGATTCTTGGACTGTGATTTATAATCTTGAGTTTTTCTTCAAGTTATTGTACAATAAAGTCACTGCAAAAGGGCTTTGTCTTTCGCACGGGCCGCTTCCTGCAGAATGTGTCAAATACATAGGGAGGACTGGGAGATGGATATCAAAGAGCATATCAGCAAGATTGTGGAGGAGGTTTCAAAGAATCCTGACATTAAGGAGCAGTTTGAAAAGGAACCTGTGAAGGTGATAGAGAAGGTGATCGGCGTGGATCTGCCCGACGATATTGTCATGAAAGTCATCGATGGCGTAAAGGCAAAGCTGACTGTGGACAGCGTATCCGAGGCAGCCGGTGCCCTGAAGGGTTTATTTAAGTAATAGAAACTGCGGTTTCCGGCAAGGCCGGGAACCGCAGTTTTGAATTTTTGGCGGTTAAGTCCTCAAAAGAATAACATTTGGGGAGATTATGCAAGAACGCTTGTATTTGAAAATGGCGTTTTATGTGATGAAACTGACAGAATAAAAAATGACCAGTGGCGGAGAGGATTGCAGATGGAAGAATATCTGCATAAAACTCTAATGGATGCGGCAGCGCCGGATATGACATTTGAGGAATTATATTCCTGATTCCAAATATGGATATAAGAGAGAAGATATCTATTATTTTGAAAACGGTAAGTTAATAAAATTATAGACCGCATGGATGAAAGGATTTTATCAAATTCAAAGGGTATTGTGGCAAAGGCAGGACGGTATGGAGGAACATACGCACAGACCATGCAAATAAGGACACTTTTTTGGACAAAAGGTGTTCTTTTTTTTCCTTCCGGAATTTCCTATAATGAGTGACATATGATGTGTGAGAAAGTCGCATGAGAGAAAGGAGAGGACTGCGCAATGGAACAGTATTATCTGGCGATTGACATAGGCGCTTCCAGCGGAAGGCATATTCTGGCGCATATGGAGGATGGCCGCATGGTATTGGAGGAGGTTCACCGCTTTCCCAACGGCATGACCGAGCAGGACGGTACGATGGTGTGGGATGTGGACAGACTTTTTTCCGAGATCAAGGCCGGCATGAAAAAATGCGGCGAGCTGGGCAAGGCTCCCGTGAGCGTGGGTATCGACACCTGGGGCGTGGACTTTGTGCTTCTGGACGAACAGGGACAGCGCATCGGCAGCGCGGCGGCTTACAGGGACGGCAGGACCAAGGGAATGGACGGGGAGGTCTATCAGGTGATCTCCGAGGAGGAGCTGTATCAGAGGACAGGCATTCAGAAGCAGCTTTTCAACACCGTCTACCAGCTTATGGCTCTGAAAAAGCAAAAGCCCCATGAGCTTGCCGCCGCGAAGACCCTTTTGATGATTCCCGATTACTTCCAGTACCTTCTGACGGGAAGGGCTGCCAGCGAGTACACCAATGCCACCACAGGACAGTTGGTGAATCCCGGGACGAAGCAGTGGGATTGGGAGTTGATCGAGAAGCTGGGGTATCCCCGGGAGATCTTTCTGCCTCTTTCCATGCCCGGCACGGTGCTGGGCGACCTGCGGGAGGAGATACAGGCCCAGGTGGGCTATAACTGTAAGGTGGTGCTTCCCGCCACTCACGACACCGGATCCGCGGTGATGGCGGTGCCCAGCAATGGGGAGGACACCCTGTACATCAGCTCCGGCACCTGGTCCTTAATGGGGACGGAACTTAAGGAGGCCAACTGTTCCGCTGAGAGCAGGGCTCACAACCTGACCAACGAGGGAGGGTATGATTACCGGTTCCGCTATCTGAAGAACATTATGGGACTGTGGATGATACAGTCCGTCAAGAAAGAGATCGGAGGCGGGCTGGGTTTCGGGGAGATCTGCGAGATGGCGGCAAAGAGCGATATCGTTTCCATCGTGGACTGCAATGACGACCGTTTTCTGGCTCCCGCAAATATGACCGAGGAGGTCAAAGCGGCCTGCAGGGAATCCGGACAGACCGTGCCGGAGACGCTGGCGGAGGTGGCGGCGGTGATCTACAACAGCCTGGCGAAATGCTACGCGCAGACCATCCGGGAGATCGAGGAGATCACGGGGAAGAAGTACGACCGCATCCACATCGTGGGCGGCGGGGCGAATGCCGACTACCTGAACAGGCTGACTGCCAGGGAGACCGGAGTGCCCGTGTATGCGGGGCCCACCGAGGCGACGGCCATCGGCAATCTGGCGGCCCAGATGATTTCGGGCGGGGCCTTAAAGGATCTGGCGGATGCCAGGGAATGTGTATTCCGATCCTTCCCCATTGCCGAATATCAGGTTTGAACAAAGAGAGCTTGCATAATGTGAAGATTTGTGCCGTCTTATGCGGCATGAAAATAAAAAGAGAAAGGGATTAAAAAATGACAAGTGCAGAGAGATATGCATCCGCAAAGGAGCAGTATGCAGCAGTCGGCGTGGACACCGACGCAGTGATCGCAAAGCTTAAGGAGATTCCGGTATCCCTCCATTGCTGGCAGGGCGACGATGTGATCGGATTTGACCACGACGGCCCTTTGACCGGAGGCATCCAGACCACCGGCGACTATCCCGGCAAGGCGAGAACCCCCGAGGAGTTAATGGCGGATTTTGACAAGGTGATCAGTCTTACCCCCGGCAAGAAGAAACTGAATCTTCATGCCAGCTACGCTATTTTTGAGCCCGGAGAGTTTGCGGACAGAGATAAGCTGGAGCCCAAGCACTTTGCAAAGTGGGTGGCTTTCGCCAAGGAGAGAAATATGGGCATCGATTTTAACCCCACGTTTTTCTCTCATCCCAACATCAAGGACGGTATGACTCTTTCCAGCCCCGACGGGGAGGTGCGGAAGTTCTGGATCAACCATGGCAGAGCCTGTATCCGTATCTCTGAGTATTTTGCCAAGGAGACGGGGGTTCCCTGCGTTATGAATATCTGGACGGGGGACGGCTTTAAGGATATTCCCGCCGACCGTATGGGGCCCAGGATGCGCTATAAGGATTCCATTGAGCAGATTCTGGCGGAGCCCTTTGACAGGAAGCTGGTGAAGCCCTGCGTGGAGAGCAAGGTGTTCGGCATCGGCGTGGAGGCGTTTACGGCGGGCAGCGCGGAATTTACCCTGAGCTTTGCCGCCACCCATGAGGGATGTCTGCCTCTGATGGACAACGGACATTATCATCCCACGGAGGTGGTGTCCGACAAGATTCCTGCCCTTCTGTGCTTCTTCCCGGAGCTTGCCCTTCATATCACCCGCCCCATCCGCTGGGACAGCGACCATGTGGTGCTCTACGATGACGAGACCAGGGAGATGGCAAAGGAGATCGTGAGAAACGACGCTCTGGACCGGGTGTATATGGCTCTGGACTACTTTGATGCCAGTATCAACCGTGTGTCCGCCTGGACGGTGGGCTTCAGGAGCTGGCAGAAGGCGCTCCTCTGCGCTATGTGTACTCCCAATGCAGAGCTTAAGAAGCTTCAGGATGAGGGGAATTTCACAAAGCTGATGGTGATGCAGGAGGAGATCAAGACCTACCCCTTCGGCGACGTGTGGGCAGAGTATTGCAGGCAGTGCGGCGTCGCAGCCGACCAGAGCTGGTTTGCCGAGATCGAAAAATATGAGAGGGAAGTGCTCTCTAACCGTAAATAATTGCTGCGACAATGTGGGGCGGCAGCAGGGATGGGGACGGAGTTATAGAAAACGGAACATAGGGTTCATCGGCCTGGAGGATTCCAGGTGTCATGGAGGGCACAATATGCCGCTTTTGCGGCGGAATGAGAGGGAATATGAACAACATATTTGGCGTCAGGATCATAGAGGAGTATGTCCATATGTGCCATGACGGGGTGCGTCAGGGCTGGCATGAGAGAAACGGAGGAAACCTCACTTACCGCATGAGGCCCGAGGAGGTGGCGGAGTGCCGTCCCTACTTTAAGGAGACGCCCGGTGAGTGGGTTGACATCGGGATTCGGGCGGAGAATCTGAAGAACGAGTTTTTCATCTCCACGGGAAGCGGAAAATTCCTGCAGAATGTGGACTTGGAGCCTCAGAACAATATCTGTGTGGTGGAGATCGACGACGCCGGGGAGAAATATCGCATTGTGTGGGGGTTAGAGCGCGGCGGCAGACCCACCAGCGAATTTCCCACCCACTTTATGAATCATTCCGTCAGAAAGCGGGTTACGGACGGGGCGAATCGTGTGATTTATCATGCGCACACTCCCTATGTGATCGCCCTGACCTATGTTCTGCCTCTGAGGGCGGAGCCTTTTACCAGAATGCTCTGGAAAAGCGCTACGGAGTGCTGTGTGGTGTTCCCCGGAGGCGTGGGTGTAGTGCCCTGGATGGTGCCCGGAGGCCCTGATATTGCCAAGGCAACCTGTATGCTGATGGAGCAGTATGACGCGGCGGTTTGGGCTTACCATGGTCTTTTTGTGTCGGGGCCCGATTTCGATACGGCCTTTGGCCTGATGCACACCATAGAGAAGGCGGCTCAGATTGCTTCCATCGCTCTGGCGGCCAACGGAGGGCGCAGGCTGCCCCATGTGATTACAGACGATAACCTTCGTCAGATCGGCAAAGAGTTTGGCGTGACTTTGAATGAAACCATATTGAATTATAAGGATGACGATGAAATGTACTGCTGAGGCGCTTTTGTTGGCCGAAGGGTATTGACGGCAGGAAACTGATTTTTGCGGGCAGAGTGTTTGATTACCTCTGCCCGTTTTTGTATGAAAATCAAAACAATCCAATAAAAACCACATTTAACCAGCTCAAAAACAACATAAAACAACAGTCAATGCGGTTGACAAACCACACAATCGGGCGTATAATAAGAAGAAAAACGGACATACAGTCAGCCTGTGCCGGAGGGATTTGGCGTGGCGGCTGCTATAATACAGGAAGGGATGGTTAGTGAGCGATGAGTAAATATGACAGTTCCAAGGCTCCCAAGACAGAGCGCATCACCAGACTGGTGGAACATCTCTATGCCAGGATGCCGGAGATTGAGTCGGCCAGAGCGGTTCTCTTGACGGAATCCTACCGCCAAACGGAGGGAGAGCCTGTGATTCTGCGCCGGGCGAAGGCCTTTGCGCATATTCTGGAGAATATCCCCGTCATTATCCGTGAGGGGGAGCTCATTGTGGGCAGCACGACCATAGCTCCCAGAGGCTGTCAGACTTACCCCGAATTTTCCTACGAGTGGCTGGAGCAGGAGTTTGACACGGTTGCCTCCAGGGAGGCGGATCCCTTTTACATATCGGAACAGGCAAAGCAGGAGATCCGTGAGGCGGACACATACTGGAAGGGCAGGACGACCAGCGAGCTTGCCACCTCCTATATGGCGCCGGAGACGCTTCGGGCCATGGCTCACAATATATTTACCCCGGGCAATTATTTTTATAACGGCGTGGGGCATGTGACGGTTAAGTATGAGGAAGTGCTGGCCATTGGATTTGAGGGGATCATGGAGAAAGCACAAAAGGCGTTGGAGAAGTGCGGTTTCGGGGACGCCGACTATGCCACGAGGAGCAGATTCCTTCAGGCGGTGATCATAAGCTGCAGAGCCGTTATGGGCTATGCGCGGCGGTATGCCGAGCTGGCGGAGCGGGAGGCGGCTGCCTGCAGGGATTCCCTGCGCAGAGGGGAACTTTTGAAAATTGCGGAGAACTGCCGCCGGGTTCCCGCCAGGGGAGCGGAGAGCTTTTATGAGGCCTGCCAGAGCTTCTGGTTCGTGCAGCAGCTTCTGCAGGTGGAGTCCTCGGGGCATTCCATTTCCCCGGGGCGTTTTGACCAGTATATGTATCCTTTTTATAAGAAGGATCTGGAAAGCGGTGCAATCACCAGGGATTTTGCGCAGGAGCTCATCGACTGCATCTGGGTGAAGCTGAACGATTTGAATAAATGCAGGGATGCGGACAGCGCCAAGGGCTTTGCGGGCTACAGCCTGTTCCAGAATCTGATCGTGGGCGGGCAGGACGAGCAGGGTCTGGATGTGACCAACGATCTTTCCTTTATGTGCATCGACGCGTCCATGCATGTCTTTCTGCCCCAGCCGTCACTTTCCATCAGAGTGTGGAACGGTTCTCCTCAGGAGCTTCTGCTCAGGGCGGCGGAGCTGACCAGGACGGGTATCGGACTTCCCGCCTATTACAATGACGAGGTGATCATTCCCTCTCTTATGAGCCGGGGGGTGAGTCTGGAGGATGCCAGGACCTACAATATCATCGGCTGCGTGGAGCCTCAGAAGGCAGGGAAGACCTGGGGCTGGCATGACGCGGCGTTCTACAATATGTGCCGTCCCCTGGAGCTGGTGTTTACAAACGGCGTGGACTGCGGAGAGCAGATCGGGCCTAAGACCGGCAATGTGGAGGAAATGAAGACTTTCGAGGAGTTCTATGACGCCTACAAGACTCAGATGAACTATTTTCTCTCTCTTCTGGTCAATGCGGACAATGCCATCGACCAGGCCCATGCGGAGCGGGCGCCGCTGCCCTTCCTGGCGGGGATGGTGGACGACTGCCTGGAGAGGGGCCTCACCTGCGAGCAGGGCGGCTGCGTGTACAATTTTACGGGGCCTCAGGGCTTCGGTATCGCCAATGTGGCGGATTCCCTCTATGCGGTAAAGACTCTGGTCTTCGACCAGGGCAAGGTCAGCATGGCGGATTACAAAAAGGCTCTTTTCTTTAACTACGGCAAGGGCGTCAATGAGCTTGTGGTTTCTCAGGTGGCCGGAAAGCTGGCAAGAGAGCTTTTGGAGAGGGGAGTGCGTCCGGACAGCGCCTCTCTGGCGGCTGCGGCAGGCAGGGTGATCGCCGAGGCGGTGACGCCTGCAGAGCAGAGAAAATTTGACGGGCTTTTGAAGCTGATAGAGGAAGTGGGAAAATTCGGCAACGATATCGAGGAGATCGACCGTTTTGCCAGGGATGCTGCCTACACCTACACGAAGCCTCTTTTGGATTATAAGAATCCCAGGGGCGGCACATTCCAGGCGGGGCTTTATCCGGTGTCAGCCAACGTGCCTCTGGGGGCTCAGACGGGAGCCACTCCCGACGGGAGACTGGCAGGTATGCCGGTGGCGGACGGGGTATCGCCCTCCGCGGGGAAGGATGTTCACGGGCCCACGGCGGCGGCCAACTCCGTCTCTGCGCTGGACCACGGCATCGCCTCCAACGGAACTCTTTTCAATCAGAAATTCCACCCTTCGGCTTTGAGCGGGGAGGAAGGACTTCACAATTTCGTGAGTCTGGTTCGAACCTATTTTGACAGGAAGGGAAGCCATATGCAGTTTAACGTGGTGTCCCGGGAGACTCTTCTGGACGCCCAGAAGCATCCCGAGAATTACAAACATCTGGTGGTGCGGGTGGCGGGCTACAGCGCTCTGTTCACCACTCTGTCAAAGAGTTTGCAGGATGATATTATTCGCCGCACAGAGCAGGGCTTTTAGAAAACTGCGCAGAAATCCCGGGATTTCCGGGGGAGAGATTTGCGGCGAGAAGGCGGGAGTGTAATTATGGAGTTGCTTGAGACAAAGGGCAGAATCTTTGACATACAGAGATATTCCATCCACGACGGGAAGGGCATCCGCACCATCGTGTTCTTAAAGGGCTGTGTCCTGCGGTGCAGATGGTGCTGCAATCCGGAATCTCAGGAGTATGACATTCAGACCATGCTGGTGGACGGGAAGCCCAAGGTCATAGGTCGGGATGTGACGGTGGCCCAGGTCATGGAGGAAGTGGAGAAGGACAGGGGGTACTACCGCAGAAGCGGGGGAGGACTGACGCTCTCCGGTGGGGAGAGCCTTTGTCAGCCGGACTTTGCGGGAGCTCTTCTGACGGTGGCAAAGAGCCGCGGCATCGGCACCGCCATGGAGAGCATGGCCTGCGCCCCCTACGAGGTCATCGAGAGGCTCCTGCCCTGTCTGGATACCTATCTGATGGATATCAAGCATATCAATCCCCAAAAGCATGAGGCTTTCACGGGGCGCAGAAACGATTTGATGCTTGAGAACGCCAGAAGGGTGGCGGCTTCGGGACTCACGGAGCTGGTGATTAGAGTGCCGGTGATTCCCACCTTCAACGACACGCCGGAGGAGATTGCGGACATCGCCCGGTTTGCGGACAAGCTTCCGGGCGTTAAGCGAATTCACCTTCTGCCCTACCACAGGCTGGGGCAGGATAAATATGACGGTTTGGGCAGACAATATTTGCTGCAGGATATTCTGCCCCCGGAGAACGAGCATATGCAGATGCTGAAGAAGCTGGTGGAGAACGTGTCCGGGCTGCAGTGCCGGATTGGCGGCTAACAAATATGATAAGAACTCTTAAAGCGGTCCCATCGTAGATGGGACGCCAAGAAGTTCTTATCATGCCGGAGCAGTTTGGATTGGCAGGGGCTTAATTGCTCACGGCAAAGGCTGTTTCGCTGAGAAGCGAGTGAATGCAAAGGAAAGGAATGATACATTATGAATCATGATTTGTCGGCCTTCCGTGAGGACAGGACGCGCATTATCCAGGAATATGTGCCCGGCTGTCAGATCACGCTGGCACACATAATCGCCAGTCCGGATAAGGTGCTGTACGCCAAGCTGGGACTGGACCCCAAGATTGATTACGAGAAGGCGGCCATCGGGGTGACCACGGTGACGCCCTCCGAGACGGCCATCATTATGGCGGATATCGCACTGAAATCCAGCGGCATTCATCTGGGTTTTGTAGACAGGTTCAGCGGTTCCCTGATATTTACCGGGACGGTCAGCGAGGTGGAGGCGGCCATGGACGCCATATGCCAATATACCAAAAACCAGTTGGGCTATACGGTCTGTAGGGTGACGAAGACATGAGGAAGCTGATTTTGATGGGGCGCAGCGAGGCCGGGAAAACGACTCTCACCCAGGCGCTGCGGGGCGAGGAGATACGTTATTACAAGACCCAGGACGTACATTACTATGACAGCGTGATAGATACCCCCGGGGAATATGCCCAGAGCCACAGACTGGGAAAGGCATTGGCCCTATATACCTATGAGGCGGACGTGGTGGGGATTCTGGTGGCTGCCAACGAGCCCTATTCCCTGTTTCCGCCAAATGTGACCTGTCAGGCAAACCGCGAGTGCATCGGGATTGTGACAAAGATTGACCTGCCCACCGCCAATGTGGCTCAGGCGGACCGATGGCTTGAAATTGCGGGCTGTGGCAAAATTTTCCATGTCAATTCTCTGAAGGGCGTGGGAGTGGCGGATATTCTCGACTATCTGAAAGAGGATGTGGAGAAGGTAAAGGTGAGTGAATTATCAAATTCATATAAACAATAAATTACAAGGAGGATCTGAATCATGGTTAATGAAATGGAGATCAAGAAACAAATTTGCGACGTCGGAAAGAGGATTTACAACCGCAACATGGTGGCTGCCAACGACGGTAATATTTCCGTGAAGCTGAACGATCACGAGTTCCTTTGCACCCCCACCGGAGTGTCCAAGGGATTTATGACCCCCGAGTTCATCTGTAAGGTGGACGAGAACGGTAATGTGCTGCAGGCCAACAAGGGCTTCAAGCCTTCCTCTGAGATCAAGATGCATATGCGCGTCTATCAGAAGCGCCCCGATGTGGGATCCGTGGTTCACGCTCATCCTACCTTCGCCACATCCTTTGCGATTGCGGGGATTCCCCTGACCCAGCCCATCATGCCCGAGGCAGTTATCTCTTTGGGATGTGTGCCCATCGCTGAGTACGGCACTCCCTCCACCATGGAGATTCCCGACAATCTGGAGAAGTATCTGCCCTACTTTGACGCGGTGCTTCTGGAGAATCACGGCGCATTGACCTGGAGCACCGATCTTCTGGCCGCATACCACAAGATGGAGAGCGTGGAGTTCTACGCGGAGCTTCTCTACAAGTCCAAGATGCTGGGAGGCCCCAAGGAGTTTGACAAGGCCAACATCAAGAAGCTCTATGAGATTCGCCGCAAATTCGGTATGCCCGGGAAGCATCCGGCAAACATCTGCCTGAACAAGGGCACGGACAACTGCCACAACTGCGGCGGCCACTGCGGCGGAAGCGATTTCAAGCAGTTCCCCGGCTATGATTATGATTTCGGCGATCTGTCCGGCTCCGAGGGCGGCGTGAACGAGGCTGCCATTGCCGAGATCGTGAAGAAGGTAATCTCCGAGTTAAAGTAAGGGTGCGCCTATGAATGAAATGAGTATGGAAAGCTCCGTGCGGGATGTGCTGCGCAGGATGAGAGCCTCCTGCACCATGACCCTGGCGCTGGCCACCGCTCTGATAGAGGAGGTGGAGGCGGAAGCGTCCCGGATGGGCGTGAAAGCCGTGGTGGCAGTGTCCGATGCGGCGGGGAGGCCCGTGGCCATCCACTGTATGGACGGCTCCTACATCGGAAGTTTTGATGTGGCACTGAACAAGACCTATACCTCCGTGGCATTTCAGATGTCCACGGCCAGGCTGGCCGAGCTGGCAGCCCCGGGGGGAAGCCTCTACGGCATACAGAACACCAACGAGGGCAAGATCGTCATATTCGGCGGAGGGGAACCTCTGATGCTGGACGATGTGATGATCGGGGCCATCGGGGTCAGCGGCGGCACGGCCGAGCAGGACACCAGGCTGGGAGCCTACGGAAAAAATAAATTAAAGGATGTGATAGCGTGGAAATAACAGAGAGCCAAATTAAGAGTATCGTCGGCGAAGTGATGGCCAAGATGCAGCTTGGCAGCAGTGTGACAGGCATGCACGGCGTATTTCCCGACATGAACACCGCCATCGAGAAGGCGAAGGAAGCGCAGAAGCAGGTGCGCGTGATGTCCATGGACCAGCGGGAGAAGATTATCTCTAAGATCCGTGTGAAGATCAAGGAAAATGCCGAGACGTTGGCCCGCATGGGCGTGGACGAGACCGGCATGGGCAATGTGGGAGACAAGATTCTAAAGCACCTTCTGGTAGCGGAGAAGACTCCCGGAACAGAGGATATCAAGACCCAGGCATGGTCCGGGGACCGGGGACTGACTCTGGTGGAGATGGGACCCTTCGGCGTCATCGGCGCCATCACCCCCTGTACCAATCCCAGCGAGACCGTACTCTGCAATACCATGGGTATGCTGGCAGGGGGCAATACGGTGGTCTTTAACCCCCATCCCCAGGCCATCAGAACCTCCATCTTTGCCATTAATCTGCTGAATGAGGCGTCCCTGGAGGCAGGAGGTCCCGACAATATCGCCTGCACCGTGGAGAAGCCCACTCTGGCAAGCAGCGACATTATGATGAAGCACAAGGATATTCCCCTTTTGGTGGCAACGGGAGGTCCCGGCGTTGTGACGGCGGTGCTTTCCAGCGGGAAGCGCGGTATCGGCGCAGGCGCCGGCAATCCTCCCGCTTTGGTGGACGAGACGGCGGATATCGCCAAGGCGGCCCAGGATATCGTGAACGGGTGTACCTTTGACAACAATCTTCCCTGCATCGCGGAGAAAGAGGTGGTGGCCGTGGATGCCATCTGCGACGAACTGATGCGGTGCATGGTGGAGGAGCAGGGCTGCTATCTGGCTTCCCCGGAGATTCAGGATAAGCTGGCTCACACGGTAATCAACGAGAAGGGAGCTTTAAACCGCAAGTGCGTGGGCCGGAGCGCCAAGGCTCTGCTCTCCATGGTGGGCGTGGAGGTTCCCGACAACATCCGCTGCATCATCTTCGAGGGACCCAAGGAGCATCCCCTCATCACCACTGAGCTGATGATGCCCATCTTGGGTGTGGTCCGGGCAAAGAATTTCCGGGATGCGGTGGAACAGGCAGTTTGGCTGGAGCATGGAAACCGCCACTCTGCGCATATCCATTCCAAGAACGTGGATCGCATCACCGAGTATGCCAGAGCCATCGACACCGCCATTCTGGTGAAGAACGGGCCTTCCTATGCGGCTCTTGGATTCGGCGGGGAGGGTTTCCCCACCTTTACCATCGCAAGCCGCACCGGAGAGGGACTCACCAGCGCCCAGACCTTCACCAAGAGGAGAAGGTGCACCATGTCCGACAGTCTGTGCATCCGCTGATGCATGAATAGAAGTTTGGCGAACCTATATAAAATATGATAGGAGGAGATATAAGATGGATATGAACGCCAATCAGGTGGAAGCCATTGTGAAGCAGGTTTTGAGCAGCCTTTCCGCGGGAAATGTGACTGCCGGCTCCTCTGCTTCCGCCGGAAACGGTACGGTTCCGAAGACGGCGCATGTTGCCATGCTGACCAGTCTGGAGCACTTTGACATAAAGGAGTACCCCATTCCTGAAGTTGGGGACGACGACATTCTGGTGAGGGTGGAGGGCTGCGGCATCTGCGGGACGGATGCTCATGAGTTCAAGAGAGATCCCTTCGGCCTGATTCCCGTGGCTTTGGGTCACGAGGGCACCGGTGAGATCGTGAAGATGGGCAAGAATGTGAAGACCGACAGCGCGGGCAAGCCCGTAAAGCTGGGGGACAAGGTGGTCACCTGCATGATCTTCAAGGACAATCCGGATATCACCATGTACGATCTGAACAGGCAGAACGTGGGCGGCGCTGACGTGTACGGGCTGCTTCCCGATGACGATGTGCATTTGAACGGCTGGTTTTCCGATTATATTTTTATCCGGGGCGGTTCTACGTTCTTCAATGTGAGCGATCTGGATCTGGACTCCCGGATTCTGATCGAGCCCTGCGCGGTGCTGGTGCATGCGGTGGAGCGGGCCAAGAGCACGGGAATCCTTCGGTTCAACAGTCGTGTGGTGGTTCAGGGCTGCGGTCCTATCGGCCTGATCTGTATCGCTATTCTGCACACCATGGGCATCGGCAACATTATCGCTGTGGACGGCAACGCGGGACGGCTGGAGTTTGCAAAGAGGCTGGGAGCCAGCGATTCCGTGAACTTTAAGGATTATAACGGCGTGGAGGCCATGGCGGAGGGCGTGAAGGAGAAGTTCCAGGGACACCTTGCGGACTTTGCGTTCCAGTGCACGGGCTCTCCCGCGGGACACTCCAATATTTACAAGTTTATCCGCAACGGCGGCGGCCTTTGCGAGTTGGGATTCTTTATAAACGGCGGCGACGCCACCATCAATCCCCACTTTGACATCTGTTCCAAGGAGATCACCACTGTGGGAAGCTGGGTGTACACCCTTCGGGATTATGCCACCACCTTTGAGTTCTTAAAGAGCGCCAAGGCCATCGGGCTTCCCATGGGCGAGCTGATCACCGACAAGTATCCCTTAAGCCAGATCAACGAGGCGTACAGGAAGAATCTCGCTATGACAGGTTTGAAGATTGCGGTTCTTCCCGATTAAGGAGACAGACTTATGGATGAGAGAGCAGTTGGTTTTTTGGAGGTTTACGGACTGTGCTGCGCCTTTATTGCGGCGGACGCGGGATGTAAGGCGGCCAACGTGACCCTGGAACCCTTTGACAAGAACAAGCCGGCCAATGCGGATTCCCTTCCGGTGCCCCTTCTCGTCACCATCAAATTCCGCGGCAGCGTGGAGGATGTGACGGCGGCTGTGGAGGCCGGCAGACAGGTGGCGGAGGCTATGACGGGGGTTGTCACCAGCCATGTGATCCCCAGGCCCACCCGGGATACCTTGAAGATGCTTGGCATCAGCGGCTTTGACACGAACTGAGGGTTCCCCGGGGCGATAGCGGGGCGGTTAGAAGGTAACGAAAGTCTAATAAAGATATAAGGAGAGTAAGAAATGGCACAGGAAGCATTAGGAATGGTAGAGACCAGAGGACTGACCGCGGCTGTGGAGGCTGCGGATGCGATGACCAAGGCTGCGGAGGTGACTTTGGTGGGCACGGAGAAGATCGGCTCCGGCCTGGTGACGGTGATGGTCCGCGGCGATGTGGGAGCGGTGAAGGCTTCAGTGGAGACCGGTGCGGCAGCAGCAAGCCGTCTGGGTGAGCTGGTGGCACAGCATGTGATTCCCAGGCCTCACACGGACGTGGAGAGGATCCTGCCCGGGTTCCCCCAGGAAAAATAAGATATGGGCACTTCCTACGGATTAATTGAGGTATCCGGTGTGGTTGCTGCCATTGAATCACTGGATGCCATGTGCAAGGCGGCCAGCGTGACCCTCTTAACCTGGGAGCGGAAGCTGGGGGGCCGTCTGGTAACGCTGATCGTGGAGGGCGATGTGGCCGATGTGACGGCGGCTGTGGAGGCCGCCATACAGATCACCAAACAAAACCATCATATTATGGCATCCTACGGCGTGATCGCTGCGCCCGCGGACGAGACCAGGAAGATGGTGGCCTTGAGCGCGAGGCGGCTGGGAAAGGACCTCTACAGAGAGCTGTTCGAGGCAGAAATGTAGGCTGTAAATTTTTCCAGCGGAAAGAAACAGTAGAAATTACCGTAAAAATGCGGTAAAATCAATATTAAGCAAACGCAAATTTTAGGAGGAAAAGACTATGACACAGGAAGCATTAGGAATGGTGGAAACCAGAGGATTGACTGCGGCCATCGAGGCTGCGGATACCATGTGTAAGGCTGCCAACGTGACTCTGATCGGCACGGAGAAGATCGGCTCCGGTCTGGTGACGGTGATGGTTCGTGGCGATGTGGGAGCCGTTAAGTCCGCTGTGGAGGCAGGTGCAGCCAATGCGGAGAGACTGGGCGAGCTGGTGGCTCAGCACGTGATTCCCAGACCTCACACCGATGTTGAGGGTATCCTTCCCAAGATTAAATAAGACAATACAGGATAAGAATTTCACAGGCCCGTACATAAGGTGCTTTGCCGGGAAATTCTCATCGTGTGGGAACGGCAGGAGTTTTCCGTGGCATCCCGCTCTTCTGCGGGATGCCGGGAGGTTCTGCTTCTATGTTTTAGCTCCTTTATGATTCGGAAGGATATGAAAGGGATGGGTATTTTTTATGGAAAGAAATGAATTGGAGGCGTTAACCAAGATTGTGGTATCCTGCATACAGGCCCAGGGACAAAAGGGGAACGGCTTTCAGGTTCCCGTGGGCGTGAGCAACAGGCATATCCACCTTTCTAAAGAGGATGTGGAGACTTTATTTGGACCGGGATATGAGCTCACGAAGAAAAAGGATCTGATGGGCGGGCAGTTTGCTGCCAACGAGTGCTGTACCATTGTGGGGCTGAAGCTGCGGGCCATAGAGAATGTGAGAGTGCTGGGGCCTGTGCGGAAGAAGACCCAGGTTGAGATCAGCCAGACCGATGCCAGGAAGCTGGGCATCAATGTGCCCGTGAGAGAGTCCGGGGATGTGGCGGGTTCCGCGCCCATCGCCATTGTGGGACCTAAGGGTGCGGTTTACTGTAAGGAAGGCTGTATTGTTGCGGCCAGACACATACATATGTCCCCCGGGGACGCTGCCAAGGCGGGAGTGGGCGACGGCGACTATGTGAGCGTTCGGGTGGAGAATAAGAGAGGAACCACCTTCGACCAGGTGAAGATCCGCGTGGATGAGAGCTTTACTCTGGAGATGCACATCGATACCGACGAGGCCAATGCCAGCGGCATCAAGAGCGACGACAAGGTTTCTATTGTAAAAGGTTAGGGACAGCCAAATGATAATCGGAAAAGTGACAGGCAGCATCGTTTCGACCCGGAAACAGGATAACCTGATAGGCAATAAATTTATGATCGTGGAGCCCATAGGCATTATGGACGGTGAGAAGCGGCAGCTTGTGGCCATTGACAATATCGGCGCCGGCATCGGGGAATATGTGCTGGTGGCCCAGGGCAGCGCCGCCCGCATCGGCTGTGGTGCGCCGGATTCTCCCATAGATGCGGCAATCGTCGGAATCATCGATGATATCGGAAAGCTGGGATAGGTTATGGAGATTGCAGAATTAAGCGGTATTTTGAGAGACAACGGTATCGTGGGCGCCGGAGGCGCGGGCTTTCCCACCTATGGAAAGCTTTCCGAAAAGGCGGATACCGTGCTGATGAACTGCGCGGAATGCGAGCCGCTGCTGAAGCTGCACAGGCAGCTTTTGGCGGAGCATGCCCATGAAATTATGAAAGCTTTCGCCCTGGTGGCCGATTCGGTCGGTGCGAAAGAGGCGATTATAGGAATAAAGGAAGAATACGGGAGCACCATAGAAGCGCTGGAGGAGTATATAGGGGAGTTCCCCGGTATGAAAATCCACAGGCTTCCCGGGGCGTATCCCATGGGAGACGAGGTGGTGCTGATCTATGAGGCCACGGGCAGGGTGGTGAGGCCCGGGGGACTGCCTATAGAGTGCGGCATCGCCGTGTTCAACGTGGAGACACTGTACAATGTGTACCGCGCCGTTTGGGAAAAGCATCCTGTCACCGACAAATGCGTCACTGTGGTGGGCGAGGTGGAGCGGCCCGTGACGGTGCGCGTGCCCATCGGAACCAGAATACGGGATGTGGTGGCCATGGCGGGAGCCGTGACGGTGAAGGAGCCTGTCTATCTGCTGGGCGGCCCCATGATGGGGCGATTCGGAGCTGCCCACGAGCCGGTGACCAAGACTACCAACGCCGTAATCGTGCTGCCTCGGGATCATATTCTGGTGCAGAAGAAAAGCACCCGGTTTTCCACCAGCGTGGCCCGGGCGGCATCCTCCTGCTGCCAGTGCCAGACCTGTACGGACCTCTGTCCCAGGCATGCCCTGGGGCATCCCATCGAGCCCCATCTGTTTATGCGTTCGGCGGCCAACAGGGATTTCAGCAATCTGGAGCCCTTTCTGGACACTTATTTTTGCAGCTCCTGCGGATTGTGTGAGCTGTATAGCTGTCCCCAGGGGCTTGCTCCCCGCAGCATGATGGCGGAGTACAAGGCCGGTCTTCGAAAGGAGGGGGTGAAGCCCCCCGCAGTGGAGGCCGGCGCCGTGAAAGAGTCCAGACAGTACCGCAGAGTACCCGAGGAGAGGCTTATGGCAAGGCTGGGTCTGAGCAGATATGATAAGGCGGCTCCCCTGGACGATTACGTCAGAGGGGCGGAGTCGGTGAAGGTGCTGCTGTCTCAGCATATCGGTGCTCCCGCCGGGGCGGCAGTGAAAGCGGGGGATCAGGTGAAATGCGGCGATCTGGTGGGCAGAGCGGCGGAGGGACTTTCCGTGAATATCCACGCGCCCATAGACGGCACGGTGTCGGAGGCTGGGGAGGGGTATGTGATCATCACGGCTTCGGGCCGATAAGCCGGCGGCGTGAGGGAAGGGAATATTGGAATATACGCTGAACAGACGGTTATCGGATGTGCTGTGTTCACAGTGGTTGCAGGATAAGCGGACCGGCAGGGCGCGGCGGATGCACGGCATACGTCAGACAGCGCAGAAATGAGGGTATCATGCATAGAGCGATAGGAATGATTGAGTTTAAGACGGTGTCCGCGGGTATCACCGCCGCGGACCGGATGGTGAAGACGGCGCAGGTGGAGCTTTTGGAGGCGCAGACGGTATGCCCCGGAAAATACATAGCGCTGATCGCCGGGGATTTAAGCGCCGTGAATTCGGCGGTGGAGGCGGCGGAAGCCGTCAGACCGGAAGAACTGATCGACAGCTTTGTCCTGGGGAATCCGGACGAGTCCATCTTCCCGGCCATATACGGCAGCACCCAGATCGACGGGGTGGACGCTTTGGGTGTGCTTGAGACATACGACGCGGCCTCCATTATTGTGGCGGCTGATGTGGCGGCTAAGACAGCGATCGTCAAGCTGATCGAGCTTCGCATCGCCAAGGGAATGTGCGGAAAATCCTATCTTCTGATCACGGGGGAGGTGTCCGCCTGTGAGGCGGCCATCGCCAAAGCGAAGGCTTCCGTGGGGGACAAGGGGATGTTTCTTGACTCTTCCGTGATCGCCCACCCGGACGAGCAGATCCGCAGGGCGATTCTGTGAGGCGGTTTTTTGGGAAATTTGTGACGGGGTGCGAGTAGAATGCTGGCTGCGGAGAGAAGAAATCTGATACTGGAAAAGCTTCAGGACGAGAAAAGGGTGGTGGTCAGCGAACTGAGCGAGCTCTTTGACGTGTCGGAGGAGACCATACGGCGGGATCTGGAGAAATTTGACAGGGAGGGGCTGGCCACCAAGAGCTACGGCGGTGCGGTTCTGAACGAAAACAACAATATCGATATGCCCTTCAATGTGCGCAAGAAGAAAAACATGCAGGGCAAGCGGTTGATCGCGGAGCTTATCAGAGGGCAGATCGAGGACGGCGAGCACATTATCGTGGATCCCAGCACCACGGCGGTGCCTATTGTGCAGGCGCTCAAGGGGAAGGAGAGGCTGACGGTCATCACCAACTCCATCGAGGTGCTCCTGGAGCTGACCGATGTGCCGGACTGGGACGTGATCTCCACAGGAGGCACTCTGAAGGAAAATTATCTGGCTTTGGTGGGAGCCAGAGCCATTGAGAGCATTTCCTCCTTCAACGCGGACAAGGCGATCCTCTCCTGCAAGGGGATCGACAGGGAGCGGGGCATCACGGACGCCAACGAGCTCTTTTCCCAGGTGAAGAAGCATATGCTGAAAGCGGCTTCCCAGAGGATTCTGGCGGTGGATTACACGAAGTTTGACAGGGTGGCTTTCTCCCGGATCTGCGCCATGGAGGATATCGACATGGTGGTGACGGACAGACGGCCCTCCCAGGGGTGGCTGGACTTTTTTGACCAAAGAGGAATTAAGTGTCTGTATGGAAAAGAAAACGAAAGTGATAGCGTTTGCAAATAATAAGGGCGGCAGCGGGAAGACTACTTCCTGTGCCAATATCGGCTATTCCCTTTCCGTTTTGGGGAGGAAGGTGCTCCTTCTGGACGGGGATATGCAGCTTAATCTGTCTCTGTCTTTTTTTCCGGAGGATCAGGTGCTGGAGATGGCTATGGGCGGGAAGAATCTCTATCAGGCCATCAAAAAGCAGGAGGAGCTGACGGACTATATCGTGCCCACGGCCTATGACAATCTGGATTTGATACCTTCCTCCACTCTGATGAGCGGGATAGAGTATGAGCTTTTCACCAGATGGCAGAGGGAGTTTATCCTGAAAAGGGCGCTGAAGGAGATTAAAGAATCCGGGCAGTATGACTATATTCTGCTGGATGCGCCTCCCACTCTGGGAGGCTGGGTGATGAATATCCTCTGTGCCTCCGACTATGTGGTGATGCCCGTGGAGGCCAGTCCGTGGGGATTGTTCGGTGTGGCGAATATGTTTGATTTTCTGCAGGATGTGCACCAGTTGAACGCGGAGCTGAAGCTTTTGGGGATTGCCGTGACCAAGGCCGACGGCAGGAAAAATTATGTCAGGCAAACTATCGAGGCGCTGAAGCAGACGGAGGGAGTGCATGTCTTTGACCAGGTGATCCGTATCGACAGCGAGGTGGAATGGGCACAGGATGACAGCAAGCCCATTTTGGTTCACAGAAAGAATTCCAGAAGCGCAGGAGAATATATGGAATTAGCAAAGGAGATTGAGAGAGATGTCAGTGGGAACAGGTAGCATCAAGCGGGCTGTGAGAGCAAACGAGCAGAAGCAGCCGGGAGGCGGGGTCCAGTCCTCGCAGAAAACATTGGCCGACAGGATGTCCGTAAAGCAGGAGGTTCAAAAAAACACGGGGAAGGCCGAAGTAAAGCAGACGGCGCCCAAGTCTGTCCCCGAAGAAAAGGAGGCCGGCGGAGAGACCGTATGGAGAAATACCATGGGACAGGAGGTATGTCGCCTTACGGAGGATATGCCTGTCTATCTGTTATAGGAGAGGAAAAAAGGGCCGGTGACGTTTCGTGGGCTGACACGTTTATAATTTGGCTCATGGCTTGTCTGAGCCATCAGCTTAAAAATGAACGTGCCGGCGCACTGGGGAACCCACGGGTTCTTTTTCATTTTATGTGAGGTATTTGCCGATGAAGTTTTTGAAAAAGTATAAGCTCGGTTATATGGAATGGCTGCTGGGCGTTTTGTTTGTGCTTCAGTCTGTTTTGACGGCGTACTGCAATCTGTTTTTGACCCGGGCCAATCTGGACACGGACAATGCGAAGCTGTTCACCCATATTATTGAGATGTGGAAGAGTCAAAGGTTGGCTATTCCCAACTGGTCCTACACCACGACCTTAGAGTGGGACTGTACCACGGTCTTTGCCCTGCCGCTGTATGGGCTCACAGGGAACATTTATTTATCCTGCGGTCTGTCCAATATCCTTCTCTTTGGTCTCTTTATGGGGGCCGTGTTCTATCTGTTCAGGGGAAAGCGCGTTCTGTATCCCCTGCTTTGCGCGAATATTCTGGCTGTCCCCTATCATCTGGGAATGCTGGAATATTATAATATGATGTTTTTTTGCGGTTCGCAGTATGTGGTGAAGGTGATCCTGCCCCTTTTGCTGGTGGGGATTTTTCTGGCCATGGAGCGGAAGCAGACCAGAGGGGAGATGGGACGCACCGTCTTTTTCCTGGCTGTCTACGGAGTTTTTTTGACGATCTCCGGTATGTCCAGCGGCATCTATGTGGCTGTCTGCGGATTGCTGCCGGTGTTTCTTGGATATTTTGGCTGGAAGCTGTTTCGGGGAGAAAGGGTTCCTGTGATGAACTGGGTCATTGCAGGTGTCTCTTTGGCCCTGTCCCTGTGGGGCAGACATGTGAATGAGGCGCTCTTTGGCGTGATGCGGGGGGAGGGAATGACTCTCACAAACGCCTACACCTTCTTTGACACCATTGGAAAATGCTTTACCGGTATGTTCGAGCTGTTCGGAGGCATCTCCGAGGACGGGGCGGATGTGGTGGCTTTCTCCCTCCAGGGGGCCGCGGCCCTGGAGAAGATCTGTCTGGTGCTTCTGCTGTTTGTCTGCGGGGGAATCGCTCTGAAAAGATGTCTGAAAAAGCAGGGGGATCTGAGGACGGTAATGCTTTTGGCCCTGTTTTTCTGGAATCTTTTGATACTGAGCGTCACCGTCACCCGGGCGGGCTCCATCGTGTTTGAGCAGCGGTATCATTTGATCGGTATGCTGCCTTTGGTGTGCGTGGCGGGCTCCGTTTTGCTGGACGGCCTTTTAATGTGGGAGGAAGGCAGGCGGCTTCGGGTCTTTGCGGTGGGTTTTCTGGCCCTTTTGTTCTTAAGCGGGGAGTCTTATCTGGAGGCCGTTCGCAGGGAGGATCCCCATGTGGGGCTTAAGGAGCTGGTGGCGCACTGCGAGGACCTTGAGGCGGATTACATTTATCTGTACAATGAGTCGGACAACAGCGCCATCTGCAGACTTCTGGGCGAAAACGCCACCTGGCTGTGTCTGCTGGACGACGGAGCGGTGTGGGCCTATGACTTTTACAACGGTTTCTCCGGGAGCTTTATGCAGACGGAGGGCTCCGTGGTGGCCATAGAGGACGAGTTGGATGACCTGGGTGAGGAGCGTATGATCGCGGGACACCGTCTGGTGCAGTTTGACCGGGTGGGAACCAGAAGTCTGTACTATTTTGAAAGCGAGTAGAAGTATGTTGGGAAAAATAAATTTCACCTGGAAATATTTGAGCCTGGTTTTTCTGGCGCTGGCGGTCTTTTTGTTCCTCCGTGGGGAAATATACGCCCGGGACTGCGAGGCGGGGGATAAATGCGCCTATCTGCCTGCCGGGGAGTACGGGGTGGAGATCGAGTATCACAATGCCCAGAAGGGAAATCAGGTGACCCTTTGGTCCGGTGCCCTGGTGTCCGGGGAGAACGGGCAGGGCACAGCCCTGTGGTCCCAGGAATGTCCTCTGGGAGAGGGAACGCTGCAGGGCCTGGTCTCCGTGCCGGAGAATGCCAGGGAAATCTCTCTGCTGGCGGCGGAGGGCTCCATAGAGGGATGGCGGATCCAGAGTGTGAAACTCACGAACTATGACAATTATTTTCTGGCTTTCCTCTTCTGCCTTTTGGCGGCGGGGAGTTTTCTGTACGGCGGAAAGGTTTACAGGGAGGAGCACAACGCCGCGCTCCTTTTGGCGGGGCTGGGAGTGCTGGCTTCCCTGCCGCTGTTTAATAATTTTCTCATCGCAGGTCATGACACGGCCTTTCATCTGGCCCGGATCAACGGAATCTATGAGGGGCTCAGGACGGGGCAGTTTCCCGTGAGGATCAATCCGGTACAGCTTGAGGGGTACGGAAACATTACAGGTGTTATGTATCCTCAGCTTTTCCTGTATATTCCGGCGGTATTGAAGTTTTTGAATATTTCCTCCGTGGTGGGGTTGAAGCTTTTGTATTTTGGGGCAAATGTGGGAACGGCGTTTCTCTCCTATTACGGGGTGAAGAATATCTGCCGGGAGCACCGGACTGCCCTGATGGCGGCTGTGTTTTACACCGTCAATCCCTATCGGCTGGTGAATATTTACGTCCGGGGAGCCCTGGGGGAGTGTCTGGCCATGGTGTTTCTGCCTTTGGTGTTTTGGGGAATCTGGGAGATTCTGTGGAACAGGCGGGAGAGGTGGTATCTTCTGATGATCGGAATGACGGGGGTATTGAGCTCCCACATTCTCTCCCTGGAGCTTTACGCCGTGCTGATTCTGGCGGAGCTTTTCTGGTGGCTGGTCTCGGCGGACAGAGGGCAGACGGCAAAGAGGCTTTTGAACCTGGGAATGGCGGCTCTTGGCGTTGTGGTTTTGAATCTCTATTTTCTCGGGCCGTTTCTGCGCTTTTCGGGGGAGGGCTTACACTGTTATGCCGTGGAGAATCAGATGGAGACTCTGACGGTGGATCTGATGAGGGTGTTTGAGCCCTTCGCCAGATGGGACGGAGAAGCCCGGGCCCTGGGAATGAAATATTCCATGTCCGTGACCCTGGGGAGCGTGCTGCTTGCGGGGATTGTTCTGTTTTGCGCCAGACTCCTCACCCGGGAGGAGAGCGGCAGCCGGATGAAGGCAGGACGGCATTGTCTGGTTCTGGGCAGCGGATTTCTGCTGATGACTCTGTGGGTGGCTCCCTGGGAGACGCTTTTGCACAGTGAGTGGCTGGAGAGCGTCCTGCGGGCTTTGCAGTTTCCCTGGCGGCTTTTGGGCGTGTCGGCGTTTTTGTTCTCCGTGGTTGCGGCTGTGGCCGTGACGGAGTGGGAGAAGGGCTTTCGAAGAGCCGCCTGGCTGTGTCCGATCATGGTGGCCGCAGCGCTTCTAAGCTGCGGGTATTTCTTCGGCGACGTGGCCCGTCAGGCGGACACGGAGGACAAGCTGTGGGCGGAGGGAGCGGATTATACGGATGCGCTCTATCTGTGCCGCTACAGTATGCCCCTGGAATTCTATGACGAGGAGTACGCCCATATCATATGCGATGAGGAGGAGCACATGGCATGGATGAGCGCCAGGGAGCAGGGGCAGCAGGCGGTGTGCGGGGAGCCGAAGAGCGTTGTGTGGCAGAATTATCAAAAGAGGGGCGTAAGCATCTCGGCGGACGTGGCGGTGGCGGAGGAAGCGGGAGACTCTGTGAGAGCCCTGTTTCCCCTGCATTACTATCCGGGCTATGAGGTGAGGATAGACGGGGAGCGGGTTGAGGTACAGGAGCGGCTGTCTTTGGTGGCCTGCGATATCCCTGGGGGAATGCATCATATCGAGGTGTTTTACCGGGGGTTGTCGTTTTTTACGGCCTGTGATCTGGTCTCTCTGGGCGGTCTGCTCTGCCTTGCGCTGTGGCGGGCGGCGATAGTCATAAAGCGCGGGAAAGAGAAGGATTCGGAGGAAGCATAGTCGTTTTGTGCCTTGTGATTATAGTTTCCGGCACAAAAAGCCGATAACCATACTGAGGGACTTTAATCAATACGAGGGTGGGCGGCTGCTATGAGAGACAAAATCGGAGACGGCCAAGAGGTCATGTACTCCTTTGTGGAGGGAAACGTGGAGCTTGCGGCGGAGGAAATCCTGTATATCGAGACGCACAGGCACAAAAATGTCTACTGTACCACAAAGGGAGAATACAGCATATACAAGAAGTTGAATGAGATTGAGGAGGAGCTTGCGGGAATGGGTTTCCTGCGGGTCCATCAGAGCTACCTGGTCAATATGCGGTATATTGAGAAGATCAGCAGCTATGTCCTGCGTATGTCCATGGGAAAGGAGATTTCCGTCCCCAAGTCCCGTTATCCCGAGGTCAAGAGGCAGTACGCGCTTTTTCAGGAGGGGTCCGGCCAAGAGGGTGAGCCTTCCGCTTTGGTCTGACCCTCGGTCCATCCCTGCCGCTGTCGTAGGCGCGCTTTTCAAAATGATCCTTCCGCACAGTCTGCGTTCAGGACAAACCCCCTTGTTTACGGAGATAAAGCGCGGTCTTCCCCTTCGGGCCGCATAAACTGCCGCAGGATCATTGGGCTTGTGGCGGTGGGGATAAATGATATGCAGGAGATAAATGATATGCTTGCTTTTTTTGGGGGAAAAGGCTATAATTGAGGGCGTGTAAGTAAGACAGGTGATCGCGGCTGTGGGTTCCCCACAGGTGAGGAAAGTCCGGGCTTCACAGGGCAGGATGCCAGATAACGTCTGGTGGAGGCGACTCCCAGGACAGTGCAACAGAGAGATACCGCCCGGGGCTGACTGCGCCGGGTAAGGGTGGAAAGGCAGTGTAAGAGACTACCGTCCGTCCGGTAACGGGCGGAGCCATGTAAACCCCATCCGAAGCAAGACCAAGCAGAGGGCCAGAGGCTTGCCCGGCCTGCTCTCAGGTAGGTCGCTTGACGCGGCTGGCGACAGCCGTGCTAGATAGATGATCACCCACGACATAACCCGGCTTATCGTTTTGCTTACACTTTGACTATGTAAGTCAGAGAAAATCGGCGGACTGGCATTCTGAGGATGCCGGTCCGTTTGCTGTGGCGGAAAATGTGCCGGGACAGAGATTGACCGATGGCGTTTGATCGGTACGGGTCCGGCAGGGTTTGGGTTTAACCGGGGAGGAGCAATAAGGTTGAGAGGCTTGGGGAGCAGAGGCAGATATCTGGCGTGGGCGCTTTTCGCGGCCGCAGCGTTGTCATTGGAAGGCTGCGGAAGGGGGACAAAAGAGGCAGCGGAATCCTCCCGGACATCTCCTTGGGTTTCTCCCGGGCAGGCGGAGGAGGACGGTTTGCAAAGAGCCCGGTCCGGGGCGGTGTGGGTATCCGCGGGAGGGCTCTCCGGCAGGGGTGTGGTCTATCAGGATACGGGGGATGGGCTTGTTATTTTGACGGCTGGCCATGTGATGGCGGACGGGGCGGAGGGAATTACGGTGCGCTTTGGCGACGGGCGGGAGGCTGTCTGCGGGGACTACCGCATCCACTGGGAGGCGGACTGTGCCTTTCTGACGTTGGAGAGGGAAGCGTTGGGCGAGGATTACGGTGAAAGGTATGCCGCCGCGGCAAGGGACGGGGAGGCCCTGGACGGACCGGAGCCGGGGGACGGCATTTTTGTGGCGGACCCGGAGAATGAGAACGGTTTCGGTTATCGGTTCGCCGTGCTTTTGGAGAGTTGGATTTTTGTGGAGGATTTCGGGCAGTATATGATGATTTTGTCCGGGGAGGCGGACCCGGGGATGAGCGGCAGCGGCGTCTACGACGAATTCGGACATTTTATGGGCATCCTGTGCGGGGTGGGGGAGGACGGGGAATTGGCGGTTCTGCCCAGCAGTGTGGCGGAGGCCATGTACGGGCTGTCCGGGTGAGGGTTTTACGCCCTCGCAAATTTGCACAGGGATGCCCTTTTGACTTCTCGGCTCCGTAAGGTTTGACTGTTACGGTTTTACAAAAGTTTTAGAATCGGCATATTGACAATCGGATGAATCTGATAGAAAATAAAAAGATAAAGTGAATTCACAGAAAAGAGGTTTGAGAATATGACAAAGATCGACGTGGTGTCCGGTTTCCTGGGGGCGGGGAAGACGACCTTAATCAAAAAGCTGCTGAAGGAGGCCCTGGACGGCAGCAGGACGGTCCTGATTGAGAACGAGTTCGGTGAGATCGGCATCGACGGAGGGTTCCTGAAAGAGTCCGGCATAGAGATCAAGGAGATGAATTCCGGGTGCATCTGCTGTTCCCTGGTGGGGGATTTCGGCGCCTCCCTGAAGGAGGTCATAAACACCTACGCCCCGGAGCGCATTCTGATCGAGCCCTCCGGGGTGGGCAAGCTCTCCGACGTGCTGAAGGCCGTGGAGGGAGTGGCCGGGGATCTGGATGTGCAGATTAACAGCGCGGTGGCGGTGGTGGACGCCTCCAAGTGCAAAATGTATCTCAAGAATTTCGGGGAATTCTTTATCAACCAGATTGCCTATGCCGGCACGGTGATCCTTAGCAGGACGGATAAGCTCACTCCCGAGAGGACGGCGGAGTGCGCGGAACTGATCCGCCGGCACAACGAGCAGGCGGCCATTATCACCACTCCTCTGGCCCGGCTTGACGGAAAGGCCGTTTTGGCCGCCATCGAGGGGGCGGACAGAGTGGAGGATCTGCTGAGAGAGATGATGGAGGAGCCGGAGCACGAACACCACCACCACGAGGAGGGAGAGTGCTGCGGCCACCATCATCACGAGGAAGAGTGTCACGGCCATCACCATGAGGAGGAAGAGTGCTGCGGCCACCACCACGAGGAGGGAGAGTGCTGCGGCCACCACCATGAGGAGGGAGAGTGCTGCGGCCACCACCATGAGGAGGGAGAGTGCTGCGGCCACCATCACGAGGAGGGAGAGTGCCACGGTCACCACCATGAGGAGGGAGAGTGCCACGGCCACCACCATGAGGAGGGAGAGTGCTGCGGCCACCATCACGGGGAGGACCATGGGCATCACCATGAGGAAGGGCATGGGCATCATCACCATGCGGACGAGGTGTTTTCAAGCTGGGGGGCGGAGACTCCCAATGTGTACGGCAGGGAAGAGTTGGAGAGAATTCTTGAGGCCCTGGACGGCGGCAGCTACGGCACCATACTGCGGGCCAAGGGAATGGTGTCCGGCGAGGACGGCGGCTGGCTCTATTATGACTATGTTCCCCAGGAACACGAGATCAGAAGCGGCAGTCCCCAGGTCACCGGCAAAATATGCGTGATCGGCGCAAACCTTGACGAGGCGGGGCTGGGGAAGCTGTTCCGTGTATAATGCAGCGTAAGCTATCGTATCACTGTAAGTGGGCGGGCCGGAAGGCATTGCCCCGGGATTGGGAAAGGCGGAGGAAGGATGAAGCCCGTATATATTATTAACGGTTTTCTGGAGAGCGGCAAGACCGAGTTTATCACATTTACCCTGGAGCAGCCCTATTTCCGTGTCAAGGGAAAGACCCTGCTTTTATTGTGCGAGGAGGGGGAGATAGAGTATGAGCCGGCGCTTTTGGAGAAAAGCCGCACTGTGGTAGAGCTGATAGAGAACGAGGAGGATTTCACTCCCTCCCATCTCACCGCTTTGGAAAAAAAGCACCGGCCGGAACGTATCATTATAGAGTATAACGGTATGTGGAATTTCAAGGATATGAAGCTGCCCAGAAACTGGAAGGTGGAGCAGCAGATCACCACCATAGACGGCTCCACCTTCCCGATGTATTACACGAATATGAGATCGCTGCTGGCGGAGATGATCCGCAAGTCCGAGCTTATCATTTTCAACCGCTGCGATAATGTGAGGGAAGAGTTAAACGGCTACAAGCGAAATATCAAGGCGGTGAATCCTTCTGCGGATGTGGTCTTTGAGGACACTCAGGGAGAGATCGACGAGATTCTGGAGGAGGATCTCCCCTATGACCTGAATCAGAGCACCCTGGATTTGGATGCCAGAGGCTATGGAATCTGGTATTTGGATTCCATGGATCATCTGGACAGATATATCGGTAAAACGCTTCAGTTTGTGGCCATGGTGCTTAAGCCGGAGCATTTTCCGGAGGGGTATTTTGTTCCCGGGAGGATGGCTATGACCTGCTGCGCGGACGATATGGCCTTTTTGGGATATGTATGCGAGTATCCGGGGGCCGGGGAGCTGGAGCAGCAGGCCTGGGTGAAGGTGACGGCCACGGTATCCAGGGAATATTGGAAGGATTATCAGGGGGAGGGCCCTGTGCTTCACGCCGTTTGTGTGGAGCCGACGAAGGCTCCTAAGGATGCCGTGATAGATTTTTCATAAAAACAGTCATAAATTTGAGGTTCCCCGCATAAAGGACGAGCGGTTGCTATATACTGATGTAGAATGGATGCATCTGCTTCGGATGCGGAAACGGGGGAACTCATTGGGGATTTTCATAGGATTGATGGTGCCGCTCCTGGGAACTACGGCGGGGGCGGCCTGTGTTTTTTTTCTGAAGAAACAGATTACAACGGACGTGCAGAGAATATTTGTGGGATTTGCGGCGGGGGTGATGGTGGCGGCGTCCATCTGGTCCCTTCTGATGCCCGCCATGGAGATGAGCGACGAGAGGGGCAGGTGGTCTGTCCTTCCCGCCCTGGCCGGTTTTCTCATGGGAATCGGATTTTTGCTTCTGGCGGACGTCCTGGTGCCTCATCTGCATGTGGGCAGCGCGGAGCCGGAGGGCAGAAAGAGCCGTCTGGGACGGACCGCCATGCTGATCTTCGCCGTGACCATCCACAATCTGCCGGAGGGAGCGGCCTGTGGGGCTACCTTCGCCGGGGTGTTGCGGGGGGACGGGGCGGTGACCCTGGCCGAGGCCATGACCCTGGCGGTGGGCATCGCCATACAGAACATTCCGGAGGGGGCCATTATCGCGTTTCCCCTTCGCAGCGAGGGGAACAGCCGGGGGAGGGCGTTTCTGTACGGAACCCTCTCCGGGGTGGTGGAGCCGGTGGGCGCCCTTCTGGCCATTCTTCTGGCCAGCACCATGACCTTTCTGCTCCCCTATCTGCTGGCGTTTGCGGCAGGAGCCATGTTGTATGTGGTGGTGGACGAACTGATTCCGGAGGCTGCGGAGGGCAGGCATTCCAATCTGGGGACCATCGCCTTTGCGGCAGGCTTCGCGCTGATGATGGTGTTAGATAAGGTTCTGTAGCACAAATGAGACGGGAGTGTCCGCGAGGACAGTCGTGAGGGTGGGAGCGGAAATGTACGGATATACGGTGACACAGTGGCTGTTTTTTTTCTATTTTTATTGTTTTGTGGGCTGGTGCTTTGAGTCCTCCTATGTGTCCGCGAAGAAGCGGCGGTGGACCAACAGGGGCTTTATGCGCGGGCCCTTTCTGCCCCTGTACGGAAGCGGGGCCATTATGATGCTGGTGGTGTCCATGCCCTTTCAGGACAATCTGCTCCTGGTGTATATCGCGGGCTGTGTGGGGGCCACGGCCCTGGAATACGTGACAGGGGTGGTGATGGAGAAGCTTTTTCAGGTGCGGTATTGGGATTATTCTCATGTGAAGTTTAATTTTCAGGGGCATATCTGTCTGGGTTCCTCTCTGGCCTGGGGGGTGCTCACCATTTTGATGACAGAATTTGTTCACAGGCCAGTGGAGGAGCTGGTGCTGTCCATTCCCGGCGCGGTCCTCACCCTGTCCACCTGGATTTTGACGGCGGGGATTGCCGCCGACTTCGCTCTTTCCTTCAAGGCGGCGTTGGATCTGAGGGATGTGCTGGCCGGTATGGAGAGGGTGAAGGAAGAATTGACGAATATTCAAAGGCGGCTGGACGTCATTTTGACGGCGGCGAGCCAGGATTGGACAAGCTACCGGGAGGGAGCGGCCGAGAGCTTCCATGCCCGCAGGGAGGAGATTACGGAGAGCGTCAGCTCCCGGGTGGAGGATTTGAAGACGGCCATAGAGGAGAAGCTGGAGTGGATGAGGTCCCTGATGCAGAGCGGGAACGGGGAATGTTCCGAGGATGTGAAGGAGGAAGTGCTGGACCTGAAGGGAAGATATACCCACAATGTGGCGGAAAGACGACGTCTCGGAGCGCTGCGTGATTTCTTCCAGCGGGATTTGATCCGTTCCAATCCCACCATGCGTTCCGAGAGGTACGGCGAAGCCCTGGAGGAGCTGAAGGAGGAGTCTATGAGGAAGGAAGGGGAGGAGTAGAGGGGAAAGGAATGTGCCAGCGGTTTAGACAGCCGCCCGGACTTTGTGTGAGAGCCGGACGGTTGTTTTTTATGGAGAAAAACCTTTGGGGCCGGGATTCTTGTGCCGACACATTCTATGGAGGCAAAACAAAAACGCTGCAAAACGCTTTATCTTAAATAAATCTTAACAATTTCTCTGGTTTTTTGTTAAAATGTAATTTGTTACAATAGGAATGTAATTTATGTGGGGAGGCAGGAGAAAAGAGATGTACAATATACTGATCTGTGACGATGAGGCAGATATCGTAAACGCGCTGAAAATTTATCTGCACAATGAAAACTACAGGCTTTACGAGGCCTTTAACGGAAAGGAAGCGCTGAAATGCATTGCCGAGAACGATATTCATCTGGTGCTTTTGGATGTGATGATGCCGGAGATGGACGGCATATACGCCACGGTGGAAATCCGCAGGATCAGCAATGTGCCCATTATTCTCCTGACGGCCAAAAGCGAGGACTCGGACAAGATCCTGGGGCTGAACATGGGGGCGGACGATTATATCACAAAGCCCTTTAATCCGGTGGAGGTGTCCGCCCGGGTGAGGAGCCAGCTTCGCAGATATATGCAGCTTGGGGCGGGGGCGGTAAAGCCCGATGTGGTCAAGATCGGCGGCATTGAACTGGATGACAAGGAGAAATCTGTGACCCTGGACGGGGAACCGGTGTCGCTGACCCCCACGGAGTACGATATTTTAAAGCTCCTCATGCAGAACCCGGGGCAGGTGTTCTCGCCCAGGGAGATCTATCAGAGGATATGGAACGACCTCCCCTACGGCAGTGAGAATACCGTGGCGGTGCACATCCGGCATCTGCGGGAAAAGATTGAGATCAATCCGGCGGATCCCAGATATCTGAAGGTGGTGTGGGGGCAGGGGTACAAGATGGAGAAAAGATAAGGAGGATTTCCATGGAAGGGATGAGAGAGGAACACGGCGGGCAAATGCGCAGGCGGGGCAGGATTACGGAGAGCACGTTTGCGAAGATTACCGCGTTCTTAGTGTTGGCGGCCGGAATTTTCATCGGGGCGTCCTGCGCCCTGGGCACCGTTTTTCTGGCGTCGGAGGGATATTACCTGAACGGATATGAGAGCTTTGTCCATGACAGAATGGTCTCTTCCATATGGGAGAGCGTAGGGGAATTTAAAGGGATGTATCTGGAAGATGAGGAATCGATAGAGACGGCGAAAAAATATCTGAGCATTCGCAATCTTTCCGTGGAGCTTTACGAGGGGGACAAATTGCTGTGGGACCTTGCCGCAGAGGAGGAGAAGGATACTCCCTATCATTTCGTGTGCTACACTTCTGTGGATGTGCCCGTGGAGATCAAGCCGGAGCGCGGGAGTTGGGGAAGCGCCTACGGCAATGATAATTATGAGTTCCAGGACACCGAGGGGGTGAGCGGTTCCGGTCAGGGGACCGGTTTTACCCAGTCCTCCACAGCGTCTGGGGAGGATCACATACTGATGGAGATTGCCTCGACCACGGAGTTTGTCACAAGGGAGTTAACCTTTTATCTTTATGTGAATCCCGATTTTCCCTACACGGATGAGTACTCGGCCATCGAGCGGCAGTGCCGGTTTTTGGCGGATTGGGCCTACGTGCTTCCTGTCGCTGCCGGGCTGGGATGGCTGGCCGGGTTGATCAGCTTTCTCTTTCTCCTGTGCAGCGCCGGACATCATGCCGGGAAGGAAGGGATTTCGGGCGGTGTGCTGAGCTATTTTCACTTTGATGTGCTGACCATGTTGTTCGCAATCACATCCCTGTTTGGTATGTATGTTTTGCTTAGCTGGGTCAGCTATGCCCATAGGTGGACGGAGTTTTTGATCGGATCTTTTGTCCTGGCCCTGGGGGCCGTATGGGTTACGATCTATCTAAGAGAGCTTGCCCTGAGGATGAAGCAGGGGAATCTGCTGCGCCATACGCTGCTCTTTGTGCTTTTCAGGGGAGCCGTTGCGCTGACCAGGGGGTTGCCGCTGGTGCTCACCACCGCCATTGTCTTTTGCGGGATTTCTATTTTGGAACTTTTGGGTATTTTACTCTTTGCAAACAGGGAAGTCTTCGTGTTGTGGTTCTTGGAGAAAGCGGTGCTGTTTCCCATTGTCTTATACTGCGCCCTGATGTGCAAGAAGCTGCAGCAGGGCAGCGAGGCCCTGGCGGAGGGGAACCTGGGCAGTCAGGTGGATACTTCCTACATGGTGCTCTCCTTCAAGCAGCACGGCGAGAACTTAAACAGTATCGCTCAGGGCATGACGGCTGCGGTGGAGCAGCGCATGAAAAGCGAACATCTGCGGACGGAGCTGATCACAAATGTGTCCCACGATTTAAAGACGCCGCTGACCTCCATCATCAATTACGCGGATCTGATCGGGAATCTTCTGTCTCAGGCCGCCGACGGGGAGAACGGGGAATTTTCAAAAACAGGGGGGGTATTTGAGGTGTCCCATAAGGTAACGGGCGAGGAGGGCCTGACGGAAGAGATCACAGAAAAAGAGCGGGAGATGCTGTCCGAGTATACGGAGGTGCTTCTGCGACAGTCCAAGAGGTTAAAAAAGCTTTTGGACGATCTGATCGAGGCGTCCAAGGCCACCACGGGGAATCTGGAGGTACAACTGCAGCCCTGCGAGCTGGGGGTTCTCTTAAGCCAGGCTGTGGGAGAGTATGAACAGCGGTTCGAGGAGAAGGGGTTGGAGCTGATCACCGGGCAGCCCGAGGAGCCGGTGACGGTGCTTGCGGATGGGCGGCATATCTGGAGGGTGTTTGACAATCTGCTGAACAATGTCTGCAAGTATGCCCAGGAGGGCTCCCGGGTGTATCTTACGGTGGATTTGGAGCAGAGGTACGCGGAGATCATCTTCCGGAATATGTCAAAGTTTGCGCTGAACATTACGGGGGATGAGCTGCGGGAACGCTTCGTGCGGGGAGACAAATCCCGGCATATGGAGGGCAGCGGCCTTGGACTGTCCATCGCATCCAGCCTGATGGAGCTGCAGGGAGGTTCTATGGAGATTGTGACGGACGGGGATTTATTTAAGGTTATTCTGGATCTGCCCCTGTGTCCGGCAAAGCAAAATATTCAGCCCCAGGTTTAAGGGCCTCCATGAGCCGGACATCTCCGTCGACGGGTGTGCGGCTCATGGTATGTTTATACAAAATCTGGCGGAGGCAGGACAGTTCTGTTATAATAGAAGGAATAACAGACGAAGGAGGCGGAATATGAAGCTTTTGATCAAACAGAGGGTGTTTTCCTGGTCGGATTCTTATGACATCTATGATGAGAACGGGAATAAGAAGTATTTTGTGCAGGCTGAGATTTTTGCCCTGGGACATCAGCTCCATGTTTCGGACACCCTGGGGCGGGAGCTTGGCATGGTGAAGCAAAGGCTCATGGTGATGCTTCCCACCTTTGATATCGAGGTGAACGGCCAGGTGCGGGGGTGTATCCGAAAGCAGTTTTCTTTTTTCAAGCCTGTCTATGAGTTGGAGTTCAACGGATGGCGCTGCGAGGGAGATTTCCTGGCCTGGGATTATGATGTTTACGCAGGAGGCAGCGTGGTGGTTCATATCTCCAAGGAACCTCTGCATTGGGGCGACACCTACGTGATCGACATTGCCCGCCCGGAGGATGAGCTGACGGCCCTGATGCTGTGTATTGCCATCGACGCCGCCAACTGCTCCAGGTAACCGGACGAAAGGGTATTACGGTCTCTGTCCCATGCCGCCCTCTAAGGTGATGGTCTCTCCGGTCATATACTTGAAGTCCGGGGAGGCGAGCTGAACGCACACACGGCCGATTTCCAGCTCCGCGTCACCGTAATGTCCGGCGGGGGGCATTTTTACGTTTGCCTTGAAGGCGTCGGGATAGGCCTTCTCAAAGTTCTCAAGCTGTGCCGTCCAGGCCAGGGGACAGATGATGTTCACATTGACCCCGTCCTTGGCCCACTCTGTGGCGGCCACGCGGGTCAGGCCGCGGACGCCCTCCTTGGCCGCGGCGTAGGCACACTGGCCGTAATTTCCGAACAACCCCGCCCCGGAGGCAAAGTTGATGACGCAGCCCTTAGTCTCTACCAGATGGGGATAGCAGGCCTTCATATAATAGAAGGTGGCGTAAAGCCCCGAATAGAGCGCCAGGTCAAACTGCTCCGTGGTGTGGTCGGCAAGGGTCACGCCGGAGGCAGAGGCCTGGGCATTGTTGATCAGCACGTCGATTCTTCCGAACTTCTCCATGGTCTGGCGCACCACTTCCTCCACCACAGCCTGATTGTCGGCTTTGGCGTTCACATCCGCAGCCACGGTGAGTACCTGGATGCCGTGGAGACGCTCCAGCTCCTCCTTGGCGTCAGCCAATTTCTGCACATTGCGCCCGGTGATCACAATATTCGCGCCCTCCTTGGCATAGGCGGTGGCAATGCCGTAGCCGATGGACCCGCAGCGTCCGTCGCTCAGGACGGCCCGTCCCGCGCCGGTGATAATAGCAGTTTTTCCGGTCAGAAATCCCATAGTATTTACCTCCTGTATTCTAATAATGTCGCAAAATATGCGGAAATGTTTATTCAATTTCCGTAAATAAATATAGCATAAATGGAAATGATTGTCAATTGTCCCTAAGGCTCCGCTTTCAATGGGGGTGTGGGGAAGGGCAGGAGATTCTTGACTTTTTCCTCCTCCTGTAGTATAAGTGTATTAAGAAAGTTAATACACTCTGAACGGAGAAAGGAGCGTCCCATGATTCTGTTAGATTATCGGGATAAACGTCCCATCTATGAGCAGGTGGTGGAAAAGCTGGAGCGGCTGATTGTCAGCGGCGGCATGGAGCCCCTGACCAGAATGCCCAGCGTGCGCAGTCTGGCCATGGAGCTGTCCGTGAATCCCAATACCATACAGCGGGCCTATGCTCAGTTGGAGCGGGAGGGATATCTGTACACGGTTTCCGGCAGGGGATGTTTTGTGACGGCGGAGAATGAGTGGCGGGAGAATAAGCAGGACAAAATTCTAAAGGAGTGGTGGGACATTACGGAGCAGGCCAAGGAGGCAGGTGTCTTGGAGGAACAGCTAAGGGAGCGGCTTTGCCGAATCTTTGAGCAAAAGCAGAGTCAGGAGGCCATGGAAAAGAGATGATTGAATTGCAGAATGTGAGAAAAAGCTTTGACGCGGTGCAGGCTGTGGACAATGTCAGCGCCGCCATAGAGGAGGGGCATGTCTTTGGATTGATCGGGACCAACGGCGCGGGAAAATCTACCCTGATGAGGCTTCTGTGCGGCGTGTATAAGCCGGAGGAGGGCTGTGTCCTTGTGGACGGGGACCCGGTGTATGACAATCCCGGGGCCAAGGCAAAAATTTTCTACATATCGGATGAGCAGTATTTTTTCAAAAGCGGAACTCCCAAGGATATGCTGCATCTGTATCAGAGCTTTTATCCCGAATACGACGGGGAAAAGTGGCGGGAGATGATGGGACGGTTCGGTCTCGACTGCGGACGGAAGATCAACACCTTTTCCAAGGGGATGAAAAAGCAGCTCTCCGTGATCTGCGGCGTGTGCGCCAACACCAAATATCTTCTGTGTGACGAGACCTTTGACGGGCTGGACCCAGTGATGCGGCAGGCGGTGAAGATGGTCTTCATCAGAGAGATGGAGGAGCGGGGCCTGACCCCCGTCATTGCCTCCCACAATCTGAGGGAACTGGAGGATATCTGCGAGTATGTGGGCCTTCTCCACAGGGGGGGAATTTTGTTTGAAAAGGATTTGGATGAAATGAAGCTGAATATCCACAAGGTGCAGTGTATCATTCAGGATAAGGCCAGGCTGACCAGGCTCAGGGCGGGGCTTGACCTGATGACCATGGAGAACAGGGGATCTCTTTATACCTTCACGGTGAGAGGGCAGAGGGAGGACGCGGAACGCTTTATGGAGGAGCTGAATCCTGTGTTCTATGAGCTGCTGCCCCTTTCCCTGGAGGAAATATTTATCAGTGAAACGGAGGTGCGGGGATATGATGCCAAGGCGCTTATTTTTTAAGGTGATGCGGGAGGACCTGCGGCACAGGGTCTGGATGGCGGCGCTGTCCGCCCTGTCCTCTTTCCTGTTCTTTCCGGTGGTGTGGATGATCAAGCTGAGCAATGTGGACCGGCTGGTGGCGGAAGCGGGCTATGAGAGGATGTCTGTCATGCAGGATATCCTTCCCTTCTGTCGGGGGTATATCGTCACCATAGGAGGCAGCATTGCCGTGCTGATGGCCTTCATTGCCGGTATTGCAGGCTTCCGCTTTGTGTTTCACAGGGATATGTCGGACGCCTATCACAGTATGCCTGTGAAGAGGAGCACACTGTTCGGGGCGGTCTACCTGAACGGAATTCTCATCTGGCTTCTTCCTTTTCTGGTCAGCCTGCTTCTGTCTCTGGTTCTGGCGGAAGGGTACATAATGAGAGGAGGGGATTGGGAGCTGTTCGGTATCATGCTGAGGGAGACGGCGTTTAGCTTTGTGGTTATCGGGGTGGTATTTTTTCTGGTGTATCATCTGGTGCTGGTGGCGGTGATGATTTGCGGAAATGTGCTGAACACGCTGGTCTGCGCCATGATCCTGGGATATGGGGGCATTGCCCTCTACGGGATCTGCCTGTCGTTTATGGATTGGTGCATGGATACCTTTTATTACTGGAATTACGGTATGAGGGAGGCAATCTTTGTATCTCCTCTGTGTTCCGCTCTCTATCTCTTGATATTGCGGGGGGAAGGGGTCCAGGATATGGGGGCGCTGTGGGTGCATCTTTTTGTGTGTCTGGCCATGGCTGGGGCGCTGTGGCTGTGCGCCCGGTCCCTGTATCTGAGGCGGGGCACCGAGCTGGCGGAGCAGGGAATCCGAAACCGTCTGCTGGCCGCCCTGCTTCGGGCGGTTACCGCTCTGGTGGTAGGAATGGGGGGATTTATGCTGTTCATGCAGCTCACCGAGGGCGGCACAAGCATCATCTGGGGCGTCTTTGGAGCCGTTATGGCCACGATGCTTGCCTGCGGCCTGCTGGATATCATGTTTCAGATGGATTTCAAGGCCTTCTTCGCCCACAAGGGACAGATGGCCGCCGCTCTGTCTGTCACTTTGCTAGTATAACGTTCGCCAATTAACTGGACTTTTTAATTGGTAGTGTATCTACAATGACTTCCTCTGATACATTGATATCATCAAGGTTATATTTCCAGTGGAATACCACTGGCTCTGCGTTGATC
>CATLGW010000010.1 GCA_949948715.1 uncultured Lachnospiraceae bacterium | reverse complement strand
ACATTCCCGGTATTAAAACTGCCCAAGTCTATATTACTCAGGCTGCTGCAACCAGCGAACATACTCCCCATGTCTGTCACATTCCCGGTATTAAAACTGCTCAAATCTATGTTACTCAGGCTGCTGCAACCAGAAAACAGACTTCTCATATCCGTCACATTACTGGTATCAAACCCACTCAAATCAACATCCACCAAATTAGTACATCTACAAAACAAATATGCCGCATTTGTCATCCCTGGCACATTAACCTTTGCAGCGACAATCTGCCCTGCATAAGGATACCATGGGATGTTCTCCCAATACTCCCAGTCATTCCCAGAAATACCATCCAAATCCCCTGTCCCACTCACAGTCAATTTCCCATCCCCGTCAATCCTCCAGGTAATCCCCCCGCTGACTCCCCCGGCGATATCCCCCTCCGCGGTAGCCTCCCCGGCTCCCGCTCCCATTCCCCTCTCGGCGTCATTCCCGGAAACCGTATCCTCCCCGCTTCCCGTCCTGCCGCCAGCCTCCGCCTCCTGCAGAGCGACCTCCGCCGCGCAAGGCTCCGTCATCCCCCTTGCCTCCGCAGGCAAAAGCGGCATACACAACACCGCCGCCAATAGTGCCGCCAGTCCCCGTCTCATCCTCTTCCATCCTCTCATCTTATCTTTCTCCTCTCCCTGCTTCCCGTATCACTCCACACAGACCCTATTCCCGGGCGCTCTCTCCCGCCAGCCGTTCCCTCCCCAGCGCTACCAGCTCCTCCAGGGAGTACAGGCGGCTTAACCGCAGGCTTCCCACGCCGTTGTCAAAGACAAATCCCTCCTCCGTCACATCGCACAGCCCCGGCAGATAAGCCAGCGTCTCAAGCTTTCTATTTAACAGGAGGCCGTACCGTCCCCCCGACGCGTCGATATACTCCGTGACCAGGTACTCCCCCGCCTCCGTCACATAGGTCAGATACCCCTCCCCCTCCAATACAGCCAGCTTTCTGCCGGAGGCTTTGTCATATACCACCGGCGCGTCATGCAGGCCGGAAGCAATCCGGAAAGGGCCCGCCGAAAATTCCTCATATAGATCCTCGGAAGGCGCTTCCCCCTGTTCCTCCCCGATCAGATTTCCGTCCGCCGCGTCATAAAAACGCCTCGTCCCGTCATACCAGATTACCTCCAGCCAGGATTCCTCCCCTGCTCTTACAAACTGCTGGTCGTAAACGGCTTCCGCGTCGGGCAGGTCTACCCTGGATAATAGCGCCCCCTGTCTGTCATAGACCTGAAATTCCCGGTAGCCGAACAGCATTACCGTCTCTCCGTCGGCGCTGACTCTCGCCTCCGAGTGAACAGCCCGGGGATCGTAAGAGGCCGTTTGCGTATCCCGGTGGTCCTCCAGGCACAGGATCCGCAATACCGGCTCCGTGCGGTTCCCGACCACCGCATATTCCCCGCCCAGGGCCAGAAAATCCCCGTTCTGGCTCCCGCTTTCCGCGGACATCAAACGCCCTCCCTGTCATAGAAGGAAACGCCGTTGTCCTCCGTGGCCGCCAGCACATACCCCCCGCCCGCGGCAAAATTTGTGACGCCCGGGCCGCCGGTATAGGCGGCCTCCCTCTCCTCCAGGGCGGCCGGGTCGATCTCCACGATCGTGCCGCCCTGCCCCAGAAATATCCCTCTCTCATCCGCCTGCAAGAGAAAGCGCCCCTCCGTTTCCAGCCCTCCCCTCAGGACTCCCTGCTCTGTATCCACCAGCCCGAAGCTTCCGCTCTCCCCGTATGCCGCGTAGGCAAAATAAGCCCCGCAGAAGCCTCCCTCGAAAATACGGTAATCCGATCCCTCATAAATTAACAGATCGCTCTCACGGTCTTCCAGGTCAAATACGGTCAGCGTTCCGTCCGCGAAGCTCGCGGCCAGGAGGCTTCCGTCCTCGTTCAACGCGAAAACATAGTCCTTCGGGTCGGCAAACCTGTCGTTTTCCGTCTTTCCCATGCGCCGCCCCTCAAAGGAGCGCTCGGTCAGCCTGGAGCCGTCCGACGCCCGGTACACGACAACACCCTCCCCGTCCCGCGCCGCCGCAACGGCGCTGCCATCCCCGGACACGGCTAACAGGGAGGCCGGCTCCCCCGTCCAGAGGACCTCCCTCCTTGCCAAATCATAGAGAGAGACTCCATCCTTCCCCGCGAAAGCCACATGGTCCTCATCCGTAAACAGACAGTCGGACCAGGCCGACTCCCATAGCGGCAGCGCTACCAGCCTGTCCCCGGTTTCCAGGTCGTACACCGCCGCCTCGTACCCGTACACCGCCGCCAGCCTGCGTCCCTCCGGCGACAGGGACAAATCCAGGCAAGGCCCAGGCAGCGCGATGGAGTCCAGTGCCTTAAAGCCGTCCGAAAGGTCGTACACCCCCAGGGCGTCCGTCAGCGCCCTCTGCGCCTGCGCCGTAACCGGCGCTTCCAGGATCCCTCCCCGGGGCACCGCCTGGAGCGCGAGGCTTATGGCGTCGTTCACCTCCCCCCTGGCCAGGGCATTGGCGGAATACTCCGCCAGCGCCAACGCCGTCTGCCGCTGCTCCAACTGCTTCAGCCCCACAAAGGAACAGATCCCCCCGACCAAAAACAGAGAGGACCAAACCGCCGCCGAGACAAAGATTCCCCTCCTGCGGCGCTGTGCCCGCCGATCCGTTCTGTGCAGATTAAAAAGAGCTTCCCGCATCTGGGCCGCCGTCTGATAACGATCCTTCGGCAAGGGAGACATGGCCCTTCTGATAATGTCCGCCACCGCAGGACTGCAGTCCTGCCCGGTAAGCCCCTCCACCAAAAGCGCATCCTGGGCCGGTTTTCGCCCGCTGATCAGATGGTAGAGGGTTGCCCCCAGACTGTAAATATCGGAACGCACATCCAAAAGCACGCTTCCGCGTCCTCTTCCCGTGCCGCCGGTGGAAGATGCGGCCATTGTCACCGTCTCCGTCCCCTCCTGCGCCAGATACCGCACCCGCCTCCCCGCATCGGCATATTCAATCCCATAATGCTCCGGAGAGGCATAGCCTCTGCTGAACCCCACCTTCACTGCCCCGCTCTCCCCCAGTGCCAAAGCAATGTTAAAATCAATAAGGCAGATGCTGCCGTCCGGCCGCAGCATAATGTTGGCCGGTTTGATATCGCCGTGAAGGATACCGTGGGGCGGTCTGCCATGAAGATATTCCAAGGCCTCCAGGAGCTGGCATGCCCATCTGATGACCCTCGCCTGCGGCTGCTTTCCGCTCCTGTCCAGTATCCGGTTCAGGCTCTCGCCCCGTATGTAATCCATGACCGTATACACCGTGTCGTTTTCCTGGACAAAGTCATACACCTGGGGAATATAAGTCTGACTCAGGCCCTTTAACATATCCACCTCCCGGCGCAGCACATCCGTCCCCACCGTCAGGCTCCGCTTATCCGCTTTTAAGACAATCTCCTTATCCAGTCTGATATGCCTCCCCAGATAGACGATGCCTCCGCCGCCGGAGCCAATCTCCGTCTTCAATTCATATAATCCCGCAATTATCTGAGACATTTTCCATACTCCCGCTCCAAAATTTCCTTCAGTCTCTTTCCAGCGGACCGAAACGCCGCCCCGGACACCGCCGCCCCCAAAACAGAGCAGGCCATCGCCGCCAACCCTCCGTAGAAAAGCATCTCACTGCCCGATAAAACGCCCATTTTCACACTCCCTTCAAACTGCCGACACACTGTACTGTAATCACCGATATATTATCCGTCTCGCCTCTTTGCTTACCCAGCTCGATCAGATTCCTCTGTCTTTTCTCCATGCTGCCGCCATCTCTTTTGCAGAGCGTCTCCGCCATCTCCGTCTCCGAGACCCGGTGCCGGAATCCGTCCGAACACAGCAGATAGACCGCTCCTTTTCTCGTATTTCCAAAGAACATATCCGGATACACCTCCGGATTCATCCCTACGCACCGTGTCAACACATGGTTCATGGGAGCATTTTCTGCCTGCTCCCTGGTCAGATTCCCTCTCTCAACCTCCCTCTGGATCAGGGTGTGGTCCACCGTAAGCTGCCGCATTCCCCAAGCCGCAGCCTCATAGGCCCGGGTGTCTCCGATACTCATCAGGTAATACCGCTTTTGCGTTATCAGCATGGCAGTTACAGTGGTTCCCATTCTGCAACCGATTTCCCTGCCGTATGCCAGCAATTTCGCATTCACCCGCTCCACGATTCCGGTCCACTGCCTGCGGATCACATGATCCGCCACCGCCTCTTCGTCCCGTTCCTCTCTGAGCCCGTCCAGCCACCCCGCGAAACCCAGGACCAACGCCTCGCTGGCCTCTTCCCCCCTGTCCAACCCCCCCATGCCGTCACAGAGAACGGCGAAAGCCATTTGTCCCAAGGGGGTCTCGATCCGCTCCGCAAGCATTCTATCCTGATTTACCCTTCTCACGCATCCCTTGTCTGTCGATGCACAAACTACAAATCTCAATCTTTTCACCGCCGCCTAAAATAATTTAAATTCAAATTCCTCATTCGCGGCGCTGACAATAGCGCCGTGGGAAAGCTTAACCTCCAGGTTACTCTGAATCATATTCCCATTTATATAGGTGTGGTTTTTTGAATTATTGTCCACCACATAAAATTCCCCGTCCTTTGACAGGATACGGCAATGACTGTGCCCTACAAATCTGTTATCCGGAATCGTGTAGTCCGCAAGCTCCCTGCTTCTGCCGATACAAAACACAGCCTTGTCCAGGGGAATCCGCTCATTGTTTCTCAGCCGGATCAAATAGGGCTTCATCCGCCGCGCTTCCCCGTCCCCTTCCATCAGTACTGTGCCGCCGTCCTCCATCTCCTGGGTAAAATATTCTGTCTCACCGAATCCGCCATCAGCGGGAGGATCTTGCTTCGGCGAAGAAACAGGATCCGTCGCGATAAGTCCGCCGCCGGAAAGAGCCAGACCCTGCCCTGCCCCCGAAGAGACGGAGCTTTGGACAGATGGAATCCTCTGCTGCCCGGGCACGGCAAAGGTCACTTTATTCTCTTTTGCCTCTTTCTTTCCCTCCTTCTCCTTTTTAGGTCTCTTTTCCTTAGATCCTTTTTCCCCTGCCTTTTTCCCCTGGGGCATTTCTCCCTGGGAAATTTCCCCCAGGGAAGCTTCCCTCTTTTGCCTCTTTGCCTCCTTACGCGCCTTGTACGCCTCCGCGTTTTCTTTATTGTAATGCTGCAGCAGATAGAAAAGAGAAATTTCTTTTTCCCCGGCCTGTGGTGACTGACCCTCCATAGCCGGACTCCCGGTGGTCATCTCCGGCTTCTCAGGCATTGATAATCTGCCGCTCTCCCAAACATTGACGGGAAATTCCTTCTTTCCGGATTCAGGCTCTTTTCCGCCCCCCGAGGGCGCTCCAGGAACAGACCTCTCCAAAGCTTTTTCCTCCCCGGATGCCGGAACACTTTCGGAAACCGCTTTTTTTTCAGAAAGCGAGGGCTGCTTTTCCAGCCTCTTCAAAAGCTCCTCGAACTGCGGTAGGGAAAACGTTCCCGAATGATTCAGAAAATTGATGATCTCTGCCACATAACCGCAGTCTTCTGAAGCGTCAAACCGCGTAGAAAACATAATACCCTTAAAGAAAGCGACCGCCTTCTCGTTCCCGCCCTCCTCTGGCACTGCGGGCACACATATCATTTCCGTGCCATAGTCGGCGGCGTCCACAAAGATATAGTCTCCATCCAGCAAAATAGAGCCGATGTCCAGCATATACTCTTCCGCCAATGTCAAAGTCTCCGCAATCCCGGCAAAGATTCTGATCAGTCGTTTCCGGTTTAACGACCCGCTAAGGAGCTGTGTCAAGGGAATCTTTGACGACACCATATATTTGATGTATTTTTTCCCATCAATCTGCAGGAAAGACGAAGGGGCCAGTCCCCGGATACGGTTATTGGTAATCATGCCCAGGCTCATAGCGTCGATTTCAAGCTCCGTCAGATCGCATCGCAGATAAGTGTCGGCCCCTTGATTTTCGTAAGTAAAACGCATCTGTATTCCTCTCTTTTCCTTAAATCTTATTTCCACAGTTTGGAACAGACTGACTGCCGAAGCTGCACTTCTCCGCCGTGAAACACCTGAAACTCATACTCCAGGGTATATTTGACAGACAAATGTATCCCCTTGTCGTCCACATAGGTCTCGGAAAAATCCAGCCCTGCCACACCGCCCTTCACATGATAGCGCTTCAATATCTCTTCCGCCCGGGAGATGTCTCCTCCTGTCAGATACGCCAGAAACCGCGCCTTGGCATCCTCCTTCAAATCACCACTGCCGCGAGCCACAAAACGATCGTTGGGATTGGCGTTCATCCCGTATAGCTTATATATGACTTGCCCAATAGTACCGGATTCTCCCAGCGCCGAATTCTGATAGGCATCCAGGGACAGGCTGTCCGCCGTGGAAAGCAGCACATGCGCCATTTCATTTCTGGCCTCAAACACTACGAAAAAACTATAGATAAAAAACATCAGGAACATAAATACCGTGAGCGCAATACTGGCCTCCAGGGAGAGGAGTCCCCGCTCTCCCCCTCGTTCCTTTCCCATACTTCCTCTCATCCTCAATACCCTCTGTAAACAACCCTCTCCTTTGATTTCAGACCGGCTGAACCGGAGACCGGAATAAATTCGTTGGTGCTAAAGCTCCCCCAGGCGCGCAGATAGGTATAGCTTTGATCCAAATTAAATGTATAAGTTCCTATTCCGTTTAAAGACGGTTCCGCCGCATAAAAGGACGCTTCCATCTGGATCACATCCGCCAGACGGTTCAGCATTTTCTCCTTATTTTCAAACAGCATGGCAAAAAGTATTGTCTTTGTATAATCAAATGTCAGAGAACTGACAAGTTTTGAACTCCCACCTATCTCCGGATCTTTGATTCCGGACTGATAGGCATCCGCATAACTCTGCGCAAATTTGTCGCTTACCTTCCCCACGCCCATACACTTGACTACCGCCTGGTAAGCCTCGTTTTTTTGATCTTCATTCAGCGTCAATTTATAAAATGCCTTGATCAGATCCGTAATGCCGCTGGGAGTGAGGTAAAGCTTTGATTTCCAAATAGGCACCTGTCCTCCATTCACCAAAACAAGGGTGTCGACAAAAGGTTCCGCTACAAAATACAATATAAAAACAATCGCAGCCCCGATTCCAAAAGTAACCGAGCCAGCCGCCCCCGCTATGGAATGTACCTCCTGGTTCGTAATTACAAAAAAGAAATCGTAAATCAACCGGATCAGCCAGACATTGTTAAAGACCGCGCTGAGGTTCTCCGCTTCCGAAGCATATCCTTTCATAATGTACTCCGCCTCCGCGCCGTAAAAAGCATATCCCTGTAAGCGGCTCTGCGCATTGGGCAGATTGTACCTTCCCCCCGTCAAGGCGCTGCCGGTATAAGTCGTCCGATTGGGAATATTATAGGCCACATATCCGGCCAGGAGAATTTTCTGCCCAGCAGCCTCAGCCAACACAACCCCAATCTTTAAAAATATTGTTATTAAATTTTTAGCCAGTCTGCTTCCCACATTGATCAATGTCTTAATTTTGCCGAATAAGTTGTACCACCCCCACTCCCCTTTCAAACATTCCGACAAATCTCTTATGTCCTCAACGATCTGTACAAGCAGATCCAGGGTTCCCGTTCCGTCCCCCGGCTTGGCCGCGCTGCCCGAATAACTGCCCAACAGCCGCTTATAATCCTCAGATTTCTGACTATCCTTAGCGTCATACGCCGACTTCAGGCAATAGGGACTCCCTTCTCCCCTCGCCTTGGAGGAAGGCAAGCCTCCGATGTCGGCATATACATTCGGATCGATGACCGCCGTCAGCTTAGGGTCGACCCAGTCGCTGAATGAAGCGATTGCATCAATAAAACCGCACAGAGCCTGCGCAATAGCCATAAACGGCGCATTTTCAATTTCCCCGGCCAGATCTCCCCTGATCTTTTCCAACCGCGTTTTCGTAATGGGAGCGTCTACATCAGCGGCAAAGCAATAGCCTGTATCCGGCATCGGAGTCTCGTATCCGTCCGCCAGGGTATATGTTTCCACTGTCCCCTTTAATTCGATCAATTTCAAATAAAGGCTGTTAAATTTCTCCCCATACGGCTCCGAAGCAAACTGATTCATAGCGTTGTTAGCAGTCAATGCAGAAGAAGAAAATGCATTGAGCAGTGTTTTTTCATCACTCAGTTCGTCCTTTTTCGCCTGCGCCTCGTTTATCTGGTCTCCCCAAAGATATGCCGCTGTATTATCTCCCCTTTCCTTTGCCGCCTGCTGGCTTTTTTTCATTCCCTCTATTTGATTATCCAAGCCCTTTTGCTGGCAGGCCATGCCGGTATTCGCCATGCTTGTCACCAGATTCACCCCTGCGCCTGCCGCCGCGCTATAGGCTCCCTGAGCCCCGATTACGGCATCGCCCGCCGCCTTTACCGCAGCGGCAAATGCGCCGATTTGAACGACGTAGGTCGATTTAGCGCTTTCCACCATTCCCCGCTGGGCATCCAGCTTTCCCTGGTACTCCGCAATAACCGTCTCCAGATTCTCATTGGCCTTCTCCAGTTCCTTCTGGGCATCCTCCAATTCACCCTGAGCCTTGACATATCCCTTTAATTCTTCATGAGCCATTTCAAAGTTTTCCATTTTTGCGCTATTATCCACCGGCTCGCCGCTCTCATCCTTTTCGTTTTTCATCGTATCCCACTCCGCAGAGGAATCCGGGTATTTCCCGGCCTCTTCCTCCACGGCCTCATTACAGCTTGTGATCTGCGCTTCGGCGCTGGCAATATTATCTCTGCATTCCTGCACCTTTCGAGCCATCTCATCCACCAAGCTATTGTACCGGTCGGCCGCCGCTTCAAAAGCAGCATATGCATTTTCATAGCCTGTCTTTTCTGTCTCGAAGTTACTTAATTTGGTGTCCGCCTCATCAAACTTCTCGCCGCAGTTATCTACCTTTTGTACCAAATCGGCACCGTTCGAAAAAGTTCCCAGAAAATTTTTTGCAACATTCATGTTTTTAGACAGACTGGCAATGATATCGTCGATACAGAATCCGTCCATGACCAGTTTGGCAGGTATCGCATACTTGCCGTACTCCTGCACCTGCGTCAAAAGCACACCGGTATCCGCCAGAGGATAAACACCCGCAGCTCCGGTCTCCATCTCTATATAAGTATTGCTCAGCACACCCACATTCTGCTCCATATAATACTCGAAGGTATCGGAAATCAAATTCTGCACCGTATATCCCCCGCCACGGGAGGAAGTATTCTGGGATATGGCTAACAAACCGAAACGCTTCCGCAGAAACTCGTCATAGGTTCCCAGAGTGGAGTTGGAAGCATTGCACAGAGCCTCGTCAAAAACCGCCACCGCGCTGTCCACCCTGGCGGCATTAATCAAGGCTCCTCCTATAGACACAAAGGGTAGCATCAGTATCGCCAGAAAGAGCGAAATCACTCCCTTTGTTCCGTTAATATATCTGCGCGTAAATCGAAGCGTTCTCTTCATATTTCCTCCAAAAAATATTCAGGAGCGGAAATGATTATAGGTTTTCACCAGCGTGTTGAGCAGCTTCACAACGCTGTCCACAATACCGGTCCCCTTCGAGTAGGTTCCGTCAGTAATGGCATCCGCAAAACTGACTGTAGAGTAGTAATTCAATATGTCAGTGCAGTCCGAGCAGGAAACCACAGAATAAGTCTGTTTCCCTCTCATGCCGAAAACTCCTAAAACCTCTCCAAATGGTGTGCGATAGGTACAGGTGACTGTCAGCTTCACATGGCTTCTCACATAGGAGTCCGCCACCAGCTCAAGCCGCACATCCACGTCATCCACCACACCGCTGAAATTAGCTTTATCAAGAACATATTTCACGTACTCTGTGGTACGCCTCTCATTGACCTCCAGCAGATTGCCGGCGCTTGAGCCTCTCCCGTAACCCCGGTAAAGATCCCGCGCGCTCACATCCTCCGTGGTAATATACCCCATGATGATATCCGAGTCGGGATTGTGATAAGTGGAGGCAATCTTCACGGCGGCGTCATTGGTCACAACGGTAGTCAAATAACGCTGGTAATAGATAAATCCCACGGCCAGCAGCCAGACAAGAACCAACATAGTGACTACCATCACTACCATTCCCTCCAGCATAACCGCACCGCTTTCCTGCAGAAATTTTCCTCTTTTCATGTCATTCCCTCTATTTCCCATCGGGAAACCGAAGACAAATCATATAATATTCCCCTGCCAGCTCACTGACAAGGCAGACGCCTCCGGGAGTAAAATACCCCACGTCCAAATATTGACAGTCAATCACAATTTTCCCGGCGCTGTTGATAAACCCCCACTGGCCATCCACACAGACTCCGGCCAGACCGTGTGAAAAGCTCCTTGCGTCCTCAAACTGCGGCTCTATAAGGATCCTGCCTTTCTTGTCCATATATCCCCACATACCGTTCTCCCCCTGATAAGCGACACCCTCCCCCAGATACACATCCATGTCCCTGCCTGAAATGTCCGCCGCCTTCTCCCCCTTCCTGTTGTACAAACCGTAAGAGCCTCCTTCCCTAGCCACGAAAAACCCGTCGTAAAGATATTCGCCATTGCCGTAGAGCTTCACGTCCTGAAAAGCGGAAGCTCCCACCTGATTCCCGCTTCTGTCGATCAACCGCCAGCTTCCGTCCTCCTTCACAGCCGCAACGCCTCCCGCAAAAGAAGCCGCCTCCTCATAGCTTTCCGGGATAAATTCCGAAGTCTCTAAATCATAATATTGCCAGCTTCCATCCCGCTGAAGGGGCAAAAGTCCCTCCCTGGCAGCCCGGGCAGCATCCGGCTTCCCGTCTAAAACCGACAGCACCATGCTCTTCTTGTCCGTCACACGGTATTCCGATTCCACTCCCGTAAGCTTAACCAGTTCCCCCGAGACGGGGCCGATAAAGTCATAGGCCAAATCCACCGCCCACTCGCCCTCCGGATCCAAGATCCCCCATCTGATGCCGTCAGTGACCGCGCTGTACCCTTCAGGGCCGGAATAAGCCTGTAGATAAACTCTGCCTCTGATTAAAAGCGAATAGCGCGTCTGCCTCTGATATTCGTCCAGCATGGCGGAGGATACCCGGGCATCCTCCGCTTGGGCACAGTAGGAATAGGCAGACTTATACTCTTCATTTTCCAGGCAAAATCCAATCAATCTCTCCCAATTCTCCACATTGTCAGGCTGCAGCCCCGTCACCGTCTCCATTGCGCTCACATACTGATTTTTCGGAACAACACCCCCTGCATAGGCCGCCCCACACGCATCGCGCCACAGAAGCCGAATATCCGCCTCTTCCCGAATGGCCAAAGCCTCTTCCAGCGACAAAAGCGCTCTTTGGAAGAGCCCTGCCTCCAAAAGCTGCCCTGCCTCCTCCACCGCCTGCCGATACCGTTCCTGCGCCTTCACCCTGCCGTTCACCTGGGCCACCCAAGCCAGTCCCGCAAATAGAAACATAAAAATAGTCAAGCCAATCCGAATTTTTTTCATAGCAAAACCAACCTCATCAAAAACACCATACAGCTTCTGATAACCCGTTATATTTTGTAAAAGAAGACAGAAACCATATAACCGAGTAAGATAAAGGGCCCGAAGGGTATAGTATCCTTTGCCGTCTTTTTCTTTGCCGCTAACAGGAAAACCCCTGTCAGGGAACAGAAAACCATTCCGAAAAACAGAGTGGCTCCCACAGCGTACACTCCGCCCGCCAGTCCCAGCGCGCCCAACAGCTTAATATCGCCAACTCCTATGCCGTTTTTTGTAAGAAACGCCGCCACCGTCAAAGCGCCCGTCACCAGCGCCGCCGCCGTCAGACTGCTAAAAGCGTAGGACACAGCCCCTTTCTGGGCAGTCAGAAATCCCGCCCCCAGGCATCCCAAGCCTCCCACGGCCATGAGCAGGGGAAAAATATTCGGAATCCTTTTCTCCCGAAAGTCGTTGCAGGCCGCCCCCGTGACACAGACCAAAGCCAAAGCCATTTTCACCCGGCTGATTACATCGTCCACAGCAAGAAAGAACCGAACCGACAACACATAACCGGCAAGTCCCAGCAAGAGCGCGGCCAAAACCACCTGACAGCGGCTCAGCTCCCTTGAGTCTTCCGCGGACATTCCCCCAATATGCAGCAATTTCATTTGATCCGCCCGTCTTTTCTCCAGAGTGCCATATGCGGCGGCAGCCTCACACACAGCCACCGGCAGCGCGAAAAAATAGTCCATAAGCCCTCCGACAACAAAAAATCCCTGACAGCGTTATGAACCAACGGTTCAGACGCTGCCGAGATTCTGCATTTTAATGAATCGTAAAATTATTGATAATGTTATTTACCTGACCTACGATCTGGTCTTTGAAAGCCATAAACACGCCCGCGAGAATCACAACCACACCCAAAATAATCAGGATAGAAATAAAATTCGTATCGCCCTCCTCCCTCTTAAGCATGGCCTGAACCCTCATCATACCCTTCAAATACATCCTGTCCGCCCAATCACGTAGCATTTTCCTTCCTCCTTCGTTTGATTTTATATAAACAAAACGTTCCGTCTTGTATACACACTGTCTTAAAAACTCTGTATCGCCGCCGACATCACGATCAGCATGATGCCCACAAACATGAACGCGATGGGCATCAGCAGCGCGCTGGCAGCCTGCTCCCCCTTCTGTAACAGATTCTGGCGGCGCCTAGCCCAGATTTCCGCAGACTGGTTGGCCAGAAAATGGGGCAGATCCCCTCCGCCTCGCTCAATACTCTGTATCAACGCCGATGTAAATTTTCTTATTTCCTCCGAATTAATCACAGCCCCCATATCGTGGAGCGCGTCCACCTCCGGCTTACCGTTTTTCATCTCCATACAAGCCTTCTTCATCATGTCATAAAGAGTTCCCTCCTTCCCGTAAGCCACCATCTCCCAGGAATCATGGAGCGTTGCCCCGGAGTTGACGATCAGCGCCAGCTTCGACACGGCATTGGGAAATTCCGAATCACATTCCTCTCTGCGCTTTTTTACCTTTTCCTTTGTGCAGGTTCCAAAATAGTACAGGGCAAGCACACTCAAAACCACCCCTGTCAGAGCGTAAAAGTCAGACAGGGAACCGGAACCAAAACCCGCCAGAACCAGAAATACGGACAGGCTCAAGTGCCCAAAGGACAACATCTGCGCCCAGATTACCCGTGCGTAAAACTCACTGTACTGCCTGGAATAGTGCAGAGTTGTGTCCGTCCGCAGATTTTCCCCCAGCCTTCCCCGCAGCCTGAAGAGCCCGATTTCCTGCCAGGCCATCCCCACGCTGTACAAAGTCTTTAGCGGAAAGTCTCCACTGTCTAAAGGCTCCAGCATATAATCATATTTGCCTCCCTTAAAGAGCAATACCACAAAAAGCAACGACAAGACCGTTCCTGCTGCCAAATAAAGAATCACCATACGCTCACCTGATGTCTATTATTTTTTGTCCCCAGAAATAGGAAGCCACAAACAGCGCTATCGCCAGCGTGGTTACCATCACTCCCGTCACGGAGGCCAGATTATCCGCAAAGCTTGCGCTGGATGATTTTAACATTGCCACTAAAACTATCGGCATAATGCACATGGCGTTGTGCTGCAGCCTGTTGGAGGCGGTCTTCGTGGCAATCTCATCCGCTATGGCGCTTTTATCGCTGATGATATCCCGAGTCCTTCGGATCACATCCTTAAAATTGCCTCCCATCCGATAGCAGTTGCTCACCACATTGCTGAAATTTTCAATATCCTCGCTGTTGCTTCTAGCGCCGAAGGCAAAGACCATTTCCTCCAGCGTCTTTCCGTTTTCCAGCCCCAGTACAATCTCTGATATCTCCCGGACAATGGCCTCCTCGTCGGAGTACTGGTTCCTCATATCATCCTTCGCGTTTACAAACGCGTCATTCACCGTGTTCCCGGCTGCCAGAGAAGCCGCCAGCCCTTCCAGCAAATTCATAAACCTCTTCTCCAGCCTTCGGTTTCTTTGTTGTCTCATCCTCTCCCGAATCGCTGGCAAAAAGGATCTGACAGCCAAACAGCCCACGAGACAAAAGACAGCCATATTGCTGACGGCAGTGGAAAATGTGGCCTCCCCGTCCCTTTTAAAAAGCCCTCCGTAAAAAACCAGCCCCGCAAGACCTCCTGCCGTGAAGGTCAACAGAAAAAACAATACCTTTTCCCCTCCAGAAAAATAATATTCCGCATAATTGATCATCGGATTGTTCAAGGGCGACGGTATGTACCTTGGTCCTCTCTCTTTTTTTCTCATGTCCTTACCTCAAATTTCCTTTGTGATTCCCGCAAGCTTCAGCTTCATCGTATTTTGCATGGGATTCTTCGTCCTCCTCAGGCTCCCGGATACCCTGTCGGCAGATTTTCGGTCGTCCTCCTCAAAAACATACAGAGGGTTTAAAACAATTCTGCCGTTTTCATACCCCGCCACCTCCGTAATCTCCATGGTTTTTCTGGATTTATCCCGCAGTCTCGACAGATGGATAATGATATCCAACGCCGAGGCAATCTGCTGCCGGATAGCCTCCAGGGGCAGTCCCTCCGCGCCCTGAAGCACCATAGTCTCAAGCCTGCTGAGCATATCCCGAGTAGAATTGGCATGTCCGGTAGAGAGAGAGCCGTCATGTCCGGTATTCATGGCCTGGAGCATATCTAACGCTTCCCCTCCTCGAACCTCTCCCACCACAATCCTCTCCGGCCTCATGCGCAGAGAAGATTTAATCAAATCCCGAATGGTAATCTGTCCCGCCCCGGAGGCATTGGCATTCCTTGTTTCAAGGCTCACCAGATTTTCCACTCCTGCGATCTGCAGTTCCGCCGAGTCCTCGATGGTTATGACACGCTCGTCCTTCGGGATATAATTCGAAAGGGCGTTTAAAAAGGTAGTCTTGCCGGAACCAGTTCCGCCACTGATGAAAATATTATACTTTGCCTTCACCAAAAATTCCAAATTATCGGCAATTTCCCGGGTCAGCGAACCATACTGTATCAGTCTCTCAATGGTCATGGGTTCCTTTGAGAATTTGCGAATGGTAACGACAGGTCCGCACAGAGCCACGGGAGGCAACACCACATTCACGCGGGAACCGTCCGGGAGCCTGGTATCACAGATAGGATTTGCCTGGTTCACCTCACGCCCGGCAAGCCCTACAATTTTCTGAATCACGTCCTCCAGCCTGCGCTGACTCTCAAATTTCTTCTCCAGTCTGCGCAGCCGCCCGTTCTGTTCGATAAAGATGTGCTCCGGCCCGTTAATCATAACCTCCGTGATCGTATCGTCCTTCACAATGGAATCCAGTAAGCCGAAGCCCCGTATGGATCCATAAATCTGTTCAATGATCGCCAGCCTTTGTTCGATAGAGACATAACTCCCCCTCAAATACTTCTCCGTAATCTCCTCTATCTTTTCCTCCAGCTCCTCGTCGGATAGCTGACTGAGGGAGAGATTGTCGGAAATATAGCCTCTAATTTCATCCGCAATGCGTTGCCCCATTTCAAAATCCATAGCATCCCCCCTACTCCAATCCGGCAAATACATCCAGCTTGGCAATCTGTGCGCTCAACTGCGCCGCCGAATATCCCTCAAACCGTTTGATTCCTCCCAACTCCCGGATCTTTACTCCTTCCATTTTCTGGGAGGTACGGCTGCCAAATCGGTTATACAGCAGACTGAGATCATAAGCGCTGCGTTCTCCACCCTGCCGCTCCAGAATTTCCAGGGCTGAAACCATCTTTTCCGTCTTCCTGTTTGTCTCTCGTACGCCGTCCGACACCAGCACTACATCGTCACAATGTCGAAAAATCTGCGCAAGCTCCCTGCAAAAGGGGATACCCACGTCCAATACCACATGGCTGTACCCGCAAGAAACTGCCAAATCCCGAATAATTTCTCCGATTTCAATTATATTTAATTCCAGCATATCCAAGGCATTCCCTGGTCCGGAAAAGAAACATACCCCTGACGGATCCCGCTTCGATATGCTCTCCAGCTTCATAGAGAGATTTGTTTTTCTGCTTTTTACCGCATAAATAATATCGCTGAAATTTCCCTGGCCCTCCCCGCTAAAATAGCTGTCCGCATTCCCCAAAGCTTCAAAATTCAAATAAACTGGCTTCTTTCCTTTCCCCGCCAGATATATTGCATACGCAGCAGCAGCAACAGAGCACCCCACTCCCCCTGCGGCTCCCGTAAAAGCGACCACTTTTCCTCTGTTCTCACTGATCTTTCCCGTGACTGCTGCCATTTTTTCCGAAAATATATTCAAAATCTGTTTGTAGATCAACTCCGCTTTCTGATATTTGCAGATGGACTGCTCACCCCAAAGAGATTCCACATCCGGCGAATCCACCAAATATGCAAATCCGCATCTCGAGGGTAGTTCCTGCTTGTCAATCTTAAAAGTCTCCCCCGCCAAAAACACATCCACCCGGGTATCTTCCAGAGCACGAAAAGCTTGGTCTCTTTCCGTAAAGGAATATATTTCCAGCCTGTCTGTGTATTTCGTGCTGAAAACAGAGGCAATTCGATTTAAATATGATTTATCATTCTCCAATATCGCCAGCCTGATCTTCATAGTTCCATGTTCCCTCCGCAAACTCCCGTTGTTTGCTTTAACTATATACTATCTCTTTAGCTTTGTCAACTCTATAGAATATATAATCATATTCTATAGAATTAGTTTGCTTACTGTAGCACAACTTTACTGCGGCATGGTCATTACATCCAGCCCTCATGCCCGTCCTGGCCTTCACATAGCCGTTCACGGCACAAATCAGAGACACCTGCGGGGACTACCCCAAATGGAAGACACTTTGCCATCTGCTTTACCGCGCTTTTATTAAAACTTGAGTGTCCTTCAGGAAGCTTTTCCAAAAATTCCCGTACAAACTTTTTCATTTAGAAACCATATTCAGGTCTGTCTTATAGTTCTATTGAATATAATAATGTATTCCATAGAATATGAATAGCCCATCTATTCAATGCTACACTTATTTCAAATATAAAGGATTGGTGATTGCGTGGAACCTGACAAGGACTTCAATTTAACGGTTGGACTGCGAATCCGGGAAATTCGCGAAACTTATCATATGACACAGGCCGAATTCAGCGAACGCTGCAATTTGTCGGAAAGCTTTTTGGCTGCCGTGGAGGGCGGGAGAAAGGGGATCACATCAAAAACTTTATACAAGATATGCACTGAGATGAACGTATCAGCCGATTATTTCATTCGCGGAAAGAACAATGGATTTGAGGTAGATACCTTAGTGGAAATCATTAATTCATTGGATAAGCGCTCCCGGGAGGGGGCTTTGCGTATGTTGCGGGAATTTGCAGACGTGGTCTATCAACTGCAGACTAAGGACAGAAAGGAGAAATAGATAATTGCAACCATAAAAAACGACATTATAAATTTCACCCAAGGCCCTGCAAATGTCTGTGGAAACAGACCTTGCCAGGACTGAACATGAAACATTAATGTCGTTCTCTATCAATCAACCAAAGAAGATTTATACTGTTTAAAATAGAACCAAAACCAATTATCTATCCCATTATCTTGAAGGCACCAGCCGAATGATCCGTCCCGCAAACTCGTTAAAGTTCTGGGTCTGTAAAATCACCTTGCCAGGACCTGTCAGCTTTGTCAGGAACAGACCCTCGCCTCCCATAAAGATATTCTTTAACCCTTTCACGGTCTCAATGTCATACTGCACGGTTTTTTCAAATGCCACCACATTTCCCGTGTCTACCTTGATAACCTCGCCGGGAGCCAGGTTTTTCTCTACCTTGTTGCCGTCGATCTCCAGAAATACCATGCCGGTTCCGCTGATATCCTGGAGAATAAAGCCTTCCCCGCCGAATAATCCGGCGGAAAATTTCTTGGTGAAGGTCACATTCAAATTCACCGTCTCCTGTGCGCACAGGAAAGCGCCCTTCTGGCAGATCATACCGCCGCAGGTCCCCAGATCCAAGGGAAGCACTTCTCCGGCTACCGTGGAGGCAAACGCAACCATACTGCCCGCACGTTCTGCCCTGTAAGTGGCCATAAACAGCGATTCCCCGGAAAACATTCTTCCGAGACTTTTACCCAGACCGCCTCTCATATTGGAATCCATGGTGATTCCCTCGGACATCCAGGCCATTCCTCCCGACTGTGTGTACATCGCTTCCCCCGGCGCGTCAAAAATCACCTCCACCGCGGGCATTGTGTCTCCGATCACTCTGTACTGCATAATTAGTTCCTCCTTCGCATTCTATATTTCCACTGTCAGGATTCCGACAGCAGTAACCTGGTATAAGCCTCTTTGGGACTGTGGAACACAGTCTCCGTATCCCCCTGCTCTATAATCCGGCCGTCCTTCATCACCATGATCCGGTCGCTCATCTGATAGATCACATTGATGTCGTGGGAGATGAACAGATAGGACAGCCCCATCTCCTCCCGGAATTTCTGCATGAGCTCCATGATCTGCGCCTGGATCGTCACATCCAGGGCCGACACAGGCTCGTCCGCTATGACCAGTCCCGGCTCGGTAATCAGTGCCTGTCCGATACTGACCCTCTGTCTCTGGCCCCCGGAGAGCTGCGCGGGCTTCCTGGCATAATAGGTCTCAGGAAGCCCTATCTTGCGCAGCATATCGTATGCGGCAGCCCTCCTGTCCGCCTCCGACATCCTGAAAGAGGCCTCCCTTCTGCCCCTGGCCCTAAGGGGCTCCTGCAGCAGCCATCCTATGGTCTTTGCAGGATTCAGACTGCCGTAGGGGTCCTGGAAAATCATCTGGGGATGGGGAGAATGATGAACCACGCTTCCCCGTATATCCCTGTTCATGCCCAAAATCGCCTTGGAGAGGGATGTTTTACCGCAGCCGCTCTCTCCCACCAGCCCCAGCACCTCTCCCCTTCGGATGGCGAAGGTGGCCGCCTCCACCGCGCATTTCTTTCTGTTCCTGGCAAAGAGGCTGTTGCTCCCCTCCTGATAATAAACGCTCAAATCCCGGACCTCCAGAACCGCGTCTCCGGGACCTTCCGTGTTTTCAGCTCTTTCCGTGTCCCCGGGGCCTTCCATCTCCCCGCAGACTCCCCTCCCCCGGATCTGTTCCCCGGGCCGCTCACCCATATATTCTCTCGCAAAGCTATCGGCAATTCCTCCATACTTCCTCATTCGGGAGGGCACGGCCTCCATCAGCTTCCTGGTGTACTCCTCCCTGGGATTTTTAAAAAGCTCCTCCGTGGGCCCCGTCTCCACCACCCGTCCGTCCTTCATCACCGCCACCCGGTGACAGAGTCTCCGGGCCAAATTTAAATCATGGGTGATAAAGAGCATGGCGTTTTTCTGTTTTTCATTGATTTCCCGCAGCAGTTCGATAATCTGATTCTGCACCGTCACATCCAGGGCCGTGGTGGGCTCGTCGCAGACCATCAAATCCGGTCTAAGCACCGCCGCCATGGCGATCATCACCCGCTGCCTCATGCCCCCGGAAAGCTGATGGGGGAAGCTTTCATACACCCGCTCCTCATCCTTCAGTCCCACGGCCCGAAATATTTCCAGCACCCGCCGTCTGATATCTTCCCCCTCCGCTTTGTCCCTTTCCGTCAAAGCCCCGGGCAGCTCCCGGCCCTTTCGTTTCCTCTCCCCTCCGGAGGCTTCGCTTCCCTGGGGCCGCCATGCTTCCCTGTGCAGACGAAGCATCTCCTCCACCTGTCTCCCCGCCCTTTTCGTGGGGTTTAAGGAAGTCATGGGCTCCTGAAAGACCATGGACATACGGCAGCCCAAAAATTTACGGTAAAGGGCTTTATCATACGGCTTTCCTGCCTCCAGAAGGGTCTCTTTGTCAAAAGAAATCCTGCCTGAGGTAATACGGGCCGTCTCACTGACCAGCCCCATGAGCGTCAGGGCCGTCACCGATTTCCCGGACCCGGATTCCCCCACCACACCCAGAATTTCCCCGGCTCCGATCTCCAATGTCACATTTTTCACCGCCTCCGCGGCCCCGAAGGATACGGATAAATTTTCGATTTTAATCATGTCTGTGTCCTCCGGAGTCCCTCGCCCAAAAGAGAAAAGCCCAAAACAATCCAAACCATGGTAAGCCCGGGGGCCAGCGCATACCAGGGTGCCCTGGTCAGATAACCCTGGGCGTCGGACAGCATATTTCCCAGGGTGGCGTCGGGCGGCTGTACTCCGATGCCCAAAAAGCTCATGCCGGACTCCGCCAGAATGGCATTGTTAAATCCGATCATCACAGACGCCCAAAAGGTGGACATGGTGTTGGGCAGAATATGCACAAACAAAATCCGCAGCCTGCCCACCCCCATCATCCTGGCCCGGCTGATATAGTCCGCATCCCGCAGCCTGATAAATTCGCTGCGCACAATGCGGATAAAGCTGGGGGTAAAGACAATCACCAGAGATATCACCACATTCTGCCGTCCCGGTCCCAGAACGCTGATAATCACCAGTCCCAGCAGGACGCTGGGAAAACCGTTTACCGCGTCGGTAATCCGCATCATCACCTCATCCAGGATGCCTCCGAAATACCCCGTAACCGCTCCCGCCAAGATTCCCATTGCACCGGAGACTGACACCACCAGTCCGCTGATTAAAATGGTGGCGCCGGCTCCCTTCATCACCCGGGAGAAAATATCTCTCCCGAAATTGTCCGTGCCGAACAGATGCCTGAGGGAAGGCCCATGAAACTTCTCCGAGGCGGACATGACCGTGGTTCCGTAGGGCGTCCAGAAGACTCCTAACAGGGCTACGCCGGCCACCAATAGGGTCATCACAAGCCCTGCCGCCAGATATTTATTATTCCGTCTGCCCAAGTTCTGCTCCATGGCCCCTCCTCTCCCGTTTTTCCGCACCTTATTTACGCGCCGCATTTCCCGGGCCAGAGGAGCTCACTCCCGGTCCCTGCACGGCTTTTCCTACCTTCCGCTGATTCTGGGGTCGATCACCCGATAGAGCACATCCACCAGAAAATAAACGAATATCACCACAAACGTGATATAAAGAATCAGGATTTCCACCACAGGAAAATCTCTGGTGGAGATGGAACTGATCAAAAGCCTTCCCACCCCGGGCAGACCAAACACCTGCTCCACTACAATACTGCCCGCCACAATCTCGGCGATAATCATTCCCAAAAAGGTCACCACCGGCATCATGGCATTGCGCAGCACATGCCCGTACATCACCCGCTTGTCGGAGCAGCCCTTGCTGTAAGCCGTGCGCACATAGTCGGACCCCATCTCGGTAAGCAGGGAATTGCGCAGAAATCTGGCGGTCATGGCTATCTTGGGAATGGCCACGGAGACGGCCGGAAACAACAGATAGCCGAGAAAACCCCAGAAACTCTCCCGATAGCTCACATATCCCCCGGGGGTAAAGAGCTTCAGGCAGATTCCCAATAGATAAGTCACCAAAATCCCCAGGAAAAAGGATGGAATCGCCATGGACACCTGCGTCGCCACACTCAGGGCCGCATCCAGAATACGGTTCCGGCTCCGGGCCCACAGCACCCCCAGAGGTATGGAGACCAAAATAATCAAAAAAAGCGAGACTGCCGCCAGGCACAGCGTCACTGGGAGCTTGTCCCCGATCAGCTCCGTCACCGGCATCATCTCGTTCATATTTTTGGAATAACGGTAGCTGACCCCCAAATCTCCTCTCAGCACATCCGTAATCCAGTTTACATAGCGTTTTGCCGGAGGCTGGTCCAGCCCCAGCTCGGCCCGTAGCTGCTCCTCTCTCTCGGGAGTGGCCTCGGTGCCCAGGATGGAGGTGACAACGTCCCCGGGAATGATCTGAAAGGCTACGAAGGCGGCCACAGAAACCATGAACAATGTAATAATGAGAGTGATAAATTTTTTACCTAAGTATCTCATGGCCGCCTCCTCTCCTTTATTCCGTAAAGTACACCGTGCTCATATCCTGCACATACACGGGGTAGAACTTATAGCCCGCCAGCTTGGGATTCATGGCTATGGTGATGGGGGGAATCTGCAGAAACGCCGTCCCGGCCTCATCCGCCAGAATCTGCTGAAGCTGGTTGTAATACTGCGCCCGCTCCTCCAGGGTTACGCACTCCTGTGCGCTTGCGTACGCGGCGTCATACTCCGCGTTGACAAAGTTGATAAAATTCTTCTTGGACTCCGACTGGAAACGGTTTAAAAGATATCCGGGAGTCATGTCGCAGGTGATGCCGCAGATGGTGGACTGATACTGCCTGCCGTTGTAGCACTGATCCAGCCAGGTGCCCCATTCCACCCCGTTGATGGTGGCGTTGATGCCCGCCAGCTTTAACTGCTCCACCACTACTTCCGCCGTCTGCATATGCACCTCATAGTTTGAAGGCACTGTGATTTCCAGGTCAAATCCGTCGGGATATCCCGCGTCCGCCAAAAGCTCCTTGGCCTTGTCGATATCGGCGGCGTTCCCGTACACACCATTCAAGTCCACATAGAAATCATGGAGCGTGGGAAGCATGGCGGAACCGATCGGAACGCTGTTCCCCCCGGTGACAAAGTCATTCACAGAGTCCTTATCCAGGGCATAGCAGATGGCCTGTCTCACCCGCACATCGTCAAGAGGCTTCTCCGCATTGTTCAGAAACAGCGCCTGCACCACGTCGGAGGCCGCGGAAAGAATCTGGAAGGAACCCGAGAGCTCCTTCGCCTGGGAGTCCGTCAGGTAGGGATAAATGTCGATGGAACCTCCCTGCATCTCCAGAAGGGCCGTGTCCGAGCTGGTGATAATCTTAAAGTCCACCTGGTCCAGATAGGGCAGCCCCTCCTGCCAGTACGCCCCGTTTTTCGCCAGCCGGATTCCCTCCTGAGGCGTGTAGGACACAAAAGAAAACGGCCCGGTGCCGATGGGATCCGCCGCCTCATCCTCTCCGCTCCCCGCGGGAATGATAGCCGCCACAAAGCTGTAAATCAGCTCCGGATTGGGGCTGCCCACTGTCACCTGAACCGTCTTTTCGTCGATAATTTCCACACTCTGAATCGCTTTCATGGTGGAGATCAGGGCAGTGCCATCCAAAAGGCCGGATACTCTCTCCAGAGAATACTTGACATCCTCCGCCGTCACCGCCTCGCCGCTGTGAAATTTCACATTGTCGCGAAGGGTGAAAGTGTACACCAGTCCGTCGTCCGAAAGGGTGTAATCGCTCGCCACTGCACCTGTTAAACTTCCATCCTCCAGGGGCTTTACCAGCCCTTCAAAGATGTTAAACAAGATTTCCTTAGTTCCTGCCGCAGTCGCTTTGTGTGGGTCAAGACTATCAATATCCTGTTGTATGCCTACAACGATGGAGCCGCCGTATTTAGGCTCCCCCGCCTGTGTTGCATTAGAGTCTCCCTGAGACTCTGTAGAGGACTTATCCCCCGAAGACTCTCCTGTACCGCCTGCGCATCCGCCCAGTGCAGTCATTGTCAGAAGTGCCATAAACAAACAGCATAATAAACGCTTTCTCATAGTTATGTTCTTCTCTCCTTCGATTAATAACCCTCTCACTATTCTATTGTCGCCATTATTGTACCACAGATACCGTAGAATGCAAGTTTTTTATTCCGTACAAAAACTAATCCCTCAGCACCCGTCCCAGCACCTCATCCTCCCGCACCAACCTCTCTGCCGCCTCACGGTATCTCTTTTCGTGAAGATAGGTATGACGGTGCGGCTTGATATCGGGAGCCATCTCGATGGCTTTCAGGAAATCAGCCCTTCGCATTTCCAGGGAGGCCGCGTACTTCCAGAAGCCCGTCTCCTCTAAAACCGTATGCACCCGGGCATACCGGTGATCCTGCACCTTACTCATAATATACGTGGCAACTCCCACCTGGATACCGTGAAGCTGGGGCTGCTCCAAAAGCTTGTCCAGGGCATGGGAAATCAGATGCTCGCTGCCGCTGGTGGGGGCGCTGCTGCCCGCGATCTCGTTGGCGATTCCGCTCATGGAGAGGGAGTCCAAAAGCTCTCTCAAAAAAAGCTCGTCCTTTATGCTGCCGTAGGGGGTGCGCACAAAGCTGTTCACCGCCTTCTTGGCAATCATCACCGCAAAATCATTGACCGCGCCGTACCCGCAGCTCTGCTCGTAAGTCCAGTCATAGAGGGCGGTGATCTTGGAAACCATATCTCCGATGCCGGAATAGATGAATTTCTCGGGGGCTGTGCGTATCACGTCCGTATCCACCAAAATGCCGTAGGCCAGTCTGGCGGGGACGGAGGTTCTCCTTCCCTTCACCGTGAGGGACGCGCTGGCGCTGGAGAAGCCGTCGCTGGAGCTGGAGGTGGGAACGCTGATAAAGGGAAGCTTGCGCAGAAAGGCCGCGTACTTCCCCGCGTCGATCACCTTTCCCCCGCCGATGGAGACCACCGCCCTGGCCCTTGTGTCCATGGTGAAGGCAAACTCCACGATATCGTCCATGTCCACCGTGTCCAGTTCTCTGTACTCTAACACCTCCACCCCCGACTGCCTCAGAGATTCCATCACCCCCAGGCCAAACAGGTCGATCAGGCCGTTTCCGAAGTAGAGCACCACCGAATCGAGCCCCTCCGCTTTCAGGTAAACTCCTATATCCCTGAGCACGCCCCTGCCCACCTTCAAAATTACCGGTATCGCGATATTGTCTCTGGCTCCCATGGCTTCACTCCTCCCTCAATAGATTTCCCGTTCTCTGTCTTCTTCATGGATCGTTCTCCTATATGTATAGATGCAAGGCTGCCTTTCCCGTACCATGCCCTTTGCATAACAAAATTCCACTTTACAACTTTAAATCGCTGTAGTAAAATCATACCGTACGAATCATACAATCATGCCGGTTCGGCGCCGTGCCGTTTATATGCCCCACCGGCTCACAAAAGGGAGGTTTTGATATGTTAAAACAGGTTTCCATCTACGCTGAAAATAGAAAGGGCACCATGCAGGATATCACAGGCATTCTGGCAGAGGGCGGCATCAATATCCTGGGCTCCGTCACCAATGACAGCGCGGAGTACGGCATCGTCCGCATGGTGGTGTCAGACCCGGACGCCGCCGTGTCCGTCCTCACCCGGGCCGGGTATATCTGCCGTCTGACCGACGTGCTGGGCGTGGAGGTCACGGACGAGGTGGGCAATCTGAACCATCTGCTCATGGCCTTGAACGAAAGCAATATCAATGTGAATTATCTGTACCTGTCCTTCAACCGGGCCTCCGGCAAGCCCATCATGGTATTCCACACGGACAGTACCTACGAGGTTGCGGAGTGTCTGCGGGCAAAGGGCTTCACCCTCTGTTAGCGGATCTAAGCCCCGCCCCTTTACACCAGAATCGGAGAGCCGACCTCCCCGTCAGTCTCTCCGATTTATTTTAATCTATATAGCGCCTCTTTGCAACCGGGATTTTTAACGGGCGTCGTCTTCCTTCCCCTCCCGCCCTGCGGTCTCGATCAATGTCATATCCACGTCCTTCTCATAATTGCGCATGGCCACCTCGATGGGGGTGGGATCCTTGGTCAGCCTTCTGCCTCCCACATGGTTGAAGAATACGATAATCCCCGCGGCCAGCCCAATGGAATAGGAGACCTCCAGCACATTCAGTCCCCCCGGCTCCCTGTTCATCACAATTCGGTACACCTCCGTAAACACCTCATTGATTCCCACGTCATTGTGATACGCCATGATGGTGAAGGCTGTGCCAAAAAAGCTCACCAGGCACACCAGAGCGACTTTCACACCCTGCTGCCAGCTCTTGTGACGGTTCACATCCACCCACTCCACCAGCACGTCCGTCTCCCCCACGATCTCCACGCTGATATTGGGACACGCCTCCTCCATCAGCTCCACCAGCTTAAGGGCGCTGATCACCACCCGCTTAGGACCTTTGTCCTGAAAATGGTGCACCTTAAGAGATTTGCACTTTGCGCTCACCGAAGCGTCCTGGCACCGGAGGCTTCCCAAATCCTTCAAAAAAGCGTCCGGCGACTGTATCTCCACGTTGCGGTCGCACTTTAGATACACTGTAGCGTTTGACATAGTCGATTTCCTCTCCGTCTCTGTGTTCTCCCCATAGTATGTCTCGCAGGGACGGCCGCTATGCCTTCCTCCGGGAAATTTCCGCCGCCTGCCCGGCAGACAGATCAATTTTACTCAAAAAGTCAAACCCTGCGGCGCCGTCTCTGCTATAATTGACTTACGATATCGGAAGGGAGGTTACTCCATGCAAAACATAGAACTGCTGATGGCATCTCTGGACTATATAGAACGCCATCTGTCCGACAACATCAAAACCTCGGATGTGGCGGCAGCCTGCTTTTGCTCGAAATCCACCCTTGAAAAGCTTTTTCGCAACGCCCATAACATTTCCGTGCACGAATATGTCATCCGCAGAAGAATGATGCTGGCGGCAAGGAGGCTGTCCCAGAATCCCGGGACGTCCATTCTTGAAATCGCGCTGGAATACGGATATGGAACTCACGAATCCTTTGCACGTGCATTCGAACAGGTATGGAACTGTAAACCTTCCGAATTTCGCGGAACGAAATTTTCGGAATTGTATCCCCGGCTGGGACCGCCGCCGGAGAGAGGAGACGATTATATTATGCAGAGAAAAAGAGTAGATATAAACGAGCTGTACGATTTATTCCAGGAACGGAAAGACTGTTACTTTGTGGTCTGCGACATCAAGCACATGAAACCCATCAACGAGATATCCAGAAAGGCCGGGGACCTGGCAATTTTAGAACAGATGCGGCGTATGACCGCCGTGTCCGGCGAGGATGACATCGTATTCCGCATAGGCGGAGACGAGTTCTGCATCCTGACGGCCAGCGGCGAGCAGGCCTACGCCCAACGGATTGCGGATGATATCCTCCTGCTGAATGGGCAGACCTTCCCCTACGGGGAAAGACAGATCCCCCTTACGCTGTACTCGGCGGTGGTGAGTCTGAAGGAATGCCACCGTTATGAAGAGCTGTTTGCGGGCCTGCACAACGCCATCCGGGAAAGCAAGTGACGGCACTGTCCCCGGCCGGTTGTCCGACTGAGGGCAGCGGAAAACCCCAAAGGAGCCACCGCCGCAAGAGGGCGGCTGTGGCTCCTTTTCCTGTCAAAAAGCGCACCTGGCCGACACAGCCCTGACCGGAGAGCCTGTCGGAGGCAAAGCTATCGGCTGCCTGCAAACGCCGGCACCCGTCAGCTCTCCCCGTGCAGCTTCCGGGCAATATATACCGCAGGCGTGTCCAAAAGGCTGGTGAAGATGAAAATGATATAGCTGGAAAACACGATATTCCACAGCGTCCCCATATCGTAAATTCCCCAAAAGGCCGCAAAGGTATACAAGATCGCGTTCAAAAGCTGAGATGCCAAAGTGGAGCCGTTGTTCCGAAGCCACAAAAATTTCCTGGAATCCCGGCACAAATCCGTTGTTCTCTTCCAGATGGCATGGTAGGCGAAGACGTCGAAGCTCTGCACCGCCAGATAGACCAAAATGCTGGCAAGCATCAGCCTGGGGGTATTGGAAAATACCTGTCGGATGGCGGGGGCCGCCCAGTCGCTCTCACTGGGCACATACAAAAGCCAGGACTGGGAGATGGCAATAAATACCGCCGAGCTGACAAATCCTATCAGCACCGCCCGGTTGGCCGCCTTCTTTCCCTCGCACTCGCTGAGGATATCCGTCACCAGAAAGGTGGTGGCGAACAGAATATTTCCCAGAGTCTGCTCCATACCAAAGGCGTCCACCATGATCAGTACCTCTATGTTTGCCGTCACGGTGGCCAGCACCGTGAAGCAGTACAGGCCGCTCCTGCCGAAAAACCGGTAGAACAGCACCACGCAGCCATAAAGAAACAGTACACTCCCGATCAATAAAATTTCGTTCTGCATCATTTCGTCTCCTCTTATTCTCCCACTCCAAAATCTGTATTTTCCAGCAAAATATCCACCCGGGGGTTCCCTATGTAACGCGGATAAATTTCTCTCTGAAATACGGCGATCACATCCTCGTCAGGGCGAACGGCAGTGCTGTTTTCCGTCATAATATTGATGCACACACGTTCAAAGCACCGAAGTCCCGTCTCTATATCCCTCTCCATGCTCTCCCGGGTCTGCCCGCAAAGCCCGAACAGCAGGCACACCTCGTCAAAATCCACTGCGATTTTCTCAGGCTCCCTCTCCCCGATACCCTTGCGCAGCGTCCGCTCTCTGTAATCCCGGTCAAAGGTCTCCACGCCGATCTTCACCTTCACCGTAATCCCCGACGCCCCAAATTCCTTTCTGAGACCAGGGATAAAGCTTCTGTACGCCCAATGACTCTCAAAGTGGATTTCCCGGATTCCCTTCTCCCTGCAGACGCTTTTCAAAAGCTCCATGGTCTTTTGATCCAGCTCCACGAAGCTTCCCGAGTTGATCACCTCCAGCCGCCCGTATTTTCCGGTGACCTTAGCGATCTCACCGCGGTTGAGCTCGAAGTTCTCCTCCTTGTCCGGACTGTAATCCAGATGGTAATCACAGAATGCGCAGCGCTTCCAGGCGCAGCCCGTACCTCGAAGCAAAAGTATCTCCCTGGGGTTCTTTTCTGTTATCTCCGCATATCTTTTCACTGCCCCTCCTCCTCCTTTTTTAAGTTCCCCATCTGCCATGCCGTTTTCTCCGGCGCTCATAGACGTTCCCCCCTGATCGCACAAAAAAAGGAGCCGCCTGCGCAGACTCCCATCCTCAGCATACCTAGCCGATACTTCCCCTAGTTTTGTTTATAGACAGGATGGTTTTCGAACTGTCTTATGAAGCTTTCCCAATTATAACACCGATGGAGTCCAAAAGCAACTGTTTTCTGACAGGCAGCCAATCTCTCGTCCTTTCCGGTAATCGTTCGCCAGACCCATGCCAGGTAGGAATACCGGTATCCATAAGCTTGGTTCCCGGCCTGATGATACGTCCCAAGGCTGCCTGCAAAGCAGATAACCTCGGGACAGTCACAGGCGCCCCTCAGAAGAATTTCTGCTCCAGCCCTTCCACAATCCGATGCATCTCCGATTTGGTGGTAACATTTCTGGCCGCCTCTACCACCTGGCGTTTTTCCTCATCGCTCAGTTTGGCATACGCATCCATCGCTTTGGAGTTCGTTCCGAGCTGGAAGCTTAAACCCAAAGGCATATTATTACCGTTATCTTCCTTTTCAGCCATAAACACTCCCTCTTTCTAGCATATTCCCATCAGCTTCAATATCCAGTAAATCAACCCAAGCAGCCAACTTGTAAATATTCCGTACAAAATCACCGGCCCGGCGATGGTAAATATCTTACACCCGATTCCGAATACCTGGCCCTCCTTCTGAAATTCAATGGCAGGGGCCGCCACGGAATTGGCAAAGCCCGTGATGGGCACCAGCGCCCCGGCGCCGCCCCACTTTACAATGCTTGGGTAAATATTTAAGCCTGTCAGCAGCACGGAGCAAAGAATCAAAATCAGAGAGCACCAGCTCCCTGCCGTCTGCTTGTCCAGGCCAAAGCGCTCCGTTGCCATATTCAGGAAAAACTGTCCCAGGACGCAGATGGCGCCCCCCACAAGAAAGGCCTTCAACATCTGCAGCCAAAGATTGTGGGTGGGCGTCACCTCCTTCACATATTTTTCATATCGCTTCTGCTGTTCCTGCTTGCTGTCCATACACTATCCTCCATGGGACTCCTCGGGCATTTTCAGCCGCCCACGGGTACGGTTACCCGACACGCCCGTCTCTGCCCTCTCTGTCCGTTTTTCATAGTGTGTACAGCCCGGGGAAATTTATGCGGGTCAAATCACACATCCTCCAAAGCTCCCCGCCCCGGGAAAGAGCGGTCGGCCCCCGCCGCTCAGGCGATAGACTTCTCCTGTTCCCTTTGAACCTCCGGGATGGCGGAGAGCATGGGCTTCTCATCCCTGCCCTTAAGCACCCGGTTCACATAATTTTTTGTGATCTGATACACCTGGGGCGACAGCACCAGCACGCCCACCAGGTTGGGAAGCATCATAAGGCCGTTAAAGGTGTCCGCCAAATCCCAAGCCAGATTATCGCCCATCACCGCTCCTCCGAAAATGGCCAGCACAAAGATTACGCGATAGACAATGGTAAATTTTTCGCCGAACAAAAATTCACAGGCCTTCGTGCCATAGTGGCTCCAGCCCAGGACAGTGGAAAAGGCAAAGAGCATCACCGCAATCGCCACAAACCATGCCCCGAGTTTCCCGAAGTGCATGGAGAATACGGTGGACATCACGTTTGCCTTGGTCAGCTCGATACCGTTGTAGACTGCCAGAGCCTCCCCCGTCTCCAGGTCGATCAGGCCGGAGGAGAGAATGGAGAACGCCGTCAGGGTACATACCAATATGGTATCCGCAAACACCTCGAAAATACCCCACATACCCTGGCGCACCGGCTCGCTCACATTGGAGTTTGAATGCACCATGACGGAGGAGCCCAGACCTGCCTCATTGGAGAACACGCCTCGCTTCATGCCCTGCTCGATGGCCAGCTTGACGCCGTAGCCCACAATGCCGCCCCCCGCCGCCTGGAGGGCGAAAGCCCCCTTAAAGATTGCGCCGAACACCGCGCCGAACATGGAAATATTTGTGATCAGAATAAAAATGCTGCCCAGCATATACAGAGCCACCATAAAGGGAACGATCTTCTCCGTGACGGAGGCAATGCGCTTAAGACCGCCCACAATCACCAGACCTCCCACCACCAGCACCACAATGCCCGTCACCCAGGTGGGAACGCCGAAAGCTGCCTGCATATTGCCGGAAATGGAGTTCACCTGGGTCATATTACCGATCCCGAAGGACGCCAGAAAACAAAATGCGGAGAACAGCACCGCCAGCACCATGCCGATCTGTCTGCAGCCCTTCTTGTTTCCCAGGCCGTCTCTCAGATAATACATGGCCCCGCCGGACCACTCGCCCTTTGAATTCTTGCGGCGGTAATAAATTCCCAGCACATTCTCGGAATAATTGGTCATCATGCCGAAGAAGGCGATGAGCCACATCCAGAACACCGCCCCGGGACCGCCCACCATGATGGCCCCCGCCACACCCACAATATTGCCCGTCCCCACGGTAGCCGCCAGGGCGGTGCACAGAGACTGGAACTGGGAGATGGATTTATCCTTGGTATGTCCCACCACACTCCGGTCCCTAAAGATGGCCCCCACGGTCATCTTCACCCAATGGCCGAAATGGCTGACCTGAAAGCACTTGGTAAGGCAGGTCATAAGCACTCCCACAAAGGCCAAAAGAATCAGCGCCGGCCAGCCCCATACCACATTGTTGACTGCGTTGTTCACATTTGTAATAATTTCCAGCATCCCGCTCCTCCTCATACATTTCTAAGGTATAAAACGTATTTATGATAACATAGACGGGAACGGCTGTCAAATGTCACCCGGCCTAAAAGAGCTCAATTTCCAACAAATCCAGGCTTCCCTCACCGGAAAACGAAAGATACAATGCCGATTTCTCGCTGCCCGGCATAAGCCTCCCTTCTGCCTTTCGCCAATTTCCCTCCGGCTGCCGGCTCTCCTCCCGGGGCGGGAGAGTCAAAACCCCCATGTCAGGCCCGTCCTCGCCGCTTCTCACCGCCAGCGTACCCCTGGCGTTCCCCCGATAAGTGACGCAAATCCCGGCAGTTTCCCTCAGGTCAAAATACTTGTATCCCACCACACATTTGTCAATGATATTATGTACAAACTGTCCCGGTCCGCACTCCCTGTCCTCCCCCTCCTGGGTGATGCAGGGCGCCATGATCTTCTTGCCTTCCGCCGTCCTTCTGTCATTTTTGTCCATCAGCGCGCAGGCGATATAAGCCGGATATTTCCCGACTCCCAAAAGGGGACCGCCGTTAAGTCCGCAACTGGTGGCCTCCGCCTGACGGATGCTGCCGTCCTCCCGGATCCATACCTGCTCCGCCACGCCCTGGCGGCAATAGCTGGAATGATTTGTCATGCGGTGGTCAAAAATATAGTAGTTCCCCTGAAGCTCCACCAGGCTTCCGTGGGTGTTCCCGTTGGGATACGCGGGGTTTTGGACGTCGTGCCCGTTAAGCCCCACATCCGACGTGGAATGAATGCGCCCGCCATACACAAATCCTCCGTCCGGCCGGTCGCTTATGTAATAGTGCAGACCGCCTATCCTCACCGAGTAGATCAGATAATATTTCCCCCTGTATTTGCGCAGGGAGGGCGCTTCAAAGTACCGCCGCTCCTCCGGACAAGGCGCATCCCTGTCGATTACAATCCGGGGGCCCCTCCTTATGGTCAGCATATCATCCGAAAGCTCACACATATGACAGCCCACAAACTTGCGCCCCTGTTCATCCTCCCTTTTTCCGGGACAGAAACCGGAAAACAAAAAAATCCTTCCGTCATCGTCCACAAAGATTCCTGGATCAAACTGATAGTAATCCCCGGCTCCGCTCCCCGCCACATGGCCCTTGCCGTCATGCACATCCCCGTAATACTCATACCGCCCCGCCGGCTCATCGCACACAGCCACAGACACAATGGAGGAATCCGCCACGGAATAGTAGAGATAATATCTGCCGTCCTTCCCCCTGGCCACATCCGGCGCAAACAGGAGATTCCTTCCCACAAAATAGGGGTGCTGAGACTTTCTGTAAATCACGCCCTCATACCGCCAGTCGGACAAGTCCTCCACGGGGGCCGACCAACAGACATAATCGTTTTGACAGTAATCGTTCCCCCCGAATCTGTCATGGCTGCCATATAGATACAGCCTTCCGTCAAAGACATGGGGCTCCCCGTCGGGAATATATTCATAGCTGGGAAGATAGGGGTTAAACACCTGCGTTTTGTTTTCCATGGCCGTCTCCGCTCCTTTCCCTGCGCAAGGGCCTGTACTCGGACCTCTTCTGTCCTGCCCATACCTCCGACATACCGCCCCCCGGCGCACATATAAGTTTTCTTCTCCATTATAAAGAATCCTGCGCTCCCCTTCAAGCCATATCTTCGCCGCGAAGCTTTAGAATTTCTTTGCGAAGCCGCCTTTGCCCCGAGCCTTATCAAGTTTCTTTACTCCGTCACCCGATGCAGCTCATGCCAGAAATAGAAAAGGGAACCTGCAAGCTTCCCCGCCGCCATGGAGAGCACCGCCAGCCCCAGACCGTGGCGAAAGGAAATCCTTCTGGTAAAAATGGGAATACTGTCCAGCATCTCCGCGATTGCCAGAGCCAGGCAGCCGATAAACATACCGGAAAAAAGGCCGAAAATCCCCTGAAACACCTGCCCCAATCCCAGCCACAGCCCCATCAGCCCGGGAAAGCGGGACTGGAAAAAGGCCGCCGTCTGTCCGTACCTGGAAAAAACGCTGAAATAGCTCCCCGTCAAAGTGCCGAAGATAACCAATTCTTCATACAACAGAACCTTTCTGGCAGTGTGGGTCTTTCCCGCAAAGCGGGGCACCAGTCCCACCGCCACCAGCACTGTAAAGACCCCCGCTGCTGCCAAAAGGCCGTAGCTGATTCCCACCACACACAAAAAAAGACCCCGAAATATCATTCTCTCCTCCCCCGGTAAAATCCTCCGGCCTTGCCGGTCCTAAAAAAACCCGTTTCTAACACAAAAAAGTCATATCATACTGTGCCCCGCCTGTCCCAAAATATGCGAGGCTCTTAAAAATCCTCATAAACTTCAGCCCCGCGCCCCGAAAGGTTTCCTCCGAAAAGCTTTTAGGGCCGCGCATTCCTTCCTGAATACGCAGCCCTCCCGCTTAAGAAACTTTTTCAATTTACTGTCAGCGCCTTGGATACATCCTTGGGAACCCAGGCCGCAAAGGTCACGGATTTGTCCTCGTTTAGGGTGTAAGTGGTGATCACCAGCTCCTCAATACTGGTTCCGGAATAACTGTCAATGACCATCCTCGGAGTCTGATCCTCAAAATACCAGTCAAATCTGTAGTTGCTGCCACCGCCGCCCCAGGAATCGGAGATAGCCTCATTGACCAGCCAGGGGGTAAATGTGATGAACCCATCCTTGTCTGCTTGGGCCGTCTGCACCGTGTTCTCCAGTCTGACACAGTATTCCTCAATATTTTCCGGGGTGATTTTTGCCCCCCAGGCCATGGCTTCTTTCGCCTCCTCAGGTATCTCTATCTCTTCCCCGTCGTCCCGGGAGGGAGAATCGATCTCGGCGATCAGCGCCCGGGCCTTCTCGGGGTCTGCCTTGGAACTGTCCACATCCAGGTCAAACAATGCGTTTAATCCCTGATAGTCCGTATTTCTGGCGATGCTCCCCGCCGCCTCGTCGGAAAGGTAGAGCCCGTTGTCATAAAACGTGGTGTCCGTCACACACAGATACAGCTCATGATCCGCAAAAATCTCGATATTGTCGCATTCTAACAGCCTGTAGAGCACCCCCTCCTCCACAAACTCGCTGTAATTCCCACAGAGGGTCATCGCATTGTAGAGTCCGGGATTCAGCCCGCCGATCAGGGGGGAGACAAAGAACTGCTCCTCGGAGGCATTGACGGCGGTACCGTCCTCCTTCTCAATCGCAACGGCACAATAAGTCCTGTCGTTTCGAAGCTCCCCTCCCGCTCTGCGCTCATATGCCGACAGGTTTTCCCCGGACACAAACCCCAGAAATGTCACCCGATAACCTCCAAAGCTCTGGCTCTCTCCGGCAGCATTCCAGTCAGTGTCGTTCTCCTGCCGGCTGCTCTCCATCATTGCAAAATTTTGAGCCAGCCCCTCATCCCCTATCCTTTCCGCCATCTGAGAAGGACTTTTGTACCGCAATGCCGCAAAAGCCGTGATGGATGCGGTGGCCACAAGGGCAACCGCCGCCGATGCCGCAAGAACTCTCTTATGTCTGTTTCTTCCCATATTTCCCGTCTCCTTTACCTGCTCTAATATTTTTCGGTGCAGAAGCTCATCGGCTTCCTCCCTTGGAGTAAGGACCTGTTTTAAAAGCTCATCCAGATTATTCTTCATTTAAAACAACCTCCAATTTCTTTTTCAGGAGCTGCCTGGCATGATACAGCCTGCTCTTGACGGTTCCCTGAGAAATGTGCAGGACCTGAGCGATCTGAGACACGTTAAGCTCCTCCATATAGTGTAAGAGCGTCACCGTCCTAAACTTATCCGGGAGCCCATCCACCGCCTGCCACACCAGTCGGTCTCTCTCCTTCCTCAAAAGGAGTTCCTCCGGCGCGGGGCGGTCGTCCGGAAGGTACTCCCTGCCCTCTTCATCCAGAAAATCCTGTGTTCCCGCAATGCGCCTGCGCCACGCAAATTTGCGCTTCCTGTTATTCCATATTTTTACAGCCGCAGAGAGGCAGTAGCTTTTCACATTCCCGGAAGCGTCTATGCACTCCAGCCGCTGCGCAGCCAAAAGCCAGGTATCCTGGTACAGCTCATCCGCTTCCTGCACATTTCCGGCAAGATGCCTGCAAAAGGAATAGATATCCCGCCCGTATAAATCGATGCATTCTGTCAGCTCCTGTTTCGTCATTACTGCTCCTATCCGAAGACGTCTTCTTGAAGGAGTTTTCGTCCTTCACCTGTATATTGTAACAACTTGGAAAAGGGTTCACCGAAAATACAAAAAAAGCAGGCTGCCCTGCTTTTTTTGAAGCGTCCTTATGTTGTATGCAGATGGAGCACCCGGGAACGCCGCCACACCTTATCCCCCGAGTAAGCCACCGTCTGTACGTCATAATAGGCTTTGCTCCGCAGACCCTCAAGCACAAAGGCATCCCCCCCGGTCCGCCCCGCTTCCCGTCCGTTTAAAAGGATTTGAAGCTCCGCGTCCCCGGGCATATCCTCCGGCCTTTTCCAGGAAAGAGTGACAGACTCATCCGTCACAAAGGTCTCCAGAGGCAGATACTCCGGCACCCGCCGGCCCAGGCCAAAGGGCACCTTCACAGGGCCGAAGAGATTCACCGCGTTTCCGGTAAAGACCAGCCTGATCTCATTGTCCCCGGGCCCCAGATAAGGCCCGACGCAGAATGTGTGGGGCCCGTAAAAGCTCACGTCCACAAACTTCCCGTTGCAGAAACACTCTGCCATCTCCTCCCCTGTCACGGTAAAACGCCCGCCGTCCTCCATCCGATCCCCAGGGTAGATACAGGTGTAGACCGCCCGGTTCTCCCCCGACTCCGTCAGGACAAAAGCCTCCGTGAGATCTTTTACGTCTGTCTCCCACCGGACGGCCTCCCTGTCCGCTCCCGTCTCTCCCCATCCGGGAAGCTGCGCGGCCTCCTCCTTCTCCGCCAGGAGAATCAGCCGCATCTCGCAGGGCTTCAGCGCCACAAAAACACGGCTCCCGCCGTCCCCGGGCTCACAGACCGCCTTCCCCGTCCACAAATCCACCCCCAGAGCCGCCCGGTCCTGAGAGAGGCCGGAAAGACTGACCCTTGTGCGAATTTCCTCCGGTCCCTCGTTGGACAAAAGATACCACTCCACACCGTCCTTTTTGCCGTGGGCCGCCCGAAGCGCGGGACAGTCTGAGTCCGGAACCACCGTCCTGTATACGGAAAACTCTCCGAAATCCCCGCTCACAAGCCCTGACACATCCCCAAACACCCGGACGCCCTCCAGGCCCCTTCCCTGGGATGCCCTGTTAAAGCCGCCGTACACGTCAAGCACCGCGTCGAAAGCGCAGTCTCCTATGCAGAGTCTCCCCTGCTCCATCCGGCACCGGTCCAGCATGGCCTCCGGCAGATAGTGAAAGTCCACCTGCCGCTCATAGAGCTCCGCCGTCTCCCGATAGGGTACCCTGTTGTTGTCACACAGCACCGCCAGCCGGGCAAAGCTTGCGGAATCCGTCATCAGCCAGGAAATTCGTTTGATATAATCCGAAAATCTGCGGTAATGGGGCCACCAGATATTGTTGGCTCCCACATCCGGCGGACGCTCCTCCTTCCTCTTTCCCTCCAGGCTGTAGTAAAAGGCATGGGGAACGAAAAGATTCACCCCCCGCAGCCCCAGCCAGTTGATATACCATTTCATGTCATATCCCGTAAAATACCAGGGAATGTTCAGATGATTGCATACCCCGAAGCACTCGTTGGCATTGCGTCTGCGTCCCAAAAGCCTGGCAATATCCGCGGACAGTTTTGCCTGAACGGAGTCAAACTCTCTGACGCCCCCCGTCTCCGGCGACACTCTGCGCATAATCAGATCCTGCCCGGGAATATGAAAATACAATTCCTCCTCGATGTCGTCGCTGGCCTCCGGATGCCCCATCAGAGAAATACCGTGGGACTCGCACCACCCGGAAAGCCTGGCGTAAAAATTCTCACGCAGATGCCTTTTGATCAGTCTGTGGTAGATCTCGGAAGTAGGGCTTCGCCGTCCGGCAAAAAGCCCCTCCAGCTCCTCCAGGCATCCGCCCTCCGAAAGGATTTCCTCCTCCAAACCGGGAACCCACTCCAAAAATCCCCCGGCATTCCTGCCCAGGGCGCAGGGCTCGTCCGTAAAGAAAGCGATCACCGTGCTCCCGAAATATTCCCCCAGCTCCTCGAAATACCGGTCGTGAGTCAGACTGATAAAGCGGTCCACCGCCTCCGAATTTAAGATATCCGCCGACAGGGGCGCCATTTCCTCCCCGTCATCCTCGCCGAAATGAATCCCCCTGATCGTGCCCCGGGTGAAGCCGTAGACCAGATATCTGCCGTCCGCAAACCGCGTGATCACCTGATTTTCCCCCGGATCATCGGCCAGCCTGATCCCCCTGGAGGCAAATTCCGGATGCCCCTTTGTCACCATGCCGTGGGCGGAGCCCGAAGGATACATCCCCTCGTCATAGAGCACCACCTTCATGCCAAGCTCCGCAGCCGTCTCCAGGATAAACCGCATCGCCCGAAAATATGCCTCGGACAGATAGGGCACTTCCTTTGGCACCCCGATCCGGGGATGGAGTACGAAGCCGTTCACCCCCTTCTCCACATAATCCGCAAGCTGCCTCCTGATCTTCTCCTCATCCGGCCTGTCGTTAAAAAACCAGAAGGGAATCGGAGAAAATTCCTCTGACGGCGTCTCAAGTTGCTCCAGAAACCTTTGTACCTCGCCCATTTTTCCTCTCATTCCGCCGCTTTCACGGCACTATTATTCGTTCCAGAACTCCGAAAAGCTGATGTTTAAGTCCACATCTCCCTTGATGCCGTCCACACTGCCCGTATTGCTGTACTGCCAGATATCGTAGGCATAGGGGTAGTAAAGCTGCTCGCTGTAGGAGGCAAACCACTTGTCATAGCCCTCCAGAGCCCCCAGATCCAGCATCAGCACCCCCATCTCCATATTATGGTAGATCATGGGCTTGTAGCCTGCATTCTCTATGATCTGGCAAAACTGCAGCACCAAAGCGGTGCGCTCCTCCACCGTAAGCTGATTCATGCGCCCGCTGCTGTCGGCAGTCTTCTCCACATCTATGACCACCGGACCCTCTATGGAGTAAGGAGCGATCTGAGCCAGAAGCTCATCCGCCTCCTCCTGTATTTCATCTGCGGTGACAGCCTGGGTGAAAATGTAGACCCCTGCTTTTATTCCCGCCGCCTGAGCGCCGCTCAAATTCTTCTCAAAGAAGGTGTCCTCCACCAGCTTGCCCGTGCCGTAGCCCCGGTAGCCCGTTCTGATCAGCGCGAACTCCACGCCGTCCGCCGCCACCTTCTCCCAGTCGATCTCCCCCTGATGCTGGGACACGTCGATGCCCTTGTGGGAAATCACCTGACCGTCCTCCTGATACCGATATTCCCCGCTCTCCAACACCTCCAGGCCGTCCTGGGTATAGGCATTGTGTATCAGATCCTCCCTGATCGGCACAAAATGGAAGGTTCCGTTGCTCACCAGGACCAGCTCGCCGGGATAAAAGGGCCGAAGGGTCTCCACCATGGTGGTTCCGTCCTCCAGACTGGTCCTGATCCCCCCCAGTATCTCGTCTCTGGCAAGCTTTTCCGCATCCGCCACCGCCTGAGCCTTACTCGCCTCCGCGGCCTGACTGGCCTCCAGGAGACGGGCGTCCAAATCCTCCTGGGAATAGAGCACGTTTACATTAAACTGCGACGCCACATCCGACGCCGTAATCATGGTCGCGGCATTTTTGGCTATGGCGCCGTCAATCCATACATACAGCGCAGTACCCAGGGCAATCACAAACACCGTCACACTCAGGTAAAGCAGCATGGTCAGCACATAGCGCCCCTTACCCATGGGCTTCTTCCCCAGCCTGTTTTCAGGCGTTCTCTTTACATATCCGAAGTCGTCCGTACCTTCCCGTCCTCTGACTCCCGTATCTCTCCAATCTCTGTTCATACGCTCTCCTATCTGTACACAGTCTACAGCTCACTACTTCATTGTATCGGAAAAGCGCATAGAAAAAAAGCCTATTTCTAGTTTTTAATAAATTTTTAAGCATAGTAAAATCTGGCATTTTCAGCTCATTTGAGCCTTCTCCCGCATTCGCAGGAGGATTTTTTTCTCCAGCCTGCTCACCTGCACCTGACTGATTCCCATCATGGACGCGATCTCCACCTGAGTCTTGTTCTGGAAATAGCGCAGACAGATAAGCTCCCTGTCCTTGGCCTCCAGACCGTCCAAAAGCTGAGACAGCATAATATGATCCAGCAGCTTCTCCTTCTCCCTGTCCGTGCAGTCTCCTCCCATGCCGCTGACCCGGCTTCCCACGCCGTTTTCCCCCTGTATGACCTTGTCCACCAGGTATACCTCGCTGCCGTCCTCCTGATACACGGCGCTGTAAAGGGATTCCACCTCCGCGGAGGCCTCCATGGCCAGAACAATGTCCTCCTGACTCAGTTTCGTCTCCGCGGCGATCTCCTGCAGGTTGGGCTCCCGCTCCAGGATATTCTGAAGCCGCTGTCTGGCCATCTTCACCTTGAGACCGTTCTCCTTGATGCTGCGGGACACCTTTACCATGCCGTCGTCCCGCAGGAAGCGCTTGATCTCTCCCGTAATCATGGGGACGGCATAGGTGGAAAACTTAAGCCCCAGCCTCAGATCAAAATGGTCGATAGCCTTCATCAGGCCGATGGAGCCGATCTGAAACAGATCCTCCGTGTCATATCCCCTGTTTGCAAAGCGTCTGACGATATGGTGCACCAGACCCAAATTTTTCTCTATCAGTACCTCTCTTGCCTCTTTATCCCCCGTCTGTGATTTCGCAATCAGTACTGACACATCCTCCATAGGCTATTCCTCACTGTCGATCCATGCGCCCGCATCCATTTTCTTGCTCATGCGCACCGTGGTGCCCCGACCCGGCTCACTCTCCACCTCCAGATCGTCCATAAAGGCCTCCATAAAGGCAAATCCCATGCCGGAACGCTCCAGCTCCGGCCTTGTGGTAAAGAGTGGCTCCATGGCCCGGTCGATATCCTCTATTCCCTTTCCCCTGTCGGACACCTCTATATGTAGCACTCCTCCTTCCAGCACACAGCGGATTCTCACCTTTCCCGGGTGGACGGTCAGATAGGCCGGGCGCAGCTCCCCGTGCCTGCCGTAGCCGTAGAAATTCTCATAGCCATGGATAATGGCATTGGTCACGGCCTCGGACACCGCCGTCTTGATATCCGCCAGCTCCTCCAGGGTGGGGTCTAAGTGGGACACAAAGGCTGCCACCGCCACTCTGGCGAAGCTCTCATTGCTGGACACGGCGTCAAAGCAAAGCTCCATCTCGTTCCTCTCACCGCCCTTTGCCGCGTCCCTGTTTCTTTTGCCGCACACGGCGGCACTTCCCTGCTTCACAGTCATAATATCCTCCATTCCATGTTGTTCTATCATATTATCGCTTGCATCGTGTGCTTCCCGGCATCTCGTCTGACGACGAAATATCATTAGAAGCGCTAATCATACAATTTCCACAATCTTTGAGATCCCGGAAATCGTCAGTATCCGTCGGATCTGCCTGTCTGCGTGGATGGCAAACACCCTGCCCCCAAAGCAGGCGATCTTCTTATAGCGCCCCATGATAATGCCGATACCCGAGGAGTCCATAAACCGGGTGTCCTCAAAGTCAAACACCACATGCTGCACCTGCTCCTGCAAAAGCATTCTGTCCGCCCCGGCGCTGATGTAAGCCGCCTTGTGATGGTCCACTTCCTCTGGAAGCCTGACCATCAGGCAGTTGTCCACAATCTGAAATTCTTCCATTTGCATCCTTCCTCCCGTCCCTGAATGAACTGTCAGCGACATCCGATATTGCAATGTCGTTTTCTATAGAACAAACAAAAAAGAGAATCCGCACCAAAACGTGCAAATTCTCCTCTTTCGTGTTTCCCGGCCGCGTCACCTGACCGCGCCCGCCATATCGTCTATAGCTCTCTGTGCCCTGCGGGCCCTGTCCGTATCCGGAAAGAGCTCGATCAGTTTATTGTATGTCGCCACAGCGTTCTGTGTATCCTCGGCCCCCCGGTATGCGTTGCCCAGATTATACCATGCCTCCACATTGGACTCGTCGTATAGCGCGGCCTTGCTCAGGGCTTCGATGGCCTCCTCGTAGTTCCGGCTGTTGTAGGCCTGCATCCCTTCCGTGTAATAGGCCTGTGACAGGGGCGGACCGATCACCCCAAACAGCGTATGATACAAGGTCTGAAAGGCCTCCGAGGTCTCCTCAATGACAACCGTCTCGGCGATTCCCTCCAAATCCTCCGCCGTCTGCTTGGGATCCTGGGTCTCCAGATATACGGAGGCCGCTGTGAGCAGATTGTCCATGGTACTCAGGGTCCCCCCCGTCCCCACATAGCCCTCCAGCTCCTTGTTCAGATCGTCGCGCTCCTCCTGCAAGCCCGCCACCTGCGCCTCCAGCCCCTGTATATCCACTGTCTTGGCGTCAAGCTGCTCTCCCAGCGCCACAATATCCTGATTCATCTTGGAGCGCACCGTGGCCACCCGGGAGGGCACCACCAGAAAATACATGGCGGCAAGACCGATGACCAGGCCGATGCCCATATTCACCAGCGTAGATATGCCGCTGCCCTTGCGCTCCTTGATATCCAGGGGCTGGATAATGATCTCATTGTCGCTCTGATAGCGAAGACTCTCCTCCCTCCTTCGCTTCACGGCTCCTGGGGCCTTCACCGATTCGTCGGGAGCGGTCAAAAACTCCACTTCCTTCATATAGCGCAGAGCCAGGGTATTGTTTCGGTCAATGTCCAGACATTTCTTCAGCTCCCGCTTCGCCCGGTCCCACTGCTCGCTCTCCATATACAGAAGCGCCAGAAGCTGATGCGCCTGGATAAACTTCGGATTTAAGGACAGCACCTTCTTCAACTGAATTACCGCCAAATCCTTGCTGTCCTGTTTACAATAGGCGTACGCCTGGTTATACTTCTTGATAGTCTGATTGATGGACTCCAGGCGGGAGGCGTTGGCCTGTATCATATCGATATAGTCGTCCGCAATGTTTTTCTCCGGGCGGAGATTTTTGCTGATCACCCACTGGCTCAGCGCCGTCACCACCTCGCCCATCTCAAAATAGACCAACCCCAAAAGATTCCTGGCCTCAATATTGTATTTGTTGAACTTCAGGCTCTGGCGCAGGCTGCCGAGAGCTCCGGTCAGATCCCGGACCCCGGCCTTCTCCAGACCTTCGTTGTAAAACCGGTTTGATGCGAACATAATCTTTTTGTAGAGGGCCACATCCGCTCCGCAGGCGGTGCAAAAGTCATGCTCTGACAGCTGACAGCCGCAATTATAGCAAAACATACCCTTCCCCCCTACTCCATACTCTCGATTTCTTCCGATTCCTGTACCAGCTTCACCAGCAAATCCACCGCGTCTGTCAGATCCTGATTATATATAGCCTCCTCGGCATCCTCCACCTCAAAGCTGGGGTGGAACTTTTTCAGTTCTTCCTCAAAATTGATCATTCTCCAAAAACTCCTTTATCTCACCCACCAGATACAGGCTCCCCACGATATAAACGCGCCCCTTCTGCCCCGCAAGCAGTGAACGAAATGCCTCGGCGGAGCTTCCGTACAGACAATACGCACACCGGGGACAATGTTCAAACGCCTCCGCCAGGCGCTCCGCCTCTGCTCTCCGCCCGCTTTTTAAGGGCGCTATGGCAATATCCTCAAATAAACCTGACAGGGCCAACATACGCGCCATCTTGACATATTCCTTATCTCTCACCGCGCTGAACAGGAGCGTCCTGCCGCCGGTGACTCCATCCCCGCGCACCGTTTCCAGAAATGCCCGAATACCGTCCTCATTATGGGCGCCGTCCACATACACCTCCGGCCGGACCTCCTCCATCCGTCCCTGCCAGAAGCAGTTGGCAAGCCCTCTTTTTATATGACAGGCGGACACTGTCCTGCCGCCGTCCAAAACCTCTATGGCGCGCACCGCCAGAGACGCGTTCTCCATCTGATAGCGCGCGATGGTGCGCAGATTAAGGCTAATATAACCATAATACTCAGTATGCAGGGAAAAATCAATGTTTTTATTTTTAAATTCCGAGAAAATATAGTCTTTTTTCGACAGAGCATACAGCTTTGCGCCTATTTCCTCCCCCTTTTTTCGAAACACCCCGGAGGAAGCTTCCCGGGTGTCCGCATACACCAGCGCAACACCGGGGCGCATGATTCCCGCCTTCTCCTCCGCAATCTTTTCCATCGTGTCCCCCAGATACTCCATGTGATCCAGGCCGATCCGGGTGATGACGGCAAGCTTCTTTTTTTCCACCGCATTGGTGGCGTCCAGTCTCCCCCCCAGCCCCGTCTCCAGAATACAGTAATCCCCTCCCGCCTCTTTAAAAATAAACATCGCCATAAAAAACAGATATTCAAAAAAGGTGGGATGATACCCCTCCCCCCCTGTCAGGGCTTCCCAGTCCAGGCTGTCATAGACCGCAAGAAAGGCCCTCAGAAAGGTCTCCCGGTCAACCATATGCCCCCGCACCAGGAAACGCTCCCTGATATCCGTCAGGTGGGGGGAGGTGAAGGCACAGACAGAGTATCCGGCCTCCTCCAGAATGGAGCGCAAATAGGCACAAACGGAACCCTTTCCGTTTGTGCCTGCCACGTGGATGATGTTAAGTCCCCTGTCCGGGTATCCCAGCCTCCCGAGGTGCGCCCTCGTCTCCTCCAGACTGTGCTTACCGGTGAAGCGCGGAATATCCAGAAGATATTCCACCGCCTGGTCATAAGCGGCAATCTCTCGTCTCTCCATGTAATCCACATCCTCTCAGCCGAACTACGAAAGCTGCGCAAGCCTGGCTTCCACCTGCTCCATCATCTGCCTGTATTTTTCCAGCTTCTCCCTCTCCTCCTTCACCTTGGCCTCCGGGGCCTTGGCGAGGAACTTTTCGTTGGAAAGCATCCCGTTCACCCGGGCCAGCTCTCCCTCCAGACGCTTCCGCTCCTTGGTCAGACGCTCCACCTCCTGGGCGATGTCCACCAGTTCCGCGAAGGGAATGTACAGCGTCGCCCCGGGAATCACCACGGACACGGCATCCTGGTCGATGCCCTCCTTATCCCCTTGCAGAATTACATCGCTTGCGCCTGCCAGAGAGGCAAAGAACAGCCTGCCCTCCGAGAAGGAGCCGATGATCCCCTCGTCCCCGCTTACCACATAGACGCAGGCCTTGCGGCCGGGGGCTACATTCATCTCCGTACGGATATTCCGGATGCCTCTCACGGCCTCCTTGATGATCTCAATATCCCGCTCCTCCCCGGGGAAGCTTCTGTCCTGCCTGTACTCCGGAAAACGGCTGACCATAATGGTCTCCTCCGCAGTCTGAAGATTGCAGAAAATCTCCTCCGTGATAAAGGGCATATAGGGATGCAAAAGCTTTAACGCGTCGATCAGGGTCGTCCGCAGGGTCCAAAGGGCCGCGTTCTGACTCTCGGCGTCGTCGGAATTGTACAGCCTGGGCTTCACCATCTCAATATACCAGTCGCAGAATTCATCCCATATGAAATCATAAACCTTCTGCACCGCGATACCCAGTTCGAAATGCTCCATATTGTCGGTGACATCCCGCACCAGAGTATTTAATTTGGAGAGGATCCATTTGTCCGCCGGCTGCAGAGAAGCGGCCTCAGGCTCGGACACCTCCTTCATATTCATCATGATAAAGCGGGAGGCGTTCCACACCTTGTTTGCGAAGTTGCGGCTGTTCTCCACCCTCTCATAGTAGAATCGCATATCGTTTCCGGGGGCATTTCCGGTGATCAGAGTCAAACGCAGGGCGTCCGCGCCGTAGCGGTCGATCACCTCCAGGGGATCAATGCCGTTGCCCAGGGATTTGGACATCTTGCGCCCCTGCTCGTCCCGCACCAGCCCGTGGAACAGCACCGTGTGAAAGGGCTTCTCTCCCATGTGCTCATAGCCTGAGAAAATCATGCGGATTACCCAGAAAAAGATTATATCATAGCCCGTCACCAGCACATCCGTGGGATAGAAATACTTCAGATCCTCCGTATCCTCCGGCCAGCCCAGGGTCTCAAAGGGCCACAGGGCCGAGGAAAACCAGGTGTCCAGGGTGTCGGGATCCTGGGTAAGATGCGTTCCCCCGCACTTGGGACATCTCTTCGGCGCTTCCTCCGCCACCGTCATCTCCTTACAGTCCTCACAATAATAGGCCGGAATGCGGTGCCCCCACCAGAGCTGCCTGCTGATGCACCAGTCCCTGATATTGTCGATCCAGTTAAAATAGATTTTATCCATGCGCTCGGGAATCAGCTTGATCTCGCCCTTCTCCACCGCTTCCCTGGCAGGCTTTATCAGCTCGTCCATCTTCACGAACCACTGCTCTTTCACCAAAGGCTCTATGGTGGTCTTGCAGCGGTCGTGGGTGCCCACATTGTGGGCGTGATCCTCGATCTTCACAAGGAGTCCCAGGCGCTCAAGCTCCTCCACGATGGCCTCCCTGGCCTCATAGCGGTCCATACCCGCGAATCTGCCGCCGTTCTCATTGATGGTGGCGTTGTCGTTCATAATGTTTAACACCGGAAGATTATGACGCTTTCCCACCTCAAAGTCGTTTGGATCGTGGCCCGGGGTAATCTTCACCACGCCGGTCCCGAATTCTCTGTCCACATAGGAATCCGTCACGATGGGGATTACCCGGTTAACAATGGGCAGAAGCACCTTCCTGCCGATCAGATGAGCGTAGCGCTCATCCTCCGGGTGAATGGCCACCGCGGTATCCCCCAGCATGGTCTCCGGGCGGGTGGTGGCGAAGGTAAGGAATTCCGTATCGCTGGGATTCCCGTTCTCGTCGATCAGGGGATATTTGATATGCCAGAAATGCCCGGCCTGCTCCTGATATACCACCTCCGCGTCGGAGATGGAGGTATTGCACACGGGACACCAGTTGATAATGCGGGAGCCCTTGTAGATATAGCCCTTCTCATGCATCTTCACAAACACTCTGGTAACGGCCTTGTTGCAGCCCTCGTCCATGGTGAAGCGCTCCCTGTCCCAGTCGCAGGAGGAACCCAGCCTTTTAAGCTGAGAAATAATGCGGCCGCCGTACTCCTTCTTCCACTCCCAGGCCCTCTCCAGAAATTTCTCCCGTCCCAGGTCCCGCTTGTCCACGCCCTCCTCCTTCAGGGTCTCGGTGATCTTCACCTCCGTGGCGATGCTGGCGTGGTCCGTGCCCGGCTGCCAGAGGGCATTGTAACCCTGCATGCGCTTGAAGCGGATGAGAATATCCTGCATGGTGTTGTCCAGGGCATGGCCCATATGGAGCTGACCCGTGATATTGGGAGGCGGAATCACAATGGTAAAGGGCTTCCTTGAAGGGTCTGCCTTTGCGTGAAAATACTTCCCGTCCAGCCACTTTTGATACAGTCTGTCCTCTATACCCTTGGGGTCATAGGTCTTCGCCAATTCTCTGCTCATGATTTACCTCCCTCTTAAAGCGTAAGCTCCACCCGTGTTTTGAATAGTTTAGCCCTTCACCGACTCTCATCAGCAAAGGGCGTGGTCGTCATTGCCTTTGGCTATAATTGCTAATATCGTAGTATATCCCCCGTGCATTTGTCAAGGGGTACTTTTCGAAACCGCAAAGGGGCCCTCACTCCTCCTCTGCCTCAGCTTCCGCAGACTCCCCGTTCAGGAGGACGCACTGGACCAGATAGCGCTTGGAGGACTGTCCCGCCACACAGGTGGACAGGGTGAGGATACGGTCCCCCGCGTCGACCTCCACATCCTCCCTGAAATTACTCTTGGAGCCCTGGAAGGTCCATATATCGTCCAAAAACTTCTGATATACCTTTTCGTCGGCAAAGTCAAAGCTCATCAGAATATGGGCGTTGCTGTACTCATGGGCAGCGAAGATCTCATACACATAGAGCTGCTCCGGGGTGTAGACGTACACATAGGGGTGCTCCTCAAAGTATTCGCTGTCTTCAAACTTATGAAGCCCCGCGAACATGGAACCGTTTTTCATATTGTGCCCGTACATCACCGTGTTGGGGTCCGAGAAATCCTTGGCGTTATAATTCTCCGTATAGATGCAGCCGGGGTATCCCTTGCTGCCGTCTATATTGTAATTCAGATAATAGCTGTTGTCCGTGGCATGCTGCAAAACGGGATAATCGATCTTTGTGTCGGGAATGTATATCCACGCGTAGATATCCGGATTGGTCTCCGACTGCAGCGTCTCGAAGTCCACCTCCTTGTCCGGTATGGGCACCCCCGCCTCCTCCAAAGCTTTCAGGGGATCTGGCTCCTCTTCAGGTTCCTCCGCCGAGGGCTCGGGGGCAGGCGCAGGAGCTGACTCGGGTTCTTTTGACACATCCGGGAACCCGGACTCCTGAGTCTCCTCCCGGGGAGTAGTCTCCTCCTGGGAGGGCACGTCCCCAGACTCCTCTCCCCGGAGTAAAGCCACCCCCGCTCCCGCGGCAAGCAGCACCACGGCACAGGCAGCGCCCGCGGCAAAAAGCGCCGCCCTTCTGGACAGCCCCTTCCTGTTTTCTTCCCCGCCGGCTTCACGGGAATCCTGCGGCCTTTCGTTTTCTCTCTCCTCCATATGTAATGCCTCCAAATATATCGCTGAATCTGTCCAGCCAACCGTCGTTGTTTTTGTCAAATAGATTATATCCGTAACCGCGGGGCTTGTCAATAAAGGGGCCCGCCTTTTCCGCCTTTCACAGGCGCCGGGAAGAAACCGCGCAACTTACAACGCCCTTCCGCCAAACGGAAGCGTCTCCCCTGTCTTGGGGGATTTCTTTCCGGAGGCTTCGAGGACGGGTTCAGCATCCTCTTCCTCCTCTTCCTCCTCGGAGACAACATCTCCCTTGGGCGTGGTCTTCACTAACACCACGGGGGAGAAGCTGTCGGAGGCGAACCGGAAATACCCCTCGCCCACGCTGGCAGACAGTGTTTCCCACTTATTGTCGCCCCTCAGGTGCAGCACGGCGTACTCCGCCCCGTCCCCGTAGCCGTGCTGCAAAGTAATCTGGGCAAGGCCCGTAACCAGGTATTCCCCCGCTTCGTCATAAAAATCCACATCCGCCATGGTGTCTCTGGGGATGCAGATCATAGAAGCCCTCCCCTCTTTCGGATCAAGGGCCAGCAGAAAAATGCCGTCAGACTGCCCTCCGGCGTGGTAGAGCCGGTATCTCCCCGTCTGGAGGAATACTGCCAACGCCAGGACCGCCAGCGCTGCGGCCGTCCACAAAAATTTCAGCAGACCTTTCAGAATCCTTTTCTCTCTTCCCATAAAACGGCCTCCCTGCCAGCCAGGCTTTAGACCGGTCAGCCGACTTGCTTCTTACTTATTGTACCCCCCTGGGAAAATGTCAAGGACTATTTAACTTTCAAACTGGCCTGGTAAAAAAAACACATTCTGGCTCTTTTTACCTAGCCACTTTTCCGTTACACTGACCATAATGTTTCAGCGCTGAAATGAATAGGATAATCACCGAGAGGAAAAATGTTGACAAAAAGAGATTGCTCAGTCTCTGAATGAAAAATGCCGCCGGCATGGCGGAATGAAAGGAAAAGTTATGAAAAAAGAATCGGGAAACCAGAACGAGAGAAAAAAGAGCCGGGGCCTGTTGATTGTGGGACTTATACTGCTTGCTGCCAGCCTGATTTTCACTGTCTACGCCCACAATACCAGCTACGCCCGCTCCTTCACCCTGGAGGATGCCGCGGAGAAGCTTGCCAGCCAGAGACCCTATTCCTACGGCCTCACAGCGCTGTTCTTCAGCATCCTGCTCACGGCCAGAGGACTTTACAACGCCCTGGCAGGGCTGACCCCGGAGGAAAAACCGGACGTAAAGCGGCTGGCTCAGGCCGGCCTCCTGGCGGCGCTGTGCTACATCGGCTTCACCTTCTTCAAAATCGATCTGCCCGTGGGCACGGAGAAGACCTCCTTCCACTTCGGCAACGTGTTCTGCGTGCTGGCGGCGCTGCTGGTGGGCGGTTATTGGGGAGGCATGGCCGGAGCCATCGGTATGACCATCGGAGATCTGACCACCTCCTATGTCACCAGCGCCCCCAAGACCTTCTTCTTAAAACTGATGATCGGGCTGGTGGTGGGATTTGTGGCTCACAAAATCTTTAAGCTCAGCCGTCCCCACTCCCCCAAATACGTATCGGGAGTCACCGTCCTGTCCTGCTTCGCCGGCATGGCCTTCAATGTGGTGGCTGACCCCCTGGTGGGCTATTTTTACAAAACCTATCTCCTGGGTGTGCCCCAGGAAATCTCCAAGGCACTGGCAAAGCTGGCTACCATGACCACGGCGGTCAACGCGGTGGTGGCCGTCGTAGCCGCTTCCGTCTTCTATCTGGCCCTGCGCCCCGCCCTGAAGAAGTCGGGAATGTTCGTACAGGTGACGCCGGAGAAAGAAACAATATAAGAATAAGAGGTAACGCACATGGAGAGAAACTGGACTACGGGAAGCGTATTTAAAACAGTGCTGTATTTTTCCCTTCCCTATCTGCTGTCCTATTTTCTACAGACCCTGTACGGCATGGCGGATCTGTTCATCATCGGTCAGTACAACGGTGTGGAGAGCACCACGGCGGTCTCCGTCGGAAGCCAGGTCATGCATATGCTGACCGTGATGATTGTGGGGCTGGCCATGGGCTCCACCGTCATGATCGGCAAAGCCGTGGGGGGTGGAAAGCCCCGGCAGGCAGCCCAGGCCATCGGCAATACCGTAACTCTGTTTTTGGCAGTCTCGGCGGTCTTCACCGCCGGACTGCTGTTTTCCGTCCGTCCCATCGTGGCCTTTTTGTCCACTCCCGCAGAGGCTGCGGACAGCACGGTGACATATCTCACAATCTGTTTTATGGGACTGCCCTTTATCACCGCCTACAATATCATCAGCTCCGTTTTCCGGGGTATGGGAGATTCCAAAAGCCCCATGTATTTTATCGCCGTGGCCTGCGCCGCAAACATTGCTCTGGATTATCTCTTTGTGGGCGTATTCGGTCTGGGAGCGGCGGGAGCCGCTCTGGGCACCACCCTCTCCCAGACATTGAGCGTGGGTGTGTCTCTGGCCTTTATTCGGACGCGAAAAACAGGAATACCCCTTACGGCAAAGGATTTCAGGCTCCGCCGTGAAACGGCAGGCGGGATTCTGAAAATCGGTATTCCTGTGGCGCTGCAGGACGGCTTTATACAGATCGCCTTTATGGTCATCACCGTGATCGCCAACAGACGGGGACTCAACGACGCGGCGGCTGTGGGCATTGTGGAGAAAATTATCGGAATCCTCTTTCTCGTCCCCTCCTCCCTGCTCTCCGCCGTATCGGCCCTGTCCGCCCAGAATATCGGGGCGGGCCGTCATACAAGAGCCCGCCTCACCCTGCGATACGCAATCGTTCTCGCCACGGCCTGGGGTTTTTTTGTCTCCGTGGTGATGCAGCTTACCGCAGAGCCCTTCATAGGGATCTTTGCGGACAATGCCCGGGTGGTGGAACTGGGCGGACAATATATGCGGGGATATGTCTGGGACTGTATCCTGGCCGGCATCCACTTTTGCTTCAGCGGCTATTTCTGCGCCTACGGACTGTCCGGCATCTCCTTCCTACACAACTCCCTTTCCATCCTCTGTGTCCGCATTCCCACAGCCTACCTGGCATCGAGATATTTTCCGGACACGCTTCTGCCCATGGGTATCGCCTCCCCCGCAGGCTCGGCCCTGTCGGCTATTATCTGCGCGGGCGTCTTCCTGTGGCTGGAAAAGCGGCGGGACAAGCCTTAAACGCCAAACCTCTACCGGCCCGAAAGCCACAGCGGCCTTATCTCCCAAACTGTAAGTCAATATTGCCCATAGAGCACTCCACCTCGATCTTTCTGCCCGTTCTGTTATCCACCTCCCGGTCGGAGGTCAGGCCGCTGTAGTCCACGCCTCCGATACAAAGTCCTCCCATGGCCCCCTTGATTTCATAATCGTAATTCTCCTCCGCCCCGTCCAGTGTGATATCCACATTCCCCAGAGAACAGGAGATTTCTCCCTTCTCCAGAATATCTCCCTGAAAGGTCACATTCCCCGCGGACACCTTCACATCCAGCTTTCCCACCTGGGCTTCATACAGCTCTGCCGATCCGGCGCCGACCTCCAGACTCAGCTTGCCCGGGACGTTCCCGTTTCCCACGATCTGCCCGGCCCCCACGGAAATATCCATCTCCTCCGCCGAGAGCGTACCCATTTCCATATAGCCGGCTCCCAGATTAATGTCGGCTTCCTTCAGGCTCACGCCCTCGGGAATGTACAGATAGATCTGACGCGCCTTGATCTCCGACCACACATTGGTGCCGGATACGGATTTGACATACAGCGTATCCCCGTCCACATAGCTCTGAAACTTGCTGATATTTTCCGCTTCCACATAATAATTGTCATCCGGCGAAGCCTCCACGTACAGCTCGCAGCCCCCTACGTCGATCTTCAGCTCCCGGATGTCCGCACCTGTTGCCAGAGCCCGGCGCTCCAGGTCTCCGCTCACCACGCTGTGAGTGCCGTCAAACAAAAGCTTTTCGTCGATATCATAATTCACCCGGTCCAGCTCATCCGCCACCGTCTCCCCCCATCGGCCGATCCAGGCGCCGAATTCATTGCCCTGCAGGGTTTCCGACATCTCCCGCAGGGAGGCCGGGCCGCCGTGGATGGACTTTGCCACGGAAGCCATGACAAATCCCACTGCAATCATAATTATCGCCGCAATCCCGCAATTTCTGATAAACTTACTCATATGCCGTCCATTCCTTTCTATCCTGCCATCTATTTTTCTTCCGTTGTATTACGCATATCTCTTTTTAAACACACTGTGCCACAGCCTCACAATCCCGCGGATGATCCCCGGGGTGGCAATCCCTGCCATGGCCACCGTCAGTATCAGGAACAAAAGCCCCAGCCCACCGCAGAGCAGCCCCGCTCCCAAAAGCAACATACTGATAACGGGAGCATAGAACATACACACAAAGCCCGACACCAGCAGGGCCAGCATAACCACGAGCAGAACCACCGCCGCCACTCCGAAGCCCAAAATCGCCCCGAACCAGGCTGCCGCCGCTCCGGCCAACAGTCCCAGCAGCCCGGACGCCAGGCCAAACAGCGCCGGCGAGGCCACCACGCACAAGACAACGATCAGTACCACCATTCCGGTGGACAGTTTTCCGTCCTCCCCGTCGCCTCCCCCTCGACTGTCCTTCTCCTTGGGTAAATCCCCCTGATATTTTATCATCTGGGCTCCGGGGGCCACTCTGCTCTGTTCCCCCGCAAATTCCTCCCCGCCGTTTCCATACAAATCACGCTTGATATTTTCCGCCACCCGGGCCGGGGTTCCCAGCGCCGAGATGACAGTCTGTTCGTTCTCCGGCCCCGCGTCATTGAAATAGTCATTGTAATATTGCAGTGCCTCCTCCCGCTCCGCCGGAGGTATATTCTGCAGCAGTATCTCCAATTGCCTCATAAACTCCGCTCTATTCATCTCGTCTCAGCTTCCTTTCCAAAAATTATTCTGCCCTCAAACAACCCCGTGATTTTCTCCGCATACTGCCGCCATTCGCTCTCATACAACTGTAGCTGCGCAAAACCCCGGCTGGTAACCTTGTAGTACCGCCTGTTCCTGCCCGCGCACTCCATGTCGTACACCTCCAGGCACTGGTCCTTCTGCAGTCTGCGAAGCACGGGATAGAGCGTGGACTCTGACAGTTCAATAACCTGACGGACCTCCTGGGTAATCTTATACCCGTACGTCCCCTCCGCCTCCTTGGACACCACCGCAAGCACGATGGCATCCAACAGCGCCGCTCCTGTGTTAAACACCATACCGATAACCACATCCTTTCCTCCGCCGCGCAAAAGAGCTTCCCCTCCCTGCGCAGCCTCAAACAACGCACAAATCCTTTCCTCTGCGCCGATAAATCTCTGCACTCCCCCTGCCTCGCGGCCTGATGCCCTTTCGTTGCAGCCCAGGCCTGCTCTTTTGATAACTCATATAATATTGTCTGTTTCTATAATATTATATATCGTATAGCATATTCATACTATACACCATATAATATATGATGTCAACACAAAAATAAAAAATAGCGCAAATTCGTTTTTTGTGATATAATGAGCCTGCTGGTGCAGAATCGTTATCCGGCCATTACCTGCCCGGAATATATTCTTACCGCATCGGACCTGTAGGGGCGGGCGCTGTAGGACTTGAGAATTCTGCCGGCAGAAAAAGGAGACAAAAATATGTGGGCTTATGAAAGTGTATTCTATCAGATATATCCCTTAGGCTTCTGCGGCGCGCCCTTTGAGAACGACGGCATTTTGGAACACCGCATCCTGAAGGTGAAGGAGTGGATTCCTCATATTAAAAAGCTGGGGATCGGCGCCGTCTACTTCTCCCCCGTCTTTGAGTCGGACACCCACGGATACAACACCAGGGATTATCGCAAAATCGACGTCCGCCTGGGCACCAATGAGGATTTCGGAGAGGTCTGCCAGGCGCTGCACGCGGAAGGCATCAAGGTGGTGCTGGACGGCGTATTCAACCATGTGGGCAGAGGCTTCGGCCCATTTCAGGATGTGCTGCAAAACAGGGAGCGCTCCCCCTATCTGAGCTGGTTTCACCGCATCGATCTGGGCGGCAATTCCCACTACAATGACGGCCTGTGGTATGAGGGCTGGGAGGGAAATTACGACCTGGTAAAGCTGAACCTCTGCAATGAAGACGTGGTGCAGTATCTTTTCCAGAGCATCAGACAGTGGGTGGAGGAGTTTGACATCGACGGGCTGCGCCTGGACGTGGCCTACAGTCTGGAGGAAAATTTTGTGCGCAGACTGCGCAGCTTCACCCAGGAGTTAAAGCCTGATTTCTATCTGCTGGGAGAGATGCTCCACGGCGATTACAACCGCCTGATGAACGACTCCATGCTGCACTCGGCCACCAACTACGAGTGTTATAAGGGTTTGTTCAGCAGCTTCAACAGCATGAATATGTTTGAGATCATCCATTCTCTGCTCAGGCAGTTCGGGCCGGAGAACTGGACGCTGTACAAGGGTAAGCATCTCCTGTCCTTTGTGGACAATCACGATGTGACCCGGGTGGCCAGCATATTGACCAACGAAAAGCATCTGCCCCTGATTTACGCCCTGATGTTCGGTATGCCCGGCATCCCTTGCGTGTATTACGGAAGTGAATGGGGCGCAAAAGCCACAAAGCAGGAGGGAGACCCCGCCCTCAGGGCCTGCTTCGAGGCGCCTGAGTGGAATGACTTAAGCGACTGGATCGGTCGCTTAAGCCAGGCAAAGAAAGACTCCGAGGCGCTGAATTACGGCAGCTTCCGCTCCGTCCTTCTCACCAATAAGCAATGTATTTTCGAGCGCAAATCCGAAAATGAGCGGGTGATGGTGGCCATCAACACGGAGGATGCGGAATTTACGGCGCATTTTGACGCGGGCTGCGGCATGGCCGTAGATCTGATCAGCGGCGAAAAACACGATTTCGGCGGCGGGAGCAAGCTGCCCCCCTACAGCGCGTACTTCTGGAAGATGGAGCTGTAAAAAGATTTACAAAAAGGATATCGCTTTATCCTCCATGAGATGAAGCGATATCCTTTTTTATATGCTCCCAGAGCTCCACGGACTGCAGGACAGTGCTATTTTTCTATTGACTGTCTGGGTCTGTTGCAGTCAACCTTGCAAGGAGAATCCTGGAATAAATTGATACTTATGTCAGTTTTTAACATGGATTTTTGAGAAATCCACCGAATCCACAGAGTTATCCACAGCAACGCAAATGTCATCTCTCTGTCTTTTTATCTGTCATTTTCTCCCACTTTGATGTCATTTCCTTCATTCCGGGTCCGGATCAGTGCCTTGCCATAACAACCGGTTCCTCTCGCCGTCCCGCCGTATTCCCTCAAACCGCCCGTCACAGCCAGGAATCCCAAAAACGCTCCACCCGCTTAGCCACCGTATTCACACTGACCACCTCAGTATCCTCCCATTCCCTGGGAAACATCCTGCGGTAGGCCGGCTGCAGAAAACGCTCGTCCAAAAGTGCGATGACGCCGATATCCTCCGCCGTCCGGATCACCCGGCCCGCCGCCTGCAGCACCTTATTCATACCGGGATAGCGGTACGCATAGTCAAAGCCGTTCTCTCCCCCGGCATCAAAATACCCCTTCAGAATCTCTCGCTCATTGCAGACCTGGGGAAGGCCGGTCCCTACGATCAGCGCGCCGATCAAGCTGTCCTTTTTCAGATCAATACCCTCCCCGAAGATCCCTCCCATCACGCAGAAGCCGATAAGAGTCTGCTCCTCCTCCTCAATTTCCATCCCGACAGCGCCCTGCAGGTCACATCCCTCGCTGCCTCTGAAGTGGTTGAGAAACTCTTCCCGGTCAGCCTCGCTCATGTGGTCCTTCTGGATAAGGCACAACTCGTCCTCCGCCGCAAAATGCTCCTGATAGAGCTCATATACCGTGTGCAGGAAGGAATAGGAAGGACAGAACACCATGTAGTTGCCGTGGAGATTTTTCACGATCTCTTTGATGTATCTGGCAATATTCCGGAATTCCTCCTCAGACCTCCTGGTGTATTTGCTGGTCACATCATCCGCGATAAAAATTGCCCGCCTCTCGGGCCGAAATACCGATCTGGCATACACCTCGTAGTCCTCCGCGCCTCCCCCCAGAAGCGTTTTGTAATACTGAATGGGCAGAAAGGTGGCGGAAAAGAGAATGGAGCTTCGGCCGCGCATCATACACTCCTTCAGATTTTCGGAAGGGTTTACGCAGAACAGCTTCAGCAGAAAATCTCCCTCCTCCGAAAGCTCCGTATACTTTACATAATTCTCGTCCACCCTCTCATAGATTTCCAGAAAATGCCCCACGGCAAAATAAAATTCCAGAATCATATCCCGCACGGGCGGGGCGTTTTCCTCCTGCTCCTCCAGATAGCTGCCCATGTCCGCATAGAGGCGCATCAAGGAATTGACAAACGTGTCAATTCCTTCTACTATCCGATAGTTCTCGCATTCCCGCTTAAGCGCCAGAAGCTCTTTGTTGCATCTTTCGAGCTGGCGGACCAGCTTCTCACCATGCCCCTGCCGGACCAGGACGCTCCTTCCTCCCCCATGCTTCCCCCTTCCCGGCCATATAATTTCTTCCCTCTCCCGGAAGCTCTCCCCCTCCCAACCAGATTCTTCCTCCCCATGGGTATCCCAATCCTCTCCCCCCAACACGCCTTTGTCCTCTTGTGTCACAATCCGCTCTGTTTCTGACATTTCTGTCAAACACAATGTCAACTGTCCATCTTCCTTGTTTTTATGGGTTTTTTCTCCCTTCTCTGACACAACTGTCATACCGATTTCCTTTTTCAATGTCAGAAAATCTTCCTTCCACAGAGAGGCGCTGTACATCTCCCTTCCCCGTTCCAGCAGATTGTGAGCCTCGTCGATGAGGAACAAATATTCCCCGCCTCCCTTGGCTCCCTCCCCGAAAAAGCGCTTCAAGTAGACGTGGGGATCAAAAAGATAATTGTAATCACAGATTATACCGTCCGCAAAGAGGCTGGCATCCAGACACAGCTCAAAGGGACACACCCGATAGCGCCTGGCATATTCCTCCACACACTCTCTGTTAAAGCTTTCCTCCTTCGTGAGCATAGCGTACAGCGCCTCGTTGACTCTGTCATAATGTCCTCTTGCATGGGGACAGCCCTCCGGAGTACAGTCGGCCTTCTCCAGAAAACATATTTTATCACGGGCAGTCAAAATCACGCTCTTAAAGCGCAGTCCCCTGCCGCGCAGCAGCTCCAGGGTATCCTCAGCCACCGTCCGGGCGATGGTCTTGGCCGTCAGATAAAACAGCTTGTCCCCCATTCCCTTTCCCATGGCCTTCAGCGCCGGAAAGACCGTTGAGATGGTTTTCCCCACCCCGGTGGGGGCCTCCAAAAACAGCTTGCGGCCGTGATAGATTGTCTGATACACATATGTGACCAGCTCCCTCTGTCCCTCTCTGTAAGGAAAAGGAAACGGTACACGCTCCAGAGAGGTCTGCCTGATCTGCCTCCACTCCCAGGTGTAATCCGCCCATTTTTGATAGGATGCTATCAGTTTCCCAAACCACTCCTCAAGCTGCTCAAAGGTATAATCCTCATAAAAATACCGCAGTTCCTCCGAATCTATATTGCAGTAGGTCATTCTCACACGAATCTCCCGGCGTTTTTGCCTCAGTCCATACATATAGGCATAACATTTGGCCTGGGCAATGTGCAGCGGCAGGGGCCCCTTCATTTTGGCCAGATCGCGGTAAGTGCCCTTGATCTCATCGATCACCAGCTCTTTCTCATTGTCGATAATGCCGTCCGCCCTCCCTTCCACCACCAAAATGTACCTGTCGGTCAGATGTGTATATTTCAGCGCTACCTCGGCTTTATAATCCCCTCCCATGCGCTTCTGAATCATTCTGTGTATGCGGCTGCCCTCCTGCATGGCGTTCTCAGCGCCGCCCTGACGGCGATTGTCAATATCCCCGTGACGGAGTATAAACTCCACAAGATTGCGCACCGAAACCCTGATCTCCCCCAAAGTTTCCACGGGGATAACCTCCGAATTATCCGCACTTTTCCTGATCAATCCTGTTTCCGCAGCCATATCCATGGGCTCCTCCATTCGTCGGCGAAATCTCCTTGCAAAGCAAAACTCCCTATAAAAGATAGTACCCTATCTTTCACAGGGAGTCAAATATACGCCTCCTATTGTTTCATATTTTTCTGAAACTCCGTCATATATTCCCTGAAACGAAGCGGAAGCATATTTCTCTGCAGCTCCAGGTTCCGCCGTTCTCGAATAGCGATCTTTAAGCAGAAGTAAGTAAAAAGTTCCTGGTATGCCAGCTCCCGCCCGGATGAGCGCAAACCGTCCAATGCCGTGAAACCGTCTCCACAACTGGCCAGATACCAGGTCATGGGCTTTTGCTCTCCGGCCGCGTCCCCCGAGCTCCCCCGAAAGCTTCCCCCTTTCCTTTCGCATTGCTCCTTCCGGATCCCCTCTCCCTTACCTGTACCTGACGTTTCCCCCTTCTCTTCCTCCCTTCCCTCCGCCGGGTGTATCCCTATGATTTTCCTGCTTTCGTCATAAATTATAAAATTCTCCCCGGGAAAACGATCCGCAAAGTGAGGCATCAAAAAGGTGAGAAGATGGTTCTTCGGGCCGATCCTGGCATAGAGCACACTGCGGGCCCCGGCCTCACGAGAGGCTCCCGCATCTGCGCACAGGGAAAACTCCCCCCAGAGCTCTCCGCCAGGGTCCTCCGCCACGTTCCGGCAATCCTGAATAAGCTCCACCTCCTTGAACCTCAGAAATCCTCTCTGGTGATCATACTCCCGCAAAACTCCTCTGGCCAGCTCAAAAGTCTTCCGCACATAATCATCCTTCAGATCGTCAAAGAGATGTCCCTGTCTGCACTTGTCCCGCAGGCCGTGAACAATCGTCCGGTATACCGCCTGACCTTTCTCCGGATCAGGCGCCGCCAGGGCCATACAAATCTTTAAATAGTCATCCTCCCCAAAATTGCGCCACAGGGTACTCACCACCTTCCTGGTCCTCTCCCGGTCCGGCTCCACCGGAATAAACTCGGCAAACAGCATCGGCTCATCCGTCATGGAAAGAGACACCTCCTCCGGAGGCCGCTTCTCCTCGTAAGCCCTGTACACAGCCGTAAACACGCTCTCCATGGAATCCTCACATTGATACACTGTCATAGAAATCCTCCCTTCCCGTCCGGCCTGCGATATGAACAACAGTACAATATCTACAGGTCAATTCACTCTGTATCACACATTATATTTCACAAAAGTCCTTACGGATTAAGGTCACTCTATATCTGCCCCACCGCCACCTGAAGCTTCTCCTGAGGCGTCACCTGACGCTGGAATCTGCCGTCGTCAAACAGCGACATCTGCCTGTATGTCATACCTTCGCTGCCAAATTGAATCCGATTCCTCTCACAGGTGAGATTTCTCACAATATAATCCTCCTCCAGCTTGGTTCGATACATCATTCTGCCGCCGCATGTGATAAAATACAGCGCCCTCTTCATAACCACTCCCAGCTTCTTTAGCTGTTCAAAGTTCAGATTGCCGTTTCGCCTGGCCGCCACAATGCGCTTCGCGCTTTTCACTCCCACCCCGGGAACCCGCAGCAACTGCTCATAGGAAGCCCTGTTGATCTCCACGGGAAAAAACTCCAGATGGCGCACAGCCCAATCCTCCTTGGGATCCAACAGCACATTGAAAAACGGCCGGCTCTCGCTCAAAAGCTCCTCTGCCTGAAAGCCGTAGAACCTCAGCAGCCAGTCCGCCTGGTACAGACGATGCTCCCGCAAAAGCGGCGGACCTCCCGGCAGCGCAGGCAACGCTCTGTCCTCATTCACCCTGACAAAGGCGGAATAGAACACCCTCTTCAGCTCGAACTTGCGGTACAGGCTCTGGGCCACCTCCAGTATCTGGTAGTCGCTTTCTCCGGTGGCCCCTATGATCATCTGCGTGGACTGTCCCCCCGAGACAAATCGCGGAGCGCTTCGATAAAGCGCCAGCTCATTCCTGTTGGCATGAATGCCGTTCTGTATCTGCCGCATGGGTGTCAGAATATTCCTGCGGTGCTTATTGGGCGCCAGGCTCTTAAGTCCTTCCGCCGTGGGCAGCTCCAGATTCACACTCATCCTGTCCGCCAGGAACCCCGTCTGCCGGATCAGCTCCGGATCCGCCCCGGGAATCGCCTTCACATGGATATATCCGTTAAAACGATAACGGCTCCGCAAAAGCCAGAGGGTACGGCATATCAACTCCATGGTGAAGGTAGGGCTTTGAACGATGCCTGAGCTCAGAAACAGGCCCTCTATATAATTCCTCCGATAAAATTCCATGGTCAGGGTACAGATCTCATCCGGCGTGAACGCGGCCCTGGGCACATCATTGGAACAGCGATTAATGCAGTATTTGCAGTCGTAGATGCACTCGTTGGTCAGCAGTATTTTTAACAGGGATATACACCTTCCGTCCGCGCTGAAGCTGTGGCAGATGCCGCAGGCCACACAGTTCCCCGAGGAGTGTCCGTTCCCCCGTCTGTCTACACCGCTGGAGGTACAGGCCACATCATATTTGGCCGCGTCCGCCAAAATGCCCAGCTTCTCCATCAAAGTCATTCCCTGCCCCACTGTCAGTGCTCCCATCGTCTCACCTCCTGCGAACATTTGTTCTTTCTTTATATTAGCACGTATGTTCGTTTTTGACAAGCCCCTTTTTATTTTTAAAAAACTATTGCAAAATGAGCTGAAAAGCGTTTAAATAGAAGAGTAAATCATTTTCAGAGAAGGAAGATAGATCATTATGTCAAAATTAATCGTCCCTAACAACTATCAATCTGCACTTAATCTATATCAGACGCAGGTTGCCATCAAGACCGTCAAGGACTGCTTTCAGAACCTTCTGGCGGAGCGGTTGCATCTGCTTAGGGTATCCGCGCCTCTTCTGGTGGATCCCGTCTCCGGCCTCAACGACAATCTCAACGGCGTGGAGAGACCGGTCTCCTTTGACATCAAATACCAGAACGGCAGAGAAGCCGAGATCGTGCACTCCCTGGCCAAATGGAAGCGTAGCGCCCTGCAGCGGTACGGTTTTTCCACGGGAGAGGGCCTCTACACAGACATGAGCGCCATCCGCCGGGACGAGGATGTGGACAATATCCATTCCATCTATGTGGATCAGTGGGATTGGGAGAAAATTATCTCCCGGCAGGAGCGCAGCCTTGACACTCTGAAGGAGACGGTCCGCACCGTCTACAGCGTCCTGCGCAAAACCGAGAAATATATGTCCATCCATTTTGACTACATAGAGGAAATACTTCCCCGGGACATTTTCTTTATCACCACCGGGGAGCTGGAGGATATGTACCCCGGCTCCACTCCCAAGGAAAGAGAATACCTTATCACAAAGGAAAAAGGGGCCGTCTGTCTTATGCAGATCGGCGACCGCCTCAAATGCGGAGAGCCCCACGACGGCCGCGCGCCGGATTACGACGACTGGAGCATGAACGCGGACATTCTGGTCTATTACCCTGTTCTGGACATCGCCCTGGAGCTGTCCAGCATGGGAGTCCGGGTGGACAGGGATGCGTTATTATCCCAGCTTGAGAAGGCCGGCTGCCCTGAGCGGGCGAAGCTTCCCTTCCACCGGGCTGTGATCAACGAGGAGGTTCCCTTTACCATCGGCGGAGGAATCGGTCAATCCCGCATCTGTATGTTCTTTTTGAGAAAGGCTCACATCGGGGAGGTGCAGTGTTCCCTGTGGCCGGAGGAAACAATGCGGGAGGCAAAGGAAAAGGGTCTGCAGCTTTTATAAGCTGCAGACCCCTGCACACAAGGGAAAAATCTTCAACTCTACGATAGGGACAGCAGGTTCACGGAGAAAGGACGTAAACCCCGAATTTTTCATTCCGAAAGGTCTGCTCGTACCCGTAATTCCGTAAAAATGCCACCACAAGCTGCCACTTTTTGTCCTCCTCCATAGGTCCCATTTCCTCCGGTCTCCCCTCAGCAGGCAGCTCCAGATACAGGGCGTACTCCTGCTCTAAAATCACCACCGGCCGGTAGGAGGCGTCCGCCTCCATCCTGGCGCACATTTCCTCCATATCCCGCTCCATGACCGTCAGATTATAGGAAGCCAGCTCGCTCCAGGTATTGAACGCGGCGGGCATCTGCAGATAATAGGACAGGGACGGTATTCTGCCATACAGGATCACATCCCTCCCCACAAGCCCCCGCTCCTTCACATGGGCGGTGAGCTCCGTCATCCACTCCGCCCGCTCCGGACTCATGCCGATTCCCCGAAGCACCTCATTGTTTTCCACCCTGGCGGACACATTCTCTATTCCCTTCGCCTCCGCATAGGAAAACCATACCCCGAAGAGAGAACTCTGCACCATAAAGAAGCCAAGAAAAGCGCACAGAACCCCCTTCACCGGAAAAGAGCGCAGCTTTAACGCTTTCCACTGCCAGTCTCCCACACGGCGCACAAAGCGCCAGCACTCCCACAGCGTGTAGGGCGCAGCCACAAACAAATTATTCAGGCTGGGGTATACATTATTGTTGCTGCCGATGGAGGTGATTAACACCACCAGAATCATCAGGCCGCTGATCAGCTTCTCCTCTCTGGGACTTCTCCTGTGAAAAATGCGGATCACCGCAATTCCCATGGTCAGCATGAGAAACAGGATGCCCGCCGGTTTCATGGACTCATAGGTGCGATATTCCACCGTACAGAACCTCCTGTAATAAAGCCAGCAGACCATAGCCCCGCAGACCCCGCACCACACCGTGCAGGCAGTTCCCCTTATCAGCTTCCCCAGGGGCTTTATCACATATGCGAACAATTCCGCCAGGGCAAAAAAGATCACTCCCATCAAAACGATAAACAAAATGCGGACCACCCAGTACAGATTGATCTGGTAAGCGAAAATCAAATCCGCCACCATGGAATATGCCTTGTAATCCGCAGCGTCCTCCGTCATGGCAAATAGCCTCTGTATGCCCGCCACATAATTTCCCATCCCATAACGCAGATGAATGTATCCAAACAGCGCCGCCCACGCCGTCAGATATCCCCCCAGGCACCACAGGGTGCGGCGAAGAGTGCGCCCCCATGCGCTATTCTCCCCCGTTCTCCGATTTCTGGAGCCTGCCGCCGGTCCCCGCCTTTCCTCCAGCCCCTCGATCACCCCATAGGCCCACACGGCCACGATCAGCGCCGCCTCAGGCAGATTGGAAAAACGCACCAGCACATTGGCTCCCAGGCAGATGCCCGCCGCAAAAAGATACGGGGTTTTCCCTTCCGTCAATCCCAGGTACAAGAATATCACGCACAAAAGCAGCAGCCCATAGGTCAGATAATTATAAAGCAGCGCCGTGGGGCACCAGCAAAGGCTCAGGGATACCATCTCCCCCACAAAGGCAATCCAGGGAGGGATGCCGAGCCTTCTCGTGCAGAACAGATAGCCCCCCACAGCCAGGGCGCAGGAACACAGCCCGGTATAGAAATTCATCCCCATCAGCGTCCCCCCAAAGGGCAGAAGCGTCAGAAAATGCCCTGCCGCATTGGCCAGATAGGTGGAAAAGAGCCACATGGAATCCATATGCTCCAGACCCATATATTCAAAATTGGCGTAATTATAACCCACATCCCAAAAATCCAGCCCCCAGCCTATATGGCGCATGGGATAGACCATCAAAATCAGAAGGAAAAAAATTTCCGGGCTCCGCCCTCTGCCCTCTGTACGGTTTCCTGCTCCTCTATGCTTCATCTTCGCAGTTCCCTTTCTATAACACGTGTTACTTTCCTAATGCAAAGTTCCCGAAAAAAGCCTGTCCGCCCCGGTGACCCTGTCCGCCAGAGCGCGATAAGGCTTGAAACCAAGAAAGAGCCTGTGAAACCCCTTCACAAGAAACGCCCTCGCCATATCCGCCAAAATTCCCGCTGTAAATACACAGACTACCGCCGCTACGGTTCTTATCACCAGTTCCGGCGCCCCGCCTATTCCCTCTGCCCCCAGCCATTTCTGCCATTGATATCGCACTCCCATATTCTCGTGAAGCAGATAAACACCCAGAGTGTAGGGAGCGATGCGGTTTACCGCCGCCCCAAGCCCCCTTGGCACCGGAAGCCTCAAAAACATACCAAAGAGCCCCACCGCCGCCAGAAAGGGCAGAATATGGTTATACTCAATGGGAACCTTCATAATATGCTCCAGGCTGCCCGTGCGCAGATACAGATACCGCAGAGCCATGAGTTCCCCGAACACCCCCAGACAGCCCAGCACATACAGACACAGACAAACTCCCCTCCTCTGCAGCAGAGAAATGCCGAAACGCCTGATATAGGCCGCCGTCAGGAACACGCACAGATACCACAGGCAGTCATAGCCCTGGCCGTCCGTCTCCAGCCTGGCAGGCAGAACCGATTTTAGGATACAAAACACAAACAGCAGCAGAAAAAGCGCCGTCCTCATCTGCCCCCTGGTCATATTGCGGACAGCCATGCCAAACAGCGGCAGCAACAGATATAAAAAGATATACGTCGTCATAAACCAATAATGTCCCATGGTCACAGGGAGAATCAGGGTAAGCAGATAGTGAATGCTGAATTCCTCCCCAGGATAAATGCCTGTGGCGGCTGCCAGAAGTCCTACCGCCGCCGAGTACACCCAAACCTGCAGATAGAGAGACAGAAGTCTCGTGGGCTTAAAGGAGGATGTGCTCAGAAAATACCCGCTGATAAGCATATAGACATTCACCGCCACAATGCAGAAAGCCTCCATCAGCCATGCCGCCAGCCCCACGCCGCCTATCTCACCGCCGGACAGATCCGCCAAGATCTCTCCCTTTCCCAGATAATGAAGCACTACGACCATCATCATGGCCACGCACCGAAGAAGCTCCAGATTGGCCATCCTGGTTTTTTTGCCCGTTTCTTCTCTGCGGTCCCGGACCGCATCCCCCGCCTGTATATTCATCAGATATGTTTTCCCTCTCTGTCCGCATACTTTATGAGAAGTAGTATATCACAACCTGACAAAAAAATCACCAAAAAACTCCGGGAGAAGCCGGAGTAAACCGACAACATCCTTTCTGCGCCTGATTCTGCAATGTGTTCCGCACATCCCTCTCTTCTCTCAGAAGACAAGTACGCTCCCGCATAGCTATAGGCGCTGCCGTTGTCTCTTCCATAGCGGTTCTCTCCAGCCTATTCCGGCTTGAAGTACTTCGCATTCAGCTCATAAAATTCATTTCTTAAATCTTCCGCAAGATAATAATCCGATTTATATCCTATGGCATGGTCTATG
>CATLGW010000009.1 GCA_949948715.1 uncultured Lachnospiraceae bacterium | reverse complement strand
CATCATTTTCTAAATCACTCCTTTCAAAGCCGGCAGTTCTGGTGGCTTAAGAGTTATGCTCTAAAATATCAAATCGATTTTTTGAAATTTTCTTCAAAAAACACTTGACTTTTTATTAGCAGGCTTTCTTCCCATAAATGACTGCTGGAAAATTCTGTATTTCTCATTTCTTTACTATTCTTTATTTCTATTATACACAGTCTTTTGGCCAATTACAATACACACAGAACCTGTCTATCTTGACTAATACTGCCTTACAGCATCCAGAATGTATTCAGAACTGCGCTAGTTTTTATTCGTATTCCGGCAGTTTTGTAAAATTAACTCGTTTCCCATCAGCAACGCCTACATACATATCATTTGTTCTTCGTCCGATCTTCAGATAATGCTCAATAACATATTTAGCGGTATATGGCATCTCCAATGCAGATAGCTCCAAAAGTGTAAACCACCTGCTTATCCCTTCCGTTGATACAATGTGATCCCTCGCATCATTGTCCAGTTCCGCGAAAAAATAGTAATTCTGCCGGATTTCTCCTTTCACCCTCCGCAAAGTAACATAACGCAGCAACAGATTTCTGATACCATTTTCACTTATTCCTAATTCTTCTTTTAGTTCTCTCAATACACATGCTTTGGGGTCGTTTAGTTCATTCTCTTCAAAATGGCCTCCTGCGGATCCAACCCATGTATCGCTCACAACGCTGCCGTGCTGCCGGAAAAGCAATAGCATTTCATCCCCTTTTGTTACATATATAGAAGTCATGTTCCTCAGTTTCTCATCCATTTACACCCTCCCCTCCCTTGTCATTTTTTAAACATAAGCGACACCGGACAGAAGTACATTCTAAAGTTTTAATATTGGTATTTTATCATGTTTCATATTAACAGGCCACTATATTTTCCAATGGGATTTAAAAACACATATTGTATAAAGACCATAAATACCATGAATAACCTGGGCTCATGGTACCTATGGCCTTGGGGAACCGTCATCGTGGTGCCTTTTTATCTTTCCCTAAGCTTAACAAGCAGCATCAAATCAATCTTCCCGGGAATGCCGTCCTCTTTCCACCCGTTATGTGCGGCATACACCCAGTTCAGGTGTTCCTCCAGACAGCCGCCCATATTTTCCTCACTTATGGTACGGCTCACGGTTGATTATCCGAAACCCTCTGTAAATCTGTTCACTTAAAATAACCCTCATCAACTGATGAGGAAAGGTCATATCGGAAAAGCTCAGATGAAAATCCGCCCGGCTGCCTACGGACTCATGCAGCCCCAGGGAACCCCCTATGACAAAGACAATATGGCTTCGGCCGTCCACGGCGTTCCTCTCCATCCACGCCGCAAACTCTTCGGAGGACATTCTCTTTCCCCCGATCTCCAGGGCGCACACATAGGCATCCTCCCTGATTTTGGCAAGGATCCGCCTGGCTTCCCGCGCTTTTGTCTGCTCCTCCAAAGCAGGTCCCGCGCCCTCCAAAGTCATCTCATCCGCCACCTCCGCAATCTCAAATTTACAATATTTGCCCAGGCGCTTTCCATACTCCTCCAGGGCTTCCCTGTAAAATTTTTCCTTGATCTTTCCCACACAGACAATCGTGACTCTCATAGCCATGGCGCTCGCCTCCCGTCTAAACGCCGTCCTCCGTCTTTATCAAACGATCATGCGGAGGGTTCCTCCTCATGCTCCGGAAACACCATATCGTACACTTTCTTATCAATAAAATGATCCAAAAACTCCTGATCCAAATGCATAAACTGGTGATTCAGCCTCCGTTTGATCTCCTCATAGCGTTTGAAATACAACAGCTCCTCCCCGTCTCCCCGGGAGGCTCCGACGGCGGCATCAATCTCCTCCCCCTTAAGAGACTCTTTGGACCACTTAAGCAGGCTCTCCTGAAGACTGCTCTCCGTCTCCGCTTCCCTGGCAAAGAGCTTGGCATTTTTCAGGGAAACCACTCCCATGACAAAAAACATCACAAACACCAGCCCCATAACGGCATGAACCAGATAGGAGTTTCCCAGCCGGAAGGGCAAAAGTCCTGCCAGATCCAGGGTCAATATGACACAGCCTATCACTCCCACGGGCATCAAAATCCATGCGGCGGAACGATTCTCCTGGGCCCGCTCCGAGTTGTCCCGGTATCTCCCTCCCGACATACTCTGTTCCGTCCCATTCCGCTGCCGCAAATCCGACTCTCTGCCTTCCCGCCACAAAAATTCCTGCAAAAGTTCCCGGGCCCTTTGCCCCTCCTCCTTTGGCACCTTCAGGTCGTACACGGCCTCCCTCTCATCATAGGTAAGGTCCACATCCCGCAGCCCGCTGTGAACGAAAAAGGCCCTGAGGGCATTCATCTGATCCTCATCCCCAAAAATAACGGACACATACTCTGTCAGCCGCTCCACCAGCTCACAGCCGCAATCCGCACAGACCTTGCTCCCCTCCACATACTCGTTTCTGCATTTCGGACACCAGGGCATATTCTCCGACCTCCCTCTTAAGTGCAAAAAGTATATCGCTCACGGGACTCTCGCCAAAATCCCGTAAGGATATACTTGTCACTTTTAATACTCATAATCCAAACAACTTCTGTCGCAGGTAACGCTTCTCACATACCCTCCTGCCGCCACATGGTCAGGATGGGTCTGGTAAGTCTGCAGCGCCTCCGTATTCTCAAAATCTGCCAGTAAAGCCACATCCCGATTGCTGGAGCCCAGTTCATTTACCACCACCTGAATGCTTACCGCACCGGGAATCCTCTCCTTTATGGGCTCCAAAAGCTCTTTCATCTTAGCTCCGGCAGCCTGCCTCTCCTCCGGGGTCATTCCCTCGTTAAAATTCCACAGAACAATGTGTTTTACCATAATATTCCTCCGTCTACGCAGATTACTTCCCGCTCAGGTATTCGTCTATCCCTTTGGCCGCCGCCTTGCCCGCGCCCATTGCTAGAATAACGGTGGCCGCTCCGGTGACGGCGTCGCCGCCCGCGTATACTCCCTCCTTGGTGGTCTTTCCGTTTGATTCGTCCGCCACGATGCACTTCCACCTGTTTACCTCCAAGCCCTGGGTAGTGGAGGAGATCAGCGGATTCGGCGAGGTCCCCAGGGACATGATCACCGTGTCCGCCTCCATGACAAATTCGGAACCGGGAACCTCCACGGGACGGCGTCTGCCGGAATCGTCGGGCTCGCCCAACTCCATGCGGATGCATTTCATACCGCTCACCCAGCCCTTCTCATCCGCGAGAATCTCCACTGGGTTGGTCAGCAGATCAAATATAATGCCCTCCTCCTTGGCATGGTGGACCTCCTCCACCCGGGCAGGCAATTCCTCCTCGCTCCTGCGGTACACGATATGGACCTCCGCCCCCAGGCGCAGCGCCGTCCTGGCAGCGTCCATGGCCACGTTTCCGCCGCCCACCACAGCCACTTTCCTGCCCCGCATAATAGGGGTGCTGGAGCGCTCGTCAAAGGCCTTCATCAGATTGCTCCTGGTAAGGTACTCGTTGGCGGAGAACACGCCGTTGGCATTCTCCCCGGGGATTCCCATGAACTTGGGAAGTCCCGCCCCGGAACCGATAAACACCGCGTCAAAACCTTCTTCCGACAAAAGCTCGTCGATGGTCACGGATTTGCCCACCACCACATTGGTCTCAATCTTTACCCCGAGGGCTTTCACATTCTCAATCTCCTTCGCCACCACATCCTGCTTGGGCAGACGAAATTCAGGAATTCCGTAAACCAGCACGCCGCCGGCCTCATGCAGCGCCTCGAAGATGGTCACGTCGTAACCCATCTTGGCCAAGTCACCGGCACAGGTCAGTCCGGCGGGGCCGGAGCCGATGACCGCCACTCTCTTTCCGTTCTTCTCCGCGTTCACCTCAGGCTTGATGCCGTTCTCCGTGGCCCAATCCGCCACAAAACGCTCCAGCTTGCCGATGGAGATGGGCTCTCCCTTGATGCCGCGGATACATTTTCCCTCACACTGACTCTCCTGGGGGCAGACCCGTCCGCAGACCGCGGGCAACGCGCTGGATTTGCTGATCACCTGATACGCCGCCTCGATGTCCCCCTCCTTGACCTTCTCGATAAAACCGGGAATGTCGATTGCCACGGGACAGCCCTTGACACACTGCGCGTTCTTGCAGTTGATGCATCTGGCCGCCTCCTCCATGGCCTCCTCCTTATTGTAGCCCAGGCACACCTCCCCAAAGTTTGCCGCACGCTCCTTCGGATCCTGCTCCCTCACAGGCACTTTCTTTAATACGTCCATTTTATCCTCCACTCTGCTATAATGTTTACCCCTATGCTACCTGTCAAACGCCTATGTAGCGTCCTACGGCTATGAATTGCAGTTGCCGCATCCTCCGTGATGGGTGTCCCCCTCCTTAAGCGCAAGCATCGCTCTGCCCTCGGCGGTCTTATAGATCTGCTGCCGTCTCATTGCCTCGTCAAAGTTCACCCCATGGCCGTCAAACTCGGGACCGTCCACACAGGCAAACTTCACCTTGCCGTCCACTGTCACCCGGCAGGCGCCGCACATACCCGTGCCGTCCACCATAATGGGGTTTAAGCTTACCACCGTGGGAATGTTCAGTTCCTTCGTGAGCTGGCAGACAAATTTCATCATAATCATGGGGCCGATGGCAATGCACAGGTCGTATTGTTTCCCCTCCTCCACCAGATCCTTGATGGTCTGCGTCACCATACCGCTGCGGCCGTAGGAGCCGTCGTCGGTGGTCACATAGAGATTCCCGGCCACCGCTTCCATCTCCTTTTCCAGAATCAGCAGACTCCTGGTCTTACTGCCCACGATCACGTCCGCTTCCACACCGCGTTCATGGAGCCATTTCACCTGAGGATAAACCGGAGCGGTTCCCACGCCGCCGGCCACAAACAGAATCTTCTTCTGCTTAAGGCTCTCCACATCCTCCTTTACCAGCTCGGAGGGGCATCCCAGAGGACCCACAAAATCATGGAACGCTCCGCCCTCCTCCAGCTCCGCCATCTTTTCCGTGGCCGCGCCCACCGTCTGGAACACGACGGTAATGCTCCCCCGCACACGGTCATAGTCACAGATCGTCAGAGGAATCCTCTCCCCCTCCTCATCCATGCGCACTATCACGAACTGTCCCGGCTCACAGGACTTTGCCACACGCCTCGCCTCAACCTCCATCAGATAAATATTGGTCGTCAGCTCCTGCTTCTTTAAAATCTTATACATCTTCTTCCACCTCTCCCCCCACATCCTGGGGTTCTCTTTCTATCTCAACCAGTGTATAGTTGCCGTTTTCGATCTGCAGCCGGAACAGCTCCCCGGTGTAAATATTCACCGCGTAATAACTTCCGGTTCGGGCCACCGTCCCATCCGGGCTGCGAAGGAACTCTGCAATCACATAAAAGTCGTCCACGCCGTTTATATTTGTGACATACTGAAACTGATACCGATAGGTGCTCTCGTTGTCCTCCTCAAAATGCCCCTCCTCATCCCATATTCTTCCGATTTCAAGCCGATACGCCACCACTATGCGCTCCGCCTCCGCGGTTCTCAGGTCTGTGTTCAAGACCAGATGATAGGCGCGTTTCTCCACCTCGCTGGTTCTCCCGTCCTCCACCCGGATAAATCGAAACTCAGACTTTCCCAGAGGCATATGGATGGGTGCGGAATAGGGTGTGGAGGAAACACTGGGATCCGTCCCGTCCGTGGTGTAATATACATTGGCATTGTCCTCCTCCACGGAAATCATCATGGGGAACTGATACTCGCCGCTCATGGCGCTGATCTTCGGCGGAGGCAGCTTTTCGATGGTGACATGGTACTCCGCGGCGACCATATCGCTGGAAATACCGTTGTCATTTACAAAAAACGCCTTTACCGTGTAATCCCCATCCTCCAGCAAAATGGGCGTGGTGTAGAGCGTGCTGTTCTCGTCGGGGTCGCTGCCATCCAACGTGTAATAAATCCGGCCGTTTCCGGAAGCGGTCAGCTTCAGGGGCTGAATGCTGCTGTAATATCCTGCCTTGACACTGAACTCCGGAGCCAGCGCCACATAGTTCTGATAGGCCGACCACACGGAAGGATCGCCGCTCTCCAGCAGAAAATCATGGATAGTCTGGTAGTCCCCCCTGTCACGGTAAATAGCGATCAGCTTCCCGTATGCACTCTCCACCTGTTCCCAGGAGGCGTTCCCGTCCCTGACAATATCCCGAAGCAGATACTCGTATTCCATCTTATTGTTTTTCAGATAATAGACATCCGCCAGCTCGACCTTCAGGTCCACATTGTCCTCGTCCAGCTCTATGGCCCGGCCATAGTAGCGGATTGCCCTGTCGTACTCGCCCGCCGCCGCAAGATCCCTTGCCCTGTCTGTCTGGTATTCCACAGAATAGTACAGGTAGGTGAAAGCGCCTGCCGCTCCTCCCAAAATGAGAAAGACGGCCAGAATCCCTGCAAAAACAAACCCTTTTCCGCGGCCCCTGGGGGCTTTCTTCCCGCTATCTAAAGATACAGTCTCCCGAGGGGGTTTTGCTCCCTTTTCCCTTTCCTTTGACTGCTCCTGTTCCCAAATGTCATCTGCGATGCTCTTTATGGTCTGCTGTATGTCATCATCCAGCTCCGGCTCAAAATCGGGGACAATGTGTATATCCTGCCCACACTGTTCACAGTAAAGGGAGCCTTCCTTCATCTCCGCCCCGCAATTTGGACACTTCATAGACTGATAACCTTTCACATTTGCCTCATGGCCGCAGACTCCACACAATTATTCATCAGCATGGCGATGGTCATAGGTCCTACGCCTCCGGGTACGGGAGTGATGGCGCTGCACTTCTCAGCCACGCTCTCATAGTCCACATCCCCGCAGAGCTTGTTCTGCTCATTGCGGTGGATACCCACGTCAATCACCACCGCGCCTTCCTTCACATATTCGGCGGTTATCATCCTGGGCTTCCCCACCGCCACAATCAAAATGTCCGCCCGGCCCGTCACTGCCTTCAGATCCGCCGTTTTGCTGTGAGCCACGGTTACGGTGCCGTTTTCCCGCAGAAGAAGCAGCGCCATGGGTTTGCCCACAATATTGCTTCTGCCCACCACCACGCACTCCTTCCCGGCTATCTCAATGCCGGAGCGCTTGAGAAGCTGAATGATACCTGCCGGAGTGCAGGAGACAAATCCGGGCTTTCCGATGCAGAGCGCGCCCACATTTTGGGGGTGAAAGCCGTCCACATCCTTCTCGGGAGCGATGGCATTTAAAACCTTCTCCTCCCCTATATGCTCCGGCAGAGGAAGCTGGACCAAAATGCCGTTTACATCTTCCCTGCCATTCAGCTCCCCGATCAAAGAGATCAGTTCCTCCTCCGTGGTGGCCTCCGGCAGCTCATAGGCCAGAGAACGGATCCCGATGTAGGCGCAGGCGTTTTTCTTATTCCGGACATAGACGCTGGAGGCAGGGTCCTCCCCCACCTGAATCACCGCCAGGGTGATCTCCACGCCCTGCTCCTTCCATCCGGCTACCTTCTCCTTCAATTCTTCCTTGATCTGTGCGGATATCGCTTTTCCGTCAATTATCTGAGTCATATCGTTCCTCTTTTCTATTGGTTTCCTTATGACCGGACTAAAACAGACCGGTGATCACTCCGTTGTCATTCACGTCGATGCGGCAGGCGGCAGGACATTTGGGAAGGCCCGGCATGGTCATCACAGCCCCCGTCAGCGCCACCACAAAGCCCGCTCCGGCGGAAACGTACACTTCCCTCACATTCAGTTCAAATCCCTGGGGTCTGCCCAGACGTCCGGGATCATCCGAAAGGGAATACTGGTTTTTGGCCATACAGACAGGAAGCCTTCCATATCCCATACGCCCAAGCTCCGCCAGTTGCCTCTTCGCCGCCGGGGCAAACTTCACGCTGCCCGCTCCGTAGATTTCTACGGCTATGGTCTCAATCTTTTCTTCCAGGCTCAATTCGTCCCCGTACAGCGGCTTAAAATGGCTCTCCCGCTCCTCCAGGGTCTTTATGACCTTTTCTGCCAGAGCGATGCCTCCCGCGCCCCCCTTCTCCCACACCTGGGAAAGGGCAAATTCGCAGCCCCTCTCCTCACAGAAGCGCCGCACATATTCCACCTCTGCCTCCGTGTCGGAGGCAAAGGCGTTCAGCGTGACTACCACGGGAACCCCGAACTTTTTCAGGTTCTCCATGTGCTTCTCCAGATTCCCGATGCCCTTCTTAAGAGCCTCCGGATTCTCCCTGCCAAGCTCCCCTTTCTCCACGCCGCCGTTGTATTTCAAAGCTCTCACAGTGGCTACCAGCACCGCGGCGTCAGGCTTCAGGCCGGCAATGCGGCATTTGATGTCAAAAAACTTCTCCGCTCCCAGATCCGCGCCAAAACCGGCCTCCGTGATACAGTAATCCGCCATCCTCAGAGCCGCCTTCGTGGCCCTCACGGAATTGCAGCCATGGGCAATATTGGCAAAGGGTCCGCCGTGGACCAGGGCGGGAGTGTGCTCCAGGGTCTGAATCAGATTGGGTTTCATGGCATCTTTCAAAAGGGCCGCCATGGCGCCCACAGCCTTCAGATCTCCCGCCGTCACAGGCTCTCCCGAGAGATTGTACGCCACCAGGATATCAGACAGGCGTTTTTTCAGATCCCTCATGTCCGAGGCCAGACAAAGTATGGCCATGATCTCGCTGGCTACCGTAATGACGAAATGATCCTCTCTCACAAATCCGTCGGGCTTGCCTCCCAGACCCGCCACAATATTTCTCAATGCCCTGTCGTTCATGTCCTCACAGCGCTTCCACAGAATACGCCGGGTGTCGATTTGCAGCTCGTTTCCCTGATGGATATGATTATCGAGAAGGGCCGCCAGAAGATTGTTGGCCGAGGTGACGGCATGGAAATCCCCCGTAAAATGAAGGTTTAAATCCTCCATGGGCACCACCTGGGCATATCCTCCCCCGGCAGCGCCTCCCTTAATGCCAAAGCAGGGGCCCAGGGAAGGCTCCCTGAGGGCAACCGCCGCCCTCTTTCCCAGCTTCCCGAAAGCCTCCCCCAGTCCCACGCTGACGGTAGTCTTGCCTTCCCCGGCCGGGGTGGGATTGATGGCCGTCACCAGAATCAGCTTTCCCTCCGGGTTGGGCCGTATTTTATCAAGATATCCTTCCGTGAGCTTCGCCTTGTACTTTCCGTAGAGCTCCAGATCCTCCTCACCCACACCCAATCCGGCCGCCACAGCGGTGATGGGTGCAAGTTCCGCTTCCTGCGCTATCTGAATATCTGTCTTCATCCTCTCTCCTATCCGCCCGCTCTATTGCGAACCTTGCCCCGCGATGTATAAAACAGGCTGTGAAATCATCCGCCGCCCCACTACGCTCCTCAGTACTCCTCCAAAAGCTGCTCAAACTGCTCCATACTCATCAGCACCTTCCTCGGCTTAGTTCCCTCCTCTTCCCCCACTACGCCGTACTCGCACAGTTGATCCATGATTCGGGCCGCCCTGTTAAAGCCCACCTTCAAAACCCGCTGCAGCATACCGATGGAAGCTTTGTCCTTGTCGATGATAAAACGGGCCGCCTGCTCAAAAAATTCATCCCTTGCCCCTCCATCCTTCCCGCCTCCGGCAGAAACGCTGTTTTGGTTGATCTTCGCCTCTATATCCTCTGCATAGACGTTACCGATGGCCTGATTCTTGAGAAAATCGACCACCTCCGAGACCTCCCCGTCGGAGACAAAGGCTCCCTGCACCCGGGCGGGCTTGGCATAACCCTGGGGATAAAAGAGCATATCGCCCTTTCCCAGAAGCTTTTCCGCACCGTTCATATCCAAAATTGTGCGGGAGTCCACGCCGCTGGAGACGGCAAATGCCACCCTGCTGGGCATATTGGCCTTGATCAGGCCGGTGATAACGTCCACGCTGGGACGCTGGGTTGCAATTATCAGGTGGATTCCCGCCGCCCTGGCAAGCTGGGCCAGGCGGCAGATGGCTTCCTCCACCTCCCCGGCAGCCACCATCATCAGATCCGCCAGCTCATCCACAATAATCACAATCTGCGGCATCCTGGCCGGAGCGTTCTCATCCCCGGCGTCCCGCATGGCGGTTACCTTCTCATTGTATCCGTGAATCTCTCTGACGTTTAATTCCGCCAGTCTGCGGTATCTGTCCTCCATCTCCGTCACCGCCCAATGCAGCGCCGCGGAGGCCTTCTTGGGATCCGTCACCACAGGGATCAGCAGATGGGGGATGCCATTGTATACGCTCAGCTCCACCACCTTGGGATCCACCATAATCAGCTTTACATCGTCGGGATGGGCCTTGTAAAGTATACTCATAATCAGCGTATTGATGCAGACGGACTTGCCCGACCCGGTAGAGCCCGCCACCAGCATATGCGGCATCTTTGCAATATCCGTCACCACCACCTTGCCTGCGATATCCTTTCCCACGGCAAAGGTAAGATTGGATTGAAAGCCCTGATATTCTTTGCTCTCCAGAAGGTCCCTCAGCGCCACGGGCAGCGTCTCCTTGTTGGGGACCTCGATCCCGATGGCAGCCTTGCCCGGAATGGGAGCCTCCATGCGAATATCCGTGGCCGCCAGATTCAGCTTGATATCCTCCGTCAGCCCCACAATCTTGGAGACCTTCACCCCCTGCTCCGGCTGCAGCTCGTAGCGGGTCACCGTTGGCCCCTGGCTGATGTCCGTGATAGTCACCTTCACGCCGAAAGTACCCAAAACCTGCTGCAGACGCAGGGCGGTCTCCTTCAGCTCCCTGGTGGAGTCCCCGGTGACCGGCTTCCCCTTCTTCAAGAGCTCCAGGGAAGGCCTGTGGTACTCGCCGCCCTTCTTCACTCCGCTGTGCAGCTTACTATGTATCTGAGCAGTCTCACAAGCGGCATCCTCCCCTTTTTCCTCCGGCAGCTTCACCCCGGGACGGGGGCGGCTCTCCCGCTCCTCCTGCTTCGGCCCATCCTCCTTGTGGACTCTGATACGCATCAAATCCTCCACGCCGGCAGTCTCCTGCCGCTGGGGTTCTGCCGCCGGCACGGATTGAATCCGATTTGCCAAGGCGTCCTCCTCACAGGGGGAAGACTCCACCGACACCTGATGGGCGCTGCGCACACGAATCCGCTCAAAATCAAAGACCGGCGTCTCCTCCGCTCCCATGCTCTCGGGCTCCACCCCAATCCCCTCCTCGGAAAGGTCACCGGCCCCGGCAAATTCGCCGTCCTCCTCCCTGAAAGTGATCTCGTGGATATCATCCCGATGTCTCTCCTCTTTCTTCAATGAGGTATCCGCCATCACCCCAGATACCCTTTTCTCCATGCGAAGAATCCGCTCGTTCTCCCTTTCTTCCTCCCTAAGTCTGCGTTCTTCCTCTCTGGCGGCGCGCTGTCTGTCCTGCTGCCTTTTTCGCACCGCCGCCTGCTCCTTAAACCTCGCGGCCTCCTCCCTGGACCTTGTCCTGATGCGGCTTCCGCCGTTTCTCATACTGTCCAAAAGAGATCTCTCCGTGAGCAGAATCAGACTGATCACCGAACACAAAAGCAGCACCAGCACCGTGCCCACAGTCTCCAGATAATGCTGCAGAAAATAAGACAGACTGCCCGCCAAAATGCCGCCGCCCTTCCTGCCCTGACTGCAGATCTCATACAAGGCCTTGACGTCATAGGCCTCCATACCCGCCCCGCATCCGGCAATCAGATCGCAGACAATGCCGAACATCACAAAAAGAGCCGTACCGGCCGCCAGCTTGCGGGTGGCACTGGGATTTCCCCTGTTTGCGTACCAGAACGCAAAGGCCAGAAACACAAACACCGGAGCGATATATGCCGAAAATCCGAAAATACCGAAGAGCACTCCGCTGACCCCATCGCCCATGGGTCCGATAATGCCGAAATTACAGCAAAATAATATTAACATAACAACAAACAGTACAATCAGCCCAATCTCACGAAACAGAGCGCCGTCCTGCTCTCTCTGTGCCTCTCTCTCGGCTCTGGCCCCGCGCCCGGCGGTCCTGCCCGCCGAAGCCCGGCCCCCTGTCTGCCGGCTTGCTGCCGCCCTGCCTGTCCCACTGCTCTTTGCGTTCTTCTTCCCACTGCCTCCCGACGCGCTCCCCGCGCCGCTCCTTCCGGAAGCTGCCGCCCTTCTGCCTGATGTCGCTGCCATCCTGCCACACCTCTCTATCAAATAACGGACAACACGCTTTCCTGCCAGTCCGTATGCTATTTATAAATATACTGATAAGAGTATATCATCTTTATTCTTTATTTTCAATCATCAAATGCAGTCTGTTGATGGCCATGTCAATTCCTCCCACCTCGTCTATTATGCCGTTTTTTACAGCCTCCTCGCCCACCAGAATCGTACCCACATCCTTGGTGAGCACTCCGGTCTCCATCATCAGCTCCTCAAACCGGCTCCTCTCCACCCTGCAGTGCCTGCACACGAAGCCCGTGATCCGGTCCTGAATGGACTTAAAATAGTCAAAGGTCTGAGGCACGCCGATCACCATGCCGTTCATCCGCACCGGGTGAATCACCATAGTGCCCGTGGGAACTATATAGGAATAATCCGTGCTGACCGCTATGGGCACGCCGATGGAATGGCTGCCTCCCAGCACCAGGGAAACCGTGGGCTTGCTCAATGAGGCGAGCATCTCCGCAATGGCCAGACCGGCCTCCACATCCCCTCCCATGGTGTTTAAAATTACCAGCACTCCCTGAATATCCTTGCTGTCCTCTATGGCCGCAAGCTGGGGCAGCACATGTTCATATTTGGTGGTCTTGGAATTACCTGACAGATTGTCATGTCCCTCAATCTCCCCAATGATGGAGAGCAGATGAATCGTGTGCTGCTGGGCATTTTCATTTAAGGTAACCTGCCCTGTCTGCTCGATCCGCTCGTCCCTGTGCTCCTCCTTCTTCTCCTGTTCCTGGCCGTTTTGATTGTCTCTGTCCTTCTGCTTCGCCATGCGCCTGTCCCCTCCCGTACCCTTTTTTATGGAAAAGGACCGTACCGAGGCCACTGATGTGCCTTTGGTACAGTCCCTATTAATATCCCTGCTATTTTGTTTTTTATGCGCTTGGGTCCCAGGCTCTCAGATGTCAAAATCGTCACCCTCGGCCACCGGAAAGTCATATCCGTCCTCCTCCTCGTCCCTCAGACCGTAGTCCATGGGCTTGTGCTCCCGTCTCTTCGGTAAAGGCAGCGGATTATCCAGGAGCTTAACCTGCCTGGTCTCCCCTCTGACCGTCACGGTAACCACTCTGCCGGGCTCGCCTGTCCGCGCCGCCCCCTCTTCCGTGGTCTCCTTTCGTCCGGTGTCCTCCCGTTCCCTGTTCTTCTCTCCTTTTTTCCTTCGGTTCTTTTCTCTCCGAGCCTTCTCTCCGCCCATTTCCTCCCCTGTCTCGGGATCGATCCGCTCCGCCATCTCCCAGCCGTCCTCCTCCCGCTCCTGCGCGTCTCCTGCAATATCTCCGTCACCGGCCGGTATTTCGTCTCCTTCTTCGTCAGTTTCCGACATATTCCCCCATGCCGCTGCAACTTTTCCGTCATTCTCCCCGGCAGCCTGCCGTGTCCCGGGAAAATATTGGGCGAGGGAGCAGCCTGCCAGAATCAGAGTAAAGAGATACAGCCACAGCCCGCCGTCCGCCTCCTTTGTAAACATTCCCAACAAGACCGCACCCAAAAGAGGAAGAGCCGTAAAGGTCCAGACGCTCAGCTTCTCCTCTCTCCCGCAGCACCAGAAGCTGAAAATGCCCAGACTTAAAAACGCCGTCAAAAGCGCATCCCCATCGCTCCAAAGCTCATGGAGAACGGGAACCCGTATTTCTCCGGGCAGATAGAGATTTTGCCAGGCGCCCAGCACCAGGGCAAAATCCTTGCCGCTGCAAACCGCGTCCAGCCACAAAAGACCCCAAAAACCCGCGGCGCCTGCGATCACACAAAGCCCAAAGGACATCGGGCCTCTCCCCTTCTCTTCCCCGGGTGTGCGCTCCCTGGCCAGAAGCCCTCCCACAAACACAAAGGCCAGAGAAATGCCGAAGAGATCCAGATATGTCATCCCCGCGACCAAAAGCCCTGCGGCCAGACCCCAGAGAGGCTTTTTCCCGCTCCCTTCCACACATAATGCAACCAGATACAAAGCCGCCCCGTAAAACAAAAGATACAGCATCCGGGGAGACAGAGTCAGCGCCTCCCTTGCCATATAGGGAGATACACAGGAGAAAAAGACAAGAAGAACCGCGGGCAGACGGCCCGACAGCCTGCGCACCCCACCGTACAGACACAATAGTCCCAGGCACTGCAGAATCATCTGCAGCCAGACTCCCGCTGCCATTTTGTTTCCCACCAGCCAGAAGACCAGGTGTAGGAGCTGCAGATATACATACACGATACCGTGGGCGACCTGAGGAATCCTTCCTCCCTCTTCCACCACGGCATAGGTGTAATAGGGTGACTCCACACTGAAATATTCCCCTGTGAGAACGGCCTGGACACGAAGGAATATTCCCGCCCCCAAAAGCAGCAAAAGAACAAGGAGCTCCGCATACGGCCCCCATTTTGGGCTGCGCCTCTCCCTGTCCCCTATTCTCCCCCTGATGATCTGCGTCGCTCCCGCGGCAATTCCTCCGGTAAACAAAACCGCCCCGGCAGCAAAAAGGCAGACCCACAAAGGAAACCCAAGTCTCCCGCAGACGGCCCCAGCCTCCCTGTAGAGGGCGGTCATGGCCAAAACCGCGTAGAGAAACCACATACTGTATCCGAATCCGTTTTTCTTCCAGGTCATCTCAAGCGTATCCTATGATTCATCGTCCGTAAGCACCTTTTCAATATTGTAGCGGGGCCTGTTCTTCACCTCAATGTAAATCTTGCCGATGTACTGTCCCACCAAACCGATTGCCAGAAGCTGCAGCCCGCCCAGAAACCATATGGACAGTATCAGAGAGGTCCAGCCGGGCACCACATGGCCTGTAAAATAAGAGATAAAGGCATAAACAGCCGCCAGCATGGATGCCGCGATAATGAAAAGCCCCATCCCAAGAATCAGACTGATAGGCTTCACACTGAAGGAGGAAATACCGTTAAAAGCCAAGGCCAGCATTTTCTTTAAGGGATATTTGGACTCTCCCGCCACCCGTTCCTTCCTGTCGTAATACACCTGGTCCGTCCGGTATCCGATTAAAGGCATCATGCCCCTGAGGAACAGATTGGTCTCCTTGTACAGGGAAAACTGCTCCACCGCCCGCTTGGACATCAGACGGAAATCCGCATGGTTGTACACAGTTTTCACCCCCATCAGCCCCATCACCTTATAAAAGCCCTGGGCCGTGGTCCGTTTAAAGAAGGTGTCCGTCCTGCGCTCTCTTCGCACGCCGTACACGATGTCGCTGCCCTGGTGGAACTTGTCTATCATCTCCTCGATGACCGCCGTATCGTCCTGCAGGTCCGCATCGATGGACACCGTCACATCGCTCAGATCCTTCGCGGTGATCAACCCTGCCGTCAGTGCAAACTGATGTCCCACATTGCCCGCCAGCTTCACGCCGAACACCTGGGAAGGATAGGCCCTGTGCTCCTCCTCGATCAGCTCCCAGGTCCGGTCCCTGCTGCCGTCGTTTACAAACAGGATAAAGCTGTCCTCCGAAATCTTGCCCTTTCCCGCCAGGTCCGCAAGCACCTCCCGCAGGGCCTTGGATGCAATTTTGAGAACCTCCTCCTCATTGTAGCAAGGAACAACTATCGCCAATCTATCCATAAATATCCTCTGTTTCCTCGTCTGTCCTCCGGGATAAGCCTGGTATAACCACACGAATTATCCACGCCTTTCACCTGTCTAAATTCCCCCTGCCGGGTTGTCGTCAGTCAACAATGCCACACCATTGCCTCCATCCTCCGCCCTGCAGGATGAAAATTTAGCCTGTGAAAGGCAGTGGCAATCAGCGTGGACAATACTAGCCCTCCCAGTTGTGATACACCGCCTGCACATCGTCGTCCTCATCCAATAGATCCAGGGTCCTCTGGAGATTCTTCACGGCCGTCTCGTCTGTCAGGGACACATAATTCTGAGGAAGCATGGTGACCTCCGCGCTCATCATGGGCACGCCGGCGTCCTCAAGGGCTGCCCTGACCGCCTCCATATTGTCGGGATCCGTCAGCACCTCGAAGCTGTCCTCCTCCTCGTTAAAATCCTCCGCTCCCGCGTCTAAGGCCAGCATCATCAGATCATCCGCATCCCTGTCGCATTCCTCCCGGTCCACGATAATCTGACCCTTTTTGTCAAACATAAAGGACACACATCCGGGGGTTCCCACATTACCCTGCCCCTTTGTAAAAGCGCTTCTCACATTGGCGGCGGTGCGGTTTTTATTGTCGGTCAGCGCATCCACAATGATGGCAATGCCGCTTGGCCCATACCCCTCGTATGTAACATACTCGTAGTTGACATTGCCCACATCCCCGGCGGCTTTCTTGATGCCTCTCTCTATAGTATCGTTGGGCATATTGTTGGCCTTGGCCTTTGCGATCACGGTGGCCAGCTTGAAATTATTGTTGGGATCGGGGCCTCCCTCCTTCACGGCAACCGCAATCTCACGGCCTATAATGGTAAAGATTTTCCCCTTCGCCGCATCGTTCTTCTCTTTTTTATGCTTAATATTAGCAAATTTTGAATGTCCTGACATATTCCCTACTCCTTCTTACGTTACTGTTTCCCTTTGTGTCATTTTTTATAATAGCATTATTGCCGTCTTTCTTCAAGCACAGAATCCTCTCCCCCGCTCTCCGCCTCCGTCTTCTCCCCGTCTTCAGCAGGAAGCCTGGTTAACAGAACGCTGGCAATCATCTTGTTCTCCACGGAAAGAATCTTGAAATGATACCCGTCGTGGTCCATGTCAAAATCCTCGTCGGGCTCCGGGATGCGGTCCAGCTTGGAGATCAGATAGCCGTTGAGGGTGTCAAAATCCTCATTGTCAAAGCGGATGTGAAAACGCTCCTCCAGCTCCTCCAGAGGGGTCTTGCCCTCTATGATGTACTCGTCCTCACCCTTCTCCTCGATGTAAGTCCCGTCCTCGTCATACTCATCCTGAATATTCCCCACGATCTCCTCCAGAATATCCTCCATGGCCAAAAGTCCGTCGGTCTGACCGTACTCGTCCACCACGATGACCATCTGCAGCTTTTCCCTCTGCATCATGCGGAAAAGTTCGTCAATGTTCTTAGTCTGAGGGACAAAATAGGGTTCTCTGAGGAGCTCCTTAAGCTCCCTCACCGGGCGGTCCAGATTCTCCCCGCTCTGGTGAAAGCGCATGGCGTCCTTCAGATGAAGGATTCCGATGATATGATCTATATTTTCCACGTAGACGGGATAACGGCTGTTCTTTCCCTCCAGCACAAAGGAGATGGCATCCCGCAGTCTGTTCTCCCCGTCGATGGCCACAATATTGTTCCTGTGGGTCATAATGTCCTGGGCTTCCTTGTCCCCGAACTCAAAGATATTTGAGATCATCTCCGCCTCACTGGCCTCGATAATCCCCTGCTCATGACCCTCGTTGACCATATCAATGATCTCCTCCTCCGTCACGTCGTTCTCATCCTCTTTTCCCCTTGCTCCGAATAAGAACATGATGCCGTTTACGGTGGCCGTCACCAGCCCCGTCAGCGGGCGCAGCAGCCCGGTGATCACATAGACGGGGTTGATGCAGGCGTAAGCCCATTTTTCCGGCACCCGGGCCGCCAGCTTCTTGGGCAGCAAAATCCCGAAGGTCAGGAGTATGTACAAAAGGGCCGCCATGGAGACCACCGTCGCCGCTGCCGCCATGACTCCCGCCGGAAATCTCTTGAGATCAAACTGATACTTTTCCATCAGCCCGACAGCTCCGCTCAGCCAGCCCGCCCACAGCCTCAGGTAAAAGGCTCCTATGACCACATGGAGCAGAGTAACCACCAGCTGCACCGTATTGACATAGATGGAAGGGTTATCGATAATGCGCTGCAGACGAACAGATCTCCTGTCCTTATCCTCATTCGCTCTGCGCTCGATCTCCTTCTCGTTCAGATTGGTGATCGCAGCTCCGAAGCCGTAGAAAAAGAAGTCCACCAAAACCATCACCAGGAAAAATATACCGGCTGTAGGTCCACCTTCGTCCATGAATATTTCCTCTCTTTTGCAAATTTCTATAAATATATCATTTCTGTGCCCGTTCGTCAAGGTTGTAAGCGCGCGGACACGTTACGCGCCTGAACTGTTATGTAGCCAGTTCCAGGCTGACCATCAGGGCATGATTCACCTTCCGCATGATCTCCCCGTCCAAATGACACACCTTATCCTTAAGTCTTCTCTTGTCGATGGTTCTAAGCTGCTCCAAAAGCACCACCGAATCCTTATCCATATCGTAGAGGGACGCGCTCAGCTCAATGTGGGTGGGAAGTTTCGCTTTATTCATCTTGGAAGTGATCGCCGCACAGATCACGGTAGGGCTGTGTCGGTTTCCCACATCATTCTGCACGATGAGAACCGGGCGTATCCCCCCCTGCTCCGACCCTACCACCGGGCGCAGATCCGCATAATAGACATCTCCTCGTCTCATATTTCCTCCATTCCGCCGTCCGGCCCTTAAAGGTCCGTCCTAAGCTCATCAGCTTTTCTAGGGAAAGTATTGCCGATTTATCCGGAGGTATTCAATTGATCCCCAATTTATCCCATATACCCCTTCTCCTCAAAGCAAAAAGGTCTCCCGTCCTTCAGCCAGACCCGGGGCAGCCGCCCGTTCAGGCAGCAGACCAGCTCATAATTAAACCGTCCGGAGAGCTCTCCCAGCAGCTCCGCGCTGATATGCTCCTCCCCGTCATACCCCACAAGCGTCACCGGATCCCCCTCCGCCGCCTCCGGGATTTCCGTCACGTCCACCACAAACTGATCCATGCAGACTCTGCCCAGTATGACCGCACGTTTTCCGCGGATCAAAACATGGCCCTTCCCGGAGAGTCCCCGGGGATAGCCGTCCCCATAACCTATGGGTATGGTGGCCACCCGCATATCCCCCGCCGCGGTGAAGACACCGCCGTAGCTGACGCTCTGCCCACTTTTGATGGTCTTGATATAGACGATATGACTGTACAGGGACAGCGCCGGAGTAAGCCCCGCCCGGTCCGCCCGCACCTGAGAGGAGGGGTTTAAGCCGTACAGGGCGATTCCCGCCCGGACCATGTCAAGTCCCATACAGGGCAGCCCCAAAATGGCGGCGCTGTTGGCACAGTGGCGCAGGGGTATCCGCAAATGAAGCTCTCTCTCAAGGCGACCCGTAAATTCCGTAAAGAGGGCGTACTGCGCCTCGGAAGCGGCCTTGTCAGTCTCATCCGCCCTGGCAAAATGGGTAAAGATTCCCTCTATCTCAATCCATTTCTCCTCCGCCAGCTCCTTCACAAACGCAAAGCCTTCTTCATCCGGCGCTATGCCGATGCGGTTCATCCCGGTGTCCACCTTCACATGAACCTTGGCCCGCCGGCCCACCCTCTGAGCGGCCAAAGAAAGCTCCCGTACCATATCTCTGCGAAATACGGCAGGCCTGACCTCCTCCCTCACAAGCTGCTCATAGCTGTCGGGAAAGGCGTAGCCCAAGATCAGAATGGGCTTTCTGATACCTGCCTGTCTGAGGGTATGGGCCTCCTCCGCTGTGGCCACCGCATAACCGTACAAAAACTCCAGCGATTCCAAAACCTGGGCCACAGCCGCACTTCCGTGTCCGTAGCCGTCCGCTTTCACCACCGCCGTCATAAGCGTCTTGGACGGCAGCCCCTCCCTCATCCGTCTCATATTGGAGACGATGGCATCCAGATCAATCTCCACACAGCCGCGTCCGAAATCCCGCAGCCTCTCCCGTAATCTTTCTTCCATTCTCACGCCAGCTTTCCGAATCATTCTTTTATCTTCGCGGCCCCCTTATAAGGCTTTGGTGTGCCGCCCCTCTTGTTTGCTCCGCATATCCTTTTCAGCCGGTCAGGCATATACCGCCGCCGACTCCGCTATGTCCCGGGCCATACAGCCGTAAGCCCCCTTTTCCCGCACCGCCGCTTCCCCCGCCCGGGCGTGCAGATATACCCCCACGGATGCCGCCGCAAAGGGCGCCGCACCCTGGGCCAGCAGACCGCATATGATCCCTGCCAGCACATCCCCGCTGCCGGCCGTGGCCATGCCGTTTCCTCCTCTCACATTAACGCAGACAGGCATTCCCTCCATACAGGTGAAGGTTCTGGCATCCTTGGCCGCCACCACCGCCTGCAGCTCCTTGGCCAGTTCCCGGCCAAAGGCCGAAAGATCACCTTTCAGCTCCGCCACGGTTCTTCCTGTGAGACGGGACAGTTCCCCCACATGGGGCGTCAGAATCACGCTTCTGCCCCGGGCCCCCTGCTCTCCCAATTTCTTTCGAAGACCTTGATTCTCCGCAAGCAGGTTCAGAGCATCCGCATCCAGCAAAAGGGGAATCTCCGTGGAGGAAACCGCCTGTTCCAGCACTTCCCCGGCCTCTCTGGTCCTGCCAAGCCCCGGACCGATGCCTATGACATCCGCCCAGGCTGCACACTCCCTGAAATCCTCCCACACACCGAAGAGGGCTTCCGGAACCGCCTCCTGGAGAATCACCCGATTTTCCGGGGCCGTCAACACCTTCACCATCCCCGCGCCCGCACGGTAAGCAGACATGGCAGCCAGGACGGCCGCCCCCGCCATATTGCATGCTCCCCCCACCAGCAGAACCTTTCCGAAATCTCCCTTGTTCCCGGCGCCTTTCCGAGACGGAAGCAGTTCCCTCACCGCCTCGTCGTAACAAAACATCCCGGGAAGCCGCCCGTAAAAACTCCGCTCCGTGATTCCCACCTGGGCCTGCACCAGCTCCCCCGCATACTCGCAGCCGGGATACAGGACCAGACCTCTTTTCACAAAGCCGAAGGTAACCGTGACATCCGCCCGAAAAGCGCAGCCCATCACCGCCCCCGTGTCCGTGTGGATACCGCTGGGCAGATCCAGCGCAAGCTTGAAGCCGTCCATCCCATTGCAACGCTCCACCGCCCGGGCGTAATGTCCGGCCAACTCCCGGGACAATCCCACCCCAAACAGAGCATCCACAATTATAGTATATTCTCCTCCGGTCGGTTTGCACCCTATCTTTACGGGATAATGGGTGAGGATGCGCATTTGCTCCTTCCACTGAAGGGATGCTGTCTCCCAATCTTCCCGGGGAGCAGGGCTCCACACCTCCACCTCATAATCCGCCTCCGACAGCAGTCTGGCCAGAGCCAACCCGTCGCCGCCGTTGTTGCCCGGCCCCACGGCAATCAGAACCGTTCTGCGGCAGCGTCCCCGTCCTTTTGTCCCGAATCTCTCCTCAATCAGGTCAAAGGCCGCCAAAGCGGCCCTCTCCATCAAAACCGCCCCGGGAATCCCCGTCCTTTCCACGGTATTTTGATCGTAGTGCTTCATCTCGTCGGCAGTCACCAGATACCGCAATAAACCCGCCCCCTTCGCGCCTCCATGCCCGTTATGTATCCTTTTCCCCCTGCGCTCCCGGCTCGCCCTGCGCCGGTGAAGTCTCCTCCTTCACTTTCGGATGCTGCTTGTCGGGATTGTAGCGCATATCAAAGATATCTATCACATCCGCGCCGAATATATCGTGCATATAAGAGTAAATGTCGTGATTTCGCTGCTCCATCTCCTGTTTTCGGATAAGCCTCTTTTTCAGCTCGATGCGGACGGAAGTCACCCACTCGCCGATTTCCTGAATTTCATCCGTGTTTTCCTGCATGATATCATAGCACAGCTCCATGGTGATCAGCATAAGCTGGATATTCAGCCGGTCGATCTCATGGGGAATTTCCATCAGCTCATCCTGATATCTTTCCAGCTTGTTGTTGCAGTCCTCCACCAGGCGTTTGTGCTCCGCAATCTGCTTCTCCTTCTTGCGGTTGCCGTTCTGGTCGGCCTCGTCCGCCATGGTCACAATTTCACCCATAAGCTTTTTCTTCAGCTTCTTGATATCCTTCACCTCGGTGTTCAGCTTCCCCTGGCGCTTCAGAAGCTGATTCAACTGTTCCTCCAGGTTCTTCACCGCCCCCTTGCCCACCTCGTCCAGAAGACGATACCATTTGCTGTCCAGCGTCAGCACGGGAATCTGCTTTCCCCGAAGCGCGCTGTTGAATATCTCCTGTTTTTTCTTTCCGTCTTTACGCCCCATATCCAAGCCCAAACCTTTCCTGAAACCATTATCCTACGGTTCATTCTCTCTTATATATCGGCTGATATTGTAGGATAATTTCATCAGACTGTCAGAAAGATGCACATTTTCCACCTGCACGCCCTCCGGCACATTTAAATCCACATGAGCAAAGTTAAGGATAGCCCGAATACCGTTCTTCACCAATTTGTCCACAATCCCCTCGGCGCTGAGCTTAGGGACGGTGAGCACGGCGATGTCTATCTCCTCCTCCCTCACAAACTCCTCCAGCTCCTCCATGCTTCTGATCCGAACACCTCTGACCTCCTGGCCTATCAGTCCCTCATCCACATCAAAAATTCCTCGAAAGACAAACCCCCTGCGCTCAAAGTTTAAATAATTTCCCAAGGCACGGCCCAGATTTCCGGCGCCGATAATCACAAAATTGTGCTCCTTGTCAAGCCCCAGAATCCTTCCGATCTCATGGTATAGATACTCCACATTATACCCGTATCCCTGCTGGCCAAACCCGCCGAAATTGTTGAAATCCTGACGAATCTGGGAGGCGGTCACATGCATCCGCTCACTCAGCTCATGGGAGGAGATCCGCTCCACACCCTCATCCTTTAATTCTCCCAGATACCGAAAATACCTGGGAAGCCGGCCGATCACCGCCTGTGATATTTCTTTTGCTTCCAATGAGGTTTCCTCCCTGCCCTTGCAATGTGTTTTCATTATATCATATGTTAAAAGCTTGTCAATTCCAAGAACGGAAAAGGAGACGGCAGGAGCTTCGTCCCATCACCCCATCCTCGTCCCATTGACAATCCCCTCCCGCCGCGGTAAAATATACCCATTGCAACCAGTTTTGTCGGAAAGGAACCATATTATGATACTCAATTGTCAAAATATAGAAAAGTCCTTCGGGGAGGTTCCCCTGCTAAAAAATGTGAGCTTTCACATTGAAGATTACGAGAAAACCGCCATTGTGGGCATAAACGGAGCGGGCAAGACCACCCTCCTTAAAATCATTGTGGGGGAGCTGTCGGCGGATTCCGGCACGGTGATCCTTTCAAGGGATAAGACCCTGGGTTATCTGGCACAGAATGACGCGGTGGATACCTCGGATACCATCTACGGGGAACTGCTCTCCGTCAAGCAGAGCCTGATTGATCTGGAGCGGAAAATGCGCGACTGTGAGAATCGAATGAAACAGGCCGAAGGGAATGCGCTGGAGGAGCTGATGCGCCAGTATGCCTCCCTCACCCATGCCTTTGAGACGGGGGACGGCTATTCCTACAAAAGCGAGATTACCGGCGTGCTCAAGGGTCTGGGGTTCTCGGAGACTGATTTCCACAAATCCATCGCCACACTCTCCGGAGGCCAGAAGACCCGTGTCGCCCTGGGAAAGCTCCTGCTGAAAAAACCCGATTTGATCATTCTGGACGAGCCCACCAACCACCTGGATATGAATTCCATCGCCTGGCTGGAGACATATCTGCTGAATTACAAGGGAGCCGTGCTGATCGTCTCCCACGACAGATTTTTCCTGGACCGCATCGCTTCCAAAATCGTGGAAATTGATCAGACAAAGGCCACCTCCTTTCAGGGAAACTATTCGGATTACGCCGCAAAAAAGGAGCAGCTACGCGCCGCCGCATGGAACGCCTATCTCAACCAGCAGCGTGAAATCAAGCATCAGGAGGAGGTCATTGAAAAGCTGAAATCCTTCAACCGGGAGAAATCCATCAAACGTGCGGAAAGCCGTGAAAAGATGCTGAACAAAATTGAGGTACTGGATAAGCCCACCGAAGCCCGGGCCGACATGAAACTGAAGCTCACCCCCTATATGCAGAGCGGAAACGATGTGCTGACGGTGGAGGGGTTGGGCAAATCCTTCGGCAGCCACAGACTTTTTGCCGATGTGAGCTTTGAGCTCAAGCGGGGAGAGCATGTGGCCATCATCGGGGACAACGGCGTGGGAAAGACCACCCTGCTCAAAATTTTAAATGATCTTCTCCCGGCCGACAGCGGTGATTTCCGCCTGGGCACAAACGTGGAGATCGGCTATTATGACCAGGAGCATCATGTGCTCCACAGCGAGAAAACCCTATTTGAAGAAATCTCCGACGATTATCCCTACCTCACCAACACCCAGATACGCAATACTCTGGCGGCTTTCCTCTTTACCGGCGAGGATGTGTTCAAGCGCATCGGGGATTTGAGCGGCGGTGAACAGGGGCGCGTGTCTCTGGCCAAGCTCATGCTGAGCAACGCCAATCTCCTCATTCTGGACGAGCCGACAAACCATTTGGATATCATGTCCAAGGAAATTCTGGAGGATGCCATAAACGGCTACGAGGGGACGGTTCTTTATGTGTCCCACGACCGTTATTTCATCAACAGAACAGCCCACCGAATTCTGGATATGACAGCGGGTATACTGGTTAATTACATAGGTAATTACGACTATTATCTGGAAAAGCACGACACGGTCATGGCAGCCGCAGCGCCTCTCTCCTCCCCGCTCTCCTCTCTGGAAAAAAGTTCCGAATCGGAGGCCAAGCTGGACTGGCAGGCGAAGAAGGCCGAACAGGCCCGTCTGCGAAAGAGGGAAAACGACCTGAAGAAATGTGAGGACAAAATTGCCGCTCTGGAAGAACGCCTGAAGGAAATTGACACCGAAATGTCCGACCCTGCCGTGGGCACACAGGTGGCAAGACTCCAGGAACTGGTAAAGGAACAGGAAAAGCTGAACAGGGAGCTGGAACCTCTGTATGAACAATGGGAAAGTATGGCAGAATGACCGTCTTCCTCTGCCCCAGACTCAGATACCAGATTCCCCTCCAAACAGCCTCTCCGCTGCAAACAAAAAACACCCCTGTACCATCTCATAAAGCACAAACAAAAGGAGACAGACTACCACGGCAGCAGCCGGAGGTCTGCCTCCCTTTTCATACCACGAAAAAAGAAGATACAAAAAGAAAATCAAAGAACAAAGAGAATACTCCCCCACATAGTATAATCTGTCCTTCACAAGCTTCCGCCTGATCAGACAATTTCCCATGGCCGCAGCCGCCGAGAAAAGAAGCGTCAGGAAATAATGAGGGAAAAACGAAACCGGCTCATATAATGGTCTTTGCCCTTCCGTCATTCCCCAGTAGACCAGGGGAAGCAGATTCAAAACCGCTCCGGTCAGGATAAACATATATTTTCCCGCTCTGCCTCCCATATCAATCTCTCCCCGGCTCTTAAACAAGCTCCTCGTCCAGCGTGCTGCGGATGGCCTTGATAAAATCCAGACTGTTCAAGATCACAGGCTTCTCACAGGTGGAAATTAAGGACAGGCTCTTAGTCATCTTCCCCTCCTCCACGGTTCTGATGCAAGCCCTCTCCAACTTATCCGCAAACTCCTGCAGCTCCATAATCCCGTCCAGCTCGCCGCGCTTTCTCAGCGCGCCGGTCCAGGCAAAGATGGTCGCAATGGAGTTGGTGGAGGTCTCCTCCCCCTTTAAATGCTTATAATAGTGGCGCTGCACCGTGCCGTGGGCCGCCTCATACTCATACACGCCGCTGGGGGACACCAGCACAGAGGTCATCATGGACAAGTCTCCGTAGGCCGTGGCCACCATATCGGACATCACATCCCCGTCATAATTCTTACAGGCCCAGATAAATCCGCCCTCCGAGCGGATCACCCTTGCCACCGCGTCATCTATCAGCGTATAGAAATACTCTATCCCCAATTCCTCAAACCTTGTCTTAAACTCCGCCTCGTAAATCTCCTGAAAAATATCCTTGAAGGTATGATCGTACTTCTTGGAGATGGTGTCCTTGGTGGAAAACCACAGATCCTGTCTGGTGTCTATGGCATAGCCAAAGCATGCTCTGGCAAAGCTGGAAATGGATTTCTCCGTATTGTGAATCCCCTGAAGAATGCCCGCTGCGTCAAAATTATGTATCAGCTCCCGGGTCTCGGTGCCATCCGCAGAGGTGAAAACAAGCTCCGCCTTTCCTGCCCCCGGCACCTTGATTTCGGTATTCTTGTAAACGTCTCCGTAGGCATGGCGGGCGATGGTGATGGGCTTCTTCCAATTGGATACATAGGGCACAATACCCTTGACTAAAATAGGGGCACGAAACACCGTGCCGTCTAAAATCGCGCGGATGGTACCGTTGGGGCTCTTCCACATCTCCTTTAAATGATACTCCTCCACCCTGGCCGCATTGGGGGTGATAGTGGCGCACTTTACCGCCACGCCGTACTTTAAGGTGGCATTGGCGGAATCCACCGTCACCTGATCCTCCGTCTGATTCCGATGCTCCAGGCCCAGATCATAGTACTCTGTCTTCAAATCAATATAGGGAAGCAGCAGCTCCTCCTTGATCATCTGCCAGAGAATTCTGGTCATCTCATCTCCGTCCATCTCCACCAGGGGAGTCTTCATCTGTATCCTGTCCATATTGTCTCCTCTCCTTTTCCATAGGTTTCTATTCACATCTGGCATAAGCCTCTTGAAGCCCTTCCTTCACCATATTGTCATAGGCATTGATCATATGGCTGTATGCCAATTGCTCCGCAAGATCCGCGTCTTTGGCCTTTATGGCCTCCATTATGCGCTCATGCTCCTCGTTTGACTTCGGCCCTCTGTTCACATTGGAAAGGGTCTTCTTTCTCACTCGCAGCACATATTGATGAAAATCCTTTAGCTGATGCTCCAGCATCTTGCTGTCGCAGGCCTCGTACAGAATGTCATGGAAGCGATTGTCCAGTTCCGCCAACTGTTCCAGATGCCCCTTGTCGGCATGGAATTTGGCCAAATATACATTCTCCTCCATCTCCTCCATCTGTTCCTTTGTAATATTCTCCGTGGCCCATCTCGCACACAGGCCTTCCAGCCGGGAACGAATCATGTAAATATCCTTTACATCCTTCTCCGTGATGCCGGTCACATAAGCCCCTTTGTTGGGAATAATCTGAATCAGTCCCTCAAGCTCCAACTGACGGAACGCCTCTCTCACCGGAGTGCGGCTGACGCCCATCTCTTCCCCTATGGCGACCTCCTTCAGCTCCTCGTGCTCCTCATATTTCCCGCTTAGAATATCATCTCTCAGCTTGTGAAACACCCGCCCCCGCAGAGAATACTTATCCGTCACTTCCTGCTTCACGTCAAAACCTTTCACTTTCCTGCTCCATTCTCCCCCAGGGGGATAGATAACCTTTCAAATAACCTCGTATTATTGTATACAATCCTGTGGAAAGTGTCAATATCTTTTAACTCTTTCTCAAAAAATTAATATTTGACCTTCTCATCCCTGAAAAGTTACCGTTTTAGCCGGCAGTTCTCTATCTGACTCAAAAAAAAGTGCCGGCAAACTGCCGACACTTTTTTACAAGATCCCCTAAGCTTATTGCATATGTTTCTCAATGCACTCCACAATTTTGTCCTGAATCGGCAGAATGTTTGCCAAAACCTCTCTGGCCTTATCCAAATCTCCCGCCCTAAGCTGATTCACGATCTCCGTGTAAGCATCGTACACCGGCGTGATCGAAAGATTTCCGGAGGTTCCCTTGACAGAATGAGTCTTCTCTATCATTTCCTCCCGCTCGTCGTCCGTAAAATCCGGCGTGACATAGTTCGCCTTCATCATCTTTACAAAGGAGCCAAGCAGTCTTGTGTACAGGGCTTCGTTGCCGTTAATGCGCTTAACGCCTCCGTCCACATCCACACCCAATTCTTTCAATTCTTCTAACAGACTCATCAAACACCCACCTCCCCATCAATATTTGCCAAAGTCATCTCCCAGGGAAATCACCTGCTCGTTCGCACTTGACATGGGGGACGAGAAGGAATTGCCGGAGAACGGAGATGAGAAATCGCTGTTCCCCAAATTGTAAATAGAAAGCATCTCTTTCATCCTTGCCGCCTGGTTGGACAGCTCCTCGCTGGCAGCCGCACACTCCTCGCTGGTAGCGGAATTTGTCTGAACCACCTGGGATACCTGGTTAATAGCCTGCTCGATCTGAGCCACCGCGGTAGCCTGATAGTTGGAGGATTCTGCAATACCGTTGATAATCATCTCACTGTCAAGCACAACCTTGGAAATTTCCTCCATGGCCTTGGCGGTAACCTCCGCAATCTTGGAGCCGGAATCCACATTCTCAATAGAGCCCTCGATCAGCTCAGCGGTCTCAGCGGACGCTGCGGCACTCTTTGCGGCAAGGCTTCTAACCTCCTCCGCCACAACAGCAAATCCCTTTCCTGCCTCACCGGCTCTCGCTGCCTCAACCGCCGCATTCAAAGCAAGGATATTGGTCTGGAAAGCAATGTCGTCGATGGTCTTGATAATTTTGGAAATGCTCTCGGAGGACTTGTTGATATCCTGCATGGCAACCATCATATCCTGCATCTGCTTATTGCCCTGCTGTACATCCTGGATCGCTCTGGACACCAGCTTTGCAGCCTCATTGGCCTGCTCCGCATTCTGCTTTGTCTTCTCTGCGATCTCATCAATAGATGCCGTGATCTGCTCGATTGCGCTGGCCTGCTCCGTGGAACCCTGTGCCAGAGCCTGGCTTGCGCTTGCCACCTGGGAGGAACTCACCGTCACATGGGAACCTGCCTCGGAGATGTTGCTGAGGGCACGAAGGTTGTCGTCCACCAGCTTCTTCAGAGAATTGCCCAGCATATCGTCGGGGGAGCTGGGACGCACGGAAATGGTCAGATTGCCGTTTGAAACCTCCTCCGCAATATGAGTCTGATACTTGATATTGTCGATCACCTTGGTGTAGTCGTCCACCAGATCACCGAACTCATCGTTATTGTACTTTACCATATTAATATTGTTTACACGGCCTAACGCAATATCCTTCGCGGCTGCGGAGAGCTGTCTCACCGCGCGCATGATAGTCTTGATCAATGCCAGGCCGATAAGGATTGTGATCAGCACGGAAACTACCAGAATACCAATGCTGATGGCATTGGAGATTCCCATAATCTCCTCCATGCGCTCCACTCTCTCCGTAACTCCTTCGTTAATGATCTCCATGAGACCATTAATCTCCGCCTCCTCCAGATGAGTCTGCTCCGAAAACTGATGGCTCAGGTTATCCGACGCAGTGTGATTCATCTCAGCGATAACATTCACACATTCCTTGGATATGAAGACTCCCACCAGTACGGTAACGATTGTCAGTATGACGGGGACACTGAATCCCAAGATCAGTTTAGTCCTTATCTTCATGTTTTTCATAGCTCATACCTCTCATTCTTCTTCATTATTCATTTCGTTTGCCTGCTCTACAACCGATAAATCCTCATCGTTGAGCAGCTTATCCGGATCTAACAAAAGCTTCACCGAATCGCCCACCTTACCGATGCCATAGACATATTTGTTGTGCCCCTTATCCCGTCCGATGATAGGAGGAGGAAGAATATTTTCCTCTCGGATCTCCACCACCTCCGCAATCTTTTCCACGATCAATCCGATCAACATGGACTTCATACTGATTACAATGATACAGGTTCTGTCGTCATACTCAAAGGGCTCCTGCTTGAAACGAAGTCTGACATCCACTACCGGAATTACCTTGCCTCTCAGGTTGATAAGTCCCTTGATATAATCCTCGGTCTCCGGAATTGCCGTAATTGCCTGGAGCTGTATAATTTCAATAATATACTGAATCTCCAGCCCGAAGTACTCGTTTCCGGATTTGAAGGTCATATACTTACCCTTTTGTGTATCCATATCATCGGAAGTATTCTGATCTTCATCGATCCGCTTGATCTTTTCGTTCGTTCGTTCTTCCATGTATATACCGTTCCTTTCTTAGATTTCTATTAATCCGGCGGCATCCAATATTAAAGCAATGCTCCCGTCTCCCAACTGCGTACAGCCGGAGAGACCTTTCACTCTCTTGATATAAGAGGGAATCGGCTTTACCACGATCTCCTGCTCTCCCACCAAACGGTCAACCAGGATACACAGCTTCCTCTCGTCCACTTCGATAATCAGCATCACGCCCTTCTCCACGGACTCCTGATATTCCTGAAGACCATACCACTTTCCCAGCCTCAGCACCGGGAAACAGTCTCCGCGAATCATAATGTATTCCTCTCCGCTGGGTTCATGGATCAGCATATCCTCCTTCACCCGGACAAACTCCTTGATGGCGCCTGTCTCCATGACAAAGGACGAATTCCCGATCTCCATCACGATACCGTCGATTATCGCCAGAGTAAGCGGTATCTTCAGACTCATGGTACTGCCAAAGCCAGGTGTGCTCTCTATCTCCAGAGCGCCTCCGATAGCCTGCAAATTCTGCACCACCACGTCCATTCCCACGCCTCGTCCGGAATACTCCGTGACCTGCTCGTTGGTGGAGAAGCCGGGCAGCGTGATAAACTGATATACTTCCTTGTCAGTATAAGCGGAATCCGGCTTGTTCTCGTCCAAAATTCCCTGTTTTCTGGCCTTTGCGATAATCTTCTCCCTGTCAAGACCCTTACCGTCGTCGGTCACGCTGATCCAAACCTTACCGGCCTCCGTCTTGGCGGAAAGAGTGATGCAGCCCTTCGCAGACTTTCCGCTCTCGGCGCGCTCCTCCTTGGTCTCGATTCCGTGATCCACGGAATTCCTGACAATGTGCATCAGAGGGTCGGAAATATGCTCGATTATGTTTTTATCCACCTCCGTGGAATCTCCAACCATGACAAATTCTATATCCTTGCCCAGCTTTCGGGACACATCGAAGACAATTCGGTTCATCTTCTGGAAGGTGTTTGTCAAGGGCACCATACGCATGGACATGATGACATTCTGCAAATCGGTGGAAATCTTGGAAAGCTGTACCGCTGCCTTGGTAAAGTTGTCGAGATTCAATCCCGGCACCTTCAAATCAGGATTTTGAAGCACCACCGACTCGGAGATAACAAGCTCTCCGATCAGCTCCATGAGCTGATCCATCTTCCTCACATCCACACTGATGAAGGAGGCCTTCTCTCCCTTGGGCTTATCCTTGGCAAGCTTCTTCTGCTTTCCGGGCTCCTTTGACTGGATGACAAAATCACCGGGAGCAATGGCAGGTTTTGCCGGTTTGGCGGGTTTCGCCTCCTTCGGCTCCTGTTCCTTGCCCTCCTCCTCCGTCTGTTTTCTGGCCTCGATGTCCTCCACACTGGACTCCAGATCAATCACCTTCAGGGGCTGATCTTCACCGAAATCAAAGCCCTGGAGGAATTCCTCCGCCTTGCACTCATAGACATCCACCTTACTGATATCATAGCCCACTCCGATCAGCTCGCGTATGGCGGCTTCGTCACACTGAGCCTGCAAAAGGATGCGGAAGCCTTCCTTCAGAATCGTCTCCGACGTCTCGGGATCCGAAATAATGTCCTCCGGGGAGTACAGAATATCCTCCGCAATCTCCTTCAACGCGTACACAGTCTTGTACGCATGGACATTGGACATCTCCGTCTCCGGATAAAAGGTGATGTAAATCTTATAGAAACGGCTGTCCTTATTGGACACAGGCGCAATATAGAACTGCTTGGGCTCCACATGGGCATTCTCCGGAGGAAGCTCCGACCCCTTCTCCACCTCGCCGTCCTTTATCCTCTTCAGGAACCTGTCCAGATCCTCCAAAAGCTGAGCGGGATCGCCGTCCAAAGGCTCTCCGTTTCGGATCTTCTCCATTTCACCGGAGATAAAATCCTCCACTGACAATACATGCTCCACCAACTCCAAATGCGGTACGTTATCAGGATGAGATTCTCTCAGAAAATAGAAAACATCTTCAAGCTTATGCGCCACAGCCGTTATCTCGTCGAACATCATAATGCCTGACGAACCCTTGATGGTATGCATGGTTCGGAAGATTTCATTGATACTGTCTTCGTCAAAGCATTCCGCATCCTTCTGCTCCAGAACAATCTCCTGAAGCTGCTCTAACAACTGTCCGTTTTCAAACAGATATATGTCAAGCATATCGTCTGTGTTAAAACCTTCAGCCATATCTTTCTCCTTTCCTTTCTAAATTTGTAAAAAGCGCGGTTTGCGCTTAAAACCTTTTTAATAAAGTATTTCTCGGAACGGTTCTCCGTCAGATCAGGTTCAGCTTTCTAAGCGCCTGCTCAAACCGATCCTGGTCGATGGGCTTGCCGGAGTATATGGTGCATCCCAAATCAAACGCCATCTTAACATTTGCCTCGTCGTTTAAGGCAGTAGTCATAATAACCTTTACCGCCTGATCCTCCGGAATATTACGCTGCTTCTCCAGATTGCGGATGCCCATCAGAGACTGGTATCCGTCCATTACCGGCATCATGATGTCAAGACAAATCAGGTCGTAGGGTTCTCCCTCCTCCAAAGCCAGCATAAACGCGTCCACCGCTTCCATTCCGTCCACCGTGACATCACACTCGCCATACTTTGACAGAAAATTCACCATAAATTTTCTTGTTGCAAAATCGTCTTCTGCCAATAGAATTTTCATACCTTTTCTCCTTTACATTTTATTTAACAAAGCATATGTCCTTCTCGCGATGTCGGATAATTTTTCCTGATATTCCACCGCTCCCTGATCATACGCAACCTTGGGCATTCCGTAGACCACGCAGGTGGATTCGTCCTGTCCTATGGTCCGGGCGCCGGCTCTCCTCATGGCAAGCAGTCCCTTGGCCCCGTCGCCGCCCATCCCGGTCAGGATAATCCCCAGCGCATCCGGCCCGGCAGCCTTAGCCACGGAGTCAAAAAGCACATCCACGGACGGACAGTGCCCGTTCACCCTGGGTCCGGCCTTGACCTCCACCTGATAGAATCCGTTTACCTTCACAAGCCTCATATGCCTGTCGCCTCCGGGAGCCACCAGCATATGCCCGGGCAGCACCCGGTCTCCCGTCTCCGCTTCCTTTACCTGAATGCGGCTCTCGTCGTTAAGTCTCTTGGCATACATGGCCGTAAACCCGGGAGGCATATGCTGCACACAGACAACACCCGGTATATCCGGTCCAAACTCTCTGACAATGGAGGCGGTAGCCTCCGTGCCGCCGGTGGACGCGCCGATGGCTACCACCAGATTGTGACCCTGCACGGACAGTCTCTGCTCCTGTCCCTGATTCTGCATCACCGTTCTCTTGATATTGCCGATCCTGGCGCTGGACGCTATCTTCACCTTTACCAAAAGCTCATGTTTGACAAACTCCTCGAGCTGCGCCCTGCTGGACACGGCCGGCTTTGCCACAAAATCCACTGCTCCGGCATGCATGGCGTCGAATACCTTGTCGCTTAAGGAGCTGATCACCACCACAGGAAGGGGATATTGGGGCATCAGCTTGCGCAGAAATTCAATGCCGTTCATTCTGGGCAGCTCCACATCCAAAGTCATCACATCCGGCTTCAATGCCAAAATGGCATCCCTCGCCTCAAAGGGATCCTTCACCGCCCCCACCACCTCTATGGTGGGATCCTTGTTCAAATTCTGAGCCAACAGCTCCCTGAACACAATGGAATCGTCTACAATTAAAACTCTGATTGGCCGCATATCTTTGCGTTCCTTCCTGATTTATTTTCTGAAGATCGAAGGCTGTATGATCTGAAACGGAGTGCTGCTTCTGTCCAGGGTTTCCGTCGTCCCGATAAAAAGATATCCTCCCGGCTCCAGGGCGTCGTACACCTTCTGAACCAACGCCTTTTTGGTATTGTCATCAAAATAGATCATGACATTGCGAAGGAAAACGGTATGCATTTTCTTTTTAAAAGGAAAGGGATCCATCAGATTAAACTGTCGGAAGATTACCTCCCTCTTCAACTCCTCCGTCACCGCATAACGACCGCCGTCCATCTTTTTAAAAAAGTGTCTCTTCCAATGCTCCGGCAGGTTCTTTAACTGCTCCTCATTGTAAACCCCTGCCATGGCCTGCTTCAAAACCTTGGTGGAGATATCCGTGGCCAGAATTTTCTTGTCCCACTGATCCTTCTCCAGTCCGAAATAATCCGCCAGCACCATGGCGATCATGTAGGGCTCCTCCCCGGAGGAAGCCGCGCCGCACCAGACTCTGATATCCTTCTTCGCGCTCTCCTTGGTCTTCAGCCAGGGCAGCACAACGCTCTTAAAATACTCAAAGTGCTCGAACTCCCGCATGAAATACGTATGATTTGTGGTCAGGAAATTCACCAGCATTCTCTCCTGATTGCCCGACCGATCGCTCTCCACGGCATTCATGAATTCATTAAAGCTGCTCCAACCGCCCTTTCTGATATAATTCTCCAGACGGCCGTTGATAATAACCTTCTTCTGTGAAAGGTCAATGCCATAGCGCTGCTTCATATAACCTGAAATCCTTAGAAACTCCTCATCCGTAATCACAACTATCTCCTCCTGCCTTTCTCGCGCTAGTGAAGCTGGCGCGATATTTTACGGCATATTTTATATATATCAGGGTTAAACCGAACCCCCGATTCCCCGTCCATGACGTTCAAAGCCTCCTCCCTGCTTAGCCCGACTCTCCCTGTAAGAATACTGTAGCGCTCCATAACGGCCACAATCTGCGCGGACAGAGGAATCTCCTCCCCGGACAACCCTTCCGGATATCCGCTTCCATCCCAGTTTTCATGGTGATAGTGGGTGATTTCTATAGCCGTCGTGATAAATTCATTGTAGTCGCTATTCACATAGAGCTCGGAAAGCAGTCTGGCGCCAATCCCCGCGTGAGTTTTCAGCACAGCTTCCTCCTCCGGGGTAAGCTCCCCCTCCTTGCACAGGATATCTCTGGGTACGCCGATATATCCGATATCACACAAGGGCACCGCCAACTCCACGGTGTCGATAAAGGTATCGGACACTTTATCCTCAAAGGCAGGGGAGAGCTGCATCCCCTGCGCCAGTATTCTGCAGTTGCCCCCCAAACGCTCCACATACTCCCGTTCACAGTCGGAATACTGTGCCGCAATATTTGCCAGGGCATAGAGTATATTCTTCTTCTCCATCTCCATCTGCTTGAGCTGCTCGCTGACGGAAATCTGGAGCTTCCGGTTCATCTCCTTGAGATCGACGCTTGCCCTGTACAGATTCAAATGTACTCCCACCCTGGCCCGAACCACTTCGGATATAAAGGGCTTAGTGATGTAATCCGCCCCTCCCAGGGAAAATCCTCCCACAATATCCTCCGGGTCATCATAGGCAGAGATAAAGATAACCGGAATGTTTCTGGTCTGTTCCTTTCTTTTGAGGATTCTGCACAGCTCATAGCCGTCCATACCCGGCATGGATATGTCAGACAAAATGAGCTGCGGCAGGTTCTCCTGAATGATCTCCAGTGCCTGCTCTCCGCTTTCCGCCAGGACAGGGCGGCAATCCATGCTCTTTATGATTTCCTCCAGAACCAGTCTGTTGGTCTCCACATCGTCCACAATGAGAACCACTGCGTGCTCGTTTCTGCTCTCCAAAGCTCAGGCGCCCCCTTCCTTAACATCTACAGAATTTTATTAAGCTCCTCATATCCGGCGGCGGCCTTCTCATAGTTCTCCTTCTGGATCGCCATTTTCAGCTTGAGAACCTCCCTGCCGACCTCTCTGGGAGCTCCCTCCGTGAGCTGGCGGACAATCTCCATGAACATCTCGGCCTTCTCCCAGTTCTCCATCTCCACACAGAGTATCATCTTGGACAGTGTCTTTTTCAGGCTGTCCCGGTTCTCCTGTGTGCCGTATATCCTGACGTTATCCGCCGCCTCCTCGTCCTCCGAGACAGGCGCGGATGTGTACATGACCATCTTTGACTCCTCCGGCTGGACAGGCTCGTTCTGGTCTCCCTCACATAACCCCGCCCATATGGAAAAGGAAAAGGTGCTGCCCTTGTTCTTCTCGCTCTCCAGCTCTATTTTACCGCCCATAAGCTCCGCAAGTTGTCTGCTGATAAAAAGCCCCAGGCCCGTGCCGCCGTACTTCCTGGAGATCGACGCATCCACCTGGGAAAAGCTCTGGAACAGCTTTGCCTTTCCCTCCTCGTCAACCCCGATCCCCGTATCCTTCACAATAAAAAACAACTCGATCCTGTCGTTGACCCTGGCCGTCTGAAAGACCTCCACCGAAATCTTCCCCACGGAAGTAAACTTCTGTGCGTTGGACAGAAGATTGTTCAGAATCTGTACAATCCGCAGTTCATCTCCGATAATATATTCCGGTATCTGGGGCGACACAGTCATAAAAAATCCAAGCCCCTTCTCCGTAATCTTCCCCACATGCTGTCCCTTCACATAATCCAGCATATTGCGAAAATGAAACCTGCGGGGCTCCAGCGTAAATTTGCCAGCGTCCAGCTTGGAGAAATCCAAAATATTGTTGATAATCTTGTTCATATCCCCGCAGCAGCGCTCTATCAGACGCAGGGCCTTCTCCGTGCGCTCGTCAACCTCCTGGCACAGCAATTCCTTCACATTGCCCAGCACACCGTTCACCGGAGTGCGCAGCTCGTGAGTCACATTCGCCACAAACTCGGTCTTTACCTTCAGGGCCTCTCTGGCCTCCTCCCGCACCTTCTCGACCTCTCTGCTCAGGAACTCCTTCTCCAGCACATCATTTGCCATACATATGTAGCGAGGCGGTTCTCCCTGGCCGCTTATAATCCTGGCCTCCACCGGAAAACAGGTAAGATTCTTCCGGTAGGCCACCAGGCTCTGCAGCCCGCTTCCAAAGGAAGCCTCCGTCTCATAACCGTCCTCTGTATTCTTAAAGGTATTTGGGAAAATATCACTGATATGTCTGCCGCATAGGTCATCTTTGTAGCCCAGCTTCTCCGTGGCCGCACGGTTGGCGTAGGAGACAATTCCCGTCCGGTCAAACACCAGAATAATCTCCAGGGCATCCTCCATGGGAAATATACTGTTTTCGATTTTCTCCATATCAACAACCATGCCTTTCCGACAGTTTCAATGCGCCGGAGAATCCGGCAAAATATAACACAAACAGGCAGCAAAAAACTTGAATCCCTTTGCCGCCTGCCATCAACCACACTATTACGAAAAACTAAACATCTTAATCACTTCCACAATGTTGAAGAAATCTTCCTTTGCAAGCGTGAAACACTCCAATGCATCCGGAGAAAACTGACCGCATTCGCCGTTCATAATCATGTCGTAGGCTATATTGTTGGCATATGCACTCTTGTAAACTCTGGGACTTACCAGCGCGTCATATACATCCGCTATGGCAACAATCTGTGCGCTGATAGGAATATCGTCCCCTGCCAGATGATCCGGATATCCGGCTCCGTCCCACCTCTCATGGTGATGTCTGCAGATTTCATAGCAATAACGGTAGAACTCACTGTCCTTGTCCCGATAGGCCTTCTCGAGAATCTCACATCCGATGGTGGTGTGGGTCTTAATCACCTCAAACTCCTCCGGAGTCAAACGGCCCGGCTTCAAAAGAATAGCGTCGGGAATACCGATCTTACCGATATCGTGCATGGCAGAGGCTCTGGCCATCATATCTATCTGAGCTTCTGTCAGACCGTACTTCGGGAAATACTTCATAAGGTACTTCAGCATAATCCGAGTAAAATACTTGATACGTTTCGTATGCTCGCCCGTCTCGGCATTTCTGGACTCCACAACGGAACTGAGTGCATCAATCATGAACTCGTTGTTCTCCTGGAGTTCCTTCTGCTGCTCTCTGATCTCCAGTTCCTGTTCCTTCAGGCGCTGCTCCATATGAAGCTTGCTCTGATACAGCTCAATGATATTCCTGCTCCTCTTCTTAACAATGTAAGGATAAAAGGGCTTATGTATGACATCCGCCACACCATAGGAATATGCCTTGTACTCGCTGTCCTCCACCGCCTCACTGGTGATCAGGATCACTGGGATCTTCTCTATCAGCTCCTTCTCACGCATATATTCCAAAACCTTGAATCCATCCATAATAGGCATCACAATATCCAAAAGAACCAGCACAATATTGGGATTATCCTCAATCTGCTGAATTGCAATCTGTCCGTTGGAAGCCTGCAGAAGCTCATACTTCTCGGAGGATTCACGGAACATCTCAATCAGGACCTCTCTGTTGATTTCTTCGTCGTCAACAATTAATATCTGCTGTTTTTCCATGTCGATTCCCTACTGCCTTTCACGTATGGTAACATACTTTCTTCTTTCTCAATTAAGATACCACGTTTCTTTATAAATGTCAATTCTGACAGTGAAATCTTTTCTCCAATTTATAACAGTATCACCCTAAAAGCCTACCCACATTGACCATGCCCCATCCCTGCTTATTCCAGGCCTCCTCCAGGTCGGTGGCGGTAAACGTGAGCTTCTGCTTAAAGTCCTCACTGTCCTCCATCGGATAACGCTGAAAATAGAGCGCCGCCGCGCCGGAGACAATGGGGGCTGACATGGAGGTTCCGCTTTTTCCCACGTAGGCCTGCCTGATTCTGCCCCGCACATTGCGAAAAAAAGCATTGCAGGATATGATATCCGTTCCGGGCGCAACAATATCCGGCTTGCGCAGAGAAGACCTGGCCCTCCCCCTGCCGGAATAGGTCTCGCATCTCCTGGGATTGTTCCTGCAAAAGATTCCGTCGTGGCAGCCCACTGTGACCACCTGCCTGCTCTCCCCCCAGAAGGTCAGCGTGCCGTCCTTTGGTCCGCTGTTCCCCGCCGCACAGATTACCGTAATCCCGCTTTCAACTACACGCTCCAACTGTTTTATAAGAATCTGCTCTTTTTCGGGTTCGTTTATAATTCCCACTCCCACGGAGAGATTCAATATTCTGATGTGATACTTTTCCCTCACGCGCAGCACCCACTTCAGGCCTTCCAACATATGCTCCACTCTGCCGTCGCCGTTATAGTCCAACACCTTTCCCACCACCAGCCCCGCCCCCGGCGCTATCCCCCGATATCTGCCCTGGGACGCGGCTCCGCTGCCGCATATGATCCCGCACACATGGGTGCCGTGTCCGCTGTCGTCATATCTGTATTCCCTGTTTTGCACAAAGTCATGAAAGGCCAGCAGATTGTTCTCCAGATCGGGATGATAACCAATCCCCTCTCCTGTCAAACAACTGCATCCCCTATTGTTTTTTCCCTCTCCTGTGGTATAATGTCCGCAAAGGGCAGAGTCAAGTACTCGAATAAGCATCTGCCGAGCTTGCTCGAGGGGATGCTTATTTGAATATTTGACGAGCAAAGCGAACCCGAAAAATCAATGATTTATCGGGTCCCTGCCCGCAGCCTGTACCCTGCCGTCATTTTGCCACGTATTATACGGCAGGCCAACACTTGAAGTACAAATTTATTTTGAAAGGACGGGATACTATGTTTGAATTTACCGAAGATTGCAAAATCGGAATAGAACAGATCGACGGGGAGCACAGACAGCTCTTCGAAATGCTGAACAGCGCCTACGACCTCGTAACAGCCGACCTCCAGGGCGACTGCTATCAGCAGCTTAAGGAGCTCATCGCCAGGCTGGACGAGTACGCCGAACGGCATTTTGCCCACGAGGAAGCCTACATGACGCAGATACGCGACCCTGAACTGATACGCCAGCGGACCCAGCATGCCTTTTTCCGCGAAAAGATCCTGATGCTGGACCTGACAAACATTGACGACACAGAGGCTCAGCGGCAGGTCCTGGCCGATCTGGTCACCTTTCTGGCGAAGTGGCTCTATCACCATATCTTGAGCAGCGATATCCTCATCGGTAAGCTCCCTCCCCTGGAGGAGTGGATGATCCGGGAAAACCCCTGCGAGTTCACCGACGATTACCTGGTGGGAATTGATCTGATAGACAGGGAGCACAGAGAGCTGTTCCGGATAGTGGACAAGGCGGGCAGACTGGTGAAATCCTATGATGCCTCCTCCAGTTACGACAAATTCATGGATATACTGGAGGAATTAAGAGCCTACACGGCGGAGCATTTCCGGGACGAGGAAGAGTACATGGAGGGTATCCGTTACGAGGGACTGCCTGCGCAGCGGCGGGCCCATGAGGCGTTTATCGACAAACTGGAAAACATTAATCTGGAGGCGGTGGACGACAATCCTCAGAAATACTTAAACGAACTATTGGAGTTTCTTTTGGGCTGGCTTATCAACCACATCCTCTACACCGACAAAAAGATACCCGGAGATTCGTGACATCAGGGCAACACCCTCCCCGGTATCCAAAACCGCCACCGTAACCCCACGCCCTGACTGCGGCCCTATCTCGTCGGGGACTTCAATCTGTCTTCTCACTCGCTGCATAAAACTGCCCTGACATTTTTTCTATATCCTATGCCAGGACAATTCATCTCGGCACATGATTCAAATGAATATGCTTATTTTTACATATTGTAATGTTAAAAGGATTCAGAAAACGGCGAAACCCTTGTTTTCCAGGGTTTCGCCGTCTGTCTATGCTCTTTTGTGTATCAGAAAAATCAATCCGCACAACAGCAATCCGCTTCCCAATATCCACTGTGCGACAACTCCGGCACCCGGACCGGGAGATACCGACGCCCGGGGCGCGGCCATATTGTTAAACTCTGCCGTCACCTCCGTCAGTTCCCCGGGATCAAGAGCGGAACCGTCCTCAAATATCCCAACCGCCGACAGATAACGGGTGCTGAAACGAATACAGTCCCTGCCGTCCACCAGCATACGCGCCAGGGGCAAGCTTTCCAACTGACCGTTGCGGTCCAACAGCACCATGCGCAGACCCGTCTGGGCAAACTGCTCAGGAACCGGAAGCTCCACCGTCAAATATCTGGTGCCGGTCTTGTTGATGGGTATGCTGCCGCCGTCTGTGAGCGTCAACTCATAGAGCAGAATATTCTGCGGCATCTCCTGCCCCAGATTCCGCCGAAACGCCTGGGCCATCGCCTCCCGGGTCCCGTCCCCGGCGTCGCTTACCGTCAGAAAATAGCTTCTGTCAGCTCCCTCCAGCCATGCGTTCACGCCTTCCGCGCCCACCGCCGTGACGCCGGGCTGTCCGTCCCCCGGCAAAGCCTGGCGATAGGCCTCATTGGATAGCCGCTGCGCCGATATTTCATGGGTTGCCTCAGGAGCATCCCCGCCGTAAATCACCTGAGCACTCTCCGGATACACTTGCAGCCCTATCCGTTCCAGGGACGGGGGGAGACTGGCCTGGGTGAGAGCCGTACCGGCAAAAGCACGGTCCTTCAAATCCGTCAGCCCGCTCCCGTATGTCACATTGGAAAGGCCTCCGCAATTTTCAAAAGCGCCTTCCCCTACAATCCGCAGACTCTCCGGCAAAGCCACTCCCACAATCTCTCCGTGACCCTGAAAGGCTTCCGCGGCTATCAAAGTCACTCCCTCCGGTATCTCAACATATTCTCCCGTTCCCCGGTATGCCACCAGAACGCCTCCGCTGATCAGGAAGTCACCGCTTCCCTCCGCTCCCGAAAGGAACCGCTCCACCCACGGCGTATAAGCGAAGGCCTTTGGCTCTACGCAGACAAGTGTCGAGGGAAGCTCCACCGCAGTCAGATTGTCACAGTGGTAAAAGGCTCCGTATCCGATCTCCCGCGTTCCCTCAGGAATCAGCACCTTGCTCACCGTACTTCTGGCAAAGGCAAACTGCCCAATCTCCTCCGTCTCCTCAGGCAATGTAATGGTCTCCAAGCCTTCAGCGCGATAATAGGCCTGATCCGCCACAATATGCTCATCTACAATAGTATATTTCGCAATACCCTCTCCGCCGTCCCCTGTCACAGGCTCCACGGAAGGAGCCGGAATACTCTCCCCCTCAACCTGCATGGGCATTCCGCCCAGAACCTGAGGACTGGTGTTATCCAAAAAAACCACCGCTTGATTGCCCACCACATGGGTAAGTCCCAGCTCTTTGCCCTCGGGAATATAAGTGTCGGGAACCGTATCGGAACCCTCTCCCCCGACATCGCCGTCTACTGCTCCCTCGGTATCCTCAGGCGTTGAGGGCGTATATTTGGACACATCCTCATACTCCGGACGTTCCTGCTGCTTCTCATAAAACGCCTGGGCAAAGGTAGCGCCGTAGGATCCCTCCTCACAGTGAAACTGCAGCTTATAGCAGCCGTCAAAGGCGCTCTCATGAATGTAGGTCACCTCAGATGGGATTGTGATATCCGTCAAATTTACGCAGTTCTTAAAGGCGCTGATACCGATTCTGGTTACATTAGCCGGAATCGCCATCTGCTCCAGCCCCTGACAGTTGGTGAAAGCATAATCTCCCACCTCCGTCAGACCGCGGCCCAAAACCACCGTGTCCAGATTGTCGCAGCCCCAAAAGGCATAGCTCCCGATCTTTTTCACCGAATTGGGCACCACCACCAGTTCGACGGTCTTATTTCCTTCAAAGGCACTTCCGCCGATCTCCTCCACCGTGGAGGGAATGGTCACATTGGTCTCCGTTCCACGGTATTTTAGTAATGCCATCCCTTCCATTTCAAAATCGGAAGCAGATGTCGCTGCATCTGCCTCCGTTACAGGAAGTTGCATGATTACAAGCGCTGCGATGATCATCAGCACACCGCACAGCCTTTTTCTTCCTCTCATATGTCTTCCTTCTGCCCTGTTATGCCATTTGACGCTTTTTAACGGTTTTTCTGTCCTTCTTCATAAACAACACCATTGACACACATGCCAGGCCCACCGACAGGAACCACTTGGGATGAATCCCGTCCCCCGTCTTAGGCGTATTGTCGGAGCTCCCCGCCGTCAGATTAGCCGTATCCACATAGATCACATAGGGCGAGAAATGCTCCGCCGTAAAGGTGATGCAGGACACTCCCGAGATGGTAGTGAACTTCGGTGTCAGCTTATCCAGGCGGTCGTTTACCACTCCGGCCACCTTGTTGTTGCCCGCGTAGGTGATCAGCGAATCCGGCAGAGGCAGCGTGATGGAGATGGACAGCCCCTGAGTATCCGTGATCTTCTTGGTGCCCGTGGAATCGTACAGACTGATGTCCATAGGGAAGTACTTAATGTTGGTCAGATCTCCGTACTCAGCCATCAGCGCTTTCACTACAGCCTCTGAAGCCGCGCTGCTCTCCGTGATTTTAATTACAAAATTGTCGGAGGAGCCGTTCACCGTAGCGGACACCACTCCCGTGTTGGAGAGACCGTTCTTGTCGATTACAACCGTGGTGCCTCCCTTGTTAACCGTCCCCGTGGAGCCTCCCGGCCTGGCGGACGAATTTCCGCTGGTAGTGCCGCCCGAACCCGTGGATACGCTGTTGCCCTGCTTGGTCCTGTAGTTAGCCGTAACCACCACATTGACAGCCGGCATGGTCACCACCGTAGCGGAAACGCCGGTGCTGGCAATAGCCGCATTGGCAGGCTCGATGGTCCAGTTGTGAAACTCCATGCCCGGTGCGGGATCGTCCGCCACAATGATCGCCTGGGCCCCTTCCAGATAGCTTCCGGAACCGCTTCCGTTGCGCACGGTCAGAGTGTAGTAATTCCCTGCGGTGGGAGCCGTGGGGTTGGTGGGATTCGTAGGGTTCGTCGGGTTATTCGGATCCGAAGGGTTCGTCGGATTCGTAGGGTTCGTCGGGTTATTCGGATCCGAAGGGTTCGTCGGATTCGTAGGATTACCCGGGTTATTCGGATCCGAAGGATTCGTCGGATTGCTGGGGTCCGTCGGATTCGTGTTACTTACATACACCGCCCGGAAAATCACATCCTCTTCTAAGGTATCCAAATCTTTTATGGTGTACTGACCCGGCAGTCCGGGGCTGGTGCTCTCCCATCCGCTGAAGGTCATTCCCTCCACCGCAGGAGGCGTGGGAGTATAGACATTGCCGCCCACCAGCACATCATCTGCCCAAATAATATTGTTATCCCGATCCAGGAAGGTCACTCTGTGTCTGGCAGCCTGCCCGTACACGGCGTATACCTCCAGAATCAGCTTATCTCCTCCCACGTTCACATAATTGCTCTTGGGCGACCAGGTCTTCTGGAATACCAGGCCGTTCACTTCCTTCGGCACCTCGTCAAAAGCGCCCTCCTTCAAAAGTCCGTCCACATCCACGGACTCGCCCGACTTCACATTCTCCGCCGTGTAGACGAGATGCTTCTCGCCCTCCTCATCATTGTAGAAGAACTGAACGGTATAAAATGTGATTCCCTCCTCCTTCGCCCATTTCAAATTGGGGTGACTGGGATTATTGTCGGAATAACGCTGCGCATAGCAGTCCTCGCTGCTGTAAACCGTCAGGTAGTTGGGCACGCCGCTGAAAGCTTCATCCCCCGTATCCTCCCAGGTGACAGGCGCGTGCAGATAACGAATACCGCTGTTTAAAAACGCCTTGTTTCCTATTCTGCGGAAGCCGTAAGGCAAAGTCACGCTGATCAGTCTTTCCGTGTTGGCGAAGCACTCGTCAAAAATCTCCGTAATGCCGGAAGATCCAAAATCCACCGTTTCCACAGAAGTATTCTTAAACGCCTCCTGGGCAATCTCCTTCACCGATGCAAGCTCCGCGTCAGTGAGAGTCTTGTAATCACGTCCGTTCAAATACTCGATAAGTCTGGCCATGGTGCCGTCCGCAGCCTTGCCGTAAATCACAGAATCAACACAGGAGAAGTTGGGGTTGTTCTGGAAATGAACCGTGTTCGTCTCGTCCTTCCCCAGCTTGTTGCAGCCGATGAAGGGCGCTATGCCCATGGAGGTCAGGGAAGGATCCACCCACACCTCCTGCAGACTGATACAATCCTGAAAAGCGTGGTCCCCGATACTCTCAATTCCCGCTCCAATATTGATGGACTCAAGCGTCTTACAATCCTTAAAGCTCTCCGCATCAAGCCTCTTGAGGTGTATCTTAAAGGACTTGCCCAAAGGCTTGCTTGTTCCGCTGGACGTCAGATCCCCGGAGCTTACCGTGTTTCTGTCCAGATAGGGAAGCAGATGCTCAAACTCGGCACCCTCCCTGCCGCCGAACAGATTATCCTTAATATCCTCAATACCCTCGGGCAGCTCTACGGTCAGGGTGTGGTCGATAATATCCTGCTCATATCCCGTGATCCGGGTCATATCGTAATCATCCGCCCGGGTCAGGGACGCGGCGTTGGCCTGGTCAATCACGCCCAGGTATTTGTAGAACGCATAGTAGGCCGCCCGCTCGTAATCCTTATCCAGAGTCATATAGTGATACTTATCCGCCGTGAACTCCCGCTTCATCAACTGCTGAATGGTGGGATAATTGGTCAGCGTAGCCACGCCGTTCACATTTTCAACCGTGAGATTGGTGGGCCATCCGCTGTAATAGGTAATCCAGGCATTCTGCTGAGACGCCCCTGTGTTCACCTTATTATTCGGATCCATGGCGTACTGGAAGGGCCCCACGGAGGAGCCGATGGTTCCCGTAAAGCTTAAGGCAGGCGTCTTGGTCAACGCGCCCGTAGGACAGTCCTTGTGGGTAGAAAGCTCAAAGCCCTGGGTGTTAAACGCATCCGTACCGATATCGGCGTACGCTATGCTCTCCGCCTTCTCAAAAATTACCGACAGCAGATTATGACAGCCCCTGAAAGCATTGGGCCCGATGCTGGTAACAGTGGAGGGTACGATCACTCCGGTGAGAGCGCAATTGTTTCTGAACGCGCTGTCCCCGATCTGCCTGACTGACAGAGGGCCCACATGACCCGGCAGCCTCAGATTCCTCAAACCGCTTTCTATGGTAGCCCGGGAGATCTGACCGTCTCCGGGCGTCCCCGGCTCTCCGCTGGAACGCGTCACCCAGAAGGTGGCGTTCAAATCCCATTTTCCCGTAGTCTCATTATAGTTGGAGGTCTCATCCGGTATCTTCCGGATGTAAGTCTCCTGATCATGATATTTAAAGGTAAAGTAATTTTCCACAGCGGTGTTCTGAAGAATGCTGTCCTTATGCCCCTCTATATAGAACTCCTCATTACCCTTATTCTCCAGATCGTCTCTGAAATCCACCAAGGTGTAGTATCCCGTGTCATCCACAAGGTTTACCGCGGAATTCTGGGCGTGTATATACTTTAACGAGGTACAGCCCTCAAAGGTGCTGATGGGGATCGACTCCGCGTAGGTGGGAGGCACCACAATGGACTTCAGGCTCTCGCACCCGGCAAAGGCATAGTGTCCGATCTTATTCAGGGAGGAGGTGTTTGCCACACCGCACAGATTGATGGACGTCAAATTCGCACAGCCCTCAAAGGCGGAATCCCCCACTGCCGTGATGGCGGTGGGCGCGTCGAAGGAGGTAAGTCCCCGACAGTTGTAGAAGGTATGATCGCCGATCACCTGCATACTGGAGTTGCTGGGGATCTTGATCGTGGCAATGCCGGAGCAGTCCCTGAACGCGTTATTTCCGATCTCCCGCACATAATCCTTAAATTCCAGATCATGGATATTTACATTTCCCGAGAAAGCATAGCTGCCGATTCCCAGGATATATTTGCTGAGCACCAAAGTGGTACAGGTCAGAGCACCGGTAAACACGCCGGAATCCACATTGTCAATCAAATTTCCGTCGGCATCGTTATGCTGGTTGGCAATGTAGGCCACCGGAATATTCTTAAGCCTCTGGTTGGTTCCCTTGTTGGCCTCGATCAAAGTCTTGGTGGTGTCGTTGTCCTCATAATAGTACAGACAGCTTCCGGGATTGTTCTCAAAATGGTACTCCTGCTTTGACCACACATCGAACTCGTCAAAATAGCAGGGGCTGTAGATCGCCTGCATTCTGGGTTTTTCAACTTTATCAATAATCGGCCGCTTCACATCCTGAAAAACAGGATGTTGTTCCAGCTTGGTCTGGGGTGTGCCGTCAGGATTCAAAACCGGCTTCCCATCGGCATCAAGCACCGGAACGGTCACCCACTCCATCTTCGGCGAACCGTCCGGATTAAAGACCTGCACTGACACAATCTCCTCGACAGGATTGCCGTTCTCGTCCAGCCTGGGTTCTTCTACAATATCAACAATGATATTTCCGTTTTCGTCCCGGACATAATCCTCACCGGATTTGTAGTACAGAAAACGGCTCTTATCCTCACTGACGGCACACCACTTATTATTTAACTCGAGATAGGCGTCCACAGTATTGGGCATCTCCAGCCTGCTTCCCACAATCTCACTGCCGAATCCCACAATGATGGCGATCCTGGTGTGCTCCTCCAGATCCTCCGCGTCGGAAAGGGCCGTGGACTGCTGGATCACAAACTGATAGGTTCCCGCCCAGTTTCCGTAACGTCTGTTATAGATAGTCTGGTTGGCCTCAGTCTCATCCAAAGTGACATAGGGTATGGCGCTGGGATGCTCCGCATCGCCTATGGTCACATGCATGGGAGTATCGTTTCGTCTGCTCTCCACGTAGGTGCTGACATCCCCGTTTGCTGCCCGCAGTCCGTCCACAGGAATCGCAGCCACCACGATAGCCGACACAAGGAACAAAGCTCCCAATGTCTTCCTGATCGTCCTCTTTAACCTTCTTGCCTTTTTCTTTACAGCCTTAGCCATGTCCTTTACTCCTTTGCTGTGACTTTCTTTGCTACCACTACGAAGCGGCCGTTCTCTTCCTTATAATCGCAGGTGGAGAGGGTTAGAAGCTGATCCCCGTACCTGGCCGTCACCCCCGTGTCATAGAGAGACATCTCCGCCATCTCACGCATATTGGAATCAAACTCCTGCTCGCTCGCAGCATCTATAAACTGGTAGTATTTGAAAACAATTTCTTCCTCGTTGTACACCTTTGACCGGAACACATACATAACCTGCCAGGTTCCGTACTCATATATGGTATTGAACTGTATGTACGGATGCTCTCTGGCAAATTTCTCATTGGCGTATTTGTCCAGCTCCCCGAACATTCTGCCGCTCTGCATATGATGCCCGTACAGAATCAGGTTGGTGCTGGGAGCCAGGACATCGCAGTCCTTATCCATAAAGATCGCGCCGTTTTTGTCATACTGCTGCTCCAGATTATGGTCCAGATAGTACTCATTGTCCACAGTCTGCATAACAGGGTAGTCAATCTTTGTATCGTCAATTGTGATCCATCCGATTAGTCTTCTGTTCTTATTTAGTAAAAGTTTATACTCATCCAGCACATCCGGAATCTCTCTGTCCTGGCTGTCGAGATGAACCACCGGCGGAGCCGCCGCCTGAGAATGAGCGGCGCCGCTGTCCCGAAGCTCGCTCCAATGCTCATAGGAAGCGCGGGTTCTGTAATCGTAATAGGCATACAGACCAAAATATCCCAGACACACAAGGCCTACCACGCTGCACAGAAGAACCAGAAGCCTCCTGCGCTTCTCACGCAGCCTAAGCTCCTGCTCCACAATCGTCTTAAGCTCCTGGGGCATCCCTTCCGGGGTAACGGCGGCATCTCTGCCTCCGGAAGCCTTGCGGGCAGACCTCCCCGAGGCGGTCTTCTTTTGCTTCGGCCTCTTTCCCGGACTCTGGGTACTCTTCTTCAGCCTTTCGTCGATCTCGTCTGTAAAATCCTGTCCCAGAATGGTGAGAAAGCGGTATTTCCCGTTATGTAATTCCTGACTTAGCTGCCTTAGTCCGGCGGGATTCTCATCCTGCACCCTCTGCCGCAGCTTATCGATCAATTCCCTGTCGCGGCTGGCCCGGGCATAATCCGCCTGTGTGCGGAACTGCCTGCCCTCCACTACATATGTCTTCTGCGATGTGCTCTGCGCCATAGTGCTTCCTTTTTCTCAGTTTACATCATTCTACATTCTTTATTTTACTCCATGTTGAGATTTATGCAAGTGTTTTTCGGAAACAAATGCGGAAACCCGCCTGGGATTATTTTCCTATAAACATAAGGCGGGTAATTTTCCAGCCCTGATATTCGAAAACCTTCTCCTCCAGAATCTCCATACTCTCCTCTATCTGTCTGCGCTGCTCCTCCCCCGCGCCGGGCATACAAAAGTAATATCCGGCACGGCCGTCCAAAACGGCGTCCAAATCGCTGCTGTCGGTGAGATGGCATATCTCCAGGGGAAGGGCCTCCTCATCGCCGTAAAGTATCCTGCTCTGCCTTGCCGCATCCCAGTACTCGCAGGTCATCAAAGCCCCATTCTCCACCCGGTCCACGTATCCCCCCACAATTCCGTCAAAAAACCAGGTGCCATTGTATATCGCCGGAAAGCAAATCGGTGCGCCTGCTGCTGCCACCTCTCCAAGCGCAAGGTTCAGGGCTGCGTCCAAACACAGATACTGTCTGTTATAGACTACAGAATCGCTCAAAAATTCGTTCTCCGTCGTGCTCACCACCGTTGTTCCCCCCACATCATGCCTGTCAAACAATAACAGCGTGACCGGATCAACGGTGCGGAAACTTGACACCGTCATCAGCACCGTCAGCGCCGCACCGGCCGCACACCTGAGCGCTCTGTTCGAGAGCGACCCCAGACAGAGGATCAGCGTCAGGTTCAGTACCGCAATATGGGCGTCAATATATCTGGCATGATTCACAGTGACAAAGAGACAACTGAAGACAACAAAAGCCACATCACTGCAAAACAGGGGAAAAAGCATTTTCACAAGCCCTCTCTCCCCCCTGCGCGCCAGATAGAGAAACAGCCCTGCCCCAGCAATAAAAAGCAGCCAGTTGAAGTTCAGCCCGAACAAAACCGACAGCTTTTGGACCACGTACTCCGGATGAAAGGCAAAGGCTCCCACGCCGTCCCAGTGAGGGAGAGAAGCGTAGGCCCACAGCCACACGGCCCCCACCGCAAGCATCCCCTGATACTCCTTTCCCTCCGCCACCGTTCTGAGAAAGACCCGAGGACTTTTTTTATCTCTGCCCCAAAAATCCCTCAGCAAAAGCCCCAGGCAGAAAAAAGCGTAGGACACCACGGCCGTCTCCTTCACAAAACAAAGGACCAGGGAGAAAAAGAAAAAAAGCACCCACTTTTTACACAGAGCGAAATAAACCACGATGGGAAACAGCGCAATAACCCAGAAATCCCAATAATTATAGTGCACCAATCCGAACAGAAAGGGTGAAAAGGCATAGACCGCCGTAAGCAGCGCCGCCTCCGGATCGCGCAGACGCTCCCACTGTCTGCGCAAAATCAGATACACGCACAGCACACTGCCCAGATACAGGGCAAAGTTAAGCGCCGTCATTCCCAGACTCAGGCTTCCGAACACCGCCTCCGCCAGCTTGTTAAAGGCCACATAGGACATACTGAGATGATTGCAGAAGGCCAGCAGATTTACCTGGAAAACCGCCGTCAGATTGAGCTGATGGAGATAATTATACAAGTAAGCACCGTCCCAGCGAAGGACGGCGGGCGCCTGCAGGGCTCCCATCCCCGCCGCCATAAGCAACAGCACACCGATGCCCAGTCTGTCCCGCAGGCAAAAGGGCCGCTTTAAAGGCTTCCTGCAATACCAGAGCTCCCGCAGAAACAGCCCCAGACAAACGCCTCCTATGGCCAGACAGACAAAAAAATAACACCTTCTGCCAAAATACAGAAAGACCTCCCTGCCCCTGAATCCCGCCGCAAGAAAGACAATCGCCATACCGAAGTGGACCGCAGCCCACTGCACCGCAAGCCCTCTTTTCCCGGCCCGCAGGGACAGCTCTCTCGCAAGCCCGTGCAGCCCCAAGGCGGCAGGCAGAAGCAGAAAATGCAGTTTCCCCGCCGTCCCCTCCTGATAGCCCGTGGTGGCGGCAAAAAAGCCCAAAAACAAAACCAGGGCAGCTATCTCCCCATAAAATGAAACTTCCTCACGTATCTTCGCCAAGAAAACGACCCTCCTCCAAAAGGTATCCATACGGCCACAAAAGAAAAGAATCCCTCTTCTCTCCTCCTTTTGTGCCGCGCCGAAACACAGACAGTATACCACAGGGAAAAGAAAAATAAAAGGCAATATTTTCTAACGGAAACATTGACATGCCATCCACATAGAATAAACCATAATCAAATTTGGAGGCACAAACAATGAGTGATTTGACTGCTAGCAACTGCGGCTGCTCCAACAATTCCTGCTGCAACAGCGGGTTCTTCGGAGGCAACAATAGCTGTATGTGGATCATCCTGCTCCTGCTTTTCTGCGGCGGCAACAACGGGTGCGGATGCGGATGCGGCAACAGCCTGTTTGGAGGCAATGACAACAACGGCGGATGCTGTGATTGGATTATTCTGCTCCTGATCCTCAGCTCCTGTGGATGCGGCTGTGGCTGCAACTAATCCCAACCATACCACATGATATCGATAGGCTCCTTTGGGAGCCTATCATTTTTCCACTCTCCTTCTCATAGGATAGAAGAAAGCGGACAGAAAAGAGGTTTGTCATGGAGGAAAAGGAAGCGGATAAGGTGACGGCGTTTGACGCTCTGTTCACCACCAATCATATCCAGATGTGCAAGATTCTCACAAGCTATCTGGAACCGCCGCTTAGCTCCATGATGGCTGTCTATATAAAGCTGGCGGAACTTAACTATACCATGTCCTTTGTGAATAGTCATCCCCACGCCGCATTTCCCGGCAGTTCCCCAGAGAAGCCCGACATGGCAAAAATCTGCGAGGAGGTTGGCCCTTACATGAACCCTTCTGAGCAGGAACAGCTTCGATCTGTGGCAAACACCATGCAGAGCTTTCAAAATATGCAGGAAATGATGGAGATGATGCAGATGATGAGAGAGCTTTTCCCCGAAGGAGGGACAGGCGACGGCAGGACCGGCGGGGTAGATAACGAAAACGGCGGATCAAATACCGGCTTTGATCCCATTGGCATGATGGCCGGACTCTCCGGCATGGGCGGCGGAGAAAACGGTCCCGACATCGCCCAGATCATGCAGATGATGCAGATGATGCAGGGCTTTCAGAAGCCGGATTAAAAATAACAGGCAGTAATTTATGAAACATAATCCTATATAAGAGAGGTAATTATGAGCGAAGAAAACAATAACAAAACCCATCCCTCCTGGATGGACGACGAGCTGGTGCGGGATATCCCCAAGCGCAAGCTGGATTTCCTGGGACAGCTTTTCGCGGATGGCCACGGCAAAAGCCAAAAGGAAATGATGGCCTATATGCTCCCCATGATGCGCAGGGCCAAGGAGGAACAGCTTGCTTTCACATCCCGGGAAATGAGCGCCGCCATCGCCGCCATCAAAAAGCACAGCACCCCGGAGGAGCTGTCGCAGATCGACAAAATCTTATCGCAGTCCAAACAGGCTGCACAGCAAAAGGGCGCTCCCCAGTGAGGGACGCCCTTTTCGCCGCATCGGTGATTTACAATTCGTTATATCAGGTTACTTTGCCACAATATTCACTATCTTCCCGGGCACATAGATCTCCTTGACGATATTCCCGGAGAGCTTATCCCCCAGAGCCTCCTTTGCCCTGGCTATCACCGCATCCTTCTCCTCATCCCTGGCGATATTTATGGTCAGCCTCAGCTTTCCGTTGACCTGGACGGCAATCTCCACGGTGCTCTCCACCGTCTTGTCCTCGTCGTACTCGGGCCAGGATGCCTGATACAGCCTCCCCTCAAAGCCCGCCGCCTCCCAGAGCTCCTCCGTGATATGAGGCGCCACCGGGTTCAACAGGATGAGCAGGGTCTTGTACTCTCCCCTGGTGACGGCGTTCTTTCTGTAAAACTCATTGATCAGAGCCATCATGGCCGCAATGGCGGTGTTGTATTTCAGGCTCTCGAAATCCCCGCTGACCTTCTTGATGGTCTGGTGCATTTTTGTCTCCAGATCCGCGCTGTAGCCGTCCCCCTCCGTTATCATATCCTGCAGCTTCCACACTCTCTCCAAGAATCTGCGACAGCCCTTCACGCCGTCCTCGCTCCAGGCGGCGCTCAGGTCAAAGGCCCCGATAAACATTTCGTAGGTGCGCAGAGTATCCGCGCCGTAATCCCGCACAATCTCATCAGGATTTACCACGTTTCCCCGGGATTTGGACATCTTCTCTCCGTTGGAGCCCAGAATCATGCCGTGGCTGGTCCTCTTTTGGTAGGGCTCCGGCGTGTTTACGATCTCCTGATCATAGAGGAACCTGTGCCAGAAACGGGAATAGAGCAGGTGAAGGGTAGTATGCTCCATGCCGCCGTTATACCAGTCTACAGGCATCCAGTAATTCAATGCTTCCTTAGAGGCCAGCTCCCTGTCATTGTGAGGATCCGTGTACCGCAGGAAATACCAGGAGGAACCCGCCCACTGAGGCATGGTGTCCGTCTCCCGCTTCCCGGGCCCGCCACAGCAGGGGCAGACAGTGTTCACCCAATCCGTCATGGCAGCCAGAGGGGAATCTCCGCTGTCCGTAGGCATATAGCTCTCCACCTCCGGAAGCTCCAGGGGCAGCTCGCTCTCATCCAGAGGGACATAGCCGCACTTCTCGCAGAACACGACGGGAATGGGCTCCCCCCAGTAACGCTGTCTGGAAAACACCCAGTCTCTCAGCTTGTAATTGGTCTTGCGGGAGCCGATCCCCCTCTCCTCCAGGAAGGAAATAATCTTCTCCTTGGCCTGTGCCACGGAAAGTCCGTCCAGGAAATCCGAATTACACAGCGTCCCGGAAGCCACGTCCGTGTAGACAGCCTCCTCCACGCTGACAGGGCTCCCCGCCACCACCTCAATGATGGGAAGGCCGAACTTCTTTGCAAACTCCCAGTCTCTCTCGTCGTGGGCAGGCACCGCCATAATGGCACCCGTCCCGTAGCTCATCAGTACATAATCGGAAATCCAGATGGGAATTTCCTGACCGTTCACCGGATTGACGGCAGTGAGCCCCATAACGGCCACGCCGGTCTTCTCCTTGGAGAGCTCCGTGCGCTCAAAATCCGATTTTTTGGACGCCATCTCCCGGTAAGCCACCACCTGGTCCCAGTTGCCGATCTCATCCTTATACTTATCGATCAACGGATGCTCCGGCGACAAAACCATGTAGGTGGCTCCGAACAGAGTGTCAGGCCGGGTGGTGTAAATCCTAAGTCTGTCCTCCTTGCCGGACAGCACGAAATCCACCTCCGCACCCTGGGACTTTCCGATCCAGTTCTTCTGGGAGACCTTGATGCGCTCCACATAATCCACGGTGTCCAGCCCCTGAATCAGCTTCTCCGCATAGTCGGTGATCTTTAACATCCACTGACTCTTGACCTTGCGCACCACCTCGGAGCCGCAGCGCTCGCAGACCCCGTTCACGACCTCCTCGTTTGCCAGACCTACCTTGCAGGAGGTGCACCAGTTGATGGGCATCTCCGACTTGTAAGCCAGTCCGGCCTTGAACAGCTTTAAAAAAATCCACTGGGTCCACTTGTAATATTCCGGATCCGTGGTATTGATCTCCCTGTCCCAGTCAAAGGAATATCCCAGGGAGTGAAGCTGTCCCTTGAATCTCTCCACATTGTTCTTCGTCACGATCCTGGGGTGGATCTTGTTGGCAATGGCATAATTCTCGGTGGGCAGACCGAAAGCGTCAAATCCCATGGGATACAGCACATTGTATCCCTGCATTCTCCTCTTGCGGGCCACGATGTCCAGCGCGGTGTAGGGCCTGGGATGCCCTACGTGCAGGCCCTGTCCGGAGGGGTAGGGGAATTCCACCAGCGCATAATATTTGGGCTTGCTGTAGTCATCGGAGGTCTTAAACGCATTCTCCCCGTCCCATACCTTCTGCCACTTCTGCTCCACCTCATGGTGATTATAAGGAACCGACATAATATTTCCTCCTTTTTTAAAGTCGCTGCGCGACGGCACTAAAGCTGAAGTTTCTTCGCCGCATATCCAGGAGAGACAAATTTCATTCGCAAGTAATCTCATGAAATTTGCTCTCATGCGCCTTCGCAACTTCACCTGTCCAGCTAAACCTTTTACCAAATAACTTGACTCTTCTTAGCCGGACTTTTAAGTTCCGCATCTGCCCTCCCGGTACCATGTCCTGCATAGCACTGTCCGGGCTGATGCCGGTAAAGCAATTCTTAAAAAAGCATATGAAAGCCCCTTCGCTCCTCAGAGACGAAAGGGCTTCCATTCCGTGGTACCACTCTGCTTCACGGGGATACCGCCCCGCGCACTTTGCTATCTCTAACGGGATAAAACGCCTGACACTACACACGCCTCTCGCTTCCTGTCAGGGACTCAAAGGCCAGTTGGGAGTACTGCGCTGCTGCCTCTCACCAACCGGCAGCTCTCTGAAAGCCTGATACTCTTACTATTCCTTCTCTGCGTCTTTTGACTTTCTTGTGACTTATGACGCTTATTTTATCCTCTTTTCCCCGTTCTGTCAAGAAGAACGGGGAATTTTTTCCGGTCTCCAGGACTCCCATACAGACGGGATTTTGACTTCGCGGTGCCCTATGGCCGAACTGGTTTTGTCTCCCCGTCACAGGCTCACTCGCCGCTGTTCTCCGCCACCTTGGCCGCTCTCGCCGCCACCTCGTTTGCCTGCACATCCGAGGGAGCCTGCTCATAGCGGGAGAACTCATAGGCGTACTCCCCTCTGCCTCCGGTAATGGAGCGCAGATCCGTGCAGTACCCCAAAAGCCCGCTCATGGGAATGTCCGCCTCTATGACCTGCTTTCCTCCCGGAAGAGGATTCATGCCCAGAACACGGCCCCGCCTCTTGTTCAGATCGCCCATGACGTCGCCGGTGCTTGCGTCGGGCACTGTCACTTTCAGAGACATAATGGGCTCCAAAAGGACGGGCTGAGCCTCCATAAAGCCCTTCTTGAAGGCCTGAATGGTCGCCATCTTAAAGGCCATCTCGGAGGAGTCCACCGGATGATAGGATCCGTCGTAGAGCACGGCCTTCACGCCTACCACGGGATACGCCGCCAAGGGCCCCCTGTCCATGGAATCCTGCAATCCCTTCTCCACCGCCGGGAAGAAATTCTTGGGAACGGCTCCGCCCACAACCTCCTGCTCAAACACATAGCTCTGAGACAGATCTCCCGAGGGCGAGAAGCGCATTTTCACATGGCCGTACTGTCCGTGTCCGCCGGACTGCTTCTTATATTTGTATTCCACATCCGAAGTCTTCTTTACAGTCTCTCTATACGCGATCTTCGGCTTCATCAGCTCCACTTCCACCTTGTACTCATTTAACAGTCTGGAAACCACGATATCCAAATGCTGGTCTCCCATGCCGTAGATAAGCTGCTGGCGGTTCTCGGCGTCGTTCACCGACTTCAGTGTCAAATCCTCGTGGGAGAGCTTCTGCAGAGCCTGGGAGAGCTTATCCACATCGCCCTTGTTCTTGGGCATATAGCGCATATAAGTATAGGGGGTGGAGATATCCATTCCGCCGAATTTGATTGTGGTAGCCCGTGTGGAGAGGCTGTTGCCCGTTCTGGCTGCCGTCAGCTTCGCCAAAGCGCCGATGTCCCCCGCGTGGAGTTCGCTCACCTCGATGGGCTTGTTGCCCTGCATCACATAGAGCTTGCCCACCTTCTCCTCGATATCCCGGTCCACGTTGTAGAGCAGATCGTCCGTCTTCAGCACGCCGGAATTTACCTTGATCAGGGAATATTTGCCGATAAAGGGATCCACCATGGTCTTCCAGATATAGGCAGATTTCGCCTTTGCGAAATCATAGTCCGCGTGATAGATCTCATTGGTCTTCATATTGATGCCGGCCACCTCGCGGTTCTCGGGGCTGGGCATATACTTCACAATGTCGTCCAACAGCGTGTACACGCCCTGGCACAGAGTGTTGGAGCCCATGGTCATGGGAACGATGCTGCCCTCGCAGACATTGGTCCGCAAAGCGGCGCGGATCTCCGCCTCGGAGAACTGCTCCCCGCTGAAATACCGGTCCATCAGCTCCTCGCTGGTCTCCGCCACGGCCTCCATCAAAGTATCCCGGCAGATCTGGAGATTTGCCTTGTTGTAATCCGGCACCTCACAGGGCACCACTTCCTTGCCCTCCCAGCGGTTTCCGGTCTCCGTAATGACATTCACATAGCCCACGAACTTCTCGTTCTCACGGATAGGAAGATTGAAGGGCGCCATCTTCTTCCCGTAGAGATTCGTCATATCCTCCACCACCTGGCGGAAGGAGGCATTGTCCACATCGATATTGGACACATAGATAAATCTGGGCAGCTTGTATTTCTCACAAAGCTCCCAGGCCTTCTGAGTCCCCACCTCGATGCCGGACTTGCCGTTCACCACGATGATAGCCGCGCCCGCGGCGCTGACCGCTTCCTCCACCTCGCCCACAAAGTCAAAATAACCCGGGGTGTCTATCACATTGATCTTATAACCTTCCCACTCAATCGGAATGACGGAGGCGCTGATGGAAAATTTTCTTCTCTGTTCTTCTTTGCTGTAGTCGCTCACGGTGTTCCCGTCAGTCACCTTTCCCAACCGTGATGTAATGCCGGACAAATAGGCAAACGCTTCCGCCAGGCTGGTCTTGCCGCTGCCGCCGTGCCCCAGCAGTACCACGTTACGAATCTTGTCAGTTGTGTAAATATTCATATTCCGTCCTCCATTATGATATTTGGGGGTAATCTGCCGGAAATCCTTACCGCGCGGGAAACCCCATACGTCCATTTTACTAAAAAATCTTTTGTTTTACAAGTAATAGTTAGTATTTCTGACGATTTTGCAGTGAGAGGACCGAATCAGTTCAAACGGGCACCGAACCGTTACGCCGGCCGTCAATCCTTCAGACAGGCAAGCAGAGGCAGAATGTACTCCCGGGAGGAAATGTCGCATGAGCTTCCGATTACCCGCTCACACTGACTTTCATACTCGGTCTTATCCTTCTTTCTCTTCATCATCGCACAAAAGACCTTCATCATAAAGCGGTCCGCCAGGGGCATTTTCTCATAGCGCAGTCCGCTCTGCAGATAGAAATGAGGGATGTGGGACAGTTCCTTAGGGGTGAGATTGTTTCTCCACATTTCCTCTACGATGTCCCGGGCCTCATTGGGAGTAGCCCCTGTGGCAAAGACAATGAGCTGCGACGACCCGCTTTGCCCATAAAGCTCCTTCGCCCTTTTCAGTCCGTCCACCCTCCCGGCGTGCATCCTGCCCCCAAAGACGATCACATCGAAGCCCGACATATTCTTAGCATTTGCCTCCTTAATGTCCATCAGCGCGGATCCCACCTCCCGGGCTATCATCTCCGCATATTCCCTGGTAAATCCCGTTACGCTTTTATACACTGTCAAAATTTTTTTATCCATATCTCTTCTCCTTCCCCCCGGCTCACCGCCTGGCGCCGCCCGGGGACGCAAACTAAAGGGCCCGCAAAAAAGCCTGATACGCCTGTTCCTGCTGTGAAAAAACCTCCTCCGCCGGTATTCCCGGCGTTGCCACGGAAAAAACGGTTCCGATGCCGACGGTGTAAATCAGCATATTCAAATGCAGCCGCGCCGCCTCCGAAACACCGATTCCCAGGGCATCCGCAATCCCTCTCGCCATCAGCGGATTCGCCTCCGCCCGGTAAAATTCCTCCAGAGACGAAATATTCTTCCTCTCCTGAAAAATAAACATTCTGAAAATATGAGGCTCCTCCTTAGCCGCCTGCAGATACGCCCTCCCCGTACTGCGAAACAAGTCCCCTCTGTCCGCACGGGCCTCCACATACTCCCTCAGAAAACGCCTTGCCCTCTCTGCCACATCGTTCCTAAGCCCCTCCATATTCTCGCAGTAGCTGTAAATAGGCTGCACGGAACATCCCAGTTTCTCCGCGATGCCCTTTACCGTAACCCGCTCCAGGCCGCCCCGCCTGGCCAGCTCAAAGGCAGCCTCCACCACCATCTCCTTTGTAATCCTTTGCTTCGGCATTCCTACCTCCTATATATAACTTGTTTATATAAATCGATTATATATCAAACAACCTATTTTCTCAATCCCTAAATTGAAAATCCCCTCCACCGCTCCCCGGCCACTCTTTCCAAGGCCAATGCAGGTTCCCTCAAACAGAGCCTATTACCTTCAACACCGCTTTTTTTGCAAAATAAAAGACCGTTTACCGGTTGTGTCAGATAAACGGTCAAAAGTGACAGTATTCGAACCGAAAATCGGCCAAAATAATTCAATGCCCGGTATATCCCCGCCCCCACAGCCCTATCTCTTCCTCCCCATTGACTTTCATACTTTAAAGTGATATAGTCTATTCCAGTGAAACCTTCACCCATTCAATGTGAAAGGAGACTTAAATCTATGGATTCCATCACCTGTGGTTTTATAGGTCTGGGGCTGATCGGCGGCTCCATCGCCAGGGCCCTGAGGGAGCAGATGCCGGACACCTTCATCATCGCCTACGACATCAATCCCGACGCCACCGCCCTGGCCCTGCAGGAGGGGGTGGTGAATGCCGCCGCCCCTTCCATCGACCGTAGCTTTTCAGACTGTGACTATCTCTTTCTGTGCGCTCCGGTACAGAAAAACGACGAGAACCTTCGGGCCGTGGGGAAAGTGATCTCCCCTGACTGTCTGCTCACGGATGTGGGCAGCGTCAAGACTCCCATCCACCGCTTCGTCGGTGAGGCGGGACTGAGCGCCCAGTTTATCGGCGGGCACCCCATGGCGGGCAGCGAGCGCGTAGGCTTCAAAAATTCCAAGGCCGTACTCCTGCAGAATGCCTATTATATCCTGACCCCCACCCGGGAGGTATCCCCCCTCAGATTAGAGGCTTACAGAGAGCTGGTGACGCGGCTGGGGGCCATCCCCCTGACCTTAAGCTGTGAACAGCACGACTATGTCACCGCCGCGGTAAGCCACCTGCCCCATGTAATCGCCGCCTCTTTGGTGAACCTGGTGAGGGACAGCGATTCCGGAGAGGGCATTATGAAAATGATCGCAGCCGGAGGCTTCAAGGATATCACCCGGATCGCCTCCTCCTCCCCCGCCATGTGGCAGCAGATCTGCCTCACCAACACGGAAAATATCCGCTCCCTGCTGTCGGCCTACACGGATTCCCTGAATTGTATCAGGAGAACGCTGGAGGACGGGGACGGAGATGCCCTGTACCGGCTTTTTGACAGCGCCCGCACCTACAGAGATTCCTTCATCGCCGCCTCCAGCGGTCCCATAAAGAGGGATTATTCCCTATGCATCGACATTGCCGACGAGCCCGGCGCGCTGGCCGCCATCGCCACTATCCTGGCCTTGAACGCCATCAACATTAAAAATATCGGAATTGCGCACAACAGAGAATATGAAGGCGGTGTGCTTCGAATCGAATTTTATGAGGAGGCTTCCATCGAGAAAGCCAAGGAGATACTTTCCAACAAAGGGTATGCAGTACATGAGCGCGGCTAACGCCGCGCCTTTTTGTTTAGCCATTTTTTACATCCGGCCCAAATCCGTTCCAACATCACGCAGAAAACAATGCCAAAAATACCTCCGCAGGTGTCTAACAGCACGTCCGCAAAGGAGCCGTACCTTCCCGGCACGAAAAGCTGGTGGAATTCATCCCCCGCCGCCGAGACGAACACCCACAGGGCCGTGAGCCCGTACAGCCTCCGTCCCCGCATCCGCCAGGGCCTCCACATCCAGTAGACGAGAACCCCCATACAGGCATACTCCGAAAAGTGCGCCAGCTTCCGGATAGGGTGCTCAAAATATGCCGCCATATCCTCCATGACAGTCCTCGTCCAGGGTTGTCCCGCCAGGGAATTGACAATCTCAACACATCTCTCCGAAATCCGGAGACTTAAACTGCCCGACGTCTCCGCATCCTGCCCGGAAAAGGAGAAGATAGTGTAATAAAGCAAAGAAAGAAGCAGCGCAGCCACAAGAGTGACCGCCTGTTTCCCTCTCCTTTCGCCTATGCTATTCCCCATGCTCATCCACGATCTGGTAGGCTGCGATTCTGGATGCATCCGCCTCCGTCATTCCGATAAAGACCGAGCCGTAAACATACGGGTCTTCCTCCTCCAAACGCACAATCCGCAGAAAAACATGCATCACTTCCTTGGTCCAAAGCACCAGATGACATTCGTACACATCGTTGATATTCAGCTTCTCCGTGCACATAAAACCTACGCCCCGCTTAGATACGTCCGTGAGATGAATCGCCACTGTCTCCGGCTCCCCGGTGTCCAGCCGCTTCATGACCAGATTGGCCTCCAACTCCATTCTCTTGCTCTTTCTTCTTTCTTGCATTGCAATCAACCTCTCTGCCGCTATATGTTGATTATCAAGGTTACCCTCAACAGGGCAACTTGTCCGAATAATCCTCCATTTATCATACCATTATCCCGCAATTTATACAAGCCAAAATTTCACTTGAGTAAAGCGTATGTTTGAATATTAATATATTAGCATGGCATCCCCTATGATGCACAGTATCATTAAATTCGCATCTTTGTAATGCGTAGCTTGTAATTTCATTCTAACACCGGCCTCTTCCGGATGCAATCTTTTTTTCTGGAATCCCTTTTTCTCTCCAGGCGGAGGAGGCGCCGGTATTCCAGAAACCCCAGGCATTGACTTTTTTCTGTATTTCCCAGAATCGCAAGGGGCCTCTTTCCTGCTGCACCATCCGCACGGCGTAATATACGGACATTCCTCGCCTAATCTCATATCTTCTCTCCTGCCTTGCCTTTTTCCTGCAATGCTGCATCCAGCGCCTCAACAATGCTGTCCAGCCTCTTTGCCCCGATGCCCTTCACTGGCTGCAAGGCATCCCTTATCTCCTGGCTGGTAAGCCCCGGCGTTGCCTCCTGGCCGTCCTTAAAACCGGATTTGTAGACGCTCTCCGCCCATAATGTCATCTGACAGTGATCCATGCGCCGTATGTTCTGGTACTGCTTGCGGTTCGGAATAAAACCTTTGGTTTTTCCCATCTTTACTCCTCCTCACTTTTCCAGACTGTTCCGTCACACTCATAGATTGTATCCATTGGCACCAGGTTCTTTTCATTCAGATACTCGCAGTATGCAAGACACTCCTCCCTGGTGGAGAACAAAAGAGAATTCTGGTTTTCTTGCTTCTCCAGCACATCAAAGGACGTACCTGGCACCACTAAATTCTTTTCTGCAAATACGGTACCGGCATAATCCAGTTTGTAGTACCTTTCCCCCTCTTTTCCGCAAGCGGTATACCAGGCAGCTATTCCTCTGTCTCTATCCGCCAGCTCATACCGCACCATTTTTCCGGAACCATGACTTTCATCCTGCTTTTGTCGCACTCGCATTCGTCTTTGACTTTGTTTCCGGATGGAAGTGTTACCTCGATTCTCCGGCTCTTATCGCACTTATCGCACTTCGGCCCATATAGATATTCCCAGCTCGGCCTCCAGAAGAATGTCTGGAACCTCTTCATCAGCTCCTCTACCCTCATGCGCTTCGCGTTGTTCTCCGCCTCGCGCATCATCCTATCACATTCCATCTTCTTCCGCTCGTAGTCCCTCTTTACCTGCTCGAAATTGTCCTTGATTCCCTGGAGTTTCCGGTTCTCCGCTTTCAGCCGCTCCATCTCCTCCAGGAACTCACTCTTTATCGACTTTGCCAGGCTCTCTTTGAACTCCTCCACCTGCATCTCAAATTCAGATGGTTCACAGTAAAAATCATCCGGATAATACATGTCACTTCTCCTTTTTCTGCTTATCAAACACTTCCGCCGTTTTACATTCCGCACATCTGTGTACTTCTTTCACGTTGCCATAACCATTCACGCCAATTTCCAGTATCCGGGAAAATTCCCTGCATAGGTAGAATGTCTTTTCATCTGGCCCAACTTTTGCCTCTGCCTTTATAAAGCATGGACACTTCCGGCAGTCATCCGGAACCTCAATCACTATTTTCGCCATAATATACCTCCAATCAATCTAACCGGACTATCTCCAGCGTTTTCATATCTATGTACCCCACTATCTTCTGGTGCGGAGCTTTCCCTTCTGTAAAATAACACTTGCTAAAATCATTGCCGCATCCTTGTATGGAATACCCCTCTGCTCTTAGCTTATCGCATACGGCATTGTGGGCTATTGCTTTCTGCAATATGTGTTCTGGAACCACTCTCTTTCCCTCCTTCCTTAATCAACATGGCCCGCCCTCTGCCCCATGAAAAGCCCCGGCAGGGTACATCCAGTTTTCCTTCACATACACATCATCAGCTGTGAACTCTCCAGTCACCAGGCTATGTATCGCCGCTAAATCTCCATGATACACGCAAGATTCCGCATCTCCCACGAACGTATCCAGATCGCACTTGTTGTCCAGGGTAAATCCCAGAATCTCCTCGTCCTTCTTCAGCAGAGCATAGTCCTCCGGATACAATTCCCGGATGCCTGCAAACAATTTTGGAGTAGAGAAAATGCACATCGCGCAGCTGCACCGGTTCCACCCGGCACGGTAGCAAGGGTGGGGATTTACATTGTGCCTCTTTAACACCTCCCAGACATCCTTCTCCGAATAGTCGATGACCGGCCTCCACTGGTGAACCAGGCGGTGTGCCTTTGCCTCTGCATTTGTCCGGTGTATCTCCATTTCGTTATACTTAGCCCTTCCGGAAGATTCCCCACGCCTTTCACCGGATACCACCAGAACCTTCACATTTGCCCTGGTCTTTTCCAGATTTGATGTCACGCTGTCCTGGACGGCAGCTTTCAGATTTCCACTGCACCATCTCCCCTGGTGGGTGCCTCCCTTTGCCGGGAACATGTGTCGCTTGCCTCCCAGCTCCTCCAGCTGTTTCAACCTCGACAGATTAGACATCACGGTATCAGCCACCATGATTTTCAGATATGCGCTGCACCACCGGCGGCTCAAATCACCAGTCTTTGCAGGGAACTTCATTCTATACCCCAGCTTTTTCAGCTCCTCCTCCATATCATCCGTTGCTTTTTCCTTGATTTCCTGGCACTTGATATAGTTCTGCGACAGCCTGCAGCGTATGACCTCCCCGGTCTCCGGCTCCAGCCACTCCACCGGCTCACTTGCCCCTATTCTGTAAAGCTCTCCGAAAAAACCGTTTACCCTCCACGATAGCCGGAGCGGTACTCCTTCCACCTCTGCGAATGACCGGACATAATTGTGGGTGCATCTCCAGTCCATACGCCTGCATGGATGCCCTCCGTCTATATCGTGGTGCCAGAACTCTATCTTTCCCTTCGGCACTCCCAGCTCCAGCAATTTGTAATAGCAGGCGATACTGTCTTTCCCTCCGGATAATAGAACCGCCGCCAGGTCATATTCTTCTAAGGGCAGCAATTCCTCCAGATATATCCGCTTAAAATGGTCTGAATCCTGCCGCCCTGGAACAGACGGCCTTATCCCGATGCCCTGGCCGTAAATCGGCGTGTCCGGCTTTCCCTTGACAACCGGCGTGTCCTTTGTGCAGTCTGCATCCCTTATGAACGTATCATCATCAAATAGGTTCATCTGTCCCTTCATACTACATCAGCTCCCATAAATTTTGATACCTTCTCAATATGGAACCGGAAATACTCCTTGCCAGGAGCCGCGCCCCATTCTTCCCTTCCAGCGCCGATGGAAAGCGTACACATGACTTCTACCTCCGGCGCATCTGCCCCATACCCATTTTGCAGGATGACCGGCAGCGCCTTTTCTGTGCGCTTTTCCCTCAACAGTTCCATCACAGTGTCCGTCTCACTGTCCTGGAATCCCAGCCAGTGGATGATCCGGACCGTCCAGTATGGCTTTATCTGCCGGTACTCCTCCGGCTTTTCCATGGTGAGAATCATGTCAAGCCATTTTTTCTTTATAGGCAATTTCAGCATTACGTCTCCTCCTCCTTCCGCGTTTCCTCATTTTCACAGAACATTTTCTGGAGCAATAGACCTTATCTGTCAGCTCCGTCACAAATACCTTGTGACACTCCGGGCATACCTTTTTCACTCTGCGTCTCCTCCTTCTCTCGCTTCTCCTGCTTATACAATGCCAGCTCGCCCATTTTGAGAGCATTGAACAAATCATAGATTGTTTTCACTTCGTCCTCTCCAGTCAAGCCCAACATAGTCATGCATACATGGTCTCTGTACCGATTGAGCGTATTTCTGGCCCACTCCAGTGTATATACAGTATCCGACTTATTGGAACATTCTTCTATAAGCCTATTTAATTCCTCACTCTCCAGGAAACATATATCATCTGCCACCGGCATAACAACGGTTCCATCCGGCAGCTCCACGATAGCCACAGAGTAATTGCCTGCCCCATTCTCAAACTCCTCGTAGTTACTGCCCCACTGGTGGAATTTCCCGATTTCAAAATTATGATAGGCGCCAGCCTTGTAATATCTGCCTTTGCAGTACCTTTTTCTCATTCTGCATCCTCCTCTCCACCGAATGTCTTTTCCCAGCACTCCGGACACATTCCGCTGATGAACATTTCCCGGATTCCGGGAGGGAGGTCATGCAGCATTTCTTCCGCATGGCCCTCCCCTTCCAGGAATCTGTCCAGTCTGTAATACAAATCGCTGTTCATGTCGATTCTGTATGTCTCATTGCAGAACCGGCACTTCACGGCATATTCATACTCTGCCTTTCCGGGAGGCATCGTAAAAATCTTTTTCATCTTAGGCTGATTCATCTTTCGGCTCCTCCTTCTTGAAATAGCACTCATGGGAACCCTCCATCACCTTGTTTTGCTCCTCCTCCGCATAGGAAAAACCATACTTCTCCAGGACTTCCGTAAATTGCGTGATAAGCTCCCCGGTTTCTTTTCTGTACGCTCCATCCCATTCCGTAAAATCTTTATCGTTGGTAGCACAGAAAGCGCCAATCATCAGCTGATGTTCAATGCTCAATTTCTGGAATTTGGCCTGGCACTTCTCCTTTTCTTCGTCCGACATATTCCACCAGTCTTTTGCATCTGATAGGAACGCCATAAGCGTAGTCTTGTTCATATAACCGCAGGCATCCACAATCACGCCCCACAACCCCTTGATGGCATCCTCCGTATCCTTCAGCGGCTCAATCTTCCCGGCAATGGCATTGAGGATGAAACTTTTCCTCTGTGCCGTCATCTCCTTTGCAATAGCCTTGATGGTTTTCTTGTTCCGGTCCTTCTCCTTCTGGATGCGTTCTGCCTCGGTCATCGGCTCTTTTGAGTTATCCTTTTTCCGGATTACGTTCACTGATCTGTATGCCTTGTGGTAGAAGCATCCCTCGAACTTCTTTTTGCTGATTCTCTTAGGTGCTGCCTTTTCAGTGCTAATCCACTCCACGGTTTCCCACTTCCCGGAATACTGGTCCTTCTCATATTCCTTCGGAGCCGCGCCGATTCCTGCCTCCTCCAGTATCTCAATAATCTTCGCCGCCACCTTATCCCGGTGAATCTCCTCTGCGGCGCTCTTCGCTCTCCAGACTAAATCCCTGGAATTAGATGCCTCTTTCAGAATCTTATCCCTTATTTTGATGTCCTCAATCTGCTCCAGCGCATAGAGGTCTGTCAAAGACAGCTGGAAAGCTTCGTCCTTTTCCTTTTTCATCAAAATATCCTGGTTCAGTTTTGCGATATTCAGCCGGTGCCGGACCGTGGTTTTGGAGAATCCGGTCTTTTCCGCGATGCTTTCCTCCGTTTCCCCCAGGTCTAACATCATCTGGAAACCGTTTGCCTGCTCCCAGATAGTGAGGTCTGCCCTCTGCATATTCTCCTCCAGCATGATTGACATCTGCTCACGCTCCGAAAGCCCCCTTGCTATCTTGCAGGGAAACTCCGTCACGCCTGCCTGGGAACCTGCAGCATACCGGCGATGCCCTATGAGGGTGACATATTTCTCCTCCTCTTGCCCTATGGTGGCATCCGGGTCTACATCCACCAGAGGAATCACTGTAAGGTTCTGCATGATTCCATGAATTTTGATAGACTCCACCAGCTCTGACAAATCCCCCAGGTTCTTCCTGGGATTGTTCGGATGCGCCATGATCCGCTCCGCCTTAATGTTTACGATGTTGCTGTTTTCCATGATTTTCCCTCCTTTTTAGTTGAACGGCAGCTCCTCGTCAATGCCGTCCGGAATATTCATAAAGCCATCTCCAGCACTCTGCTCCTGCTGTCTCTGCTGGTTCTGGCTGTTCCCCTCGCTTGCTGCCCTGCTTTCAGCGAACTCCTGCTCCTCAATCACAATATCCGTTGTATAGACCTTCTTTCCGGTTTCTCTGTCGATATAGCTGCCGGTCTGGATGCGTCCGGTAATGGCAATCTTGATTCCCTTCCGGAGCCACTTTTCCGCCCACTCTCCAGCTTTTCCGAACGCCACGCAGGAAATGAAATCTGCCGACTGTTCGCCGTCCCTCCTGGCTCTGCGGTCTACCGCCAGTGTGTACCTGGCAACCGCCATCCTATTCTCTCCCTGCGAATACCTCACTTCCGGGTCGCGTGTGAGGCGCCCCATCAGAAT
>CATLGW010000008.1 GCA_949948715.1 uncultured Lachnospiraceae bacterium | reverse complement strand
CAATATCCCCTGTCTCTTCTCGTACATTTCCTCGAACCGTTCTACATACTTCTCTGCCAGAGCATACACTTTCTGGTTATCCTGGTCTTTTTGGAATGAGCGCAGGCGTACTTCACGCAATTTATCATCTATCAGACTGCTGCTTTTCAGACGCTCTATGCGTTCCATAGCCTTTCGCTTTTTCTCTGCCTCTTCCCTGCGTTTGTTTTCCTCAACCTGACATTTGCAGAGGCATCTTACCACTATTTCCTTTCCGTCAGTAAAATCTGAGGCCGGAAGTCTGGTCTGCTTTTTGCCTCTGCACTTTCCGCAATGCAGAAGTCCATCATCGCCTATGTAGTCTCCTTCATCTGCCTGTACCTCTACGATGTCCTGCGGAAGTTTCACTACCTCCCCCAGCTTTACCGGTTCACCAATCATATACATCACCCCTTCCGAAACGGATTCTCGTCGTCTGTGACTTCCATACTGGCCTGTGGAGCGTTTTTAGGAAGATAATCAAGGAATGGTGTTGCCTCCCCTAAAAAGGTCTTTCCGTGCTTGATATACTTCTCTTCCGTCCTATCTCTCCTGCACTGATCCGCATAATTTTTAGCCGCCTCTAACAGCTGTTCATGAGAGAATCCATCCTCCAGCCTCGCTTTGTACTTTTTGTACGCCTGCGCCTTGTCTGCTTTCCTGGGGTAAACGCTCCAGAACTCTTCAAAATCCGTTGAATAATTACTGATTGCCTTTCTTGACTTCGGCTCCGGGCTTTGAGCCTCCGGGAGAGCAGGGTCACTTTCCTCCGGCTCTCCCAAAAGTGCTTTTTCATTTTTGACCCGGTTGTAATACTCTCTCTGCCGGTCCGCCTCCGTTGAGGACTTCCCTATGTAGTTCTGAATATCCATCATGTAAATAGCCCCGTTATCCAAAACCTCAATCAGCTCCAGCTTTCGGAATATCTCCAGCGCCTTTTCCACGGTACCTACCTGGTGCCCTACCAGGGTGGCAAGTATCTCCGGCGTGTATGGGATCACGTTTCTATACATCAGCCGGCCCTCATTCCTCAGACTTTTCAGATAGAGTTTCAAGAGGATATTGCTGTACATATATCCGTCCTTCATGCTCTCCAGTATTTTGATCTCTTCCGACTCGAAAAACCCCTCCTTCAGCTTTAGGTAATAATACTTTCTATTGTCCGCCATGTGTTCACCGCCAATCGTAACTATATTCCGGCTGTCAAATCCATAATCGAAATCGGCCTTGTCAGCACCCGGTTATGCCTGCAGCAATCGCACAGCTCGCATCTGTCTGGCTGGTACTCGCCGCTCTTGATCCGCAGAATCCTCGGCATATTCGCCTCGACCACGCTCAGCGCCTCCTGCAGATAATTGTCCGTCACATGGATAATGCGGATGTCCGGCTCTTTCTCCTTTGTCGCACCCGCAATATAAAACGGCAGCTTATCCCCGGTATTCTGCCTCACGATTTCCTGATAGACTGCTCCCTGGATGTCATAGCCCCAATACCGGACGAAATCCAGATAGCCCAAATCCTTTACCCATTTCAGCTCCGTAATGGATGCCATGACCTTCAAATCCACGATTGCCACCTTTGGGATGTAGCTGTCGATCTTGATTTTCCACTTTGTCCCGAACAGTTCTCCGGTCATAATGACCTGTTTCTGGCCGGACATATATTTCATGAAATACTTGTCACGCTCAATGCGGGCAATGATCTCATTCGCCTTTACATACTCTGCTTTCAAGCCACCGTCCTTCTTAAACAATGACGGATGCTCTGTTTTGAACTGCTCCAGCGTTCCCTCAAAGTAAGCGTCCACATAGCTGCCTACCAGAAGAGCAGTAGTCTCTTCATCTTCCCACCGCTCTTCCAGCTTTTCCATCGCCGCAAACTCGCAGGCCAATCTCCCGTATGTACCCGCAAAATCCTTGAACTGAGAGACACTCATGTACTCCCTGTTAGCCTCCTGGCTGTAATAATTTTCTGCTGTCAGTTGCATTTCTTCTTTCCTCCTATTCAATCTCTTCTAAAACCAAACCGCCAATCTGATTACTGTTATTCTTTGCAAGTGCAAAAGCATCTACCGGTTCCACTTTCTCCGGAAGTGCTGCTGTCTGTTTTCTACTGGTAGAAAGTAGACCGTTCTGGAACTCTACACCGCCGCCCTCGTCATAGGCCATTAACTGTTCAACCTTATCGAAATCCTTTTCAATATATTTACTCAGCCTGCGGATAACCGTTTTTCGGTACATTTCTCCGGAAGATTTCTTCCACGCATCACTATCCTTTGCTTTAGAATAGTTTTGGCGCACTCCCTCAATTTCCTCTGCACTCATACTCTCATACAGCATAGAACCGTCAGTATAGGTCACGATTGCAAAGGCTCCTATTATCTTCCTGTTATTGAACGGAAGAGGCTTGAATACAAGTTTCTGCTTTCCGTCCTCCACTCCCTCGTCATAAAGATCACCTTCCCGAACAATCTTTGCAAAAATGTCCTTGATGGGCTGTATGCTGTGCTTTTTACATATCTTGATCTCTCCCTTATAATCTGTCTGGAAATTCATTTCTTTGTTATAAGGGATTGCGTAACATTCTCCACTCAGAAAATCAAGCCCCAGGAAAGCCCCCTTTATCATGCAGAGTGCTATAGAATCCGCCGAAATACCGTCCAGGTTCTCGCGTTTCTTTTTGTCTTTAAGCATATCCCTAATCAGAGTAATGCAGTTGAGAGTAAACCTGTCTTTATTGAATCCCTCCGGCATTGCCCCAACCTTTTCCGCAATCTGTTTCATGAGTGCCTCTTGGATATTATTAAGGTACTCTGCCGTTGTTATTTGTTTTGTCTGCTGTTCCATCTTTCTATCCTCCTTCCTTTTATGCTGATGCAAGACTTTCGCCTACCAACTCCAGCAGTTCGCCGGAACTCATATCATCCAAACATTCCTCGCAAATATAGCCTTTCTGGCTGTCATAATATTTGTCGCCCTCGAAAATCCCCTCCCCACACTTTCCGCACCTGTATATTGGTACCGATTCTGGAGCATTGGGGCATCTTGGGTGACAAGGTACGCTCATACAAACGCTGCACATCCTTCGCACTCCCCTTTCCACATCCTCGATAGCGTTGTAACATTGACATATTCTCTGAACAGATAATTTTTCAGCTCGTCCTTGAACAGCAGTGGCAGATATTCCTCCCTGTTCTCGATCCCGCATACATCCATCTTCCTGTTACAATACCAAATCAGATACTCTGCCGTTTCCTGGGATATGTGGATTCCCGCCCTTACCCATTCACTCACAATTTCATCAATCTTCGTCTGATCCATAACCGCTCTCCGTTCCGAACAGATACCTTACGACATTGCCCACACGCCTTGATACTTCTGCCAGCATAAGCGCCAGTGGTAAGGTCAGCCATTCTCCGCCGTAGGCAACACATCCTCTTTCTGCATACGCCATTTTAACAAATACCTCTGTCAGAATCAGACCAGCTACAATCCACAGCCAATTTCTTGAAATATACTCTTCAAGTTTTCTCATTCTGCCAGCTCTTTGTCCGTATAAAAATAATGGTTTCCATGCTGAAAAAGGAAGTGCAGGTTATCTCTGTGCCAGCTTGACTCCCCCTCACTCTCGAAGTATAAGGCTCCCTGGCTTTCATCCCATTTGTTTAGCTGGATCAGTTCCAGTGCATCGTAACATTCTCTGTTAGGCTTTACTCTGTCAAACCTCCCATTTCCAACCGGACTGAATTGCCTTTCCTGGAATATGACCTCCGGTATGCTGTTCGGGAACCTATCGCTCCATACACGGTTGAGTACCACCAGGATTACCAGCGCTTTTCCTTCAACATCCTCGCCTTCTGCCTCTGCCATTGCGATTTTTGCCAACAGGTATGCGTCCTCAGAATCCCAATCCATGCTCCATATCATTCCCTGGCTCTCTTCCGGTGCATCCATTTCTTTAATCTCTTCCTTTTCCTCCGGCTGCGTTTCTGCCGCTATATCCGTGGTAATGATTTCACAAACTTCTATTGTCCTATCTGCATCCTCCTTCTTGCCGGTACTGCCTCCGGCACTCGCAAACAAATTATCAATACCTTTAACCGTAAATACAGCAGCTCCGCATATCGCCAGGACCTTTATCCCAAACAATAGCTTTCGCCTGCTTTTTCTACTCACATCAGTTCTCCTTTCCTTATCCTCAGCTGATTACTCTCCCTTGATGTACTTCTCTCCGGCAATCTTCATTTCGCTTATGATCTCTGCGATTTTCTCCAGTTTTTCCAGAATCTCTTTCAATTTCGGGAGTTCCTCTCTGCTGATGATTCCGTCCTCTGTTATCTTGATTAAATCCTCCTTCATAGCTCTTAATCCGTCCTCGTTGAACCCTCTCAGGAGACGCAGGGTGATTCCCTGTATGCTCTTTTCCTCTGTCGCCAAAGGAAGAAAACCATGCACCGGACATTCTCTCATGCAATACCCTGTAATCAGTTCTGGGGCGTTATATAAGTCCGCCATAAGAACGACCTTATCCACCGGCACAACTTTCGTATTTCCCAGCTCGTAATCAGCCAGCGTTGATACCGAAATCCCTAAAAGCTCTGACGCTCCCTCCCGGCTATATAGCCTCTCATTGTATGCTGCGGCTCTTTTCCTAGCTTTGAAATACACATTGTTGTTCTCGTTTATAGGACCTTTTCCCATTCTGTGTTACCTACCCTTCCGCTATAATCTAATTATCACCAGAGGGTACAGCCGACATTTTGATTTCCAGCAGACCGCTCACGGCATCCACGATTTTTTCATTCATCATTCTGCCGTTAATAACCAGTGACAGCCGATCCCTGGAGACGTTCAGTTTCTCCGCCAGCTGATTGACGCTCATTTTCTTTTTCACAAGTTCAATTTTCACGCACTGACACCATTCGTCTGAAGGTGTATCAATCCGTTCCGGCATACCTTTTGTGCCAAGCACTCCGTTGATTTTTTCAGCGATTGTTTGGACGCTTGCGTTTGAGTACCGGCCATTAATAACTGAGGAAACTGTCGCATAGCTGTAACCGATGCTTTCCGCCAGCTGCTTTAATGTCATATCCTTGTCAATAGCGGCTTTCCGAACATCCTTACCCCATTGTGATGTTTCCTTTCCCATTTGAGTATCACTCCTTTCTCGCATTTGCTTAGTATTTGTTATTTATTTTTGCGTGTTTGCGTGCTATAATAGAAATATCCTATTTACAGGCTCGCAAACGCACTTAGAAATACATTTCGCTCTCTTCTCGCAACTTTGAATTGATTTGTATTTCATGTATATATTATACCACGCAACTGCGAGTTTGTAAATAGTTATGCTCTCAATTACGAATTTGTTTTGCTACGGAGGTATGATATGGAAATAATTGAAAGAATCTACCAATTGCTGGATGAAAAAGACAAGCGTGCCTATGAACTTTGCGAAAAACTCTCTATCCGGACTTCCACAATGTCAACCTGGAAAGCCCGCACCAACGACCCGCCTGCAAAGTACATGAAAACCATAGCTGATTTCCTCGGTGTGTCACTGGATTATCTGCTTACAGGCCAGGAGGCTCCAGTCCGCAAGAACACCACCCAGGAAGAGGATGATCTGCTTGACCTGTTCCGTTCCCTGCCGGAGCCAAAGAAATATGAATTCATTGGGGAACTCAAAGGATTTCTGAAAGCCTATACGGAGTCTCAGAAGTACCTCGATGAAGAAAAAAGATTATCAGTTTAGAATGGTACCGGGAATATGGCCGGTACTAAAGACAGGAGGATCGCCTATGGCAAATGCTGCCCGATACTTTGAGCTGGCGCATACTGAGGAAACAATCGGCAACGATAGCGCCGCCCTGCTTTTCTACCTTTCCTCTTTCTGTGACAGCTTTAACTCCGCATCCGAAGATTACCCTTGCGGCACTTTCGCCAAAATCCGGAGTCTGCAGAACCGGCTTTCTCTTTCCGACCTGCAGCTCCTTTCTTTGGTACATTCCTATGGGCCTCTCTCAGATGCAGAGTGCCAAAAACTATTATCCTATTCTATTTATGGTTGCGTTACCGGGATTAAAGCTATCCTGTCCGCTCGCATCTGTGGATAGCGAAATGGAGGAATCACATGGAACATCAATTAACTGGAAATGAGGAATTTACCCTGCATGGCAAAAGTGCCGGAATTACCGCTATGGATTTCTGGCGCTGGGCGTTTTCGGATTTAATTGACAATACCCAACGTGGGGTAATGGCAGAGTTCCTCGTTTATTCATCACTAAATCGAATTACCCATGATATGCAAATTCGAATAAACTGGCTCCCTTTTGACGTGACGAGTCCATCCGGACGCAGGATTGAAGTAAAATCTGCCGCTTACATTCAAGCCTGGACCCCTGAAAACATATTTGCTCAGATTCGTTTTGACATTGGAAAAAAGCTGGCCTGGGATAACGCTACCGCCACTTCTGCCACTGTCGCAAAGCGCAACTGCGATCTGTATGTATTTTGCCTATTTACCGCCAAGACAAAGGATGTCTCCCTGCTTGACCTGGACTATTGGGATTTTTATGTGCTGCCCACATCCGTTCTGGATGAAAAGGTACCAGAGCAGAAGGGGATTGCCCTGTCCTCTCTCCTTAAACTGGAGCCGGTAAAGACAGACTATGCGGGACTCGGCGCAGTAATCGAATCTATCAAACTGTAAAGGAAGTGATACTATGAAACTGCCAAACGGCTACGGGAGCGTAACCAAATTGTCCGGAAACCGGCGCAAGCCCTACCTGGCCCGTGTCACACTCGGATGGATCACAGACGAACAGACCGGCAAAACAGTCCAGAACCGTGTGCCGATAGGAACATTCAAAACCAAAAAAGAGGCTCTCCAGGCATTGGCCGAATATGGAGCCAACCCCTACGACATACAAAACAACAATCTTACCCTTGCTGAGCTTTACCAGAAGTGGACGGAAAGCTACTTCCCTACCCTGGAAAGCGAATCATCCTCCAGAACCATCACCGCCGCCTGGAGATACTGCCACGCTATCCATAGTATGCGTGTAAAGGACCTCCGGGCCAGACATATCAAAGGCATTATGGAGGACGGCTATATCATCCCCTCCCGTGGCAAGGATGCCGGGCATAAGGTACCGGCCTCTCCGGGAACTAAGGCAAGGATCAAATCCATGTTTAATCTTATGCTGGATTATGCTCTGGAATATGAGCTGGTAGACAAGAACTATGCCCGAACCTTTGACCTCTCCAATGACATCATCAAAGAAAAAGAGGCTACTACGAGAGGGCATATAAATTTCAACGACCAGGAAATGGAAACTCTGTGGAAAAACCTTGATTCTTTCCGTTTTGTGGACTGGATTCTGATTCAGTGCTATATGGGATGGCGCCCGCAGGAACTCGCAAAGCTCAGGATCGAGGATGTCAACCTTTCCGAACAGTACATTACCGGGGGAATGAAAACCGATGCTGGAAAAAACCGTGTCGTGCCTATACATCCCCGCATAAAAAGCCTTGTACAGAAAAACTACGACCAGGCAACCGCCCTCGGCAGCATATATCTTTTTAATGACCCGGATGCGGTAAAGGGAGGCATGACTATCACCTATGACAAATATGCCGGACGATTTACAAAAATTATGACCGCTCTGGGTATGCGTGAAGATCACCGCCCACACGATCCACGGACTACTTTCATCACTATGGCTAAAAAGGCTGGAGTAGATGAATATGTGATAAAACTCCTTGTCGGCCACAAGATCACGGACATAACAGAGGGTACCTATACAAAGCGCGATATTGAATGGCTGAGGACGGAAATGGAAAAGATGCCGTAACCCTTGTGGCTGCGGCTTTTTTCGTTCCTGCTTTTGCTGAAATTCTGTTACCTGTACCGTGTTTCCTACTTGTTACCTACCGGTGTCCTACTCTCCGATTTTTACCACGTTTCACAACTGCTCAGAACAAATTTCCGTTTTCTCTTTTGAGCATGAAAAAAGTACCGCAACCCCTAGAGATTACGGTACTTTCAAGCCTTTCGGCGTTTTCAATTCACAAGGTATATTTAGAACTTGCCAGCCTCGGCCGCTTCCTCAATCAGCACAGCCACAGCCACGGTAGCGCCCACCATGGGGTTGTTGCCCATACCGATCAGGCCCATCATCTCCACATGGGCGGGAACGGAGGAGGAACCTGCAAACTGCGCGTCAGAGTGCATACGTCCCAGTGTGTCGGTGAAGCCGTAGGATGCAGGACCCGCAGCCATATTGTCGGGATGCAGAGTGCGCCCTGTGCCGCCGCCGGAGGCCACGGAGAAATACTTCTTGCCTGCCTCAGTCCTCTCCTTCTTGTAAGTACCTGCCACGGGATGCTGGAATCTGGTGGGGTTGGTGGAGTTGCCGGTGATGGACACATCCACGTTCTCCTTCCACATAATCGCCACGCCCTCGGGAACGCTGTTGGAGCCGTAGCAGTTTACCTTGGAGCGAAGCCCCTCGGAATATGCGATTCTCTCGATCTCCTTCACCTCGTTGGTGTAAGGATCATACTCGGTCTCCACAAAGGTGAAGCCGTTGATGCGGGAGATAATCTTCGCCGCGTCCTTGCCCAGGCCGTTTAAGATCACGCGCAGAGGCTTCTGGCGAACCTTGTTTGCCTTCTCGGCGATACCGATGGCACCCTCAGCCGCCGCAAAGGACTCATGCCCTGCCAGGAAGCAGAAGCAGTCCGTGTCCTCCTCTAAAAGCATCTTGCCCAGATTGCCGTGTCCCAAGCCCACCTTGCGGGTGTCTGCCACGGAGCCGGGGATACAGAATGCCTGCAGTCCCTCGCCGATGGCAGCGGCGGCATCCGCAGCTTTGCGGCAATCCTTCTTAATGGCAATCGCCGCGCCTACGGTGTAAGCCCAGCACGCGTTCTCAAAGCAGATGGGCTGAATCTTCTTCACCTGTTCGTAAACGTCCAGGCCTGCATCCTTGGTGATCTTCTCGGCTTCTTCGATGGAGGAGATACCATAGCTGTTCAACACAGAGTTTATCTTTTCAATACGTCTTTCATATGATTCAAATAAAGCCATCTTTCCTGTCCTCCTTTATCCTCACTCTTTTCTGGGGTCAATGATCTTCACCGCATCGTCCACACGGCCATACTGCCCCTTGGCCTTCTCCCATGCAGTGTTGGGGTCATCGCCCTTCTTGATGAAGTCAGTCATCTTTCCGAGGCTCACGAACTGATAGCCTATGATCTGGTCATCCTTGTCAAGAGCAATTCCGGTCACATAACCTTCCGCCATCTCCAGATAACGGGGACCTTTCTTCAGTGTACCGTACATTGTGCCGACCTGACTGCGCAGACCCTTGCCCAGATCCTCCAGACCTGCGCCCACTGCCAGTCCGTCCTCAGAGAACGCGCTCTGGGAGCGGCCATAGACAATCTGCAAAAACAGCTCTCTCATTGCGGTATTGATGGCGTCGCACACAAGGTCGGTATTCAAAGCCTCCAAAACGGTCAGACCGGGAAGGATTTCAGATGCCATAGCTGCGGAATGGGTCATTCCGGAGCATCCGATGGTCTCCACCAGAGCCTCCTGGATAATGCCCTCCTTCACGTTCAAAGACAGCTTGCAGGCGCCCTGCTGGGGAGCGCACCAGCCCACACCGTGGGTAAAGCCTGAAATGTCTTCCACCTTCTTTGCCTGAACCCACTTCGCTTCTTCAGGAATGGGTGCACAGCCATGATGTACGCCCTGCGCTACCGGACACATTTCTTCAACTTCTTTTGAATAAATCATGTGAAATCTCCTTTCAATTCATCACTTGGACACCATGTACATTTTCTCATATAACAAAGAAAAAAGCTAGTGCTTTTAGAAAATTTTTCAAGCCAGTATCATCCTGTCATTGGCAAATTCGCCCCCGCTGGCCTCCTCAAATTTAGCCAGCAATTCCTTCACATGAAGGTTTTTCTTCTCCTCCCCGGACACGTCGTAAATGACGCGGCCCTCGTGCATCATCACCAGACGGTTGCCGTGGGCGATGGCATCCCGCATATTGTGGGTGACCATCATGGCCGTCAGGTGGTTCTCTGATATAATCTTGTCGCTGATCTCCAGCACCTTGGCCGCCGTCTTGGGATCCAGCGCCGCCGTGTGCTCGTCTAAGAGCAGAAGCTTGGGCTGCTTTAAGGAGGCCATGAGCAGTGTGATGGCCTGACGCTGTCCGCCGGACAAAAGCCCCACCTTGCTGGTCATGCGCTCCTCCAGGCCCAGGCCCAGAGTCATAAGCTTCTCCCGAAAAAGGCTTCTCTCCGCCCGGGACACTCCCCAGCGAAGCAGCCGCCGCTCCCCTCTCCTGTAGGCAAGAGCCATGTTTTCCTCTATGTCCATAGTGGCCGCCGTGCCCGTCATGGGATCCTGGAACACCCGGCCTAAATAAGCCGCCCGCTTGTGCTCGGGAAGCCCTGTGATATCCGTTCCGTCTATGATGATCTGACCGCTGTCCACAGGCCACACCCCTGCCACGGCGTTTAAGGTGGTGGATTTTCCCGCGCCGTTTCCGCCGATGATGGTCACGAAATCACCCGGATTCAGGTTCAGATTCACCCCGTCCAGGGCAACCTTCTCGTTGATGGTTCCCCGGTTAAAGACCTTATGCACATCCTTGATTTCCAGCGCGTAGCTCATTGCCTGGCCACCCCCTTTTTCATGCTTCTTTTTTCCTGCAGATACGGGATCGCCAGGAAAATCGTCACTACGATGGCGGAGAACAGCTTCATATGCTCCGAAGGCATCTTCAGCCACAGCACGAACTGGTACACCATATAATAGATCACCGCCCCGCAGATCACCGCCAGCAAGGTGTAGGCAAAGGCAAACTTGCGCTTGCTGGCAAACCTGCCGAACAGCACTTCCCCGATGATCACGGCGGCAAGACCGATAACGATGGCCCCCCGGCCCATACCCACGTCCGCAGCCCCCTGAAACTGGGCGTACATTCCGCCGCATAAACCCACCAGCCCGTTGGAGATCATCAGGGCCAGGACCTTGATAAAGTTGGTGTTGATGCCCTGGGCCCTGGCCATATTCCCGTTACAGCCTGTGGCCCTTATGGCATGGCCCTGCTCCGTCCCGAAATACCAGTACAAGAGAGCCACTAAGGCCAGCAGGAAACAGAGCATTCCCACGAAAAAGACAGCTCTGCCGACGGCGTTGTCCGTCACATAGCGCAGGGACACCACCAGCGGATAATTGTCCACACTCACCGGCTGATTGGATTTTCCCATGATGATCAAATTCACGGAATACAGAGAAATCTGTGTCAATATACTGGCCAGTATCCCCGGTATTCCCAACAGCGTATTTAAAAGACCGGTGACCAGCCCCGCCGCCATCCCCGCCAAAAAGGCAATGAGCAGGGAAACCAGAGGGGACACGCCCCCTCTGATTAACATCACGGACACGGCCGCGCCGGTGGCGATGGAACCGTCCACTGTAAGATCCGCAAAATCCAGCAGCCGGAAGGTTATGTACACTCCCAGCGCCATAATGCCCCAGATCATGCCCTGAGCGATGGAGCCCGGCAGGGCGCGGAACAGTGTAAGGGGGTTCAAGGACATAAAGTACTGCATTTTCTTTCCTCCTGAGAATTGATCCCTTTAGTCTTCTTTGGGGGGGATGGCTTCATAGTCGTCGGGGGGCGTAATTCCCAGTTGACTGCAGATTTCAGGGTTGTACTTCTTGGTCACCTGAGGCGCAAAGCGCACATCCATGGAAGAAATGTCCTTGCCCTCCGCCAAAATCTCATAAGCCATCTCGCCGCTGGTATATCCGATGTCGTAATAGCTGATGGACAAAGTGGCCACGCCGCATCCGGAACAGATTCCCTCCTCACCTGCGATCACGGGAACGCCTGCGGGAACCACGATGTTGGCAACCGTCTCACTGACATTTGCCAGAGTGTTGTCCGTGGGAATGTAGAGAACATCGCACTCCGCCGCAGCCGTGGTCACCACGGACTGCACCTCGTTGGTGTCAGCGATGGCATATTCCTGATAAGCCACGCCGTCCGCTTCCAGAGCCGCCCTGAAAAGCTGGATCTGATACAGGGAATTGGTCTCCGCCGAACAATACAAGAGTCCTACCTTCTTTGCGTCGGGGAAAAGCTCTAACAGCATATCCTCCTGCTCCTCGATGGGGGCCAGATCGGAGGTTCCGGAAATGTTTCTTCCTGTAGAACCGGAGAAGTTTTCGATCTCCAGGGCGGTGCCGTAATCCGTCACGGAAGTGCCCAAAATAGGGATGCTTGTGGTGGCTGCCGCCGCGCTCTGCAGGGGCGAGGTGGCATTGGCCAGAATCAAATCCACGCCCTCCGACACGAAGCCGTTACAGATGGTGGTGCACATGGTCTGCTCGTTCTGGGCGTTCTGCAGATTAAATTTCACATTCTCCCCAAGCTTCTCCTTCAGCGCGTCCTGAAAACCCTGGGTAGCCGCGTCCAAAGCGGGATGCTCCACAAGCTGGCAGATGCCGATGTTATAAACCTTCTCCCCGCTGCCGCAGCCGGTGAGCACGGAAGCCGCCAGCACGGCCACCAGCAGAACTGATAACAATTTTTTCTTCATTTTATGATTCTCCTCCCTTGGTGTATCCTTTTCATGCGCTTTAATGATTTAAAGCACTACACCACAAGGACTAATATACATCATTTTCCCTTCCTCGTCAATATGTGTTGTTTATTCCGCATCCTGCGTCACTCTCTGGGGATGACATGTCCGGCGTCCTTAAAGATATGTCCGGCGGGAATTACGCCCCGGACGCAGGAGGTGGGATATACGCTGCTGTCCCGGCCTATGACGGTGCCCGGGTTCAGCACGCTGTTGCAGCCGATCTCCGCCCGGTCTCCCAGCATGGCCCCCATCTTCTTTAATCCAGTCTCTATCGAAACCCCTTCCCCCTTTACCGCCACTAAGGTTTTGTCGCTCTTTACATTGGAGGTGATGGAGCCCGCCCCCATATGCGCCTTAAAGCCCAGGATGCTGTCCCCCACATAGTTGTAATGGGGCACCTGCACCTTATTGAACAGAATCACATTTTTCAGCTCCGTGGAGTTGCCCACCACAGCCCCCCGGCCCACAATGGCATTGCCGCGGACAAAGGCGCAATGACGAATCTCCGCCTCCTCGTCCACAATCAAAGGCCCGTTCAAGCAGGCGGTGGAAGCAATCCGGGCATTTTTCGCCACCCAGATATCCTCGCCCCGCTTTTCGTACAGTTCAGGGTTCAGACTCTCCCCCAGCTTTAAAATGAAATCATGTATCCGAGGCAGCGCCTCCCAGGGATACTGAATCCCCTGAAACAACTCTGCCGCCAAGGTCTCCTTTAAATCGAACAAGTCCTGAATCTTGATATCAGCCATAGCACATTCCTCTTCTTTTCTGAAATTTAAACCCTTATGAACCAAGATATCCTGCCTCATGCAGGAGAAAGCAGCCCAACATAAACAAAAGAGCCGGGAGCGCCAGATAGGCGCAAAGCCACAAAAGCATTCTGCCTGCCCGGAACAAAAGGCGCAGACAGGGGATCCATCGCATCCGCCCGGCGGCGCTTTGGTGCAGCCGCTCCAGCTCCTGCCTGTTTTCCCCGGCAAAGGCAAAATAGAGATACAGATACCGCTCCATATCCACCCTTTGGCCCCGAACCAAAGTTTCCGTGCCCTCCACCTCAAAGAGAAGCTTCTGCTGTCCCGATGTGAGGAGCGGGCCTTTGGGGGCCGCTCCCGCCAGATACGCCTTCCTGCGAAAAGACGACCAGGCAGAAGTTCCCGTCTCATAAAGCGCAAACTTGTTTTTCTGATAGCGCTTCAGCATTTTGGCCAGGCTATCCAGGGTGTTGACATTCCAGTAAAGATAACTGTCCCCCAGAATCCGCCCCGCCAGCTCCCCCCGAAAAGAGTCCTCCTCCAAAAGGCCCTGGTACTCGGGACGGCGGCAAAAGGCTCTCCATGCCTCCTTGTTGTTGCGCAGACAGGGATTCCACAGCAGATACTCAAATCTCTCCCAAAATTCCTCCCTGCTATCCGTCTGTCTCTTTTCCACATCGGAAAAATCAAAGTCCCAGGACGAAGGGGCCCTTTCTCCCGCGAATACCGCCACACTGCCCGCCTGAGCCTTCTCCCCATCCGGCACAGTGCCCGACAAAGCTCTTTTCTCTCCATCCGGCACAGCCCCCGACGAATCCTCTTCCTCCCCATCCGGCACAGCCCCCGACGAATCCCCCTCCTCCGTACCCGTCTGTCCGTCTGACGAAATCGTCGCGCCCGGCGTGCCGTCCGTCTCCGCCAAGCTTCCTCCTATCTCCAGAAAGATACCGGCGCCCCCCGCCTCTCCGGCGGCCTTCGCATATCTGCAGGCGGCCCGGTACGCTGCCTGCAGGCGCTTAAATTCCCCGGGATGCTCCTCCGGATGACATTCCCTGGCCTTGGCGGCAAAAGCCTTTTTGATCAATATCATATCGTCTGTGGGAGCGATGCCCAACACATTGAATTCGTTCATTCCGTATCGTCTTCCACCCAGAAGGATTCGTCGAAACGCCCCGTCTCCTCCCTGTTATTCACCGCCTGCTCCGCAAGGGACAAAAACAGGGAAAAGCGCACATAGGCCTCTCTGATTTCCCTGTCGTTTCCGTGCTTTAATTCCCTCTCAAAACGGGAAAGCTGTCTCTCGATAACGCCTCGATACCGTACGGGGCATTCCCGGTACAGACGCCCCGCCGTCTCCACCAGCAGACGGTTCCTTTCCTGCTCCATGGGATGGAGCGTCATCTCCCGCAGGGTATGCAGTCTGTCCTCCAGCTCCTCCTGTGTCAGCCCCATATTCCTGTTTGTGATCACTCTGTGCCAGTTCTCTCCGTCCGCGCTGATTTTGACATCCAATATACCGTTGATGTCGTACATAAAAGTCACGGCTACTCTGACCTCCCCCGCCGGACGGGGCAAAACTTCAATACGAATGGTCTCCAACAGCAGATTTTCGCTGGCAGACAGACTTTCCCCCTGATAGATGTAAAAGTGGATTTTATCCTGATAGTCGTTCACTGTGGTATAAAAGCCCGTTCTGCTGCAGGGAAGAGTCTCGTTTCTCTCAATGATGGGCGAGAAACGGTCTCCCGTCACCTGAATCCCCAGGGAAAAGGGGCAGATATCCGACAAAATCACATCCTGCAGCTCTCCGGTCCGCATTTTGATAGCGGCCGCCATACCCGCCCCTATGGCAATGCTCTCGTCGGGACTGTCGTCCACCGTCACTTCCGTGCCGCAGATGCTCTTTATATATTGGGCCACCACCGGCATCCGGGAGGAGCCGCCCACCAGAATCACTCTGTCAATTTCCTCCCAGCTTGTTCCGCTGTCGTCCATCACCCGGCGGATGGGTTTTGCCATGCGCTGCAAAAGCCCGCCTGAGAGCCGGATCAGCCTTTGGTTGGTCATCTCTAAGGAGTACTCCCCCTTCTCCAGAAGAACTCTGCGGCTGACAAAGTTTTTCTCCGAGAGTCCAAGCTTTACCTGTTCCGCCGCCCGAAGCGCCAGCGCCTGATCCCCGGGGGTGAGCGCCGCCATGGACAGGCCGTTTTCCCGGCAGAAATCCTCCGCTATGACCTGGGTAAAATCCTTTCCCCCCAGATAATTGTCCCCGGCCACCGCCTGTATCTCCACTATATTCTCAAAGGCATCCACCAATGACACATCCAGTGTCCCACCCCCTAAATCAAACACCAGGAACCGCTCCATATCCTTCTCCAAGACATGGTGCTTTAAGGCTACCGCCGACGGCTCGTTCACCATGCGCTCCACCGTTAGCCCCGCCAATACCCCCGCACGCTTGGTGGCGCAGCGCTTGTCGTCATTGAAGTAAGCCGGAACGCTGACCACAGCCTCGGTCACAGGTTCACCCAGAAACCGTTCCGCGTCCTCCTTCAGCCGCCTCAGCACTAAAGCGGACAATTCCTCTGCGCGATATCTGTGCTTCCACGCCTGACAGGTGATGTCCGTTCCCATGTTTCTCTTAAATTCCCGGAAGGTCTGCCTGGGTCTTCCCAACAGCATTTCCTGTGCAATTTTTCCTACGAACACCTGCCCGTCTTCCTCGATGGAGACCACAGACGGCGTCAGATATTCCCCGAAGGAGTTGGGGATCAACTGCACTTTTCCGTCCTTCCACACAGAGGCCAGACTGTTCGTAGTCCCCAAATCAATCCCTATGATTGCCACTGTTTCACTCCTATTGCAAATATGGCTCGTATTCTTCCTTTACCTCGTTCAGATACACGATGCCCAGGATGCTGGGGCCGGTATGCGCCCCGATGGCACAGCCCACCCTGCCCTCGATGACATCCTTCACGTGAAAGCGTTCCTTTAGCTGGCCCACCACATAATCAAAAGCCGCCCGGTCCGTGCCGTAGCAGGCCCCGATCACCTGTTTTTCCAGGCTGCGTCCCTTTTCCCCCACCATGTCAATAATCCGCTTCTGAGCCTTCTTCCAGCCCCGCACCTTCTCCACCGCCTTCAGGGAGCCGTTCTCATCCACAATGATAATAGGCTTCACATCCAGCACAGAGCCCGCCAGAAAGGAAGTGCGGCTCAGTCTCCCTCCCTTAAAGAGATAATCCAGCTCCTGCACGGTCACATTGTGCTCCATGTGTTCACAGAAAAAGTTCGCCGCCTCAAACAGCATCTCTCTGGGTGCCCCGTTTTTCTGCATCCGAAGAAGCCTCTCCACCACCAGCCCGAATCCCATGGAGGCGCATTTGGAATCCACAATGGTCATTTTGAAATCGGGAAATTCCTCTCTGACCTCCTCCAAAGCCAGGCTGGCCGCCTGGAAGGTTCCGGCGATTCCTGTGGAGAAGCAGATATACAGCACCTCGTCCCCTCTCTTTGCAAAGGGGCGAAAATGCTCCTCAAACATAAACTGGCTGATATGGTAGGTCTTGATCTCCTTCCCCTCAGCCTGTATTCTGTAAAATTCGTCGGGAAAGATGGTCTCCCCGTCAAAATAATCCGTTCCTCCGATGGTCACCGGGGTGGGAATCACATGCAGACCGTACTCCTCTATGATGGCCTCCGGTATATCGGAAGCCGAATCCGTGATAATACAAAATGACATGGCAGATTCCTCCTTATTTCCTGTATAGTCAACGACATTAGAAATTTTCCTGAAGCCTTGCAAAAACTTCAATGTCGTTTACTATAGTTGCTCTCAGCGGCCCGAAACAAATGGTACAGCGCGCCCTGATTGTTTAACTGCTTCACCATATTGGTCCTGCGGCTCACAAAGTCGTCCAATTTTTTCATATACTCCTCGGAAGTGATGCTGCCCTCCGCCACCAGAGTGAGCCCCTTTTCCCAGCTTGCCGTCAGCGCCGGGTTTAAAAGCGGACGGATAGACGCGGCCACCACATCATATATCATCTCTCCCATCAGCGTCGGTGTCAAGACCTGAGTCTTTTGATTTAGTTTCAAATATTCGATATGAATCAGCTTTTTGAGTATTTCCGCCCGGGTGGCGCTGGTGCCGATGCCGCTTCCCTTGATCTGGGCCCGCAGCTCCTCGTCCTCGATAAACTGACCGGCATTCTCCATGGTGAGGATAATGCTGCCGGAATTGTATCTTTTGGGGGGCGTGGTCTCGCCCTCCTTAATCTCATAGCCCTCCGCCGACAAACGCTGTCCCTTCCTCAGGGACATAAGAAGCTTTACCAGATCGGCGTCGCATTTTTCTCCGGCGTCTTCTTCCTCACCGCCCGGCGGCTCCTTCTTTTCCGCCTTGGGGGCCTGCTCCGCCTTTCCGGCCTGGAAGGCGGCCACCTTGAGATATCCCTCCTCCTCCAACACCTTAAAGCCGGAGAAGAATTTTTCCTCCTTGACCTTGACCCACAGGGAGAATCTGCGGTAAACCGCAGCCGGAAAGAAGATGCTCAAAAATCTCCTGGCAATCAATTCAAACACTCTCTTAGAGCCGGGGGCCAGGGACGCCAGCGCTCCCAGACCCTGACCCGTGGGAATAATGGCATAGTGGTCCGTAATCTGTTTGTCGTTCACATATCTGGTCTTTTCCAGGCTGAGATGGGAACCCTTCTGCAAAATCTCCGCGGCAAACCCGCCAAGGCCCCCGTAAGCCTTGAGCCCTCCTATATTTTTATGGATTTCCTTTGCCACCGAAGAGGACAATACCCGGGCATCGGTTCTGGGATAAGTCACCAGCTTCTTCTCATACAGTTCCTGCACTATGGCCAGGGTCTGATCCGGGCTGATCTTAAAATATCTGGAGCAGTCATTCTGCAGCTCCGCCAGATTGTAGAGAAGCGGCGGATTCTTGTTTTCCTTTTTCCGCTCGATGCCTTCCACCGTCACATCCCCCACAGGCTCCTTTGTCAGATGTGCGATCAGTCCCGCGGCGCTGTCCTTCTCCTTAAAACCATTATCCTTATACAGCAGAGGGGAGGCAAAATAGGGAGAGCCCTCCACGGCCCGCCACTCTCCTGTCAGAGTCCGCTCCTGCAGCCGGAAGCTGCCGAGCACACGGTAAAAAGGAGTCTTCACAAAGGAACGAATCTCCCGCTCTCTGTCCACCACCATGCCCAGCACACAGGTCATTACCCGTCCCACCGAGATAACCGCCCGGTCTCTTTTCAGGTAATCCTTTACGGTTCTGCCGTACTTGAGGGTGAGAACCCTGGAAAAATTGATTCCCATCAGGTAATCCTCCTTGGCCCGCAGATAGGCGGCGTCGCTCAAATGGTCGTACTCTGACAGATCCTTGGCCTCTCTGATGCCCCGCAGGATTTCCTCCCGGGTCTGAGAGTCGATCCAGACCCGTTTTCTCTCCTTGCCCCTGACCCCTGACATCTGCTCCACCAGCCGGTAGATATACTCCCCCTCCCGCCCGGAGTCGGTACACACATAGATTGTGGCGACGTCCTTCCTGTTTAGGAGAGAGCTGACAATCATAAATTGTTTTTTGGCGTTTTCGATGATTTCGTATTTGAATTCCGATGGAATAAAAGGAATGGTGTCAAAACTCCAGCGTTTATACTTCTCGTCGTAGGCCTCCGGATAGCTCATTGTCACCAGATGCCCCACGCACCAGGTGACAATGACTGAATCGGACTCCATATAGCCGTCCCGGCCTCTGGTATCTAATTTCAGCGCGTCCGCAAACTCTCTTGCCACGCTGGGTTTTTCCGCAATAAATAGACTTTTGCCCACAAAATGCCGTCCTTAATCTTTTAATTCTTCCAGAAGCCTCTCGATATCCTCCGGAGGCTGGGGCCTGCCCAGCAAAAATCCCTGTATCACATCGCAGCCCACGGTGCGCAGATATTCAAACTGCTGCTCCTGCTCCACGCCCTCCGCAATGGATTCAAACCCTAAAGTCTTCACCATGTTGATAATGGATTCCGTGATAATTCTGGTTGCCGTGTCCGTCAGCACAGTGTCGATAAAGGATTTGTCGATCTTCAGCGTGTCAATGGGCAGCTTCTTCAGATAGGAAAGGGAGGAAAATCCGGTTCCGAAATCATCCAGTGAGATGCGGATGCCGCTCCCCCGCAGAAGCATCAATTTTTCGGACACGCCCTTGAAGTCGCTGATCAAAATGCTCTCCGTGATCTCCAGCTCAATCTGTGAGGCGTTCACCTGATATTTCTCCAAAAGTCCCATCAGGAAGGACACAAAATTTTCCCTGCCGTACTGAAGCGCGGATATATTGATGGACATAATAAAATCCACGCCGTACTTCTCCCGCCATTCGGCATACTGTCTGATACTCTGCTCCACCACCCAGTTCCCGATGGGAATGATGGCTCCGTTTTTCTCCGCGATAGGGATAAAGGTGGCGGGACTGATCATGGTGTGGTCCCCGTTGTCCTTCCACCGGATCAGCGCCTCCATGCCCCGAAGCTTTCGGCCGTCCGTGAAATACTGGGGCTGGAAATGCATGACAAAATTGTTTTGGAACACAGCCTCCTTCAGCTTGTTCTCAATTTCCACATTGTGAATGAACTCATTCAATATGGGAGCATCGAAATACTGAATGGTATTCTTCCCCATTGTCTTGCTCTTAAACATAACGATCTCGGCACAGTTGATCAGCTCCAGAGCCGAGGTGGATGCCTCCGGGTACTCCGCCACGCCCATACTCACCGTGATCTGCAGAAGGTGTCCGCTGCTGAGCTGGAAAGGTTCCTTGACGCGGCGCTGTATCTGTTTGTGGATGTGCTCCACACTGCGGCTTCCCACAGGGTCATAGATGGCCATGCAGTACACGTCACTGTTCATATGACATACCAGAACATTTTCCGACTCGAAATCCTTCAAAAAGCTTCCGAACTGCTGCACCAGCTCGTCCCCCACAATCATGCCGATGCCGTCGTTGATCTTTCTGAAGTCGTCTATATCGATGAGAATTACGCTGACGATGGTCTTAGTCTCGGCCGCCCGGCGCAGAAATTCTGCCAGAAGGCGCACGAAATAATTTCGGTTGTACAGGCCGGTGATGCCGTCGTAATACGCCATGTACATCAGCTCGTCCTTCTGGGTCTTCATCTTGGAAATATTTTCCGCACAGACCACCTTGTCCACGGGCTTGTCATCCTCGTCGTAGACTATGTCCACGCGAAACCTCACCCAGCTTCTCCTGTCCTTCATCAGGCACTCCACGGAGGCTTCCCCCTGATGGTTCTTCTCCGCAAACAAAACGTCCCGCAGAGGCATCATATAGGTCTCCTCCACGGCGTCAAAGAGACGGGGAATATCCCGGCTCTCCTTGATGTCAAAATCAAAAAAGTCATCCCATCTTCCCAGGGTGAACACCTCATCCCGGTCAAAGGCATAATACAGGTATGCATTTTCGGCGGTGTCGCAGATCAGCCGATACATACGCTCCTTGGCATTCAACTTTTGGTTCATCGCTTTCAAAAGGTCCAATTGATAGCGCATTTCATTCATAATGTGATAATCTCCCTATGGCCGTCCCGCGTCACCGCCCGGTGTCCGTACCCATATGCCCTTTCTCGTGATGGTAGCAATTCAGCTCTTCTATTTGGCGGATATATAACCGGCTGCCTTCAAAAGCTCTGCGCACAGCACCGCGCCGCCGGCGGCGCCCCGCACCGTGTTGTGGGAAAGGCCCACAAACTTATAGTCAAAAAGGCTGTCCTCCCGAAGTCTGCCCACACTGACGCCCATTCCGTTCTCGAAATCCACATCCAGGGCCACCTGAGGCCTGTTATCTTCCTCCAGGTACTGGATAAACTGCTTCGGAGCGCTGGGAAGGCCCAGGCGCTGGGGCTCGCCGCTGTAGGAGCAAATCTTCTCGATCAGGGCCGCCTTCTCCGGCTTATCCTTAAAGTTCACAAACACCGCCGCAGTATGTCCGTTTAACACCGGTACGCGGATGCACTGACAGGTGATCAGGGGAGCCTGGGCGGGTACGATCACGCCGTCCTGCAGCGTGCCCCAGATGCGCAGGGGCTCCTTCTCGCTCTTTTCCTCCTCGCCGCCGATGTAGGGAATCACATTCCCCACCATCTCCGGCCAGTCCTTAAAGGTCTTGCCCGCGCCGGAGATGGCCTGATAGGTGGTGGCTACCACCTGAGTGGGCTCAAACTCCTTCCAGGCATTCAAAACCGGGGCATAGCTCTGAATGGAGCAGTTGGGCTTTACCGCCATAAATCCCCTGGCGGTCCCCAGACGCTTTTTCTGGAAGGGAATTACTTCCATATGCTCAGGATTGATCTCGGGAACCATCATGGGCACGTCGGGAGTCCACCTGTGAGCGCTGTTGTTGGAGACCACGGGAGTCTCTGCCCTGGCATAGGCCTCCTCGATCTGACGGATCTCCTCCTTGGTCATATCCACCGCGCTGAACACAAAGTCTACCTCGGCGGCAACCTGCTCCACCTCGTTTACATTCTTTACGATCAGGCCCTTCACCGCCTCAGGCATGGGCGTGTCCATCTTCCACCGGCTTCCCACGGCCTCCTCGTAGGTCTTTCCCGCGGACCGGGGGCTCGCCGCAATGGTCGTCACCTCAAACCAGGGATGATTCTCCAGGAGGGAGACGAATCTCTGTCCCACCATACCCGTGCCGCCTAACACGCCAACCTTTAACTTTTCGCTCATTTTTTCCTCACTTTCCAAGCATATGCGCTCTATTTGCCTCTCAACCCATCTGTATATCGTTTTCTTTCAGATACCTTCGGTACTGGGCGATCACCTGCCCCATGGCCTGGGAGCCCGGAGCGCCCACGGTCAGACGTTTCTCCACGCAGGTCTTTAACGCCACCGCTTCGTAAAAATCAGGTCCGAATTTATCGCTGATCCCTTGGAGCTCCTCTAAGCTCAAGGCGTCTATGGAGGTATCCTTCTCTAAGCAGTACAGCACCAGTCTGCCGATAACGCCGTGGGCATCCCGGAAGGGGACTCCCTTCCCTACCAGATAGTCCGCCGCGTCCGTGGCATTGGAAAAACCGCTTTTGGCGCTTCTCTCCATGCGCTCCCTGCGAAACTTCATGGTGCCGATCATGCCGGTAAAAAGTGTCAGACAGTCTCTCACGGTGTCCATGGCATCGAAGGCCGTCTCCTTGTCCTCCTGCATATCCTTGTTGTAGGCCAGGGGCAGTCCCTTCATGGTGGTGAGCAAACTCATCAGGGCCCCGTACACCCGTCCCGTCTTTCCCCGAACAAGCTCCGCGATATCCGGATTCTTTTTCTGGGGCATAATGCTGCTCCCGGTGGAATAAGCATCGTCTATCTCAACAAATTGATATTCATTGGAATTCCAGAGAATGACCTCCTCCGCAAAACGGCTCAGGTGCATCATAACGGTGGACAGGGCCGACAAGAACTCAATCAGATAATCCCTGTCCGCCACGGAATCGATGCTGTTTAGGGTAGGTCCCTCAAAGCCGAGGAGAGACGCGGTGTAATACCGATCCAGAGGATAGGTGGTGCCCGCCAGAGCTCCCGCCCCCAGGGGACAATAATTCATGCGGTAAAATATATCCTTCAGCCTGCTTCTGTCCCGGCGGAACATCTCAAAATAGGCCCCGTAATGATGCGCCAAAGTGATGGGCTGCGCCTTCTGCAGATGCGTAAATCCCGGCATGAAGGTGTCCAGATTCCCCTCCATGGCGTCCAAAAGAACCGTCAGCAGCTCCTTTAGAAGTCCGTCCGTCTCAAGCACCCGCTCCCTGGTATACAGACGCATATCCAAAGCCACCTGATCGTTGCGGCTCCTGCCGGTGTGGAGCTTCTTGCCCGCATCGCCGATGCGTCTGATCAAATGAGCCTCCACAAAGCTGTGAATGTCCTCGCACTCCCCGTCAATCATGAGCACGCCGCTGTCCACATCCTCCCGTATGCCCGTGAGTCCCTTCACGATGGAATCCTTCTCATCCATAGTGAGGATCCCCTGCTTGGCCAGCATGACCACATGGGCGATGCTGCCCTCGATATCCTGGTGAAACAACCTTTTATCAAAATTGATGGAGGCATTGAACTCGTAAACCTGCCTGTCCGTCTCCTTGGTGAAACGTCCCCCCCATAACTGTGCCATAATCATTCTCCTGTCCGTAATAAGAATGTTAAAAAAATAAAAACTAAACCTGATGATACCATATTCTGGGGAAGATTGCAACTGTTGCACAGGGAATTTTGGAGCAAATGCCGCCTTTCCACATACAATAAAATAACTACATTATATGCGTAAAGAGGTTATGTTTTTCTATGCAGAATCTACTGGAACTGAAAAACATCGGCTACTCCTACCACAGTCTCCACGGTGAGACCAAAGCCATCGAAAACATTTCCTTCGGTGTGGGCGTAGGTGAGTTTGTGGCGGTGGTGGGCCCCAGCGGCTGCGGAAAATCAACGCTTTTATCCATTATCGCGGGACTCATGGAGCCGGAGCAGGGATCCATAATCGTGAACAATCCCGACGGCTCCCTGCACTACCCCAGGGTGGGGTATATGCTGCAGCGCGACCATCTCTTTGAATGGCGTACGGTCTACAAAAACGTGACGCTGGGGCTGGAGATCAACCATATGATGACGGAGGAGCGTCTTTTGTATGTGGATCAGCTTCTGATCGACTACGGCCTGGACAAATTCCGCGAAAAAAGGCCCGGGGAGCTTTCCGGGGGAATGAAGCAGAGAGCGGCGCTTATCCGCACCCTGGCCATGGATCCTCAGCTTCTTCTGATGGATGAACCCTTCAGCGCCCTGGATTATCAGACCAGGCTGATGGTGTCCGCCGATATCTGCCGTCTGATCAGGGCTACCGGAAAGACCATGCTTCTCATCACCCACGATCTGTCCGAGGCCATCAGCCTGGCCGACCGGGTCATCATTCTGTCGGGGCGGCCCGCGAGACTGAAAAAGGATCTGCCCATCCGTCTCACCCTGGCTGACGACGATCCTCTGGCCGCCAGGAACGCACCGGAGTTTAACCAGTATTTCAATACGCTTTGGGAGGAATTGACCAATGAAAACAAAGAAGTCTAACCTGACAAACCAGGAAAAATATATTAAAAATCATCGTCGGCACCACACTCAGATAGCCGTCATGCGGATTGTGCTGTTTCTGGCGCTGTTTTTTCTGTGGGAGATCAGCGCGGACAGAGGATGGATCGACAGCTTCTTCTTTTCCAGCCCCAGCCGTGTGGCAAAGCTTTTGATTCGGCTGAGCATGGACCACTCCATCTTCTTCCATATCGGCATCACGCTGTTTGAGACCGTCTTAAGCTTCTTTCTGGTATTCCTCATCAGCCTGGCGGCAGCCACCGCCCTGTGGTACTCGGAAAAGCTGTCTGAGGTCCTGGAGCCCTACCTGGTCATTTTAAACAGTCTGCCCAAATCGGCTCTGGCCCCGTTATTTATCGTCTGGCTGGGAACCGGAGCCACCACCATCATCGTGGCCGGGATCTCCGTGGCGCTGTTTGGCTCCATCATCAGCTTTTACGCCGGATTTAAGCAGTGCGACCCGGAGAAGCTCACCCTGATCCAAACCCTGGGAGGCAGAAAACGGGACGCCTTCCGCAAGGTGGTGCTCCCCAGCTCCGTCCCCATTCTGATCAGCACCACGAAGGTCAACATCGGCCTTGCTTTGGTGGGAGTCATTATCGGTGAATTTCTGGCCGCCAGACGGGGGCTGGGGTATCTGATCATATACGGCTCCCAGGTGTTCCAGCTTGACCTGGTAATCACCAGCATCCTGCTTTTGTGCATTATCGCCATGGGCTTCTATAAGGGAATCCAGATGCTGGAGCATCACATCCGAAAAAAAATATTCTGCACCTGAAAGCTCTCAAAACCGTGCAAAGGTAAAAGCCACAGGTCATTCTCACAACCTGCGGCTCTTACATAAAGGGGAATCTTGCGGAAGCTGAAAATGGGACTCGAACCCACGACCCCTTCATTACGAGTGAAGTGCTCTACCAACTGAGCTATTTCAGCACCAATTTGTATTATATAGGTTCTTCTTCCATTTTGCAACCATGAATTTTATTTTTTTACAATTTTTCTTTCCGGCGGCTCAAATTCTTGCCGCCGACGCCGTAAAAATGCAGGATTCCCTGCGAAAAATCCTTATTAGACCTTTATGGTGCTTTCTCCTGCATCTTTTCCTTCAAATGCACGTCCATCTGAGGGAAGGGGATCTCTATGCCTGCCTCGTCCAGAGCCAGCTTACAGTTCTCCGTCACCCTCCATCGGCCCGGCCAGTAGTCGTCGTTGCGAAACCAGCATCTGACGCCCAGGCGCACGCCGGAGGCCCCCAGCTCATCCACAAAGACCAGACGCTCCCTGTCCTCCATCACCTTTTCGTCCTGTTCCAGCACCCTGCCCAGAACCTCCTTGGCCTTCTTCAGATCGGCACGGTAGGAGACATCCACGCTGATGTCCATGCGCCTGATCTGCGCCGCCGTGACGTTTGTGATGCTGGTGTTGGCCAGATTCCCGTTTGGGAGAACGATAATCCGGTTGTCCGGCGTCATCAGCCGGGTATAGAAGACCTGAATCTGGGTTACGGTCCCCTCCTTACCGGTGGCGCTCTCACAGATATAATCCCCCACCACAAATGGCTTCAGGAGGAGAATCAACACACCCCCGGCCAGATTGGACAGGCTTCCCTGCACCGCCAGGCCGATGGCCACGCCGGCTGAGCCCACCAACGCCACGATGCTGGCAGCGTCCACCCCGAAATAGGAGGCCAGCATAAAGACCAACATCACATACAGGGCTCCCTTTACAAAGGAGTCCACAAACTGCAGAACTCCCGTCTCCGCGCCGGCCCGGGTCATGGATTTGCGTAAGAGGCGGCGAAGCAGCTTGATGAGCTGCACACCCACTATGAAAAACACTGCCGCCAACAGGATGCGCAGCCCCAGATTCAAAACCTTCTCCGGCAGATTTTCCAAAAACTCCTTCAAAAGGGACGGCTCCAACAGTTCCTCCAGGGGCTGCGCCATATCCACGTCGGTTATCATATTCTGGAAATCTCCTTCCCCGAACGCTTCTTGACAGGCGTCACCTTGCGGATGCGCTGCTCGATGACCTTGGCCAGCTCCTCCTCCTCGTAGGGAATAAACTGCAGGATGCTGACGGACAGGGGAGCCAGCTTGACCTTGACGGACTGCATTCTGTCATCCCACCGCAAATCCGCTGCTTTTTTTACCCGCTCGTTTATCATGCCGCTTCCGCCGTACTTCACATCGTCCGTATTGAAAATCTCCTTATATTTGCCCTCAAAGGGAACACCCACGGTGATCTCCCTGGGCACCCCCGAGAAATTGGCCGCCACCAGAAGCATATCCTCCGGGTCGCCGCTCTTTCTCAGATATGTCAGATAGCTCTCGTTTCCTGAGATGCTGTTGATCCACTCAAAGCCCTCCGGCTGGTCGTCCAGCTCATAAAGCGCGCTCTTGGTGCGGTAGAGGCGGTTCAGATCCCGCACCATGGCAGCCAGTCCCCGATGCTCGGGATTCTCCCTCAGTTCCCACTCCACCCGGCGCTCCTCGTTCCACTCGTCAAACTCTCCGATATCCTGTCCCATAAACAAAAGCTTCTTGCCGGGATGGGTCATCATATAGGCGTAAGTCAGGCGCAGATTGGCAAATTTCTGGCTTCTGTCGCCCGGCATCTTGCCGATCATGGTCGCTTTGCCGTGCACCACCTCGTCATGGGAGAACACCAGTACAAATTTCTCGCTGTAGGCGTAGACCATGCTGAAGGTGAGTTCGCCGTGGTGATGGCTTCTGAAATAGGGATCGTACTGGATATAATTAATGTAATCGTTCATAAATCCCATATTCCATTTCAAATCAAATCCCAGGCCGCCCTCCTCCAGGGAGCCTGTGATCAGCGGAAACGCCGTGCTCTCCTCGGCGATGGACAGCACATGAGGATTGCGCTTCTTCAGCACGGAATTTAAGTGCTTGATCATCTCTATGGCCTCCAGGTTTTCCTTGCCCCCGTACATATTGGCCACCCACTCGCCGTCGTTCTTTCCGTAATCCAGATAGAGCATACTGGCCACCGCATCCATGCGAATGCCGTCCGCATGGTATTTCTCCACCCAGAACAGGGCGTTGGCGATCAGATAGTTGGCCACCTGAGGCCTTCCGTAATTGTAGATCAGCGTACCCCAGTGGGGATGGCATCCCTGCCTGGGATCCTGATGCTCATAGAGACAGGTTCCGTCAAAATTGGACAATCCGTAGGTATCCCTGGGAAAATGTGCGGGCACCCAGTCCAGGATCACACCGATCCCGGCCTTGTGAAGCTCATTCACAAAGTACATAAAGTCCTCGGGACTGCCGTAGCGGGCCGTGGGAGCATAATACCCAATGACCTGATATCCCCAGGATCCGTCAAAGGGATGCTCCATCACAGGCATCAGCTCCACATGGGTATAGCCCATCTCCTTCACATACTCGATCACCCTGGGCGCAATATCCCGATAATTGGCGTAAGTCTCACCCTCCCCCGGCTCCACAAAGGATCCCAGGTACATCTCGTAGATGCTGACAGGGGCGTTTCCGGTCTGAAATTTTTCACGGTTTTGAATAAAGCTATCGTCTTCCCACCGGAAACCGTTCAGATCCGTGATCACGGAGGCGGAATCCGGGCGAAGCTGCGCCCTGTTGCCGTAAGGATCCGCCTTCAGGTAGGTGAGGCCGCTTTTGAGCTTTATTTCAAATTTGTAGTTGAGTCCGCACCGTGCTCCGGGCACAAAGATTTCAAAGATCCCCGACTCTCCCAGCCTGCGCATCTGATGGACGCGTCCGTCCCATTCGTTGAAATCTCCCACCACGCTGACCCGCTGGGCATTGGGAGCCCAGACGGCAAAGTAGGTCCCCTCGTCGCCGCCAAGGGTCATGGGATGCGCTCCCAGCTTCTCATAGACCGTGTAATGGATGCCGTTTGCGAACCGTTCCCGGTCCTCGCCGGTGATCTGAGGCTCATGACGGTAGGGATCCGCCGAGAACAGCTCTTTGCCGTCCTCCCATTTCACATGATAGCGGTAGGACGCGCTCTTAAAATCCTTTCCGGGGAGAAGCACCGCAAAATACCCCTCCTCGTCCGCCAGGTCCATCTTCTTCTCCTTATACCCCTCAGGTGCATCCCACTGAACCTTCACTTCCCTTGCCCCCGGGAAATATGCCTGCAGAAGCGTCTGCGTACCGGACTTGTGCGGGCCCAGCAGCGCATGGGGATCGTCGCACTCCCCGTAAATGATCTCCTCTATCTTGGGCCAGTTCATGAGTTTATACAATTTATCAGTCATATCCGTCTTCCTCCCTTTCCTGATGCTGCAGAAATCTATACCCGCAAGTTTCGTATTCGCGAGAGGGGCTGTCCGTTACATGTCTACAGCTCATGCAAAAACAGTCCGCTCCTGAGCTTGGGCTCAAACCATGTGGATTTCGGCGGCATCAGCCGTCCCGCGTCCGCCACGGCAAAGAGCTCTCCTATGGATGTGGGGTACATGGAGAAGGCCACCTTCATATCCGTGTCCGCTCTGCGCTCCAGCTCTCCCAGGCCCCGGATTCCGCCCACAAAGTCAATCCGCCTGTCCGTCTTGGGATCTTTGATGCCCAAAAGGGGAGCCAGCAGATACCGCTGAAGGATGGACACATCCAGCCCCTCCACCGCATCCTCGCTTCGTATCTCCTCCCTGGCCTGTAAAGCGTACCACCTTCCCTCCAGATACATACCAAAGCGCCCTTTCCGGTCCGGGGCATAGGGCCCCGCGCCCACGGCCTCCACCAGAAAGCTCTCCGAAACCTTCTCCAAAAACTCCTCCGCAGAAAAACCGTTCAGATCCCTGACCACACGGTTATAGTCCATTATCCGCAGCTCCTCGTCCGGGAACAATACGGCGAGGAAGAAATTGTACTCCTCATCTCCCCTGTAGCCGGAATGCTCTTCCCGCCGCTTTAAGCCCACCTTCACCGCGGAGGCGCAGCGGTGATGGCCGTCCGCGATATAAAGCTCAGGAATGGCCCGAAAGGCTTCGCTGACGGCCGCCGTCCTCTCCGGGTCCGAAATCACCCATACCCTGTGCCCAACCCCGTCCTCGGAGACAAAATCATACGCCGGCTCCCCTTCCTTGGCCTCCTTTGTAATGCCCCGCAGGGTATCGTTTGCCCGATAAGCCAAAAAAATCGGGCCCGTCTGCATATTGCACACATCCACATGACGGATACGGTCCTGCTCCTTGTCCTCCCGGGTGTTCTCGTGCTTCCTGATCACATTGTTCAGATAATCGTCGATGGAGGCGCAGGCCGCAATACCGGTCTGGCGCCTGCCCTCAAAGGTCTGCTCGTAGAGATAGTAGGAAGGGATTTCATCCCGCACAAAGCGTCCCTCCTCTATCTGCTCTCCAAGCATCTCCCGGGCCTTCTCGTACACCTGGGGCGCATAGGTGTCCACCTCGGGCCCAAACTGTGTCTCCGCCCTGTCTATGGCCAAAAAGGAATCGGGATTCCTCTTTACCTCCGCGCAGGCCTCCTCCCTGTTATATACGTCATAAGGCAGCGCCGCGATCTTCTCCTCCAGCCCCTTTCTGGGACGGTACGCGCAAAACGGTCTGATCTGTGCCATTAAAAGCCTTCCTTTCTCCTGCTTTTTTGTATGCCGGGACTTGTCCTCCCCACACTGATTCTTCTATTATGATATTTTATCAAATAAACCTATACATAACAAGCATCTGGTGATAAAATATATCCCATAAAATTAGCGGAGAACAAAACCCCGGAGGAAGCGCCCTAAAAGGGCCTCCCGGTCCGGCCTGGGCCTCCGCGTGAAAGGATGGAACAAAATGACGGATGAAGATAGGAAAATCTTAAAGCGCATAAACGATTATGCCGAGCAGGTGATGGGCGATATCGACCCGCAGCAGGTGCCTGTGTCCACACAGCTCAACAATCTGCGCCCCATTATGGAGGAAATCGCCGGGGAAAAGAAAATCAGCCTGGAGGATATGTTTATCCTGTATATGGATTTACAGAGCGAGGCTTCCTGCAAATCCGAGCAGAAGCTGCGGGACAGTCTGCAGGATTTAAACGGCGGGGAGGGAATGCCCCTGCTGTACCGATAGGAAAACCGCCGCCCGGAAACCCCGGAGCGCTCCCCCAGCCCTTGTCTCGGCAGACGGCAATCACCGGATACGCATAAGGCACACGGTATACGGCATTTCAAGCTGTATACTGTGTGCCTCCTTTTTCACGGGACAGCCTCCGGGGCTCCCTTATTTTACAATCCTTGCTCTGAAGACTCCGTCGATGCTCTCAAGACTCTCCACGATATCCCCTGTGAGGGCGGAATCCACATCCATCATGGTGTAGGCCACCTCCCCCCGGGATTTGTTGGTCATATCGCTGATATTGATGCCCTTCTCGCCGAACACCGCGGTAAATTTGGTAATCATATTGGCAATGTTCTTGTGGAAAATGGCAACTCTGCCGGCTCCCCTGCAGACACCCATGTCACAGGCGGGGTAATTCACACTGTTTCTGATATTGCCGTTCTCCAGATAGTCCATTATCTCCTGCACCGCCATGATCGCGCAGTTGTCCTCGGACTCCTCGGTGCTGGCTCCCAAATGAGGAATCACGATGCAGCCGGGCGCTCCCGCCGTGGTGGTATTGGGGAAATCCGTCACATAGCGGGCAATCTTTCCCTCCTCAATCCCCTGTATCACATCCTTCTCCTCCGCCAGAAGATCTCTGGCGAAGTTCAAGATCACCACGCCGTCCTTCATCTTGGAGATGGCCTCTTTGTTGATCATGCCCCTGGTGGAATCCAAAAGAGGCACATGCACGGTGATATAGTCGCACTGTGCATAAATCTCATCCTCGTTCAGCACATGCTTTACGTCTCTGCTGATGTTCCAGGCCGCGTTTACGGACAAATAGGGGTCGTAGCCGTACACCTCCATGCCCAGATTGATGGCGGTGTTGGCAATCCTGCAGCCTATGGCGCCCAGGCCGATTACGCCCAGCCTCTTTCCCATAAGCTCCGTGCCCGCAAATTTCTTTTTCTCCTTCTCCACCGCCTTGGCGATGTTCTCGTCCTGTTGGTTCTCCCTCACCCACTGGATGCCGCCCACGATATCCCGGGCCGCCATAAGCATACCCGCCACCACCAGCTCCTTCACCCCGTTGGCGTTGGCCCCGGGTGTGTTGAACACTACGATACCCTTCTCCGCACATTTATCCAGCGGGATATTGTTTGTACCCGCGCCGGCTCTGGCCACCGCCAGAAGGCTGTCAGGCAGTTCCATATCGTGCATGGCCGCGCTGCGGACCAGTACGCCCTCCGCCTCCTTCAGCTCCTCCGTAACCTGATAATCGGCCGTCAGTTTTGTAAGTCCCACCTGCGAGATGGGATTCAGACATTTGATCTTATACATTGCTCGTTTCTCCTTTTAAGTTCCGCATCTGCCCTCCCAGTACCATCACATACAGAACAACGTCCGTCTGTATGACTCAGCCGGACATTGTTCTGGGCACTGGCCGGGCAGATGCTGTAAACAGTTCTTGATTTGTTCCGCATCTGCCCTCCCAGTACCATCATCGGCAGATACTTAAAAATTCTTGACCTATTTTATTTCAGGTTCTCTGCCTCAAATTTCTTCATAAACTCCACCAGTTTCTCCACTCCCTCCATGGGCATAGCGTTGTAGATGCTGGCGCGCATACCGCCCACGCTTCTGTGACCCTTCAGATTCTCCAAGCCTGCAGCCTTGGACTCCTTCACAAACTTAGCGTCCAGCTCGGCGTCGCCGGTCACGAAGGGCACGTTCATCAGGGAGCGGTCTTCCTTCCGCACGGTTCCCTTAAACAAGCTGCTCTGATCCAGGAAATCGTAGAGAAGCTTTGCCTTCTTCTCATTGTACTCCTTCATGGCGGCCAGTCCGCCCTTTGCCTTCAGCCACTTAAATACCTTGCCGCAGATATAGATGCCGTAGGTGGGAGGCGTGTTGTAGAGGGAATCATTGTCCGCATGGGTCTTGTAACGCAACATGGTGGGAGTGCCCGGAAGCACATCCTCCGTGATCAGATCCTCTCTGATAATCACGATCACCACACCCGCAGGCCCCACGTTCTTCTGTACGCCGCCGTAGATCACGCCATATTTGGACACGTCCACAGGTTCTGACAGGAAGCAGCTTGACACGTCCGCCACCAGCGTGTGTCCCTTGGTGTCGGGCAGGGTGTGAAACTTCGTGCCGTAGATGGTATTATTTTCACAGATATACACATAGTCCGCATCCTCAGGGATGGAAAGGTCGGAACAGTCGGGAATATAAGAGAAGGTCTGGTCTGCGGAGGACGCTACCTCCACCGCCTCCCCATAGAGCTTTGCCTCCTGGTACGCTTTCTTTGCCCACTGTCCGGTCACTATGTAAGCCGCCTTCTTATTCTTCATCAGATTCATGGGGATCATGGCAAACTGCTGACTGGCTCCCCCCTGCAAAAACAGCACCTTGTAATTGTCGGGAATGTTCATCAGTTCCCGCAGGTCTGCCTCCGCCTCCTTGATAATATCATCATACACCTTGGAGCGGTGACTCATCTCCATCACAGACATACCGCTTCCCCGGTAATCCAGCATCTCCTCCGCTGCTTCCTTTAAAACCTCCTCCGGCAGAACCGCAGGTCCGGCGGAAAAATTGAAAATCCTTGACATTTTTGTCTCCTCCTCTATATAACAAAAATAAAGCTCCCTTAAAGGCATAAGTATAGAATAATCGTTCCTGCCCCATTCGTCAACTAGAAATGACAAAATAGACCGTGAAACTCTCGGGAAACATTCAAAAATCTCAGGACTCCTCCGTGTAGAACATTATCACGGGAGTGCCCACCTCCACCGCCTCGTAGAGCTGGGACGCCATGTCTTTGGGAAGGTTGATACATCCGTGGGAACCGCCTGTGCGGTAGATCTCTCCCCCAAACTCGCTCCTCCAGCCGGCATCGTGGAGCCCGATATTGCCCTTTACAGGCATCCAGAAACTCACCGGTGACGCATATCCCGGCCCTCTGAGCACCCGGTTTTTCTGCTTGTTATAGACGTAATTCACCCCCTGGGGCGTCCCCATCCGTCTGCGCATATTTCCCGTCACCACATCCGTCTCCAGCACAAGCTCGCCGTCTTCATAATAATAAAGCTTCTGCGCCGTCATATCCACCTCCACATAGGTGGAACCGATGTCGTCCTTCCCCCGCACCGCCCCCTGCATCTCGTAAGCGGGTATGTGCTCCTGTGCGCTCCCTGTGCCGGCGTCTTCATTCGTGAGCATCTCCATCAAGTAGGCAACCTCCGCCTTTCTGTCCAGCTTCGTGCCGTAGGTTCCCCCCGCGGGAACGGTGACCAGCTTTCCCGAGGTGCTCATAAACTCCCGGTCCTTCCCATAGGTGTCATATTCCTCCGCCAGGGAATCCACAAAGTCCTCCACCGCCTCCCTGTCCAGGACAAATTTTCCGTCCTGATCCAGAACAGGATAATCCATCCCCAGGTCCTCCCGATATTCATATGTCAGAAAATGGGCGGCGATATCCGCAGGAATTTCGCGTTTCTCATCCCCCATATCATATACAATGCCGCAGTTCTGAAACGCCTCCAGCCGCTCCCAAATCCCGCGGATCTCCTCCTGCTCTTGGGTAAAGGGAATGTCATAAAAACAGTCCAGTTCATCTATATTGATCTCGTACTGTCCGGCGGTCACAGCCTCCTTCACCAGAGCAAAGGCCTTATCCATATCCAGTCGACGGGTGAGCCCGTCGTAGCAGAACCACCCCTGCTTCCAGTCGATGCCGATGCCGTAAAATCCCGTCCTCTGCTGACCGTAGTGGCCCACGCAGGTCCGCTCGAAGGCCTCCCTTAGCGCCTCCTCGTCATAGGAAACCTGCGGCGTTATCCTGTGATCTTTGGGCGACATGATGTTTTTCGCCCATAGAAAGGGCTCCTGCTCCTTTAGACATTGCTCCAGGGCGGGGAGATAGCTGCTCTCATACCCAAGTTCCCCCAGGTCGATCTCATTCTGATAGCCCTGCTCCCACCCGGAATCTATATGAATCACAAGAACGGGAGCCTCTGCCTGTGACAAAAGCTCCCCGCCCACCTCCTCCACCGTCTTGCCGGTGCAATAAATGCCGTTGATCCAAGTGTTTGGCCCAAAGCCCGCCGCATAATAACGGGCCAGCAGCACATATCCCATAAAGGCCGACAGGAGAAGGAAAAACATTGCAAGAATCATTTCCTTAAACGCAGTCATTTTCCGCTTCATTCTCTATTCCTTCAAATCATCCCCGTCAAACACCTCACTGATGGGAGCTCCCGCGGGAACCATGGGAAACACCTTGTCATCCTCGGGTATGACGCACTCGATCAGGACAGGCGCTTTCAGAGAGATCGCCCTCTCCACAGCGGGTCCCATCTCCTCCTTTTTTGCGACGCGGATCGCGGTACAGCCCAGAGCCTCCGCCACCTTACAGAAATCCACCTTATCGTTCAAGACGGTCTGGGAATAACGTTTTCCATAGAAAAGAGTCTGCCACTGCCGCACCATACCCAGCACATGGTTGTTTATCACCACCTGGATGATCGGAATATTGTACCGGCTGGCCGTGGCCAGTTCGTTCATGTTCATGCGAAAGCAGCCGTCGCCTGCGATATTGATGCAGACCTTGTCAGGTCTGGCCGTCTGCGCTCCGATGCACGCTCCCAAACCGTATCCCATGGTGCCCAGCCCTCCGGAGGAGAGAAACGTCCGGGGCCTGGTATATTTGTAATACTGTGCCGCCCACATCTGATGCTGCCCCACGTCGGTGGTGATAACAGCCTCACCCTTTGTGACGCGATCGATCTCCTCTATCACATAGGGGCAGGACAATACGGCGCCGTCATATTTGAGAGGATATTTTTCCTTCAGAATCCGTATCTCCTTCATCCACTCACTGTGATCCTGCTTTGTGAGCAGGGGGTTGAGCTGAGATAAGATCTTCTTCAGATCCCCCACCAGAGAGGCATCCACACGGATGTTCTTGTTGATCTCCGCCGCATCCACGTCGAACTGAATCACCCGGGCATTCTCCGCAAATTTCTTAGGATTTCCGGTGACCCGGTCGGAGAATCTGGCCCCCAGGGCGATGAGCAGATCGCACTGGCTGACTCCCAGATTGGAAGCCTTGGTGCCGTGCATACCGATCATGCCCGTGTAACGGGGGCTTCTTCCGTCGAAGGCTCCCTTTCCCATCAGGGTATCGCAGACCGGAGCGTCGATCAGCTCGGCAAACTCCGCCACCTCTTGAAAGGCATCCGCGATAATAGCCCCGCCGCCCAGATAAATATAGGGCCTTTTCGCCTGTCCGATATATTCGGCGATCTCCTTCAAATCCTCCTCCGCATATCCGCACAGGGGAGGCTCCTCCTCCACAGGGAGCGGTTCAAACTCACAGACGGCAGCCGTCACATCCTTGGTGATATCCACCAGAACCGGACCTGGCCGGCCGCTCCTTGCAATGTGGAAGGCCCGGCGAAGAGTATCCGCCAGCTCCTCCACATTTTTTACGATATAGCCGTGTTTGGTGATGGGCATGGTCACCCCGGCAATGTCCACCTCCTGAAAGCTGTCCTTTCCCAAAAGAGGCAGAGTCACATTGGCTGTGATAGCCACCATGGGCACGGAATCCATGTAGGCGGTGGCGATGCCCGTCACCAGATTGGTGGCCCCGGGGCCGCTGGTGGCCAGGCAGACCCCCACCTTTCCGGAAGCTCTGGCGTATCCGTCCGCCGCATGGGCCGCGCCCTGCTCATGGGATGTGAGAATATGCCTGATTTCCTCACTGTGCTGATACAGCGCGTCATAGATATTCAGGATGGCTCCCCCGGGGTAGCCGAATACCGTATCCACCCCCTGTTCCTTTAAGCATGCTACAACTATTTCCGAACCGTTTAACAACATATGCTCCGCTCCTACCTGAGTATTCTCTCACATGATTTCATAGTGTTATTTGTCCTGTCCTCCGGGCACCTCCAGAACCGCCCCCCTGTTTCCGCTGGTCACCAGCTCCCGGTAGCGGGACAGATATCCCGTGGTGATCCTGGGCTGCCTGGGCTGCCATTTTTCCCGTCTCTTAGCCAGGTCCTCTTCGGACACCAACACATCCAGCTTATTCTCCGGGATATTGATCCGAATGATATCTCCCTCCTCCACCAGAGCGATGGGACCTCCCACAGCCGCCTCGGGGGACACATGTCCTATGGACGCACCCCTGGATGCGCCCGAAAAACGTCCGTCCGTGATCAGCGCAACGCTGGACCCCAGACCCATGCCCGCAATGGCGGAGGTGGGGTTGAGCATCTCTCTCATGCCGGGTCCACCCTTGGGACCCTCATAGCGTATCACCACCACATCCCCGGCCACAATGAGGCCTCCCTTGATGGCGTCGATGGCATCCTCCTCACAGTCGAACACTCTGGCTGGGCCCTCGTGAACCAGCATCTCGGGAGCAACCGCGGAGCGCTTCACCACGCCGCTGTCCGGCGCCAGATTCCCCCGCAGGATGGCGATGCCGCCTGTCTCCGAATAAGGATTCTCCACAGGGCGGATCACCTCGGGATTTAAGTTCACGCAGTTTTTGATATTCTCTCCTATGGTCTGCCCCGTCACCGTCAGGCAGTCCAAGTGCAGCAGATTCTTCTTTGTGAGCTCGTTCATCACGGCGTACACGCCCCCCGCCTCGTTCAGATCCTCCATATAGGTGGGGCCGGCGGGAGCCAGATGGCACAGATTGGGAGTCCTTGCGGAGAGCTCGTTGGCCAGATCCAGGTTCAGATCCACACCGGCCTCCCTGGCTATGGCCGGGAGGTGCAGCATGGAATTGGTGGAACAGCCCAGGGCCATATCCACTGCCAGAGCGTTCTCAAAGGCCTCGGCAGTCATAATATCCCGGGGCTTTAAATCCCTCTCCACCAGTTCCATAATCTTCATCCCGGCGTGCTTAGCCAGGCGGATTCGCTCCGAATACACGGCGGGAATGGTACCGTTTCCCCCAAGCCCCATGCCGATGGCCTCCGTCAGACAGTTCATGGAATTGGCGGTATACATACCGGAGCAGGATCCGCAGGTGGGACATACCTTCTCCTCAAATTCCGTCAGCTCCTCCACGGTCATGGTGCCGGCGGCCACACTGCCCACCGCCTCAAACATGGAGGACAGACTGCGCTTCTGCCCGTGAACCCTTCCTGCCAGCATGGGACCTCCGGACACAAATATGGTGGGAATATTCAGTCTGGCGGCAGCCATCAAAAGCCCCGGCACATTCTTGTCACAGTTGGGAATGCACACCAGGCCGTCAAAGCCGTGGGCCAGCGCCATACACTCCGTGCTGTCCGCGATCAGATCTCTGGTCACCAGAGAATACTTCATCCCCACATGTCCCATGGCGATGCCGTCGCAGACCGCGATGGCAGGAAACATGACGGGGGTGCCGCCAGCCATGGCCACTCCCAGTTTCACGGCCTCCGCAATCTTATCCAGATTCATATGCCCCGGCACGATCTCATTGTAGGAGCACACCACGCCGATCAGCGGCCGGCGTCTCTCCTCCTCCGTGTATCCCAGCGCGTTAAACAGACTTCTGTGGGGCGCCTGGGCATTCCCCTTCTTTACCGAATCACTTCTCATGTTTATTCCAATCTGCGCGCTGCGGCGCGCCATGTTTTCTACAATTGAACGCACATTTTCATTCAATCTATGGAGATTTGCAACGAAATAGATAGCTTGTTTTATATTCAGCCGATCTTTGAAGCAAGCAAATCTCCCATTTCCCTGCAGCCTACCTGGGTACAGCCCTCCGACATGATATCTCCGGTGCGGTATCCCTCCTTGAGGACCTGCTTCACCGCCTCCTCGACGGCATCCGCCTCCCGATCCAGATCAAAGCTGTAGCGCAGCATCATAGCGGCGCTGAGCACGGTGGCGATGGGATTGGCGATATCCTTTCCCGCAATGTCCGGCGCGGAGCCGTGGCTGGGCTCATAGAGGCCGAATTTGCTGTCGTTTAAGCTGGCGCTGGCCAGCATTCCGATAGAGCCTGTGACCATACTGGCCTCGTCGGAGAGAATGTCGCCGAACATATTTTCCGTCAAAATCACGTCGAACTGTGCGGGATTCTTCACCAACTGCATGGCGCAGTTGTCCACCAGCATATGTTCCAGGACGACATCGGGGTAGTTCTGCGCCACCTCCTCCACCACCTTTCTCCAGAGCCTGGAAGAGTCCAGAACATTGGCCTTGTCCACGCTGGTGACCTTCCCCCGGCGTTTCTTTGCTATGTCAAATCCCTTCACGGCAATGCGGCGGATCTCGTTTTCATTGTAGACCAGAGTGTCCACCGCCGTCCTGACGCCGTTCTCCTCGGTGGTCCTTCGCTCGCCGAAATAAAGCCCTCCCGTCAGCTCCCGCATAATCATAATGTCAAATCCGTCCCCGCTGATCTCCTTCTTCAGGGGGCAGGCATTTGCCAGCTCGTCGTAAAGCACCGCAGGACGCAGGTTCGCAAAGAGATTCAGGGCCTTTCTGATCCCCAGAAGCCCCGCCTCAGGACGCTTGTCAGGAGGAAGCTTATACCAGGGGGAGGTGGTGGTGTCGCCGCCGATGGAACCCATAAGCACGGCATCCGAGGCCTTTGCGTCCTCCACCGCCTCCTTCGTCAGCGGCACTCCGTGGACGTCGATGGATGCGCCCCCCATGAGAATATCCTTGAAATTCATCTTATGCCCGAAAACCAGAGCAACCTTTTCCAAAACCTTCCTGGCTTCCGCCACGATCTCGGGGCCGATGCCGTCCCCGGGAATACACACAATATTTAATTCCATGCCTTCCTTTCCTTTCTGAAAATCTGCTTATACCCGCTTTCCAGCCGATCTTTCGTCTATATCTGCTTCCAGCCAAAAAGAGTCTTCTTGAAATGCTTTTTGTGCTCGATCACCGCCGGATTATTGGGAAATTTGTTCCAGTAGGCCATGCCCTCTTTGATATTGACCGGAACACCCAGACCGTAGGCATAGATTTCTCCCAGCCCCACAGCGGACAGCTCCTCGCCTCTGTAACGATTCAGCTCTTCCATGGCCCTTTTGTAGTCCACCGCCGTGCCCCAGCCCTTCAGATAACAGGTGCCCAGCATATCGGAGCCCCAGTGGTTATCCTCCCCGGCAGCGGCCGTAAGATGCTGGAACGCTCTGTTGTAGTCCGGTTCGATGCCGTCTCCGCCGTGGAAATAAATCTCGCCCAGGAGATTGTGACAGCCCACCTGCTGTTTCCCTGCCTCAAGACACTCCTCCAGGTGCATTTTGGCCTTCCTCAAATCCCGCGGCTTCTTGCCATTAAAGGTGTAAAGCTTTGCCAGATAATAGCCCGCATCCGCATAGCCTTGGTCCAGGGCCTGGAGAAAGTACCATTCCGCCTGATCCGGCTGAGTGTCCACACAGTCCTGTCCCGCTTTCACCATATAGAAGGGATCTCCCTTTTCCGCGCCGACGCGCCGCAGCTCCCTGGCCTTCTGCTCATTCTTCGGCACCCCGTAGTCGCCGGAGGTGATAATGTCTATGTAGTTCCCCAGACACATAGTCAAGCCCCTGTCTATCAGTTCATCGTACATGGGAATGGCCTTCAGCGCCCACTCTCTGAACTGCGACTCCAAATACTGTTTGGACACATGGCTGAAATCGATCCCCGTCAGTTTGGCCACATCGCCGTAATAGTAGGCGTTGGCAACCAGATATTTCACAAAGAGATCACCATTGTCCGCCATGGCGCAGACCTCGTCCCATATCTCCCGCATGGAATGGTAAGGAGGATGCACAAACGTTCCGTCCTTGGGCTTGTATCCTCCGAACCGCATTCCGGCAAACATTCCCAGGGCGCTCCCTGCGGCAATGCTCTGACTCAGGTAATCCTCCGCCTTCTGATCCTCCTCCGGAAATCCGAACCTGGAATCCACAAAGCCCTCCCCCGCGTATATGCGGGCCAGAAAATAATAGGCGTCAGGATTTCCGCTCTCCGCCGACTGCTCCAGCAGGTTTTTTGCCTCCTCTCCCTTTGCAAAAGCCCTGTCAACCCAAAGAATCTGAACTGCCTTTTGAATCTTACTGTCCAACGGTCTCATCTTTATGGCCTCTCCCTTCCGTTTTTATATTTTAAATTAAAATAGGCTCATCTTACGCTAATATTTTAATTGTACTCCCCCGCAGCTAAAAGTCAAGATTTTTCAAAAAAAAGAGCCCGGCGCCCCGGACTCTCCGCGCCGGATACAGACTCCGGCATTTTCCCTTTGCTTCACATTTTACTGGCTTTCACCGGGCTTCTCCACACGGCTGATGGCAGATTTCTCCATGGGAATACGACAGTTCTTATTACTGCCGAACTCCACGATGACCATATCGTCCGTGACGTCGATCACCACCCCGTAGAAGCCTGAGGTCGTCAAGATCACATCGCCCACCTCCACGGCGGCCTGCATGGCGGCCAACTGCTTCTGCTGCTTTCTCTGAGGTCTGAAAAAGAAAAAGTACAGCGCGCCAAACATGGCCACATAGACCAGAATCATCACAAGAAAGCTGCCCGTAGCCTCCCCGGCGGCTCCTGCCGCACCTGCGTCTCCCGACAACAAAATACCCATTGCTCCTCCATTCCGCGCCTCCCGCGCTTTACCTGTTCAAATAAGTATAATACATAAAATTGAGTTCCCGTACAAGCCCTATTTTCACAAAAAGCATTATTTAACCGTTTTTTTATATTTCATTCCGGCTTTTTTCATTCCTCCCCGGAGGCCATTGCCTGAAGCTTCTCCCGCTTGTAGGCCCCGAACCTGCCCTCCTCCAAAGCCGTTCTGATCTCCGCCATCATGCTGTTGTAAAAGTATAGATTGTGCAGCACGCAAAGGCGCATCCCCAGCATCTCCTTCGCCTTTAAAAGATGACGGATGTACGACCTGGAGTAACGTCTGCAGGCCGGACACCCGCAGCCCTCCTCAATGGGCCTCTCATCCAGCTCATATTTGGCGTTGAAAAGATTGATTTTGCCATGCCCCGTATACAGATGGCCGTGTCGTCCGTTTCTGGAAGGATACACACAGTCAAAGAAATCTATCCCTCGCTCCACGCCCTCCAGAATGTTGGCTGGAGTACCCACTCCCATCAGATAGGTGGGCTTGTCCGTCGGGAGACAGGGAACCGTCTGTTCCAGCACATGGTACATCTCCTCGTGGGTTTCCCCCACCGCAAGACCGCCCACCGCATAGCCGTCCAGATCCATCTCCGCGATTTGTTTGGCGTGCTCAATCCGTATCTCGTCATATACGGCCCCCTGATTGATGCCGAAGAGAAGCTGGCTGGGATTCACCGTGTCCTCCCGTCCATTTAAGCGAGTCATCTCCGCCTTACACCGCGCCAGCCACCTGGTGGTTCTCTCCACGGAAGCCTGCACATAGCCTCTGTCCGCCCTGCTGGGGGCGCACTCGTCGAATGCCATGGCTATGGTGGAGCCCAGATTGGACTGTATCCGCATACTCTCCTCCGGCCCCATGAAGATCTTCCGCCCGTCGATATGAGACCGGAAGCAGACGCCCTCCTCCTTAATCCTGCGCAGCCCCGCCAGGGAAAACACCTGAAAACCGCCGGAATCCGTGAGAATCGGCCTGTCCCAGGACATAAACCGATGCAGACCTCCCATTTTGCGTATCACCTGATCTCCGGGCCGCACGTGAAGGTGGTAGGTGTTGGACAGCTCCACCTGCGTCCCGATTTGCTCCAAATCCTCCGTGGACACGGCCCCTTTGATGGCCGCCACCGTTCCCACATTCATAAATACAGGCGTCTGAATGACGCCGTGTACTGTGGAAAGCTGGGCTCTCTTGGCCCTTCCCTCCCGTTTTAATACCTGATAATTTGAACCCAAATCAGAGCTCCTCCCAAAATTCTTCTAATGTAATGCCCCGCTGCGTGATAACGGTGGCCGCCTCGACGCCCACGTAACGGAAATGCCAGGGCTCATACTCTATTCCGGTATAATATTCCTTGTCCTTTGGATAGCGCAGAATAAAGCCGTATCGGTAGCTGTTGGCCGCCAGCCATTTCCCCGCCTCGGTGTCCTCAAATCCCTGCTCCAGCAGCCCGTATGTATCGCTCACAATATCTAACGCAAGGCCGATCTGATGCTCGCTGTTTCCCGGCAATGTCACCACCCGGCTGGAGATCTGGTAAGCCTCCATAAAGGATCTGCCTCTGTTCATGTAATAGCTGATCTTTCTGTTTAACAGCCAGGTCTGGCGCTCCTCCGTTCTGAAGGGTGAGCTGATCTGAAGATTGATGCCCTCCTCCTTGGCGGCCTGCATCATGGCCAGAAGATCGTCTATAATTCGCTCGTCACACTTTAGAGTCCCTGTGATGGTACCCAGGTTAAAGGTGTAATCCTCCGGGATAGAATGCTGCTTATTCACCAGAAGCAACCTCCAGTCGTCCTTTGAGAAGACGACCTCCTCGCCGCTTTCCTCCTCCGGGTCTCTGTCCTCCTCCCCGGTGGACGCTTTCCCCGCAGCCGACGCTTCCGTCTGGGTCTCCTCCCTGAACTGAAGAATTTCATCCACCCCGTAGCGATCTAAGCCCTCATAGCCGTGAGCCTCCTCGTCTTCCTGGGCCACAAGCTCCTGGTCCGTCTCCCAATCCGACTCCTGGGCCAGAAATATGCTGTTGTCCGCCGTACTGATATCAAGAGTGCCCTCCTCCCTGTGCTCTCCTGAAATAAAGATCGGAAAGGAAAAACTGCTGTACACCACAAAGAGAAAAAATGTCATTGCAAGTATGGAAAAGCGCTTTCCGTTTCCTCGGATATACGCAGCCACCCGAAAAAGAAATACGCACATTGCCAGCGGAAGGAGGACCAAATATCTGCACACTCTGTTTTTTTTGCCTGCTTTTATGAGGCGCATTTTGATTTGTTCCTGCATTTTTCATTCGTCCTTTGACTGTCAATACATTTTACACAGCCATCATATCATACTTTTTTCCCATATGCACTATTTTTCTGAAAAAAGTTGCGATTTAATCTCCCATTAGCTATAATTGTCTCAAAAGCTCAGCGTGAAACCGCGCGGAAACGAGGTATCTATGGCAGGTTCAACCTTTGGAACCATATTTAAAATAACTACCTGGGGAGAATCCCACGGCAAGGCCCTGGGGGTAGTGGTGGACGGATGTCCTGCCGGACTTCCCCTGACGGAGGAGGACATTCAGCGATATCTTGACCGCCGCAAGCCCGGCGCAAGCGATATCGCCACACCCAGGCGGGAGGACGACCTGGTGGAAATCCTCTCCGGCACCTTTGAGGGGCATACCACCGGCACCCCCATCTCTCTCATGGTGAGAAACACCTCCCAGATTTCCCGGGACTACGGCGAAATTGCCTCCTGCTACCGCCCGGGACACGCCGACTATTGCTACGACGCCAAGTACGGCTTCCGGGACTACCGGGGAGGCGGGCGTTCCTCCGGCAGAGAGACCGTAGGAAGGGTGGCAGCGGGAGCTATCGCCTGCAAAATTCTGGGGCAGATGGGCGTCTCCGTGCGCGCCTACACTCGCAGCATCGGCCCTATAGAGGCGGATATGTCTCACTTTGACGAAAACGCCGTTCTCTCCACCAAAACCGCCATGCCCGATTTTTCCGCAGACGAAAAGGCCTTGGCCTATCTGGCCCAGGCCAAGGCGGACTCGGATTCTGTGGGCGGCTGCATGGAATGCCTGGTCACCGGCGTTCCCGCAGGGGTCGGCGATCCTGTCTTTGAGAAGCTGGACGCCAATCTGGCAAAGGCCGTCATGTCCATCGGAGCCGTCAAGGCCGTGGAAATCGGCGACGGCGCTGCAGTGTCGGAAAAGTATGGCAGCGCAAACAACGATGCCTTTTATAGGGAGGGAAAAAGTGTCAGAAAAAAGACAAACCACGCCGGCGGCATATTGGGCGGCATCAGCGACGGGGATACCATCCTCATCCGAGCCCACGTAAAGCCCACCCCCTCCATCTTCCGTCCCCAGCAGACAGTAAACCGCTCCGGAGAAGATACGGAAATCCGCATCAAGGGCCGCCATGACCCCGTCATTGTGCCCCGCGCCGTGGTGGTCCTGGAATGCATGACCGCTCTCACGGTCTTAGACGCTATGCTGCTGGGGATGTCGGCCCGCATGGACCGGCTGACAGAATTCTACCGCCGCAGACAGTAGAATTCTGCCGCACTATCCGTTTTCCCGCTTTACTTTGCGCTTTCCAGCTTGTGAAACAGGATACAGTTCGGCTCGCTCACCCGGATGGCCGGACCGTTCATGACCAGCGTATTCTCTTTCAAATCAACCTTAAAGAAAGTCATGTTATCGGATTCGTGGTTTAAGGAAACCAGAAATTTATTGTTGGGAAACAATGCCGCATCCTTGGGATACTCGCCGCTGACGGGAAGACGAAAATTTTCCGTCAGCATCCCCGTCTCCTTGTCCGCATTATAAACGACCACGGAATTGTCTCCTGCGATGGAGCTGAGCAGATAACGGTAGTCCGCAGAAAATCCCAGCGTGCTGGCGGCATTGTTGCAGCCCTTCTCCAGCGCTATCACCTGCACAGTCTGAATCTTCTCAAAGTAGGGAAGGCCGTCCCGCTCCTCATAGGAATACACATCTATGTAACATTTCAGCTCATGAACGATATACACAAATCTGCCGTCCTGGGAGAATTTGATGTGCCTGGGAGCGGATTCCAGCTCGCTTCGAATGACATCGGCCAGCTTCACCTTTCCCTGCTTCGTGTCAAAGCTATACACATTGACATGATCCATCCCCTGGTCGGCCACCAGCAGATATTTATTGTCGTGGGTCATGCGGGCGCAGTTGATATGGGGCCTGAAATTGCGCTCTGCCACGCTTCCCAGCCCCTTGTGGAATACCTCGTCCGTGATCTCGCCCACGGAGCCGTCCCTGGCCAGGCTCAGCACAGTGAGCTTGCCGTCGTGATACCCTGCCACAAACAGATACCTGTCCGTAAAGTCAGTGGCAAGATAGCATCCCCTCATACCGTTGATGGGCGCATAATTCAGCAAATCCAGACCCCCGTCCTTCTCTATCCGATAGGCCTCCACGCCAAAATCCGTGATGGAATACAGATATTTTCCGTTGTGTGAAATGGTGAGATAGGAGGAATTGGAGATCTCCACCTTGTCCTTCTCCTGAAAGCGGCCCTTCGTAATGTCCACGTCATATATTTTGATACCGTGGGTATCCCCCTTGGTGTAGGTTGACACATACGCCACATATTTATCTCTTGCCATAAAACAGCCCTCCTTTGATCCTTTCCCTAAATATATCACAAACGGAAGCTTTTTTAAACTTTTTTTTACGGCACGGTACTCAAAAAGTACCATGCCGCATATTCGGCGCTCAGTCAGGCTTCAAGCCTCCCTGCAGCCGTCAGTTGTCACAACCGCAACCGTCGCCCACGCTGGGAAAATCAGGTCTCCCGGGGCCGGGCCTTCGATCATTGTCGCAGCCGCAGTCAGACCATGCCGCAGGCATGGAATTTCCCCTCGGCTGATCGCAACCGCAGTTCCCGCCTCTCCTGTCTCTGTCACAGTCCCTGTCTCTGTCCCTGCCGCAGTCCCTGTCTCTGTCGCAGCCACAATCTCTGTTCCTGTCTCTGTCACAGTCCCTGTCTCTGTCGCAGCCACAGTCTCTGTCCCTGTCTCTGTCGCAGCCACAGTCTCTGTCCCTGTCTCTGTCTCTGTCGCAGCCACAGTCTCTGTCCCTGTCTCTGTCTCTGTCACAGTCCCTGTCTCTGTCGCAGCCACAGTCTCTGTCTCTGTCGCAGCCGCAGCCGTTCCTGCCGCCGCATCCACAGAATAACAGTAATAACCAAATCCAACAGCTCATTGCCCAGTGTCCTCATTTTTCTTATTTACTGTATCTTATTCTGTCTGTATGCGGCAGTTGCAAGTCCTATTTCCTTTTCTTCACCAGCTCTCTGCGGATGTGACGAAACGTCTCCTCCTCGCCCCTGTCGGCCAGCATCTGCAGATAATGACCAAGCTTCCTCCTGGTATACTCATGAAGCAGAGGAGACTCCGCTCCCTGCTTGAAATAGCGCAGGGGATCCTCGTCACAGTACTCCTTTCCCTTATAAATCTTTCCGGCCGCAATGCGGTCCATAATCATCTCCGCAATATAGCGGTCCGGCATGGGAACCGGAGCCATCCCTCCGGGTATGGCCTTCTGGCTGTAGTCGATCCAGTACTCATAGTGATGCCTATTTCTGCCCTTGTGATGCAGCCATGCGGAAGAATACCCCCGAAGCTCCCGCTCGGCATTATTGGGACTTCTGTTTCCCTGAAAATAGCGGGCGCCCACCAAAAACTCCGCGGGACTGTACTTGGACAGATCATGGATCAGACCCTGCCAGTACAGCCCCACCTTAAAACATCCTCTGGCTACCAGATATTTATGGTGTGTAATTGTCTTAAAATGCTTCCAAGCTTTTACCATCAATTTGACCTGCCGTTCCTCCCCCGGATCCCGCCCGTTTTCCGCTTCCTTCCCACGTTTTCGGCCTCCGCGGGAACACTCATAAACAGCTTAATCGTGCGCGGCGGGATGAGCTGCATCGTCTCCCCCAACGGGCCCTCCCCCTCCTGATCCTCCGAAATCTTTCCCTCTTCGCCCTGCCTTGGCTCCTCCGTGTCCATCACAAGCTTCCACCGAAATCCCCTGGGCAGCTTGGGCATACCCAGCCACTGGGGTTCCCAGTGCATATTCATGGCCAGATAAAAGAAATCGTCCTCTCTTCCGTCCGCGCCCACGGCATATTTCCCGCAGTACATAATTCCCACATGTCGGTTGTAGCTCTCAAGCTGGGGTCTCCAGGCGTTTTGCCCGTGGTAGGATAAATCCGGGTAACCGCAGGAGAGAGAGTCCATCAGCCGAAGCTCCCTGGGCCGATGCAGAATGGGATGCCGCTTTCTGAGCTCCACCAGATTCTTCCAAAATTCATGGATATCTCTGTTCCGCTCCAAATCCCGCCAGTCAAGCCAGGTCACCCCATTGTCCTGGCAGTAAGGATTATTGTTGCCCCGCTGAGAATTTCCAAACTCATCCCCCATGAAAATGAGAGGCGTGGCCTGTCCCATCAAGAGCAGACACATGGCATTCTTCATCTGCTGTCTGCGCAGCCTCTGTATTTTTTTCCTTCGGCTTCTGCCTTCCTCGCCGCAGTTCCAGCTATAGTTTGCCGAATTGCCGTCCCTGTTGTCCTCCCCGTTGTCCTCATTGTGCTTTCGGTCATAGGAAACCAGATCCGCCAGTGTCAAACCGTAATAATTGGTCAGGTAATGGATGCAGGCCTCCTTCTCCGGCATATGGCGCATCTGGTACAGAACGGACTGCAGCATATTCTCATCGCCCTTTAAATATTTCCGAAGGACGCACATACACTCATCGCCGTAGGCCGCCAGATTTCGGTAAGGAGGGTATTCCTGCCTCTCGTAGACTGCCCCCGTGTCAAAATAATAATACCAGAGCTTTGTATCCGTCAGAAGATCATCCCGGGCAATCAAGGTGGCGGGAATCCGCTCCCCCATGAGGTGAAAGCCGTCCACATGGTACTCCAGCACCCAAAAGTGCAGAATCTCCGAGATCTCCCGCTCCTTTACGCCGTTTGGGAAATAGAACTGCAGCACCACCTCCATGCCGTTTCTGTGGAATTCCCTCACCATTTCCTTAAATTCCAAAGAGGCGTCCTTCCCCGCCGCATAGGCAGCCTTGGGCACATAGTAATACCCCTGCTTATAGCCCCAGTAGTTCAGCTTGGGAGGGATGATCTGATCCAGCTCCTCTCTTGAAATCTCCCCTCTGGGCAAAAGCTCTCTGCGCTCGGCCTCGGTGGGAATCTCCATAAACTCATAGACCGGCTGCAACTCCACCGTGGTAATGCCGATGTCCTTCAGATAAGGTATCTTTTCCGTCATTCCCCGAAAGGTGCCCCTGTTTGTCACCCCGGAGGAGCTGTGCCTGGTAAATCCCCTCACATGCATACAGTAGCAAATGCAGTCCTCATAAGGAATGCGCGGCCTCTCATCGCCCGCCCAGTCAAAATCACAGACCAGAAAACCCGCCTTCAAATCCTCGTCGGCCCGCTCCTTCCCGTAGGTATGGCCGCCGACAAACATACGTGCCCTCTTGTCCGGGACTACGCGGTCCCCCTCATAAAACTGATAGGCGATCCGGGTGGGATCCATTCCGGTCAGATTCTTGAAATACACATTCCCGATCCGCTCCCTGGGAGTAAAGGGAATCTTTTTCATCCTCCTTCCGGAATCTCTGTTGTAAATAATAATTCCGCAGTCTTCCTGCTTGGAAACAAACACAAACTGTATATAATCCGCCTCACAGTGCGCCCCTAGAGGATATGGCCTAATCTGCATTTCGTATCCCGTCATCACAACCTCCGTCTCATCCATCCAGCGTATTATCCCACACATCAAGCAATATTAGTTTTATTATAACCTATTGCCAAAAAAACCACAAGCTATTATACTGAAAACAGCAGATAAATAGTAAAGGAGCGCAGAATTATGGCAAAAGAAAAGAATTATGAAGACGAGGAAATGACGGTGGACCTGGAACTGGAGGACGGCTCTAAGGTGAGCTGCCAGGTGGTGACCATTCTTCCCGTGGACGGCAGGGACTATATTGTGCTGCTTCCCCAGGAGGAAAACAGCGTCAGCGACGAGGGTGAGGTATGGATTTACCGCTACAGTGAAAATCCCGATGATCCCAACGAGGAACCCCAGCTTGACTATATCGATGATGACGACGAGTACGAGCGGGCGGCGGAAGCGTTTGACGAATTTCTGGACAACTGTGAATTCGACGAGCTGTCCGGCGGAGATTCCCCGGAGTAGCAGACGTTTTTTTCGGCCTCCCTCTTCCCGGAGGAAAAAAGGGGATTGAGAAATCGGGACGGAAGCCTGGGGCGTTCCTTTGTGCCGGTGAGGTACAGCAGCTCCAGGCTCTTTTTCGCCCTTGTCATGGCCACATAGAAAATTCTTCTCTCCTCCTCGCAGACAGCCTCTTGCGTCATTCTGCCGTGGGGGAACACATTCTCATTGCAGTCGGGGATCCACACCCGGTCAAACTCCAATCCCTTGGAACCATGGGCGGTCATTAGCTGCACCCCCAGGGCCCCTTCCCCTGTGTTCTTCTCTCTCTCCGACCTCCCAAGCCTCTCCTCATAGGCGGTCTTGGCTTCCAGCCACTCTTTAAGCCCTTCATATTGCGCCGCCTCCCCCTTGAGCCACTCACAAACCTCCTGCCACTCCTGAAGCTTCTCCTTTCCCGTTCCCGCCCGCTCCCTCAGATAGTTCTCATATCCTATCCCCTTCAGGATATACTGCACCTTCAGGTACAGGGAAAGCCCACGAAGCCCGCTAAGCTCCCGCTCCAGCCTGTCAACGGCCGCAAGCCTCTCCTCCCCGTAGGCAAGCCGCGGCTGCCCCCCATAAAAGCTTCGCATATTTTGAAACAAATCTCCCGCTCCTTTCCCCAGAGCCTCCCGGTTCAGATAGCGCAGGGGCCTGTTCAATATCCGAAGAAGGGTCTCCCTCTCAGGGGGACCCTCCGAAAGCCGCAGATAGGCAAACACATCCCGCACCACAAAGTGTCCGTAAATACTGCTCACCCGCTCCTTCATGTGATAGGGCACTCCCCGTCTCTCCAGCAGGGTGGCAAATCCCTGCATATAGGAATTGGTGCGAAACAGAACCGCCAGAGAGCCGTTCTCCCCATCCTCCCGGGAAAGCTCCCGTTCCAGGGCCTGGACCAGATAATCATACTGCTCTTCCCTGCCAGGAAAGGCGGAAAGCCTCACCGGGGCGGTCTCCTGTCCGCAGCGCTCCCTGGCCGCCGTCAGGTTTTTGGAAAACCGCTCTTTGTTTTCTGAAATCATTAAACGGGAGGCCTCCACAATCTCCCCCAAGCTTCTGTAATTCACCGTCAGATAAATCTGCCTGGCCTCAAATTCTTCCGCAAATTTTCTGAGACAGGCAGGGCTGGAGCCGCGAAAACCGTAGATTGCCTGATCGTCGTCCCCCACAGCAAAAAGCCGGGTACTCTTTCCCGAAAGAAGCTTTACCGTCTCATACTGGACAGGGTTGATATCCTGGAATTCATCCATCAGAATATGGGAAAAGCGGCTCTGCCAATGGGCTCTCACCTTTGCGTCATCTCTGAGGAGCTCTTTGCACTGACAGACCATATCGTCAAAATCCAATAAGCCCCGCCGCTTCTTTTCCTCCTCGTACCCCCGCGCTCCCTCCCAAAATCCGGTACGCCACTCTCTGGGCAGCAAGCCCTCAGCCGCCTCCCTCTCCCCGGTATTCTTACAGAAACCTACCGCCGATAGGAAAAGGGCTGCGTCCTCCGCCGTGGGTGTCTGTTCTCTGCCGACGCCCTCCCTTGAAAAAAGTCGGTTTAAGACAGACAACGCCATCTCCCGCCTCTGGCTCTCCGCGGCAAGCCTGTATGTGTTTAAACTGTGGGATTCTCTCAAGATGTGATAGAATATGGAATGAAAGGTTCCGAAGGGAACCGGATAGATCTGATTTCCCGACTGCTTCTGAAAACGTCTCTGCATGGACAGAGCCGCCTCCCTGGTGAAGGTGACCACCAGAATGCGCTCCGGCGGCACGCCGCACTCCCGCAGGAGAAATTCAATCCGCCGTGTAATGACAAAAGTTTTACCGCTCCCGGGACCGGCCAGCACCAGGCAGGCCCCCTCTCTGTGCGTGATGGCGGCGCGCTGCGCCTCGTTTGCTTCTATAAACGTCACCTCCCCTTTCTGTACCGCTCATACAGACTCTCCACCTCATCGATTCTTAAGCTGTAACCGCGGCTGTTGCTCTGATTCTTCTCGTCCACCAGACCACCCTGGGCAATCCCCACCAGATTTCCCCTGCAGTCCACCACCGCCGTGCCGCTCATGCCCGGTATGAAATTCCAATCCGTCTCCAGGCAGTTGTGCCCGTGAGATGTGAAATACCGCTGCTTGTCCGTCAGACACAGATCCCGTATAACCGGTTTCTCTCCGCTCCAATAGATGGAATAGGCGATCAGCGTATCCCCCACCGAAAGGCTGTCGTACACCCCTTCCTCCACATGTATCTCCTTAAGCTCCAACAGCGTGTCCAGCGGGATTTCATCCGTGGGAAGGGAAAAGATGGCGATCTCATTTTCCTCCGACAATTCCTCATAGTCGTAGCTCTGCCGGATTTCAGTGCCGTTGTAAAAATGGACCACCGAATTCTGTGACACCACCTCCAGGGCATGGCCCACCGACAAAAAATAGACGTTTTCAGGTGTAATCCTGTAGATAAACCCGCTTCCGGAACCCTTTCTGTTCTTCAGATTCACCAGAGCCGGCGCCACCAGATCCAGGGCCGCGTCGTAATCCTTCGTCCGAAGGGGCTCATAGGTAAAATATCCCCCGTCGCATAAAAGCTGCATATCCTCCCGGGATAAAAGGATATCCTCCCCGTCGTTCTCCATACCTACATAGACGGTCAGAACCGCCCGGTCCGTGAGTCCGTTTGAGTCCGTGACCGAATAGCCGATCTCATAGGCACCGGGAATATTGGGGTCAAATCCGCCCTCCCACACCTTAATCCGCTCCGTGATGACCCCGTCCAAATTGTCCAGCGCAAATATGTACTTCCGAAGGTCCAGGTGTTCCCCGACCTCGATATATCTGTCGTGGATTCCAACCAGTTTGGGGGGCTCGTCCACCATGACCGAGACGGAAGCCTCCCCTACGTTCCCGAAAACGTCCTCCCCATAAACCGTTACCCTGTATATCCCGGCCTCCGGAAAGGAAAGCTGCTCTGTCCTGCCGTCCTCGTCCATCATATAGAGAGATACCTCCCCGGAGAGATCCCAGGCGCTTTTCACGAAATCCTCCAAACCGTAGGTCTCCTCCGTGGAAAAGCACCTGGCCTGTACCTTGGTTTGTATCTCGGGAGCCGTGGTGTCCACCACCGAAACCTGATAGAGGAACCGTTCTCCGGGCAGGCTTACGACCGCCTGATATTCGCCCACCCTGGCAGTGTCCACGCCCTCTGTGTCAAGCTGTGCCCTGTTCAGGGCAAAGTCATAACCCTCCAGATAGTCATGGATATCCCCGCTGATCTCCTCCCCCAATTCCACCGTCATGCGCTGACACTTCTGTTCCACATGATAGAGACAGTACAGCAGCGATATAACGCCGGCCCCCAGAAACAAAAGCGCCAGTCCGCCGCTGATTCCCATGGCTATTTTTCTACCCTTGGACATTTTCTCCTCCCTGTCGATTTACCCCGCCCTACAAGATTGCGCTTTACGGAAACTCAAATCTTCTCACGCAGCCTGCAGCTTCTCGATCCCGGCCCGGATTCTTCTCAAGGCTTCCTCTTTACCCAGCACCTCCATGATCTCGGTGGCGCCCGCAGGAGTCATCTGTTTTCCCGACACTGCCGTGCGGATGGGCCACATCACAAATCCGGTCTTGTAGCCCTTTTCCTCCCCATACTGCAGCAGAGTCCGGTACAGAGCGTCGTTTCCGAAATCCTCCTGGGCCTCCAGAAGGGGCAGCACATCCTTAAGCACCTCCAGGGAGGTCTCCCCCGTGGTCTTCATCTTCTTATGGGTGTACATGGACACGTCGTACTCAGGGAGCTTTCCGAAAAAGTCCACCTGTCCCCCAATATCCGGAAACACCTCTATGCGGGTCTTTACCATCTCCGCAATCCTTCTCAGGTCAAGTCCATGGGGCAGCGCTCTCTCAAGCCAGGGCTTTGCCATCTCATAGAAGACGTCGAAATCCATAGCCTTCAGGTATTCCCCGTTCATCCAGCGCAGCTTTACAATGTCAAATACCGCCGGAGACTTGCTGATTCGGTGATAGTCAAATTTCTCAATCAATTCCTCCAGAGAAAAAATCTCCTGATTGTCCTCCGGACTCCAGCCCAAAAGCGCCACATAATTGATCACCGCCTCCTTTAAAAAGCCCTGCTCCATCAAATCCTCAAAGGAGGCGTGGCCGCTTCTCTTGGAGAGCTTCTTGTGATTTTCGTCCGTGATCAGGGGCAGATGAATGTAGACCGGAACCTGCCAGCCAAAGGCATCGTAGAGTCTCACATACTTGGGCGAGGAGGAAAGATACTCGTTCCCACGCACCACATGGGTGATATTCATGGTATGGTCGTCCACCACATTGGCAAAATTGTAAGTGGGATAGCCGTCGGATTTGATCAAAATCATATCGTCCAGCTCGGAATTCTCCACCGTGATATCCCCATAGAGCTCGTCGTGAAAGGTGGTGGTGCCCTCGTTGGGGATATTCTGGCGGATGACATAGGGCTTACCCGCCGCCAGATTGGCCGCAACCTCCTCTCCTGACAGGGACAGACAGTGCTTGTCATAGACCGAGATCTCCTTGCCGTCCATCACCTCAGTCTTTAAGGAGGCCAACCGCTCTCTGTCACAAAAACAGTAATAGGCCTCACCCTTCTCGATCAGCTCCTTCGCATATTTCATATAAATACCGGTCTTCATGCGCTCACTCTGAACATAGGGGCCGTACCCTCCGTCTCTGTCAGGCCCCTCATCATGCCGTAAGCCGGCCTGCTCCAGGGTGCGGTAGATAATCTCCGTGGCTCCCTCCACAAATCTCTCCTGGTCGGTATCCTCAATGCGCAGCATGAAATCTCCACCCTCATGCTTGGCGATGAGAAATTCATATAAGGCGGAGCGCAGATTTCCCACATGCATTTTTCCCGTGGGACTGGGCGCGTATCTGGTTCTGATTTTATTCATGATTTATGCTCCCTTCTTCATCCTTCATCCGGGCGGAGGCGAAGCCCCTGAGCCCCGTGAGGCAAATCTCGTTGGTACAGTTCATGCGGACGCTGCAGAGATTCTCTCCCTTCCAGGCTATATCCATGCAGAAATGGCCGTGTTCCTGATCCGTCAGATAACACTGCAGTATCAAATGACCCTGCTTCCAGTCGGCCCGACACTCGCAGCGATACCCCGCCAGGAGATTGTCAGCCCTCCGCCAGGCTCCCAGGGCAAAGGAAAGCGCTAATTCCACCGTCTCGCCACCCTTCCTGACATAGCGCAGATTCACGGACAGAATCCCCTCCGAAACTTTGTCTCCGGCGGCCTTCTCAAAATTCAGTGAAAGCTCCTGCCAGCCCTGGGCATTGTCGTAAAAACGATAATCTTCTCTGCCCCTGTGACAATCAGGCCCGGCAGCTCCCGGGTCAGCCCCGCCGGCGCTTAATCCCGTACCGTCCTCAAAGGCGGCGGGATTGTCCTCCCTGCGCTCCCTTAGATAAGGGTAGACCGTCTCATAAAAGCAATCATAGAGTATCTGAAGCCCCGCGGGATTGCCGATGGTGTCGGCCATAGTCAGATAACAGAAGTCAAGCCTGGGAAAGCAGACCGCCAACTGTCCGCCCATACCGTACATCACGAAACCCTCCCCCGGTCCCCGCTGCCCCTTTCGGGTTCTGGGCATCCAGAAAAAGTATCCGTACCCGCACTGCTCGTCCAGCGTGGGCTGCAAATCCGTGGGAGTCAGGTCACAGACGGCCTCCCGCATAAAGTCCCGGGGCAGCAGCTCCTCTCCCTCAAGCACGCCGAAGCGGTTGCACAGATAGGCCACTCCCGCCACATCCCGCAGGGTGCACATCATGCCGCTGCCACCCTGGGAAACCCCAGACGGATCCTCCAGAATATAGGCTTCCCCGGAAAATCCCACCTTGTGAAAGGCCTCCTCCCTCAGAAAGTCCAAGAGCTTTCTCCCCGTGAGCTTCTCCACCAGGGCCCCCAGCACATGGGCCGAGGAGGTATCATAGGAAAAGACCGTGCCGGACACATGAGTGGGCCGAACCCGGAAAAAGGACTCCGTCCAGTCGTCACAGTCGGAATTTTTATAGGTGGTATTGGCATGGCAGGTGCGCATAGCCAGCATTTCCCGTATGGTCAGATCCGCACACCAGGGATGAGCTCCCTGGGCCGGAAGCTTCTCCGGAAAATAATCGCAAATCCGATCATCCAGACCAATCAGGCCCTTTTTGAGAAGCAGCCCCACCCCCATTGCCACAAAACTCTTGGTGATGGAATACATCCTGTGTAAATCTCCCTGTCCGTAAGGCTCGTAATATTTCTCGGACAATATCCTGCGGCCTCCCGTCAGCATATACCCGTGAAGGCGTATCCTCCGTCGCTCTATAAGATCCTCAAGCCGCTTTACGGCATCCCCGGGGATGCCGTAATCCTCAGGCCTTCCCGATTCCCATGCAAACATATGGCTCACCCTGCCTTTCTATTGTATGCGAAGCTCCCCAATCCCCCGCAATTGATTTTTCTACCTCGCCGCGCCCAACCCCGCGCCCCGCGACAAGTCAATTATATCCATACAGACAATATTTGTCAAAGGGAATGTATCCCTTTGGGTTTTTATGTTTTTTTAGAAAACCATCATATTTTCTTAATCTCCCGTACACAATTTGCTCATATTTCCCCGCTAAAGTATAGTTGACGACACTAATATTTTTGCCTGTTTTTGATGCCGCCTATGATACAGGAGGCGAAAGTGACGCCGGAAATCTCAGAAAGGCCCTTTACGCAATGACAAACGAACAATATTATGAACTGATCACCCCCTATGAGGATGCCTGCAAGGTGCTCATGACCAAGCTGGAGATCCTCAATCACAGCATATACAATAAAGAAGTAGGCCATCCGGTACACCACATCCAGAGCCGGATCAAATCAAAAAAGAGCATGGAGGATAAGCTGAACAGACAGGACCTGACAGACAGCGTCATCAACGCCAAGGATCATCTGATGGACATTGCCGGCATCCGGGTCATCTGCTTCTTCCCGGAAGAAATATACGACCTGGTGAACGGATTGAAATGTCAGAACGATATGCTGGTTATCAAGGAGAAGGACTATATCAAAAACCCCAAGCCCAACGGCTATCGGAGCTTTCACATCGTGCTGGGGGTACCCCTGCACTGCATGGATGCCATGGAATATTATCCGGTGGAGGTACAGTTCCGCACGCTGTCCATGGACTTCTGGGCCAGCATGGAGCACCGCATCTGCTACAAAAAGAACCGTCAGGACAAGGAGATTGTAAAGCATGAGCTGCAGCAGTACGCCTCCATGCTGGAACAGATCGAATGCCGTTTCGGACAGCTTCGGCTGTAATACCCTTTATGTCAAGGACCGGAGGGTGTCCGGAAAAAGGCGGATTACGCCCCGCCTTTTTCCGGTACTCTTTCTGCCGCCGCCCTCTTAAATTTCTCCACCTCTCTGGCCGCCAAAGAAACGGCGATATTGGTGCCGGCTCCCGCCACGCAGCCGCCGGGGCAGGCCATTCCCTCGATCAGGCAGCCGTCCATTTTGCCCGCCTTGGCTAGCATCAGGGCCTTTTTGCACGCAGCAAGTCCTTCCGCGTGTTCAATGCGCACCTCCGTACCCGGATAGTACTCCCTGATATAGTCCTCTATCGCTCCGGCCACTCCCCCCGCAACGCCGTAGCCCCGTCCGGCGGCGGTGGCATCCTGCAGCCCCTCCCGGGGCTTCATCTTTTCGGGCAGAATTCCCCTGGCCTCAAACATTCCCGCCAACTCCTCAAAGGTAATGACAAAGTCCACATCCGAGCGCACTGTCCGGCGGCTGGCCTCCAGCTTTTTCGAAGCGCAGGGGCCGATAAACACCACCGAGGCGTCCGGATGCCTCTCCTTGATGATGCGGGCCGTCGCCACCATGGGGGTCAGCTCGTTGCTGATCTTGTCTATGGTCTCGGGAAACAGGCTCTTGGCCATGACAGACCAGGAGGGGCAGCAGGAGGTCAGGGCAAAGGCCTGTCGGCCCCCCGCCACCTCCGCCACATAGTGCTCCGCCTCGGCCGCACAGCCCAGATCCGCCCCCAGGGCCGTCTCATATACATCCGCAAACCCCAGCTCTGTCAGCGCCGCCTTAAACATCTCCGGTGTCACTTGCGGACCAAACTGTCCCGCAAAGGCAGGAGCCACCTGGGCAATCATCTTCTTTCCCGACTGCATGGCCCGAATTAACTGGAAGATCTGGGATTTGTCCGCAATGGCCCCAAAGGGACAACTCACCATGCACATCCCGCAGGACACGCATTTCTCACTGTTGATAACGGCCCGGCCGAAGCGGTCCGTCCGGATGGCGTCCACACCGCAGGCCGCCTTACAGGGCCTCTCCTTACGGCAGACGGCGTCATAGGGACAAACCGCCTTGCATTTGCTGCATTTAATACATTTCTCCTGGTCAATCACGGACCTGCCCTTCACCATTGTGATGGCGCCCCTGGGGCACACGCTCTGGCAGGGATGTGCCATACAGCCCATGCAGGAGTCGGTGATCTCATAGCGGTTCTCCGGACAGGCATTGCAGGCCGAGGGGATCACCTGCATCAGAGGCGGCTCATAGTATTTTTCGTCTATGTTGCTCTCCTCAAGCCCCTCCGTCAAATGTCCCGGCTGTTCCCTGTTCTCCGGCCGAAGACTCATTCCCATGGCCAGGCGGATGCGCTCCCTGGTGACGGCGCGGTCCCTGTATACATTTTCCCAGTACAGGGAGTCCTCATAATTTACAATTTTGTACGGCAGCGCCTCCATATCGTCCTTCAGATTCTCGGAGTGATAGGCCAAATCGGCCACCTCTCTGAACACTCTCCTCCTGCGCTCCCGCACGGGGGTGTCAATGCCTCTCATGTCGCTCATCCGCTTTCCCTGCCTCACAAATCTAATTTAGTGGAATTTTTCCGGCAGCACATCCTTAAAGTCCATATCGCTGCCGTAATAAAAGCTGGTGTACCCCGGCTGGTTATAGCAATTGTTCTGCCATGCCACGCCGCAGCGGTACTGCACATCCTGCATCAAAGTGAACAGCTTATGGTTCGTCACCTCCGTGTTCCTGTAAATGCGGATGGCGCTGCTGTCCTCCGTGCGAAGCAAAAGCTCCTCCCTGAAATCTCCGAAAATATCCGCCACCAGACAGGGATTGCCCTTGGTGCCGTTGTTGGTCATGGTGCCCTGGGGAATTAGCATCTCCCCGTGGATATTGTCGTTGACAATGCCCCGCTGCACCGTGCCGATATACTTCGGGCTGTCCGTCACCTGGGTAGTCAGATCCCCCGCCCAATGGATGGACTGATTGGTTCCCAGAACAGGCACATCCAGCTTATTGCCCTCACAGTCATACACGTCGTTCACCCAAACCTGGAGCCCTCTCACGTCCTCCGCGATTTTGCCGATCATGCACCGGCCCAAGTCGGTGGTGGCATACTCGCCGAAAATGGCCTCCCCGGTCTCGGCATCCCGCAGGGCATATCCGTAGGGCACGAAGGCTCCGCCCTCGAACACATTGAAAATCTGCAATCCCGGCCTGTCCGGATCAATCTTCGCCACGTGCATGGCGTCCCCATGCCCCAGCTTGGTATATACGCCGTCCGGTCTGCGGTCATGACTGCTGTAGAGCAGGGAGCCGTCATGGTCGATGACGGCCGCGCCATAGATAATCTCCATACAGCCGTCTCCGTCCACATCCGCCGTGGAAAGACTGTGGTTCCCCTGCCCGGACAGACTGCCATAGACCGGATCCGTGCCGTCCGTTCCATGAATACCGTCGTCGTTGAAGGGATTGCTCATGGGCACAAAACCGCTGTCCACGCTGAAATACTCCCGAAAGCGATTTTCAAAGAAATCGTAGGCCACAATGGTTGACCGGGTATAGTAGCCCCGGCAGATCAGCAGATAGGGCCTCTCCCCGTCCAGATAAGCCACACCTGACAGGAAACGGTCCACTCGGTTGCAGGGCTCGATGCGCTTCATGGCGTAATCCCCCCACATCAGACCGTCGTCCACCCGCTCCATTTTAAAAGGGATGGTCTCAAGCTCCGCGCCGTCTCCCCCGAACATGGTCAGATACTCCGGCCCTTCATAGATAAAGCCTTCGAATTTGTCCAGCTCGTTTTTGGGACTTCTCCCCGGCGCAAACTCTTTTATAAAAAAGTCCACCAGCGCCAGCGCGTCCTCATGACTTAAGGGATATGCATACCGGGGTGAAATGCCGAAGCATTCCTCCAGAGTGTCCGGCCAGCGGCCGCTTTTTACCTCGGGATGCTCCCGCCAGCCCCCAAACACCTCCGCCAGATGCTGCCTGTACCCTTCCGCAGAGCACACGTAATTATCCTGGTGGGTCACCCCGGCCTGCACATCGGACTGGGGCAGCGTAATGTAGAACTGCTCCTTTACCCCGCCGTCCTCATCATAGACCGTCATCAGGGTGCCCGGCGCCGTCTTCACCGCCATCTCCGCCCTGCCGTCTCCGTTAAAGTCATAGACGATAAATTGAGTATAATGGGCCCCGGCCCGAATATTCACCCCCATGTCCAACCTCCACAGGAGCCGTCCGTCCAGCTTGTAGCAGTCCAGATAACATTTTCCCGTGTAGCCCTTGATGGACACGTCCTGAGAATTGCTGGGATCCCACTTCACAATATACTCATACTCCCCGTCCCCGTCCACATCCGCCACGCTCATATCGTTGGCCCGGTATTCATAGACCTCCCCCGCGGGAGTCACGCCGCCCTCGGGCTTTTTGATGGGAATATCCAGATATTCCTTCTCCCAGGGCATCACCGCCTCGCAGGGTTCTCCCTCCTGTCCCTCTCTGACGGGAGCCACCGCGTAGGAATCCTCCTGCCGCCCCTCTCGGTCCAGATAATTGGTGCTGTCCGTCACAAGGCAGACCGCCTGGCCGTTTCGGTAAACACGGTAATCCGTCCCCGTAAGTCCCGTGGCATTATATCCGTCCACCTCCTCCAGGAACATCCTCCAGCTCAAGAACACGCCGTCCTTTACCTTCACCGCCAAAAGCCCCCGGTTCAGCTTCTCCAACTGCCTGTGGAACACCTTCTTCACCGGCGTGCGCAGCACGGAGCTTACTGCCACCACAGCAGCCCCCTGGCTTTCCGGCTCCCCGGGATTTTGGTCCAGGGCCTCCACCTTCAAAAAATGAGGCACATGGGTGGCCTTTTTCAGGGTACAAGACGTCTCCTTCGTCACCGCCAGCTCCCGGTATTTTGCCGTTTCCCTGTCCACATCCGACCACAGCACGCGGTAAGCCGCCGCCCCGGGCGCCGCTTCCCAGGCTACCTCCACAGAATCATCCTCCAGCCTCTCGATCCTTAACTCCATAGCTACCTCCCTGTTCTTCACATCCGCTGATTATTTGTACCGTTTCCTCTGACAGCTCCGTTTACCCTTTGCCGTCAGTTCTCAAAGACAAATCCCTCGTTATGGTTATCCTTCGTCCCGCAAATCCGGTAATTCCCATCCGTATATTCTTCCACAACACTTTTCCAAAACTGCCCCGCCGGAAGATTATTTTTCCAATAGCAAACCTCCCAGAGTCCCCGATGACGGTCGAACAGCTCCACGGCAGCCTTTTTCCCGATCCCCTTCCGCCGATACTTAAGCATTACAAAAAATTCCCCGACGCACCGCGCGTTTTCTTCCCTCCGAAAGTCACAGTGGGGACAAATCAAAGCAAATCCCCCGATTTTTCCGTCCACCCTTATTAAATAAGGAAAACGCCCCTCTTCCTTCCAGTAGTCATCGATGTAGCCGTACCCATAGCATCCGTATTCACTGATATCATCATCACTGAATTCCGTAAACTCATAGCTGTACAATTCCATAAGCCGCATCAACAATATTTTGTCATCGATACTCATGAGCTGCAAGGCAACTTCCATCTTATTTCTCCTCTCAGCCTGAATCAGGGACGATGCCGCCTGCAATGCTTTGGCGCAGCTCAATGGAACGCCCGTGCCGCGGTATATCTCACGCCTCGATCTCCCTGGTATTGCTCCTGTTTTTCCACTTCCAGAAACGCTCGTCGCTGTGTATCTTTCCGCCCTCGCAAATCAAAGACAACGCCGCAAACTGCGCCATGGGACGGGTTTTCTCCTTTGTCCTCTCCCAGCCCCCCGGCCCCGCCTCCCAGGATATCCTCTCCCCCTGTCCGTAGCAGGAGAGAACGGTGAAACGGATTTGCGAAAGCTCCTCCGGAACCGCCTCCGAACCGGAAGAAAGCCTTATCCGCTCCGGAAACCATATGTTCTGAGGCCGCAGACTGTTTCGAAACAGCCCCTTATCCAAGAGAATCCACTCTCCCCGGCACAGACCATGCACCTGATACTCCCTGACACAGCCCTCAAACATCCGGTCCGACTGTACAGCCAGATAGGTGAGCCCTCTTATGCGTCCCATATCCCCTCTTCTGTCCGACTCCTGCTTTAAATGCAAGGTAACCTGCAGGGGAAAAGCCGATCCCTCCAGCACACAGGAGGTATTGGGACTGGGATCCAGCAGAGCCTTCAAACCGCCCGGATTCACCCTGGAAACTCCCTGCCAGGAAATATCCCCGATCCATTCCCTGCTCATAGCCAGGGGCCGGATATGGGAGGCTATCTGTTCCACGGAAACCTCGGGAGCCTCCCCGTACTCCCCTTCCGCCAGGTATCTTAAGAGTGCGTTCTTCAAAGTATATGCGGCAGGCCTTTCCTCAAAGCTCCCCTCCAGATCGGCGCTTACCAGCAGAAGCCTTCCCGCCAGCACCTTGGCTTCCAAAATCAGAGCCTGGGGGAGGTTGCGGTTCCACTCGTCGATAGCCCGCACCACAGGCACAAGGTCCGAGGAAATCTCATCCAGGCAAAATCCCCTGGCATTGCTCAAAATATCCGCCCACTGCCATCCTCCGTCATGCCCCGTGGGAAAATACCGGAAAACGGGATGCTCCTCCCTGACGGATATCCCCAGCCCTCTGCTCCACTTGGGACCCATCTGAGCGTTCCAGAAGGTATTTCGGTAAGAGAGGGGCGGGCAGTCATAATCCAAATCCGACAGATAGGGAGTATAGAGTACCGACTCTCCCCGCCGCAGCGCCCGGACAGCCTCCTCAAAATCTTTCGTATAAAGAGCCCTGCCAAAAACCTCCGGCGTTTTTACGCTTTCCGCTGAAAAACCTGCCAAGCCTCCGGAAGAAGCAATAGCCTGATCCGCGCCCGAATCTGCCGCAAACACAGTGATATCCCAGTGATTCCTCACCCCGCAGGGCTCCAGGGTAAGCTCCAGTCTCAGGGGAGCGCATTTCTTCACAGCGGACAATGGCTGACAAATCCGCCCTATCTCCTGATTCATGCCCTGGGAAATCAGCGGGACGTCAACGCTTCCCCGCCCTATGTCCTCTCCCCCGGCAGAGACCAGCCGCCAGAACAGTGTCTGATTCACAAGCTCCTCCCTGCCGTAATGACTGACGATTATCGGCGTATCCAGCGTCTCCTCCCTGCGGTACACATAGGAGGGCAGTCTGAGTAGCAGCACCGTCTCATCGCAGAATTCCCGAAATTCCTCCGGCTCCACATAGCCCTTCCGCTCCCAGAAGGCGTCCAGAACGCCCACCAGGGCCGCCCCCTGTCCAAGATAATCGTGGAGATCCAGAAATTCAAAGCCCTGGAGGGCATCCGTGCGCCGGTTGGCCTCCATCTCCTCCTTTAAGAGCCGCACCTGGTTCCTGCCGGAGCAATGGGCGAAATCCTCCGCCAGAGTAAGCAGACCGTTCTCCCGGGCGCTCTCCCGAAAGACCTCAAAATTCCCCGGCCTCATAAAACCGGTAAACTTCGGGATCAACCTGTCATAGTCGGGATAAGCGCACCACTGTCCCATCTCATGACAGATCACCGGCTTTTTACAGCCCTCCAGAGAAGGGTTGTAATCCCTCCCCCACCACCCGGGTTCGTTTCGCACCGTACCCCCCGGGTAGGGGCCGTAGGCCGAGCGGTGAAAATAGATATAGTCCGTCTCCTCAATCTGCGCCGGAGGCACGTCATAGAACCATCCTGACTGGGCCGTATAGAGCCTCCTGTCCTGGTATCCCAGGGTTGCGTCCGTCTCCCTGGCAAAGCGGACCCACTCTCTCAGGCTGCGATACCACTCTCCCGCCGGCTCATTGCTGGGTGAAAAGAGCACAAAGGAGGGATGGTGCCCAAACTCCCTTAAAATCTTCACAGTCTCCCTTTGCAGCACGGAGACCATTCCGGCGGCGTCCGCATCGTCGAAATAATTCCACATACCGCACTCCGGCTGCAGGAACACTCCCGCCTCGTCGGCCGCCAGAAAAGCCGCCTCAGGGGGACAGTAGGAATGGCAGCGGATCCAGTTTAACCCCCACTCCTTCACCGTTTCCATCAGCTTCCGCCACCAGGCAATGTCCGTGACCGGATAGCCCGTCAGGGGATAATCTCCGCCAAAGTGAGTGCCCCGGAAATATTCCGGCACGCCGTCCACCACAAAACGGCCGTCCTTCACCTCTATTTTCCTGGGATGGGCTGCGGCATAGGCCTTCTTCTCCCGCTCTCTGGCCGCCAGCTCCTCCCCTGTGAGCAGGACGATCTCACCCACCATGCCGTTCCAGGTCGCTCCCAGGCCGTCGGACACACCGTGACCGTCCGGCCGGTAGGGATACTGCATCCCTGTGTCCAGTTCCACCCTGACGCAGTGCTCCCCGGGCTCCAGTCTCCCGCAGTATATTTCATGGGCTGCACAAAGGGAGCAGTCCTCCCCCGCAAACTTTCCGTCTATGTAAACTCTGGAGCGCCACCTGGCCAGCTCCATCCGCAATGTCCATTCTTTTCCCGGCTGCTCTACCTTGAATTTTCTCTCATAGGAGGCCGTGCCCACAAAATGCATCCTGGGCTGGGCCAAAAAAGGCACTCTGCACGCTGTTCCCTCGGGCTCCATCCCCCCAAATCCGGACTCTGCGGCATCCTGCCCAAGCTTGTGCAAAAAAGGAAGCCTTTCGTTTCCTGCATACCGATACTCCTCCCGCTCAAACCAGAAGGGATTGTGCAGACCGCTCACCCACTCCGTTTCCAGGGTCACGGGATAGCCGAACCCAGCCGCCTGCAGCGTACCGGGCAGTTCGATCTCTCCCTCGCTCACAGGAGGCCCGGTTCTCTCATGTTCGTCCTTCTCCAGACGAATCCGCCATTTTCCAGCCAAATCAATCATATTGTCCTCCCTGTCACAGCTTTGCTGTGACTCATCATCCCAAATCCAACTTGGCTTATATAGAAAGCCCCGATTCTAAGCATTCTTCGGCATGAAGCTTTAAAAGTTCTCCAAGGCTGCCTTGCTGCCTTGGAGAAACGGTCTTTTCGATCCCCAGAGCTTCTCTTCACGCTGTTCCAACCATCCTTCTGCAATTACAGACGCAGCCCGCCCGGCGGACAGTCTCTGCTGCCGTTTCCATGCGTCACCTCATAAACTGTTAAAATGCACCGGCATCCGTTTCCAGATACCGGTGCAACTTTATTATACCTTATTGCCAAGAAAAATCCAATTACTTGTTAGCCTCAAACTGAGCGTTTACTTCCTCGATGATCTTGTCACCGCCCTGGTCTCTCCAGGTCTGGATAGCCTGCTCAAACTGCTCCTTGGTGATAGCGCCGCAGATATACTGAGTTCTCGCTGCCGTAACCGCATCGTCCAGGGTCTTTCCGTCGTCAGCATAGGTCGGGGAATTTGCCAGGAAGGACAGCGCAGGGTTCAGAACAGCCTTCGGCAGAGCGGCAGCGTAAGCGTCCTCCTGTGCCTGGTCGCGCTCGTTTCTCTTAAGAGGGATATAAGAGTTTGCAGCCTCGGTGGAAGGAAGGAATGCCAGAAGCTGATTCAGGCCCATGTAGTTGTTGGACAGAACCTTATCCTCCTGGTCAAGCTTTACAAGGTAGCCGTCCTCCATCTTGTAGTTGAGGTCCTCGATACCATACTGAGTCAGAATAAGCATCTCCGGATCGTTGAGCTTGTCTAACAGAGTCAGAGCTGCCTCAATCTTCTCCGGGGTATCCAGCGTGGTAGCGGACAGAGTGTAATACCCCGCATAGCCTGCGGTTGCCAGAGTGCGGTCATTCACTGCGCCGTACAGAGTCATTCTGGCGCTCTCATCCGGATTGACAACAGAGGGAGTGTAGGTCTCCTCAGCCACGAAATAGTTCCAGATACGCTTTCCGGAGTCAAGCACGTCGATGAACACGCCGTTCTCACCCTTCTTACATCCGTCGGACCAGGTATCGGTAGGTCTGGTCGCCCAGTCGGCAGGCATAAGTCCGTCGTCATACAGGCCCTTGATATAATCTACAGCCTCCATGTACTCATCCTGCATCCACACGGGAACCAGCTTTCCGTCCACCTCAGCCCATCCGTTGCCGCAGCCAAACCAGGTCTGGATGATATCGAAGGGACCGGTGTGAAGCGTCATCTCCATGCCGATGGTATCGTCCTGTCCGTTTCCGTCAGGATCATTGTAGGTGAAGGCATACAGCATATCATACACTGCCTCGGGAGTGCTGGGCTCTGCGAGCTCAAGCTTCTCTGCCCAGTCGGTACGATAGGAGAGTCCGTTACGTCCTACCACACGGGTACGGGGAATCGCGATCAGGTGGCCGTCTACGGTCAGGTTTGCCGCCACACCCTCTGCCATACCGGACAGATTGGGATACTTCTCGGAATCCCAGATGTAATCGTTCAGATCTACGAACGCGCCGTTCTTTGCCGCACTGGCCACATTACCAGTCAAAGTACCCCCCCAGGTGATAATATTGGGCATGGTGGAAGGGCTGGTCAGATACAGACCGTTCTTCTCCTCCAGGGTATCGTTTGCAACCCAGCTCAGATCGATGTTCACACCGGTGTAGTCCTGAATCTGATCCAGAATCTGCTGCGCATACTCACCGGTATTGTTGGAGCCCGCATTCACGTCGATGGCGCTGAAAGAGATGGTCTGACGCTCAGCGGGAGTGGATGCCTGGTCGGAACCGGTGTTCGCCGCATCCGCAGTGCTTCCTGTAGGCGCGCTGCTTCCCGCAGGTGTGCTGCCCGCGTCGCTGCTCTTGCCGCTGTCGTCATTGCCGCAGGCTGCCAGCCCTAAAGCCATGGTGGATGCAAGCATAAGCGCGAGCACTTTGTTTAAACTTTTTCTTTTCATTTTTTCCTCCTTTATGAAAATGAATTCGGCAGTTTTAAACCGCCTGATTTATGATTACGGAAGCGAAGGGCACTTCCCTCCGCCCCCGGAATCCGCTTAACCTTTTACGGCTCCCACCATGACGCCCTTGGTGAAATACTTCTGCACGAAGGGATACACGCACAGGATCGGTATGGTGGCAATGGCCGTGCAGGCCATCTTCACCGCCTTGTCGGGGGGCGCGCCGTTCAAATCGTAAAAGTCCATAGCCGCCTCCGATACCTTGGAGGACAACAAAATGATGGAACGAAGCTGTATCTGCACCGGGAACTTCTCCGGAGTCTGCAGATAGATCATGGCATTGAAGTAATCGTTCCAAAAGCCCACCCCGTAGAACAGGGAGATGGACGCGATAACCGGTTTTGACAGCGGCAGCGCCACCTTCACAAAAATCTGCATATCATTGGCCCCGTCCATATAGGAGGCCTCGTCCAGCTCCACCGGCAGACCGGAGAAAAACTTTTTAATGATGATCATGTTAAAAGGATTGATCAAAGCAGGCAGCACCAGCGCCCAGTAGGAATCATACAGCCCATAGGCCGTGATCACCATATAGGAGGGGATCATACCGCCGCTGAACAGCATGGTCACAATCACCAGGTTCATAATCCAGTTGCGTCCCCTGAAATGCGCCTTGGACAGGGGATAGGCAAAGCTCATGGAGAACAGCATACACATCACCGTGCCCATGATTGTCAAGAAAACGGAATTCTTCAGGCCTCTCAAAATATTGTTAGTCCGTATCGCGTACTGATAAGCATTCAAAGACCACGTCTCGGGTATGATAAAGAAAGCCTTCTCTGTCAGCTCCTTCTCAGTGGCAAAGGAACCGGCTATCACATACAGGAAAGGCAATACCGTGCTCAGCGCGATCAAACCAAGCACCCCATAGATTATTACGTCCACAATACGGTCGCCCAGGCTCTTTTTTACCTTGGCCCCGTTCTTTACTACATGTTCTTTAGCCACGTGCCACACCCCCTTCTAGTAAATTCCGCTCTCGCCGCACAGCTTGGCAACACGGTCTGAAATCAACACCAGCGTCATTCCCACAATGGATTTGAACATACCCGCCGCAGAGGAGAAGGAATACTGGCCGCTCTTAATACCCTTCAAGTATATGTAGGTGTCGAACACTTCCGCTCTCGCCACATTCAAATCGTTTCTCATAAGGAAGATCTGCTCGTATCCCGTGTTCAGCAGGCCGCCCACACGGAGGATAAACATCATGACTATGGTTCCCCTGATGGCCGGCAGAGTAATATGCCACATCAGCCTCCAGCGCCCCGCGCCGTCCACTCTGGCCGCCTCGTAGAGTTCCTGGTCCACCCCGGCCAGGGCCGCCAGAAAGACGATGGTGCCGTATCCGGTCTCACGCCAGATATCCTGCCCTACGATCAGCCCCCAGAAGCAGGAAGCCTGGGACAGCACATCCACCGTGTTCCCCGTAAGAGCCTTTATAATCTGATAGATAATACCGTCCGTTACATTGAAAAGCTGATAGGTAAGGCTGGCCACGATAACCCAGGACACAAAGTGAGGGACATAGACCAGAGTCTGCACCAGCCGCTTGTATCCGTTGTGCCTCACTTCATTTAAAAAGAGAGACAGGATAATGGGGGCCGGGAAGAACAGGACAAGCTGCAAAAGACTGATTCCCAGCGTGTTCGTCAAAAGTCTCCCGAAATCGTTGGTACTGAAAAACTTTTGGAACTGCCCGAATCCCACCCAGGGGCTTTTCCAGATTCCCTGAAAAGGACTGTACTCTTTAAATGCAATGATCAGGCCTCCCATCGGAACATAGCGGAACATGATAAAATATATCACCCCGGGAAGCAGAAGGAAATACAGCCACTTGTGCTGCACCACATACTGCCAGGTGCTCATGCGCTGCACTCTCATCGTCCTTCCGTCCTGGAGCGTGATATACCCTTTCTTGTTTTTTACTTTTGCCTTAGCCTTAGCCATGTCGAACCACCTTTCCTGTTTTGGGCAATTTGTCGTTTCGCGCGCCAAATATCCACAATTTATAATGCAATATTACCACTTGGAGAGGATTACATCTATAATCATTTTCTTTTGTAAGTACTTTCATGGGCTTTTTTAGTCAAAATGCCTAATAATATTTTATAAATTCCATAGAAAATTATCATTTCTTAACTCTTAATTTTCTATTAACAAAATGATTATTTTAATTTTTTATCAAATTTTGGATTGAACTTGGAATATATTTAGTACAATTTTCGAAATTTCCCCGGAGTGACTCCCGTGCTCTTGCTGAAAAACCGGATAAAATTTTGAGCGTTGGTATAATTCAGCTCTGCGGCGATCTCCGCCACGGACATATTCGTCTGTAGCAGCAGCCGTTTTGCCTCCTCCAGCTTATACTCCTCCAGATAATCGCTGAAGGATTTGTCCTTCTCCATTTTCAGCACCTTCCAGATATAGGTGTGGTGCACGCCCAGGGCATCCGCGCACTCTGTCAGAGTGATATTCCCCCTGGTCTCCTCGATCTTCTTCTCTATCTCCTCTATAATGGAATAGGAATGGACTTCCAAAAGCTCGCTCCGCGCCTGGAAAATAGGATCTATCAGCATAAATTTCAAGTATCGGCGCACCCTGGAGAACTCGATCACCTCCACAATCTCCCGGTAGACCTTCTTGACTCCGTCAGGAAATACCTTCAGCAGGTCCAGCTTGACATCCACCGCCGTCAAAAAGATGGCCGTGATCATTCTCAAAATGTACACCATGGCCTCCTCATGGGAGCTGACCTCCTGCAGATACTGACAGAACTCATCCACCGCCTTATAACACTGGTCCTTGTCCATGGCCTTGATTCCGGCCTCTATGTCTCTCTCATGGTTTCCCTTGTAGCGGTTTCCCCGCATGGTGGAATTCGCCAGGAAGAAATAGCAGTCCCTGGGAACGGCTGTACCGTCCCCGCTGCCGCTGCCCACCATGGTCAGGGCTGTGACGCTCTCTCTGTACGCGGCCCTGATATGCCTGTGCTCCGTATGGGTGGCGCTGACCCCCATCAAAATCCGATACCCAAATCGGCTCTGGGCAAATTCCTGAATCTCATCGTAAAAAAGGTTGATCTGACGCAGCATCACATCCTCGTCATTCTCGCCGAACAGACAGAATATGGTGCAGGCATTGTACACCGGAGGCATCCAGGTCATTTCCTTAAGCTGCTTCGGCAGCTCCTCCACCAGCTTAAGGCAAATGGCATCCTCGTTCACATTGCTTTGGGCATCCTGTTCCTCCTGGAGATTGAGCACCATCACCGCCGCCGCAAAATAGTTGCAGGCTTTCAGATGCAGACCCTCGAAATATTCGGACCATTCGTCGTCCGCCCTGACTTCGCCCCGGATCAGTCGCAGCTCAAAGAGTTCCTGAAGCTTATTCTGATTCTGGCTGATCACATTCTCCAGGGCCAGCTTGTTATTTTTCAGGTCGGCGAACTGCCCTGCCAGGTAGTCCAGCTCATTGCCCTTGATCTGCTGTTTCTTATCCCACACATTCTGCATCAGCCTGTCCACAGGGTGATAGATCATATAGCACACCGTCACAAAGCAGGCCGCCACCAGAAGGAACATGGAAAAGAGCAGGGCCACAGAATACTGTCTGCCCGCAAACTGCCCTTTTTCCAGATCATAGCAGACATAATACTGCCAGCCCAACACATCGGAAGTCCGGGAAGTAATCAAATAGGTGGACGCTCCCTCCACCTTAATCTCCTCCCAGGCGGCATATTCTTCCTGTTTGATCCCCTGGCACACCTGGACAAGCCGCTCATCGGTGGCAAAGATCGTCTCCCCCTGGGGAGACAGCACCACAACCTCCTCCGAGGCATCCAGACAACGCTCCACCCATTGCCTCCACGTCTGCATATTCACATTGACCAGAAGCATTCCGTAGCTGTGGCGATAATTTGCCGGAAATTTTAAGACAAAGCTCAAACCGTCCGTATTTACCGAAAGACGGTCGATCATCTTGGCCGCCTGTCGATTCTCATCCTCCACACCCTCGTACATCCAGTAATTTCTGTCCAGATTATCATTGTTTCGCTCAAACAGCTCCTCCAAAAGTTCCCTGTTGCCGGCCTCCTTCAGACGAAACATCCCCTTGCTGCTGATGATCCATCCCGTCCGAAAATTCACCAGCGCATAGCCGCTGATATAATCTCCGAACAGCCAAGTGCTGGACAGCAGCTTTTCCGCCGCCTGGTACTCTTCGTAATCGGCATAGGATATCTCGTTTTCCAACACCCACTTGATATCCTCATTTTCCGACAACGATAGATAATATTGTTTTAATATGTCCAGTTTTTCATCCACCTGGGTGACAATCTGCTCCGCGGCATACTCCGCCTCCCGCCCCGCGATCTCCCGGCATTCCTTCCGGTAATCATAATAGATATACAGCGCAAAGGCCACGATCATAATACAGATCAGGGTCAGCACACACAGAACGATCACGTATTTGTAAGGCAGCCTGCCCATGCCCTTCTTAATCCGATTCCGCAAAACAATCTCTCCTTATCCCAACCCCCGTCAAGGGCGGATCTGTCCGTTCCCGCGAATAATATACTTATAGGAGGTCAACTCCCGTAAGCCCATGGGGCCTCTGGCGTGAAGCTTCTGGGTGCTGATGCCGATCTCCGCGCCGAATCCGAACTCAAATCCGTCCGTGAAGCGTGTGGACACATTGGCGTAGACGCAGGCCGCATCCACTTCCCGCAGGAACTTTTCCGACGCCTCAGGGTTTTTTGTGACAATGCACTCGGAGTGCTTTGTGCTGTATCGGTTGATATGGTCGATGGCCTCCTCCAGGGAATCCACGGTCTTTATGGAGAGAATATAGTCCAGGTACTCCCTTCCGTAATCCTCCTCACAGGCGGGAACACACTCTTCCCCCAAAATCTCCCTGACCCTTTCGTCCCCTCGAAGCTCCACCTGCTTTTCCCGAAGCCGCCCTGCCAGCTTTGGCAAAAAAAACTCTCTCACACTGCTGTGGACTACCAGCGACTCACAGGCATTGCACACGCCGATACGCTGGGTCTTGGCGTTAAAGATAATATCCGCCGCCATTTCCAGGTCGGCGTCCCGGTCCACATACACATGGCAGTTGCCCGTGCCGGTCTCGATCACCGGAATGGTGCTGTTCTCCACCACGCTGCGGATCAGCCCCGCGCCGCCTCGGGGAATCAGTACGTCCACGTACTGGTTCAGCCGCATGAACTCTGCCGTCACCTTTCTGTCGGTATCCTCGATGAGGGAAACCGCGTCTCGGCAGACCCCGCACTCCTCCAAAGCGTCCTGCAGCACCCTTACGATGGCCAGGTTGGAGTAAATGGCGTCGCTGCCCCCCTTTAAGATCACGGCATTTCCCGTCTTAAAACACAGCCCGAAGGCATCCGCAGTCACATTGGGCCGGGACTCATAGATAATGCCGATGACACCCATGGGCACCCGCACCTTTTCGATCTCCATGCCGTTGGGGCGCACGGTGCGCTCCAGCACCTCTCCCACACAGTCCGGAAGCTCGGCAATCTGCAAAAGTCCCTGGGCCATGGCCTCCATGCGCTGTCCGGTGAGACGAAGCCTGTCCAGCATACCGGGATGCATACCGTTCTCCTCTCCGTTCCTCATATCCCTCGCGTTCTCGGCGAGGATTTCTTCCGTTCTGTCGGTCAGCAGCTTTGCCGCCCGCGCAAGAACGCCGTTCTTCTCCCGGGGGGTCAGTCTTTGCAGCTCGTATTTGGCCGCCACGGCCCGCTGCCCCATTTGCGTCAAGTCAGTCATTCTCCTGCCTCCTTTTTTTAGTTCCGCATCTTCCCTCCCAGTACCAATCTGGCAGAACAATGTCCGTCTGAAAGGCACCGTCGGACATTGTTCCGGCACTGTCCGGGAAGATGCTGGATCGTTTTTAGTTCCCCATCTTCCTCCCGGTACCAATCTGGCAGAACAATGTCCGTCTGAAAGGCACCGTCGGACATTGTTCCGGCACTGTCCGGGAAGATGCTGGATCGTTTTTAGTTCCCCATCTTCCCTCCCGGTACCAATCTGGCAGAACAACGTCCGTCTGATTGGCACCGTCGGACATTGTTCCGGCACTGTCCGGGAAGATGC
>CATLGW010000007.1 GCA_949948715.1 uncultured Lachnospiraceae bacterium | reverse complement strand
TCAACGCAGAGCCAGTGGTATTCCACTGGAAATATAACCTTGATGATATCAATGTATCAGAGGAAGTCATTGTAGATACACTACCAATTAAAAAGTCCAGTTAATTGGCGAACGTTATACTAGATGCAGTTCCGTAAGGTGATCCGGAACAATGTCAATGGGAACCACGTCCTGCTTTGAACGCGGGATCTCACAATGATCATAATTCGCTGCCGGGATCTGATCCGCTGCCGTTTTCTTGCAGCGGCTGACCCAGTTGTAAAAGGTGCTTACTGCAATGTCGTTTTCACGGCACCAGTCAGCATCTGTCATGCCGCTCTGGCGGCATTCATTGATAAGCCGGATCTGTTCCGTCATCGGAACACGGGCTTTGCGTGTAGCTGCCATAACCTATCCTCCATAATTGTAGTGAAATAGTCTAAATATCTATCGACTACAATTATAGGTGATACTTGAGGATCAGGAAATCCGCAGGAATATTTGGCGCTTACAATGATGGAGTGCAACCAGGTTCTTGTAGAAACATTAAATTATGTGCTTAATGCTGAATGAGTTATAAGATACGGGAGAATAATGAAATGTTGAATATATCAGACGAAATTTTAAAAGCAATCAAATATGCGGTTGAGAGAAAGAAGATTTATTGTGATCGCACCTATAAATCGGCCATCAAAGGAATTACGCCCAAAGGCTATGTAGTTTTGGATGATACAGGAAATGATAGGACGGTACAGTGCTGTATACCCAATATTGAATTGAAAGTTGGTCAGTATGTATGGCTGAAAGAGCCTATGGGGAAGCTGAATGACCTTCATATCTGCGGTGTGATTGAGAAAACCAGGAAAGTAAGATAAGAACAAAGAAGCTAATGTAACTGTAAACAAAATGCGGCTAACAGGGCGGTTTGCCTTGTCAGCCGCACATAATATATTGAAAAAACATTGAAACGCTTGAAAAATTGAATATTGGCATAAATATAAAGTACTGCTGTGTGGTGTCGGCAGTAAATTTTTCGAATAAATTAATTTACAGAGGTGACAGAATTATCAGTATTATAAACTTTAACGACAGAGAGGCATTGCAGTATGCTTTAAATAGTGGCATAATCAATATGGATGATGTGCGAAACAGGATGAGAGAAGCAGAAAGACAAAGGCTGTTAGCATTTCATAAGTACAAAGTTTTCCAAGACAAAGATGGACGGTGGAAGACTACATTGCCAGATGAAACCCAAAAAAGTGGAAGGAGGTTGATTGCAAAAAGGGAACGAAGGGATCTGAAAGATGAAATCATTTCGTTTTATAGAGAGAAAGAAGAAACAGAAAAGAGCAGATGCAGACAAGCTAAGGGGAAAAGCAAGGAAGAAATCACGTTGAAAGACATATTCCCAAGATGGCTTGATTTTAAAAATTCCCATACACATTCTTCATCTTATACCAAAAGAATATATACAGACTGGAAAGCGTTTTACTTAGGCAATGAGATTGTAGACATTCGCATTGTAGATTTGACATACTTATATTTGGACAAATGGATACATGATATGATTTGTGTACACCGTATGACAAAGACAAAGTACTACAATATGGCCTTGATCCTGCGTCAATGCCTCGATTATGCCTGTGAGGAGGAAATTGGGATTATCAAAAGCAATCCTATGAAAAGGATAAAAATTTCAGGAAAGTTATTTGTAAAGAGGGCTAAGCCGGAACGGGAGACTCAGGTGTTCCAGGAGGATGAACAGGAAAAATTGTCAAAGGAAGCGTGTGCGCGGTATGCGAACAGGCCGGACTGCACTACGCCGCTTGCGGTATTATTTAATTTCCAGGTAGGCTTGCGCGTAGGGGAACTGGTTGCTTTAAAATGGTCTGATATTAATGGGAACTATCTTCATGTTCAGAGGATGGAGATTGAAACGTACTCTGTTGACGGCTCAAAAGAAAACGGAGTGGTTGCCGGTGGATACCAAATAGCGGATTACACAAAGTTCGACTGCGGCGTTAATATCGACACCATCAGGCGGCAGGCCGGGCATGAGGACGAGAGAACCAGTTTAAAGAACTATTGTTTCGACCAGCGCACAGAAAACGAGATTGAGCGGCAGTTGGAGAGTGCCAGAAACAAGAGAACTTCCTTTAACCGGAACCAGTCGGCGGGATGAAAATGTAAACAAGTGTAAACAACGTCTTGAATAACTAAAAAAAGGAAACACTGACTCTGCCAGCATTTCCAGCCACAAAAAAGCAGGGGAAGAGGGAATCGAACCCCCGTTAACGGTTTTGGAGACCGCCGCACTACCGCTGTACTATTCCCCTGGATGTATTGCACCAACGAAAAGTATTATAGCACAGGCAAAAGGGATGCGCAAGTATAAAAATAAAAAATTTGGAGGATTGGAGGAAAAAACATGGAACAGGAGAGAAAAGAGAGCGAGGAATTGATTGCCGCCGCCATGGGTACGCTGGAAAACTATGTGGCAATGCTGGCGGAGCGGGCCGGGGAGACACCGGAATACGGGCGGGAGCTCTGGAGCCGCATCAGGCAGTCGGAGGGCGTTCTGCAGGAGCTGGCATACTACCATGATTATGGGAAATTTTTGTGCAGGCATCGGGTGGGGGAGTATACTCTGGCGGATATCCTGGTGTGGCAGGTGGACCATTTCAAGGCCTATATGGACCGCCCCCAGGATATGAACCGCTACCGCAGCGAGAGGCTTTTTCTGGAATCCCTGGATGTGATGCTGAAGATGGAGAAGGATCCGGAGGTGTTCCGGGAAAAGATGCGCACCGAGACCGGTACGGATTATGTGGGGAAATACTGACGAACAAAAGCAGCAGGCCGTGGATCTCACCGCAGGGGAGGTCCGCGGCCTGCTGCGGCGTAAGGGGCAAAGTGTGACCTTGGTTTTATCTATGAGAGATTAAAATTTCGGGAAACGCAATTACCGGCCGCGGGTGGGGGCCCGCAGCCGGTAATTGTGTAAAAGGGGAATTCTTCCGGAATTCAACTTATAAGTCGGCTCGTCGTTTCCAACGAACAAGTTAATTATAAAACAGAAAATGCATTTTGTAAACCCCTTTTTTAAAAAAAATGTAAAAAATTTTAATTTTTTGTCGAAAGCCGGGAAAACACTGAGTTTAACTGGTTTTTCCCGAGATATAATACTTCTCCTTCTCCAGAGATTCCGGAACCGCGATGCCCCCGTTCTGAAGCTTTTTGATCAGAACGTCGATGTGGTGAAGCTGCTGAGAGGTTTTGATCCTGCGCTTGTCAAGGAACTCGGAGTAAAGAGGGTTCTGGGCGATGGTGCGGCAGATCTCATCCGGGAAAGGACAGTAGGTGAAGAAGATCTTGCGGGCCACCTTGTTCAGCCTGGGCGAGTTTTTCCCCTCGAACAAAATCCAGATCATATAGTCTCTGATAAACATCTCCTTGAAGCTGTTCTTGGCACGCTGCAGGCCGGAACGAAGCTTCTCCTTGGCCTCTGCGGTCAAATCGCGGTTCTTGCGGTAGAACTGGATATAGTCGAAGTACTCGCTGGTGATGGAGGCCTCGCTGATGTCGTTCCAGCGGCTTCCCTGAACACGCTTGCACAGCTCCCAGCGGAAATCTCCCGTCATGCGGATCATGGTGGCATCCAGATCCTCCAGGTGGAAGATGGACAGGAGCATACGTCCGGGACTGTTTCTGACTCTGCCCTCGATCTCCTGCCACAGCATACCTCTGATGCCTACGTTGGGCATCAGAATGATATCCGGCAAAAATTCCAGATGGATGGTTTCCTTCCCCAGGATATCCATGTGCTCCGTGTCCATACTCTCCCGGTAAAATGCGGTGTAGTCCACGGCTCTGATCATTTCTAAGGCCCGGGCTATCCGGGAGGAGGTCACATAAGAGGAATCCAGGCTCTTCAGCACATTGTCCGAGGTAAAGATGGGACAGAAGGTGGTAACCCGCCCGTAGGTGATCTTGTTGGCCTGGGGGAACAGGTTGCGCAGCTCGAAATTCACCTTGCCCATGGCGCTGTTCTCCAGCTCCCGCAGTTCGGTCTCGGAAATGTTTCCGCTGTGCTTCTGCTTGTGAAGATACTCGGAGTAATCCTGCCCGAATTCGTCTCTGCTGGGCGCCTTGCGTCCCTGGAAGACAGCCAGCAGCCAATCGTAGAAGGTGTAGACGCCGGACTCGCTGTGGTCGGTCATCTGCTTGGCCAGTTTGCAGAGAGTCACGGCGTGCTCCGTGCCGGCCAGCTCCTCGTCCACATAGCCGAAGTACATGAACAGGCTCACGGGCAGGGGCACCGGGGAGACGGTCAGGGTCTTCTCGAAGGCCACGGAGTAAATGATATAGAATTCCTCGGTCAGGGTCCTGCGCAGCCGGTTTGCCTTGTCGTCCGTGTCCATCTTGTCTTCCAGGGCCTTGTAGTCCTGAATATGCTTGCGGAAGGAATTGGCGGTCTCCAGGTCGATAGCGGCGTAGTCCAAAATGGTGCTGAGGGAGTTGATCAGCTCGGAGGGCAGAGTGGTGTTGGTCTCGTCCGTCTCGGAGCCTTCAAGTGCGGGGGTGGTTCTGTGCTCCATGGAGGTCCGGAAGGCTTCGATGCGCTTGGCGACGATGGAAGGGTCGCAGTCGTTGTCCTCGCCGAAATCCTTGATGACGCGCTCTATGGTCTGCAGGGTCTGCTTGGCTTCCTCGCTGCCGGCGTCCAGCTTGCAGATCAGGGAGGTCAGCCGTTCGAACAGATCGTTCCCGTCCTCGTTAAAGTAGAAGTGGCTCAGATGCCGCTGATACCGGTGCTGTTCGTCGGAGCTGGTGTAGGTCTTTCGGAAGTCCAGGCTGCACTTGCGCAGGAAGCCCACGGACACGGCGGATTCCTGCAGCAGGTCCTTGGAATGGGGGCCGGTGTAGATGCGCATCATGCCCGCGTAGTACTCGCTGAGCCAAAGATCGGGGGCCTCGTCGTTGAGATAGGTTCCCAGAGTATCGATCCCCTCCATGGGCTTTACAGGAAGCCGGTGCCTGGTGCTGATCTGATTGTAATTCTCATAGTCCTCCTGGAGGACGTGATAGAAGTTGCCGCAGTTTAACTGGGAGATGGAGCAGCGATTCTGCAGAATATTTAACTGCCGGAAGGTGGAAAGAAGGAAAAAGCGCGCCACATCCTGGTGATTCTGCATCAGATCGTCCAAGGCCTCCACATTGGTGAGGGGATATGTCAGAAGGGTGGTGTCCTCCGCCACGGTATAGCTTAAAAAATGAATCTCAGAGCATATTTCACATATGCCGATCACGTCCCCCTTTGTCAGGAGGAAATGACCGCCCGGATAAAAGGCTGCCACCTTGCCGCTGGTGATCAGGTGCAGCGATGTCATGGGCTGGCCGTAGGTAAAAATTTTGGTTCCCTTGTTTAGTGTAATTCCTGCCATTTCAATAACCATGCCTTTCTCTGTTTCTGGAGCGTATATGCCTGCCTACAGTATACAATAAAGTAAGCGCACAATTCTACTGTACTTTAGTATACAACAAAGTGGGTGTAATTTTCTACTGTACTTTTAATAAAAATGTGATAAAATAAAAATACATACGTGTCATTTTTTGTTGGGAGGTGCTGTCTTGGAGCAGAATGTTGAATATATGCAGAGGATTATGGCGGAGAACAAGAAGGCGGTTATGCCCCTGTTGCGGTATCTGCCCTGGCTGGAGCAGAATGAGCGCAGGTCCGTGAGCTCGAACTACGGAGGGCAGGGAATAGAGGGGCATTCGGTGCCCTTTCCCGTATATGACGGCACTCTGATGCAGTTTGTGAAGGAAGCCGCAAAGAGTCCGCTGATGGAACGCAATTATCAGTATGTGTATTCGCGCAATCACCTTCGTACCCATGGGGACGAGAGAAAGCTGATCGCCAGGGCTACCTGGAGGGATTGGGATATCCTGAGGGGGATACTGTCCAAGTATGTCCTGGGCGGCAGGGTCAAGGCGGTGCTGTGGAATGAGGCGGTGACGGAGGGGATATTCTGTCTGGTGCTGGAGCGGATGAAGGAGATTATCGAGTATTGGGACAAACCGTTCCAGGTATGAACGGATAGAAGGGTATAGAGGGCATGGGTGAGAAATCGGTACAGAAGAGGAAGTACATATTGGAGACCGCCAGGAAGGTGTTCATGGAGAAGGGCTTTAAGAGAGTCACCATGAAGGATATTGTGGAGGCCTGCGACATCAGCAGGGGCGGTTTATACCTCTATTTCGAGAGCACAGACCAGATCTTTCTGGAGGTGCTCAAATTGGAGAGCCAGGAGGCGGACGATGTGTTTTCCGACAGTATTGCGGAGGACGCCACGGCCGCCGATATTTTGATACTCTTTTTGAAGGAGCAGAAGAAGGAACTGCTGCGCAGAAAGGATACCCTTACGCAGGCCACCTATGAATTTTACTTTGAGAAGGAGCTGTCCAAGAAGGACAATATCTTAAGGAGACAGTTTGACTCGGCGGTGAAGATTATCGAGAAACTGCTGGAGGCGGGAGTGGAAAGCGGGGAGTTTGTCTGTGACGACTGCAAGGAGGCTGCCCGCAATGTGATGTTTGTGCTGGAGGGACTGAAGATATCCGCCCAGACCATAGGCATCACCTCGGAGATGGTGGATCGGGAAATTCTCTATATACTCAGGATACTTGGCGCGGACGGGTCATAACCTCGGCGCCGCGGACATATCAATATTATATTTGGAGGTTTGAAAATGAGCAGCGTAAGACGCATTTATGTGGAAAAAAAGGAGCCCTATGCGGTCAGGGCGAGGGAGCTCCACGAGGAGCTAAGGAGCTACCTTGGCATCAGCGTGTCAAAGGTGCGGGTATTCATTCGTTACGATGTGGAAAATATCTCTGACGAGGTGTTTGAAGAGGCCTGCAGGACCGTCTTTTCGGAGCCCCCTTTGGATGACCTTTATGAGGAGGAGATCGATGTGCCTCAGGGAGCCGGAGTGTTTTCCGTGGAATTTCTTCCCGGGCAGTTTGACCAGCGGGCGGACTCCGCCATACAGTGTGTTGAGTTTCTGGATGAGAACGAAAAGCCTGTGATCCGCACCGCCGTGACCTATATGATCATAGGCGACGTCTCAGAGGAGGATCTTGCCAGGATCAAGGCATACTGCATCAATCCGGTGGATTCCAGGGAAACCGGAAAGGAGAAGCCGCAGACACTGATCGCGGAGTATAAGGAGCCGGAGGATGTGGCCCTGCTTAAGGGCTTCGGAGAGATGGAGGAGAGTGCGTTTCAGGAGCTGTACGACTCTCTGGGGCTGGCCATGACCTTCAAGGATTTCCTGCATATCCGGAAATATTTCAGGGAGGATGAGAAACGGGATCCCTCCATGACGGAGATCCGTGTGCTTGACACCTACTGGTCCGACCACTGCAGACACACCACCTTTTCCACCGAGTTAAAGGAGGTGGAGTTTGGGGAGGGATATTACCGGGCTCCTATCGAGACCACCTACCAGAGCTATCTGGACGCCCGGGAGGAAATCTTCGGAGGCAGGGAGGACAAGTTCGTCTGCCTGATGGATCTGGCCCTGATGGCTATGAGAAAGCTGAAAAAGGACGGAAAGCTTCAGGATATGGAGGAGTCCGACGAGATCAACGCCTGCTCCGTGGTGGTTCCGGTGGAGATGGATTACGGAGACCGCAGGGAGACGGAGGAGTGGCTGGTATTCTTTAAGAATGAGACACACAATCATCCCACGGAGATAGAGCCCTTTGGCGGAGCCGCCACCTGTCTGGGCGGAGCTATCCGGGATCCCTTATCCGGCAGGGGCTATGTATATCAGGCGATGCGCGTCACCGGAGCGGCAGACCCAACCGTGCCCATTGCGGACACCTTAAAGGGAAAGCTTCCGCAGAAAAAGATCGTCCGCTCTGCGGCTGCCGGGTATTCCTCCTACGGCAATCAGATCGGTCTGGCCACCGGTCTGGTGAAGGAGATCTATCATCCGGGCTATGTGGCGAAGCGGATGGAAATCGGCGCCGTGATGGGCGCCGCTCCCCGAAAGAATGTGATCAGGGGAAAATCTGAGCCGGGGGACATCATTATCCTTCTGGGAGGGCGCACCGGGCGCGACGGCTGCGGCGGCGCCACCGGCTCCTCCAAGGTGCACACCGAGAGCTCTATTGAGACCTGCGGAGCGGAGGTGCAGAAGGGCAACGCGCCCACGGAGCGGAAAATACAGAGACTGTTTCGAAGGGAGGAGGTCAGCCTCCTCATCAAAAAATGCAATGATTTCGGTGCAGGCGGAGTGTCCGTGGCCATCGGCGAGCTGGCCGACGGCCTGCGTGTGGATCTGGATAAGGTACCCAAGAAATATGCCGGTCTGGACGGCACTGAGTTAGCCATCTCCGAATCTCAGGAGCGTATGGCCGTGGTGGTGGACCCCGGGGATGTGGATGCCTTCCTGGGCTATGCTGGGGAGGAGAACCTGGAGGCCGTGGCAGTGGCCGTGGTCACCGAGGAACCCAGGCTGGTGCTTCTGTGGAGGGGAAAGGAGATCGTCAATCTGAAGAGATCCTTCCTGGACACCAACGGAGCCCATCAGGAGACTGCGGTGAGGGTGGATATTCCTGCCAGGGAGGGGAATTATCTGCACGGATATGCCGTGGAGGAGGTGGGGCGCAGGCTTGCACAGGAGGATGTGAGGGGTGCATGGCTGGCGCTTATGAGCGATTTGAACGTCTGCTCCCAGAAGGGGCTGGTGGAGATGTTTGACTCCTCCATCGGCGCGGGGAGCGTGCTGATGCCCTACGGCGGAAAGCACCAGCTCACGGAGGCTCAGACCATGGTGGCGAAGCTTCCTGTTCTTTGTGGGAAGACCGATACCGTGACCATGATGAGCTTCGGCTTTGACCCTTACCTTTCCTCCTGGAGCCCTTACCACGGGGCCATTTACGCGGTGGTGGAGTCCATGGCCAGGATAGTGGCCTCGGGCGGCGACCCCTCCCGGATTCGCTTTACCTTCCAGGAATATTTCCGCAGGATGTCGCAGGAGCCCGGGCGCTGGAGCCAGCCCTTTGCGGCGCTTCTGGGAGCCTACGACGCCCAGATCGGCCTGCAGCTTCCCTCCATCGGCGGCAAGGACAGTATGTCCGGCACCTTCAACGATATCGACGTGCCGCCCACGCTGGTGTCCTTTGCGGTGGACATTGGGGCTCAGGGACATATTGTGACTCCCGAGTTAAAGAAGCCGGGCAGCAGGCTGGTGAGATTTGAGATTGAGAAGGATGAATACGATATACCTGTGTACGAAGAGGTCTCCAGGCTGTACGGGGCGGTGCACGGGCTTGTGAAAAGGGGCGTGGTCCTGTCCGCCTACGCGCTGGATGCCAGAGGCCTGGCGGCTGCCCTGTCCAAGATGGCCTTCGGCAACGGCCTGGGCGTGGAAATCGACGGCAGCCTGCCCGTGAGCGGGCTCTTTGGAAACGGCCTGGGCGATATTGTAGCGGAGGTGCCCGCCGACAGAATAGGCGAGCTGGAGGCAGGTGAGATTTCCTATACAACCGTCGGCACGGTGACAAAACAGCCTCAGATTGTCTACGGGGATATGTCCCTGTCTCTGAGAGAGGCCTTGGAGGCCTGGACGGAGAGACTGGAGAAGGTATTTCCCACCAGGGCCGCCCGCGGCAGGGAGGCTGTACAGAGCGGACTGTACCGGGCGGAGCGGGTTTATGTCTGCAAAAACAAGGTGGCGAAGCCCACCGTGTTTATTCCCGCTTTCCCGGGCACGAACTGCGAGTATGACAGCGCCCGGGCCTTTGAGCGGGCGGGCGCGGACGTGGTCACCAGGGTATTTCGGAATCTGAGCGCCTCCGACATCAGAGCTTCCGTGGAGGAATTTGAGAAAGCCATCGGCCAGGCGCAGATCATCATGTTCCCCGGAGGCTTCTCCGCCGGAGACGAGCCTGACGGGAGCGCGAAGTTCTTTGCCACGGCTTTCAGGAACGAGAGACTGAAGGAGGCTGTGAACAGACTTCTGCAGGAGAGGGACGGCCTGGCTCTGGGAATCTGCAACGGCTTCCAGGCGTTGATTAAGCTGGGACTGGTGCCTCACGGCGAGATTCTGGGGCAGACTGCGGATTCCCCTACCCTGACCTTTAATACCGTCAACAGGCATATCTCCAAGATGGTGTATACCAAGGTGGTGTCCGACAAATCGCCCTGGCTTATGGGCGCGGAACTGGGAGCTGTCTACTGTGTTCCCGCATCTCACGGGGAGGGGCGCTTTGTGGCTACCTCAGAATGGATGGAGCGCCTGTTTGCAGGCGGTCAGGTTGCCACCCAGTACACCGACCAGGAGGGCAACGCCACTATGGACGAGGAGTACAATATCAATGGTTCCTACTGTGCCGTGGAGGGAATCACTTCCCCGGACGGAAGGGTGTACGGCAAGATGGCTCACTCCGAGAGAAGGGGTGAGGCCGTGGCCATGAATATATACGGAGAGCAGGACATGAAGCTCTTTGAATCGGGCGTAGCGTATTTTAAATAAAATAAATCAGAAGGAAGAGGTGATTTTATGTTAGCTGCGTTGATACCTATATTCGATGAAAATATGGCGGTGAAGGCATATTCCATCTTCTCGCAGAAATTTAACAATCTGCTGGACCCCTGGATGCAGGGTAGCGGACTGTATGACGGGGCGAACCATATTCCCGGTCTGGAGATCATCCAGACCATGGGAATTGAGACCGTGCCGGACGACAAGGAGATCTTTGTGACGGTCAGCAATATTTCTATTTTTGCCGATATTGAAAATCAGTGTGACGCCCCCCACGAAAGGATTGTTCTCTTGATAGACCGCACGGTTCCCCCGGTGGAAAACTATGTGAACCGCTTGAAGGAACTCAAGGACCAGGGGTATAAGCTGGCCATCCGCAAGCTGGCGGTGTCGGAGTTTGAGGCCTACAGGCCTGTGCTTAAGCTGATGGATTACATTTTCCTGAACAATAAGAAAATCGCCATCGACAAGGCAAAGATTTACTTCTCCAAGCTCTATCCCAACGCCAAGCTGTGCGCCGGAAACATTGACACCCAGGAAATCTATGAGGATCTGAAGAAGTCAGGGGGGTATCAGCTCTACGAGGGGGAATTTTACCGTATGGCCATCACCAAGGGCCAGAATGAGGTGGCGCCTCTGAAGGCAAACTACATTGAACTGCTGAATATTGTAAACGACAATAATTTCGAACTGACCGAAGCAGCGGACATTATTGCCAGGGACACCGCTCTTACCATCTCTCTGATGCAGATGGTGAACCGTATGACGGTGAATTCGGGCATCAGCACCATCCGTCACGCTGCGGCTATGCTGGGGCAGAATGAGCTGAAGAGATGGATCAACACCGCCGTGGTCAACGAGCTGTATGCGGATAAGCCCAATGAAGTCACTCGGCTGTCCCTGCTGCGGGCAAAATTCGCGGAAAACCTGGCCGCGGATTTCGGGCTGGCGATGCAGAAATCTGAGCTGTTTTTGATGGGTTTGTTCTCTGTGCTGGATGTCATCCTGGAAAAGCCTATGGAGGAAGCGCTCAAGATGGTGCAGGTGTCTAAGGATATCCGGGACGCTCTGGTATCCCGCCAGGGCAAATTCGCTCCGGTTCTGGAGTTTGTGGAGGAGTATGAGATGGCGGCATGGCAGGAGGTGTCCCGCCTGATGATTCTGCAGAACATGGACATGAAAGAGGTATATGAACAGTACATCGATTCCCTGAAGTGGTATCGCCAGCTCATGCATCCCGGCGAGGAAGGAAAAACGGCGTAAGGAAGCGTTGTCAATCCTTTCCTGAATCAGGGAAGGGTAACGGAAAGAGGGGCTATGGCTCGTTTGAGTCATGGCCCCTCTTTCCGTTGCAAATCCGTTGCCCCCTTGGGCCGGAATTTAAATCTTAAATCTTCTCATATGCTCCGTGAGTGTGAAAGCAGCGGCTGAAACTTCGTCGGCGCTCTGGGAGACCTTCCTGCTGTCATTGGAAAACTGCAGGGAAGCGTCCGAAAGGGTCTCTGTGGAGGCCTGAATCTCCGCCGTGCTGGCCGACTGCTCCTGGGAGAGAGCCGCTATGTTGGTGGCCACATCGTCCACCTGGTTGATCTCCCGGACGATATCGGTGAGCATCTGTCCGGTGTCGGACACGTTTCGGTAAATGCTTTCGAATACCTGGCAGGAGGCTGTGACCTGTCTGGAGTTCTCCTCGATGTAGGATACGCTCTGGGCGGTCTGGTCGATCATATCGTTTACCTCCACGCTGATCTGTTCGATAATATGAGTAATCTGGGAAGCGGAGCCGGCGCTGGTCTCGGCCAGCTTTCGGATTTCCTCGGCCACCACCGCGAAGCCCCTGCCCGCCTCGCCGGCCCTTGCTGCCTCGATGGCGGCGTTCAGGGACAGGAGATTGGTCTGGTCCGCGATATCGCTGATCAGGGTAACCATGGAGTTGATCCGTTCCGTGGAGGCGCCCACCTCGGTGACGATGTCCTTAAGCTGCTTGATGGACTCCACGATGGTATCCATGGTGCTGCCCACGGTCTGCATGTCGTTTCTTCCTCTTGAGGCCACATCCACGGTCTGCTGCATATTGATCAGGGCGTCCTCGCCCTTTTTCGTGGTGGCGGTCACAACGCCGGAGAGAGTGGCGGCGTGCTCTGCCAGATCCTGCACGCCTCCGGCCACCTGGTCGATGGTGACCTGTACGTCGCCCATGGATTCCGCCTGCGACTCGGATGCCACATTCAACGCCCCCGCGATGGCCTTTGTGGTGTCGCTGGAATTGCTGAGCTGATCGGACACATTGTGTATGTCCTGAATGACCTCCCGCATGATCTCCACAAAGTCTCCCAGGGAGCGGCTCATCAGAGCGATCTCGTCATTTCCCCTGGTGTTGATGGAGACGGTGAAATCTCCGTCGGCGATGGTGGTCAGCACCTGGGTCAGGGATTTAACAGGTTTTAACATTCTGCGGACGGTAATACTTACTACCAGGGAGACAATGGCCAGCACAATCAGGAACACGGCCAGAATCGTGTACAGCAGCTTTGCCAGATCGGATAGGATGTAGCTGGCGGATATGTAGGACACCAGGGCCCAGGGAGCGCCGTCTATGTAGGAGACCACCACATAGTATTCCTCCCTGCCGTCATGTACGGAGACGGTCTGTGTGCTGCCGCTGGCGAGCAGTGCGCCGATATCGCCCAGGAAGGTTCCCTCCCCGTAATCGGAGAGCTTGACATTCACAAGATCCGGGTCGCTGTGGGACAGTATGGTCTGGGAACGGGTGTCCGCCAGAAAGACGCGGCCCTCGTCCAGTACTCTGATCTCGGCAACCTCCTCGTAGAGCTCGGCGCGGGACTTGGGCATCAAAGTCAGGCTGCTGAAGGCCTCGGGGATACTCTCGCTTCCGGTGGACAAGAGCAGGTTGATGGTCACTGTCTTCACATTGGAAAGGGCCTCCTTCTCCAGCGTCCGCTTGGAGTTGGTCAGAAGGATTTTCGCGCTGCTTACGTAGACCAGCGCCACCGTGATGACAAAGGACAGAATAAACAACGGCAGAATGGTGAGCAGCAGTTTTTTCTGAATACCGGATATCTTTCTTTTAGGGGGGTTGTTTGCAGCAGTGTTCCCGGGCCGTTTATTTTTCATGTGTGCCTCCTGTGTGACGGGCAATGCCCCAGATAAGTTTCTGTAAAAATACCTATAATAAAAATAGCACATTTGAGGGGAATTAGCAATAGGTGTATAGTTCGATGGTACTCTTTATCATAAAGGAAAAGTGTGGTAAAATGGCAAAAAGTAAAAGGAAAAAACGGAATATGGGTACAATCATTGACTATTTGAGGGAATACGGGGACTGTCCCTTTACGGATATGCCCTTAAATGACGTGGACAGTCTGGTGCTCTGTCAGTTGTCCTATCTGAAATTTGACGGTCTCGTGCCGGATTTGCGGGAGGGCGGGACCATGGTTACGCTGGAGGAGGTGGCGGGGCATAGGGATGTGGACGGCCTCTTTTCGGACGTGAGATATGAGAAGGAGAACCGCGCGCTCTTTGAGGGCATGATGTCGGGCAGACGGTTTCGCACTCTTCGGCTGGGCAGCTATATCAATGTGATAGAAAGGGAGTGGGAGACTCAGTTTTCGGCGGTGACTCTGCGTCTGGAGGACGGGCTGCACTACATTGCTTTTCGGGGGACAGACGAGACCATCGTGGGCTGGAAGGAAGATTTCAACATGGCGTTCCTCTCTCCGGTGCCGGGCCAGGCCTACAGCGTGAAATATCTCAATGAGGTGGCGTCCCGGTTTGAGGGGCCTTTTTGCGTGGGAGGACATTCCAAGGGCGGAAATCTGGCCGTGTACAGCGCCATGAACTGCGATCCCCCGGTTCAGGGGAGAATCCGGAAGGCGTACAGCATGGACGGTCCGGGATTTCGGCCCGAGGTGCTTGAGGAGAGTCATTATGACCGGGTGGCCGACCGGGTGGTGAAGATTCTGCCTCACTCCTCCCTGGTGGGGATGCTTTTTGAGCGGGATATCCGCTATGAGGTGGTGGAGAGCAAAAATTTTGGTCTTGCCCAGCATGATCCCTATAGCTGGCTGGTGGAGGGCAGGCATTTCATCAAGGTGCAGGATATCTACGAGGGCCGAAAGAGGATGGACGATACCTTAAACGAGTGGATCCTGTCTCTGGACGAAAAGCAGCTTAGGACCTTTGTGGACACCCTGTTTCAGGTGATCTACGGATCCCAGGCGGAGGACCTGATCACCTTCACCGCGGACTGGAAAAAGAGTGTGAACGGAGTGATCTCGGCCCTCCGGGAGGTGGACGACGAGACGGCGGAGATACTTCGCCAGACCGTCAAGTCGCTCTTTGAAATCACGCTTCTTCACAGGAAAAAGCTTCCGGGGGCGGGCAAGGCTATCTTTCGCAGGGAGGAGGCTTCGGAGCGGAGCGCATCCGCCGGGACGCGTGGATCCAGGAGGAGAGCAGGGACAGGAGAGGCTCTCCCGACAGAGTCGTGAGATCGGGATTCAGACGTTCGGGGTGCCACTGCAGTCCCAGAATAGGGAGGGTTTCATGGAGTATGGCCTCCACGCAGCCGTCCTGGGGGCACCACTGAATGGCCGCCAGATGGCGGCCTAATCTGCCCACGCCCTGGTGATGGGCGCTGTTGACGAGGGCTTCTCTGCCGTACAGCTCATAGAGGCAGGAGCCCTCCAAAATCACGGTGCTGTGGTACAGGTCTTCGCCCCCGCGGTGGAGATCGGCCGTGGGAAGGTCCTGTATAATGGCGCCGCCGAATGCCACATTGATGACTTGCATACCCTTGCAGATGCCAAACACGGGAAGGTGGAGCCGGATAGCGTATTCGACGGCCTGAAGCTGCAATATGTCCAGCTCCGTGTCGATTTTTCCCGAGGCGGTGTTCCTCTCCCCGAAAAAGCCGGGGGTGATATCGCCTCCCCCCGGCAGTATCAGGGCGGCGCAGTCGGACAGATCCCCGGGCCTTAGGGTTGTAACAGGGAGGAAGCCGCCCTTTTGCAGGTATTTTTCATAGTTTGCAGTTTGGGCCTTTCGCCCCAGAATCGCTATTTTCATATTTTAATCTCGCCGTGCCGCCTATTATGCGGTTAATAGGGAGTCTTAGCCAGTATATGCCAAATACTTTTGAGGTAGAATAGGTCTGAAACAGCCATTTTGAATTTTCAGCGTTTTGCCTCTGTTCTTTTTATCCAAAAAGGAGTAAAATATTTAAGGTTTTGGAAGATATTGTCTGCCCCATCGCATTTAAGTGCATACGATACATAGGAAAGGAATTGAGCGTATGGGCCATTTGAAGGCAAGGCTTCCGGAAGGACTGCGTCTGAAGGAATCGGGAAAGGTAAAGAAACTTGAGTGGAGCCGGGAACCTGGTGTGTCAGCACACGGGAGAGGATCGGCATTGGAGACGAATTAGGAAGGTGAAGGATGAAATACAGGATTCAGAGAAAAGTACTTACCACGGAGGAATTATGGAACAGGACGGCTCTTTGGCTTTCCTTTTTCCTGCCGGTAATCATTGTGTTTACCATATTTATCGCCAACAGAATTTATCCCTTTGGCGACAGGAGCTTTCTGTTTTCTGATATGTATCACCAGTATATGCCCTTTTTCAGCGAGTTTCTCAGGGCCGTAAGGTCGGGGGAGGGGCTTAATTATACCTGGAATGTGGGAATCGGATCCAACTTCCTGGCCCTGTACGCATATTATCTGGCCAGTCCCCTGCACTGGCTGGCCTTTCTGGTGCCGGAAGCGTATCTGATGGAGTTTATGAGCTATCTGACGGTGGTGAAAATCGGGCTGTGCGGGTGGTCCTCCTTTCTCTATCTGCAGAAGAAGTTCGAGGGGAAGGACGGAGGGGCGCTGTTCTTTTCCTGCTTTTATGCGCTGTCGGGTTTTATGATGGCATACAACTGGAACATTATGTGGCTGGACTGTGTGATCCTGCTGCCCTTTATCCTGCTGGGGCTGGAGAGGCTGGTGAGGGAGGGGCGCTGCGGCCTGTACTGCATTGCCCTGGCGCTGTCCATTTTGACCAATTTTTATATCTCCATTCTGATCTGTATCTTTTTGGTGATGTACTTTTTGTCGCTTTTGGTTACGGAAAAGTGCAGCAGACGGATTCTGATTGATTTTGCTTTGTATTCCCTGCTGGCGGGAGGGATGGCGGCGGTGTTTTTGGTACCGGAGGTCTTAGCCATTTTGGCCACTGACTTTGGGGATGTGAGCCTTCCGGACAAGCTTCAGTCCTATTTTCCGGTGCTGGACGAGCTGGCCAGGCATTGTCTCGGGGTGAGCACGGAACGGGGGCTGGATCACTGGCCCAATATTTACTGCGGGGCGGCGGTCTTTGTTCTGATTCCCCTATATGCCCTGAATCAGGGTATACCTGCCAGAAAGCGCTTTTGCAACCTGGTTCTTTTGGGCGTATTTTTGTTTGCCTTTGCCAACAATATACCGGATATGATCTGGCATGGCATGAATTATCCGGATTCCCTGCCCGCCCGTCAGTCCTTTATCTATATTCTGCTGGTTCTCACCATGTGCTACGACGCCTACCGGCATATCAATCAGGTGTCCAAACATCAGATTCTGTACAGCTATCTGGGGGCGGCGGTGTTTCTGTTAGCCTGTGAGAAGTTTATCTCACACGAAGATTTCGAGACGGGAATCGAGCTGTTGACCCTTGTGTTTGTGACGGTTTACGCGGTGCTTCTCTATCTTTTGCGCAGCAGGGGAGATAAAAACGGCGGTTCCCTCAAGCCCGTGCTGGGAGGAGTTGCGCTCTTTGTGATTATAGTGGAGCTGGGCATCAATTCCTACTACACCAGCTTCGGAACCACTGACAGGACGGCCTATCTGGGGGAGCTCTCGGACTATCGGACGCTGTACGGCTTTACCAGGGAGAGGGAGGATGGTTTCTATCGCCTGGAGAAGTTCACCAGAAAGACTAAGAATGACGGAACCTTGGCGGCATACCCCACGGCCTCTGTGTTCTCCTCCACCATGAACTCCTATGTGATGGATCTGTACCGGCTTCTGGGAATGCGCAACAGTAAGGTGTACTATGGCTTTGACGGTGCCACGCCTCTATCCTCCGCGCTGCTTAACGTGAAATATATGTTTGGGAATTCCTCCAAATATGAGAATGATCTGTATACCGTCCTGGACCACAGCGGCGAGGTGTGGCTGTACGAGAACCGGGCCGTGCTGCCCTTCGGGTATGTGGCTCCCGTGGGATTTGATCTGCCCAGATCCGACGACAACAATGTGATTCTCTATCAGAGCAACGCCATGCTGGTGCAGAATCGGCTGGTGGGAGAGCTGGGAGTGGAGGAATCTCTCTTTGTGAGAGTGCAGGATACGGACGACGGGGACGACGTGGTGGTCAGAGCACAGCAGGATGGGATTTATTACGCCAGGCTCACGGCAGGGGGAACCAGAGAGATAGATGTGGTGGGCGGTCAGTTGGAGGTGGAGACATACAATGATCTGAGGGATAATAGCATTATATATCTGGGGCATCTGATGGAGGGGGACAAGATCACCCTCACCAACGGGGACGACAAGGATGAGACACCCAAGATTGCGGTGGATGTCTATCGGCTGGATCAGGAGGTGCTTGAGAGGGTGTTGGCCAGGCTGTCCCAAAGCCACCTGGAAAATGTGACCTATGGCAGCGATTGGGTGAACGGAGACCTCACTCTTACGGAGGCCGGCCGCCTCATCCTGAGCATACCCTATGAGAAGGGATGGACCGTGAAGGTCAACGGCCAAAAAACGGAGTGCAGCCTCTTTGGGGACTGTCTGATCGCCCTGGACCTGGAGCCCGGCGTCTATCATATCGAACTCTCCAATGTTCCGGCCGGGCTGTACCTGGGAATCGGGATCACCCTTGTCAGCGCGGCGGCCTTTGCGGCGCTTTGGATTCTCGGACCCAGAATCGGAAGGAAGAATGGGGCGGAGGACGATGAGGAAGCGGAGGACGAGGACGAGAGAGAGGACGACGGGGAAGGAGAGGGGACAGCCGCCGTCCCAGAGGATTCGGAGAGGGAAGCCGCCCCGGGCAAAGGGATAGAGAAGGATATGACCGCTGCTCCAGAGGATTCGGAGAGGGAAGCCGCCCCGGACAAAGGGGGAGAGGGAGAAGCCGCAGTAGCGGCGGAAGGTGAGGCGTAATGACGGAAAAGAAGCAGGGAGTTTTGCACAATAAAGTATATCTTTATCTGACGGAATTTTTCGCGGGGATGTCCGTTATGGCCGTGGAGCTGGGAGCCAGCAGGCTGCTTGCCCCGTATTTCAGCTCCTCCCAGATCGTGTGGACCATCATTATCGGCACCATTATGATTGCCATGGCCCTGGGAAATATCTACGGAGGCCGGACGGCAGACAAAAATCCAAGCCCGGACAGACTCTACGGCAGGATTTTGATCGCGGCGGTTTGGATCGCCGCCATACCCCTGGTGGGAAAGTATATTATCATCGGGATCTCGGCGCTGTTGATTTTTACGGTGAGCACCAACTTCCTAATCTGGGCGGCCTTCGCGGCCTGTATGGCCATTTTTGTGTTTCCCCTGTTTCTGTTGGGTACGGTGACGCCCTCCCTGGCGAAATTCGCCACGGAGAGCCTGGATGACAACGGGAGGACGGTGGGGACGCTGGGAGCCTTTAACACCGTGGGAAGTATTTTGGGAACCTTTCTGCCCACCTTTGTCACCATTCCGGCCGTGGGGACTTCCGTCACTTTTTTGCTCTTCGCGGGGATTCTGCTTTTGCTGGCGGCCGTATATTTTGTCAGCGCCCGCACCGGGTTCAAAAGGACTGCCGCCGGGTTTTTAGCCTTCGTCCTGTGCTGCGCCGGGGGGCATCATAACAGCTTCGCCTTCTGGGAGAGCGGGCTGACCTACGAGGGGGAGTCCGTCTACAATTATCTGCAGGTAAAGGAAAACGACAGAAGCGTTATTTTGTCCACCAATGTGCTGTTCGGCGTGCAGTCCATGCTGGTAAAGGAGGGCGCTCTGACAGGGATGTACTACGACTATGCCATGGCGGCTCCCTTTATGGCGGGGGTCTATGAGAAGGAAAGTCTGGACGTGCTGATTCTGGGTATGGGCACAGGCACCTTTGCCACTCAGTGCGGGCGGTATTTTGACAATCTGAACATGGAGGGAGTGGAGATAGACGAAAAGATCACCGATCTGGCGGAGCGTTACTTTGAGCTGCCAAAGGATGTGAAGGTGACCACCTATGACGGGAGGGCTTATCTGAACGCAGTGGAGGAGACCTACGATGTGATTATGGTGGACGCTTATCAGGATATCACCATTCCCTTTCAGATGTCCTCCAGGGAATTTTTCGCCACGGTGAAGGAAAGGCTGAAGGAGGACGGCGTCATGGTGGTAAATATGAATATGCGGGGCGGCGGGGAAGGAAATATCAATCAATATCTGTCCGACACTATCTCCGGGGTGTTCGGAGAGGTGTACACCGCGGACGTGCCCGGCTCCTCCAACAGGGAGCTCTTTGCGGGAGCCTCGGACGGCCTGCTGGCCGCGTTCGAGCGGAATGTGCAGCGGGAGGGCGACGCGGAGCTGAAGGCCCTGATGGGAAGAGTGTCCGGCGCCCTGGTGCGGTATGAGGCCGGGGATTACCTGATGACGGACGACCGGGCGCCGGTGGAGCTTTTGGGAATGCGGGTGATCGATGAGATGATCCGATCCGAGGTGCAGTATTACAAGGGGATCTACGAGGAACGGGGATTGAAGGGGCTGCTGGAAAGCCTTTGACCGGTCCGGTTCTGTCAGAGAAGACGGTATGCGGCGCAGGCGTGGGGCGCAAGCTCGGCCTGCAGGAGTTCCCTTGTCTGCAGCAGGGTGTCCTCCCACAGGTCCCTAAGGCACAGGGCGCCGTGGGAGAGCCGGACGCCGCATTCCGCCAGCGGGACGCTCACCCGCCGTTTCTCATCGCTTAAGTTGAACAGCGCCACATAGAGGGTGCTGTTTTTGTCGTCGGGACATATTTCGCCGGAAGCGTCGGAGGCCGTCCACACCGCCTCAAACTCTGTAAGCCTTAGCTGGCGGGGGCGGAAGCGGGGATCTCTCATGGCCAGAACGGCGCTGTTGGTCAAGAGGGTCAGGGTCCGCTTATCCAGTTTTGTGAGCTCCGCGCCCAGCATCAGAGGGGAGCCGAACAGGCACCAGAGAGTCATCATGGTGCGCTGCTCCTCCCAGGTGAAATTGGTGTTCCGCTCTCTGCCGAAGCCCTTGCCCAAAACGCCCAGGGGCAGCATATCGCAGTCGGGATAGCAGCCCCTGGAGACATGACTCTGCCATAGCTGGCAGCGTTTGAACATATCCTTCAAAAGCCGCCAGTCATCCCAGAAATCGTCGGTGATACGCCACATATTGGCATACGTCTCATAGTGCCAGGCCTCCTCGATCAAAGCGGGGCCGGGGGAGAGGGAGAGCACCGTATCCCTGCCGCAGTGCCGGATGGCCCGGGAGAGCATTTCCACCTCGTGTCGGGCGGAGTAGGGCCTGTGGGGATAGAGATTTGTGTTGCAGATATCGTCGCATTTGATGAAGTCTACGCCCCAGGAGGCATACAGCGAGAGGAGAGAATCATAATAGACCTGTCCCTCCGCAAGGGCGCCCACGCCGTACATATCCGGATTCCAGCCGCAGACGGAAGCAGGGTCGGCCACGTCGGCGGCGTTTAGGCCCCTTTCCGGGCAGGGGGGAAAGCCGGCCTCGGGACAGGCGGCCAGGCGCTCTCTTGTCACCGGATTATCGTATGCTACGGGCAGATGCAGGTGTGCGGCGATCCGGGGGATGCCTCGCATAATATGGATGCCGAACTTCAGGCCCAGGGAGTGTACATAGTCTGCCAGGGGTTTAAAGCCCGCGCCGCCTGCGGAGGAGGGAAACCGTTTCGGGTCCGGCAGGAGTCTTCCCCACTCGTCCAGCTCCAGCTCGCCAAAGGGAATGTACTGAAAGCGTTCTCTCTGGGAGCCCGGGTCGTGGGCGTACCACTGGATGTCCGCCACCACATACTCCCAGCCGTATTCCTTGAGATGCTCGGCCATATACGCCGCGTTCCGCATAAGGGCGGCCTCGTCCACTGTGGTGTCGTAGTAATCGTAGCTGTTCCAGCCCATGGGGGGCAGGGGGGCAAAATCGTTCTTGCTCCGGTTTGTGAGGATGTCCATAGCTTTTCTCCTTTATCTCGGCGGGAGGCGTTTCAAGTTCCGGCCGCCGTTTTCCTGTTACTGTCAGTATAAGAGATTTCGGAAAAAAATGATAGGGGCAAAAAGGTCGGCCGTTTTGTTTCCGGAAAAATGTCATGGACTTCTGAATTGTTTTCGTGTATACTTGAAAAAGGAAAATTTTGAGAAAATTTATTGGAATGTTTCCGACGATATGGTATAATTTATGGGAATGCTCATATTGTAAACACTTTCAGTAAATTATCCGCCGGTGGCCGGAGGCGTCATGGAACGCGGGGCGGCACACCGGAGAAAGAGAGGCAAGAGGTGGAACTTAGGACAGCGGTATCCCCAAAAGATGTGAAGCACTATACCACAGAGAGGCTCAGAGAGGAATTTTTGATTCAGGATCTCTTCGTGCCGGGCGAGATTAAGCTGGTGTACAGCCACATTGACAGAATTATCACGGGCGCGGCAGTGCCCACGGAGCCCATCACTCTCACGGCGGGGGACGAGCTAAGGGCGGAGTACTTCTGCCAGAGGAGAGAGTTGGGTGTCATCAATATCGGAGGCGCGGGCACCATCACCGTGGACGGCAAGGAAAACAGGGTAGGATTCAAGGAGGCGATGTATATCGGCATGGGCTCGAAGGAGATTGTCTTTGCCAGCGACGACGCGTTGGAACCGGCCAAATTTTATCTGAATTCGGCTCCCGCTCACAGAACCTGCCCCACTGTTGTCATCAAGCCGGAGGGCACCCCGGAGCCGGGGGTGGTCATCGTGAAGGATGAGAACAAGGTGGAGCTCGGCTCTCTGGAGGATGCCAACCACAGAGTGATCTGCAAATATATTCTTCCCGGCCAGGTGGAGAGCTGTCAGCTCGAGATGGGTATGACCAAGCTGGAGCCCGGCAGCGTCTGGAACACGATGCCCTGTCATACCCACGACAGGCGCATGGAGGTCTATCTCTATTTTGAGATGAAGGAGGACGCCTTTGTGATGCACTATATGGGCGAGCCTGACGAGACCCGTCATATTGTGATGAGGAACGAGGAGGCCGTGATCTCGCCGAGCTGGTCCATCCATTCCGGATGCGGTTCCAGAGCTTATACCTTTATCTGGGGAATGGTGGGTGAGAATCAGGATTTCGACGACATGGACGGCGTGGACAATCGGGATTTGAGATAACCGACTCGGGAAGGCGATGCGGTTATCCACAAAATAAAGCATAAAGAAAAGGAGATTACAAAATGTCAGAATTTACGAATTTTTCTCTGGAGGGCAAGGTTGCCCTGGTGACAGGCGCTTCCTACGGTATCGGCTTTGCCATCGCTTCCGCTTACGCGGAGTGCGGCGCAACCATCTGTTTCAATGACATCAAGCAGGAGCTGGTGGACAAGGGATTGGCAGCATACGAGGAGAAGGGCATCAAGGCTCACGGCTATGTGTGCGACGTGACCGACGAGGACGCCGTAAACGCAATGGTTGCCCAGATTGAGAAGGAGGTGGGCACCGTCGATATTCTGGTGAACAATGCCGGAATTATCAAGCGCATCCCCATGACCGAGATGAGCGCAGATCAGTTCAGACAGGTGATCGACGTGGATCTGAACGCTCCCTTTATCGTGTCCAAGGCAGTGATCCCCGCTATGATCAAGAAGGGCCACGGCAAGATTATAAACATCTGCTCCATGATGTCCGAGCTGGGCAGGGAGACCGTGTCCGCATACGCTGCCGCAAAGGGCGGCCTGAAGATGCTCACCAGAAATATCTGCTCCGAGTACGGCCAGTACAACATCCAGTGTAACGGCCTTGGACCGGGCTATATCGAGACGCCCCAGACCGCTCCCCTGAGAGAGGTGCAGCCTGACGGCAGCAGACATCCCTTCGATCAGTTTATCTGCGCGAAGACTCCCGCCAACAGATGGCTGAAGCCCGAGGAGCTCACCGGCCCTGCCGTGTTCCTGGCATCCGAGGCGTCCAACGCGGTGAACGGACACATTCTCTATGTGGACGGCGGAATCCTGGCTTATATCGGTAAGCAGCCCGAGTAAACAGGAGTAAGTAAGCCCTGCCCCCGGCGGATGGCCGGGAGACAAAAAGCCGGGCTTGTGAATAAATATCCGTTACGGCGGATAGATAGGAGCAGAAATGAAGATTGCATTGATAAATGAAAACAGCCAGGCGGCCAAGAACGAATTGATCTTCGAGACGCTGAAGAAGGCTGCCGCGCCCTACGGCCATGAGGTGTTTAATTACGGTATGTACAGCGCCGAGGACCCCAACGCTTTGACCTATGTGCAGAACGGTATTCTGGCGGCAGTGCTGATCAATTCAGGGGCGGCGGATTTTGTTGTGACCGGCTGCGGCACCGGCGAGGGGGCAATGCTGGCCTGCAATGCCTTTCCAAGGGTGTTGTGCGGACATATCGAGTCCCCCCTGGACGCTTATCTGTTCACCCAGGTGAACGACGGAAACTGTGTGGCGCTCCCCTTTGCGGAGAACTTCGGCTGGGGCGGAGAGCTGAATCTGCAGTATATTTTTGAAAAGCTGTTCTGTGCGCCCGGCGGCGGCGGATATCCTCCCGAGAGGGTAGTTCCCGAGCAGCGGAACAAGAAGATTCTGGATCAGGTGAAGGAGGTCACGCATACGGACCTCGTCACGATCCTTGAGAATTTGGACAGAGAGCTGGTAAAGGGCGCTTTGAGCGGCGAGAGGTTCCAGGAGTATTTCTTCGCAAACTGCCAGGACGAGAAGCTTGCGTCCTGCGTGAAGAAGATTCTGGCCTGATAATCCAGCTATACTCACGAGCGGTCAGATTTTCCCTTCTGTCCGGCGCATATCGCAGAATCACGCCATATGTGCCGGACGGGAATCGGAAAATCTCAGCGCATGTTAGTATAACACGGCCACAGGGTGGCAGAAATGAGGGTAAAATGAACGCAGTTTTAGAGCAAATCAGTAAAATCGGCATTGTTCCGGTGGTAAAGATCGATAATGCGGCAGACGCGCTTCCCCTGGCAAAGGCACTCTGCGCAGGAGGACTTCCCTGTGCGGAGGTGACCTTCCGCACGGCGGCTGCGGCGGAAGCCATCAAAATTATGACGGAGAATTTCCCGGATATGTGCGTGGGCGCGGGCACCGTATTGAATGCGGAGCAGGTGGACGCGGCTGTGGCAGCGGGGGCAAAGTTTATCGTGAGCCCCGGCCTCAATCCCAGGACGGTGAAGTACTGCATTGAGAAGAATGTGCCCATCACTCCCGGCACCTCCAGCCCCAGCGATATCGAGCAGGCCATCGAGCTGGGCCTGGACGTTGTGAAGTTTTTCCCGGCGGAGCAGTCCGGCGGCCTGGCAAAGATCAAGGCCATGGCGGCTCCTTACGTGAATATGAAATTCATGCCCACCGGCGGCGTGAACGCAAAGAACCTGAATTCCTATCTGGATTTCAACAAGATTATCGCCTGCGGCGGCTCCTGGATGGTTCCCGGCGACCTGATCAACGGGGGAGAATGGGACAAGATCGAGCAGCTCACCAGGGAGGCGGTTCAGACCATGCTCGGTTTTGAACTGGCTCATGTGGGCGTGAACTCTGAGAATGAGGAGGAGGCAGTGAAGGCAGCCAACCGTTTTGCCTTTATCTTCGGTATGCCGGCCAAGGTAGGCGGCAGCTCTGTGTTTGCGGGCACTGCGGTTGAGTATATGAAGACTCCTTATCTGGGGAAGAACGGACACATTGCCGTGAGAACCAACTATATCGAGAGAGCGGTGAACTATCTGACCACCGTGCTGGGCGTGGAGTTTGACGAGGCAACCGCAAAGAAGGATGCCAAGGGCAATCTGAAGGCAATTTATCTGAAAGAGGAAATCGGCGGCTTTGCCGTTCATCTGGTGCAGAAGTAAATCTATTTTAAGAAAGGACGATAGAGACAATGGCAAAAGTGATTACCATGGGTGAGATCATGCTGAGACTGTCCACACCCAACAATGAGAAATTTATCCAGGCGGATGAGTTTGATGTAAACTACGGCGGCGGGGAGGCTAATGTTGCGGTTTCCCTGGCAAACTATGGCCATGACGCCGAGTTTGTCACCGCTGTGCCCGATAACGAGATCGGCGAGTGCGCTGTGGCGGCTCTGAGAAAGTACAATGTAGAGACGAAGCACATCGCCAGATGCGGCGAGAGGCTGGGAATCTATTACCTGGAGAGCGGCTCCTCCATGAGACCCTCCAAGGTAGTGTACGACAGAGCTCATTCCTCCATCTCCACCGCTACGGAGGCGGATTTCAACTTCGACGAGATCTTTGAGGGCGCCGACTGGTTCCATTTCACCGGAATCACCCCCGCTGTGTCCGACGCAGCGGCAGAGCTCACCGAGAAGGCTCTGATCGCCGCAAAGAAGCACAATGTGAAGGTTTCCGTGGACCTGAACTTCCGCAAGAAGCTGTGGTCCTCCGAGAAGGCTCAGAAGGTTATGAAGAACCTGATGAAGTATGTGGACGTATGTATCGGAAACGAGGAGGACGCGGAGCTGGTGCTGGGCTACAAGCCCGGAAAGACCGATGTCACCAGCGGCGAGCTGGAGCTGGCAGGATATAAGTCCATCTTTGAGCAGATGGTTGCGGACTACAATTTTGAGTACTGCATCTCCTCCCTGCGCGTGAGCCGTTCCGCTTCCGACAACGGCTGGTCCGCATGCATTTACTCCAGGGATACCAAGGAGTTCTATCATTCCAAGGAGTACAGCATCCATCCCATCGTTGACCGCGTGGGCGGCGGCGATTCCTTTGCAGGCGGCGTAATCTGCGGTCTGGTGGACGGCAAGGATTTCAAGGCAGCCCTTGAGTACGGCGTGGCGGCTTCCGCTTTGAAGCACACCATCCCCGGCGACTTCAATCTGGTATCCAGGAAGGAAGTAGAGACTCTGGCCGGCGGAGACGCTTCCGGACGCGTACAGAGATAACGGATAATTGACAGTAAAAACGAGACTGCAGCAATAAAAAGACTCCCCTTTGGCAGACAGGTAAAGCAAAAAAGCCTGTTCTCCGAAGGGGAGTCCTTTGTGTTTAACCCTCCCATTCTCTCATGATTTCTTCACACATATCCCCGTCCACCTCGCTCACGGCCTCCCGCAGACGCGTGAACAGTTCCTCGTAGGGCGGCTCATAGCTGTATCGGTCCATCTCGGCCGCTACCAACTCCATTCTGTCCATATCCAGATTTTCCACGGCCTCCCGCATTCTGGCAAAGCATTCGGACAAGAGTTCCGGGGAGATCGCCTCCTTATGGCTCGCATCACGTACCTCTACGCGGAAATAGGGTTCCAGCATCTCCAGGTAGCCCAGATACTGCTCCAGCATAGGCTCGGTGTTTTTCCGGATAAAGTCCGTGTCTCTGGCATTTCCGGCCTTTTCCAGGGTGGCGGCTCTGTCGGAGAGGTTGTTGGCGCCGATCTGCCGGGAGCTGCTCTTTAAGGCGTGGACCTCAATGGTGTAATTGGCCCAGTCCTCCTCCCCCAGGCTGGTGCGGATTGCGGAAACCTTCTTCTCGATGGCGTGATAATAGTCTCCCAGTACGGTCCAGAACAGCTTCTCGCTTCCCAGGAGTCGGATGGCGGAGTGAGTGTCCAAATCTGCCACGCTGGGGGCGTCTATGATTTCATCGTGGGTGAAGACGGGGGCGTTTGCCTTTCTGATCTTCTCCACGGGAAGCCATTTTCTGATTTTGGAGATGAGCACGATCAGCTCTATGGGTTTGGGGATGAAGTCGTTCATCCCTTCCTTCAGAAACATTTCCCTGGTGCCCTCCACGGCGTTGGCGGTGAGGGCAATGATGGGAACGTCATTGTACTCCGTGTGGAAACGGCGGATGATATGGGTGGTTTCCACGCCGTCCAGCTCCGGCATCATATGATCCATGAGCACCATGTCATAATGATGGACGGAGATCTTGGCGATGGCCTCCTTTCCGCTCAAGGCCGTTTCGATCTTCATCTGAAGAGGGCGCAGCAACCCTTCGGCCACGGTCAGGTTGATCATGTTGTCATCCACGATCAACACCTCGGCCTCAGGGGCCACAAAGTCGAAATCCTCCTCCTTCTGGGAGGAGAAGTCGTACAGCGCCTTGTTTAACAGCATGGCCAGGTTCAGGCAGTAGAGAGGTTTTTTGACGGCAGTGATATTGGTGATGTCATATTTGATGTCGTCATCGTAGGAGATTAAGACAGCCACGGTGATGTCGGGATGCTCCAGGGCATAGGTCTCCGCCTGGAAGCCAAGCAGATTTTTTTCCACGAACAGATAAGTCTCCCCGGCGGAATCGGAGGGCGGTAACTCACCGGGGGAGGGCAGTATCTTGAGCGGCGCGCCCAGAGCCCGGGCAGTGCGCTCAAGCTGGGCGTGGATGTAAGGGTTCTGAATGCAGGAGAAGAGCCGAATTTTCTCAGGGTTGTTCACCTGGACGCTGTGGCAGGGATCGATCACTCTCTGGGGAAGGGAGAAGGAGAAGGTGCTTCCCTTTTCGTACTCGCTCTCCACACGGATGGAGCCGCCCATCAGGGACAGAAGCTGCCTGCTGATGGCCAGGCCCAGGCCGGTGCCCTCTATGTTGCGGTTGCGCTTGCTGTCAAGCTGCTGGAAAGACTGAAACAGCTTATCCCTGTCCTCCGGCTTGATGCCGATGCCGCTGTCCTGGACGGACACATGGAGCATGATCCTGTCCTCCTCCATGGGGGTGCAGTTGATATGTATGGCAATCTGCCCCTGCCTGGTAAATTTCACGGCGTTGTCAGCCAGATTGATGAGGATTTGCTTGATGCGGACATTGTCTCCCTCCAGGATGTGGGGCAGGTCGGGGGAGATATCCATAATCAGCTCTACGTCCTTGTCCTTTAAACGGGTGTTCAGAATATTTACCACATCGTTTACCAGGGACATCAGCTCGTATTCCACAATAATGATATCCATTTTGCCTGATTCTATTTTGGAAAAATCCAGGATGTCGTTGATGATGGCCAGCAGAGATTTGCCGGAGGCCTTGATCTGGTTGATGTATTCCCGGGCGGCAGGAGGCAGATCCTCCCGCAGAGCCATCTCCGCCATGCCGATCACCGCATTCATGGGAGTGCGTATCTCATGGCTCATATTGGCCAGGAAATCGGATTTCATGGTGGCGGCGTGCTGGATCTCGCGGCTTGCCTGTATGGTCATGTAATTGCTGTATGCCATGTCGGAGAGGACGCCGGAGATAGTGAAGAGGAACTCGGCGGACTTTTCGATTTTTTCCCTCTCCACGACGTTTATCCGGCCCAGGGCTTCCAGGTATTCGTCGGGGTCTATGGAGAGCTCCAGGGCTGTCCGGCGAAAGCTTTCCATATCCGGGGGCTTGGGCAGCACCTGGCCTCCGATAAAGCAGCCTATGAGCCTGCCGTCCACCAGGATAGGAGCGGCGAAATCCACCAGTCCGGCGTGACAGTAATAGGTGGTGGGGCGGCCCTGGCGCATGGTGATCTCGGCGCCCTGCCTGTCACATTGTTCGCACCGTTCACAGCCCAGGGGAGAGCGCCTCGTGTATTTCATGCACAAATCCGAAAAGCCGGAGCCCTCCGTGACCGCCTTTCCCACGTCGTCCGTGGTAAGAGCGGCGATGCCTGTGAGCTGTGAGAAGGAGTCCTGCATCTTCTGCAGGAGTTCCACGCTGAGGAGATCGGTCAAATACATTTTATCCTTCATATTTGCGCCTCCTTTCGGGAGAGAATGCAGACGATTGATGAAATTGTAATCACTGTCCGTTATCGCTTGAATATGTCGTCAATGGCGGCGATAAGCTTATCCCTGTCGATGGGCTTGAGGAGATATCCCTGGGGCTTTAAGGAAAGCACTTTGGTGATTTTCTCCTTGTCCGTGACCCCGGTGAGGAAGATGACCGGAAGACGGCTTGTGGACTCGTTGGCGCGAAGCTTTTCCAGGACGGAGGCGCCATTCTCTAAGGGCATCTCGTAGTCCAAGAGGATGAGATCCGTCTTCTTGTTTTCCAGAAATTTCAGGGCGACCTTGCCGTTGATGGCGGTGGCGATATCATAATCCTGGTGGAGATGCTCCTTGATAAGCTTTAACATCATGGGGTCGTCATCCACCACCAGAATATGCTTCCGTCTGGCATTTTCGGCCGCCGCGGCCTTTGCCTGAGCCTCCGCGAAAGCCAGGCTGGCCTGGACCTCCGCCATCGTGGCCTCCTCCTTTTCCTTTTGCTTTTTATCCGTCAGGTAGGCCTCGATTCGCTCCTGTATGGCCGCGGGAGTTAAGGGCCTGGTCAAGAGCAGGTCCGCCACATATCCGGTGGCGCGGACGAAGGTGTCGCAATCCTCCTCCGTGCCAACCACGATCAGGGGGATTTTCTTCCTGGTCAGAGCCGTCTTGGCATTGGAAATCCTGGCGATCCGGTCAGGGGCCTCCTGGCGGATGCAGTAGACGAATACATCAGGGGAGAAATACTTTATGTGGCTGATAATGTCGTCATAGCGGGTGGAGGTGGTGAGGGATTCAAAGCTCTCCGTCATCTGCGCAAAGAAATCTTCGATGAGGGACTGATTGTTTCCCGCTAAAAGAATTTTGTATCTCATATGATCACCATGCCTTTCCTTGGTTGATGCAGAACCGGGCTGTGAAGCTTTTCAGGCCGCAATAATGTCCCTGAGGACCGGAGACTCCCGGAAGAAAATATCCCGGGTGGTCAGGGTCCGCCATCGGCGCCTTAAGCGCCGGGGGAATTCCTGTAAAGATCTGCGATGTGCAGAGATTTCTCGGGGAAGCTGTTCTTTAAGTACATCAAATATTGCAGCGCGCTGCCCTCGTAGGGCTGTATGTCTCCCAGAAGCCCAACCTCATAGCAGTTGCGAATCACATTGATGATACAGTCCTCGGTGTGATCTTCCTTGCAGTCCTTGCATTCTCTCAGGATGTGAGCGATGGCGATCTCCAGCTCCGCCTCGTCAAACATCTTGAAATCCATGGTGGGAACCCGCTTTACGCCGTCGGGAACTTCCTGCCTGGGCTCTCTCAGGTACTCGGCTATGCAGTGCCTGGCATAACCGATAATGCAGGCCTCCTCCTGGCAGCCGCCGCACACTGCCTCGCTGCGGCAGCAGTTTTCCAGATCAGCGGCTACCAGCTCGGCATCAAATCCTTTTTTATGTGCTTCCGACATAAAATTACCTCCGTACTTTTTCATGTTTTATTCTGTTTTAACACAATTATTATACCATAGGAAGGGGCGGTTTGCCATACCTTTATGCGCCTTTGTCTCGGGCAAAAAGGGGACTGACGCAGTTCGGCGTACAGATCCCCTTCATGGAAATACTTTAATGGAGGCCCAAGTCTTTTTGATCAAAAAGCAATCAGCGCGAAAGCAATGCCAGCCAGAAATCCTTTGACGCCACAAACCCCAGCGACGCATCGCTGTAGTATTCCTGCACATTCTTTCTATCCGGTGTATAATCCGCAAATATCTCTTTGACACGTTCCGCCTGCTCATCATTTGCCAACTTGAGCTTCCATGCAGTCGTTCCGTCCGCATGGAGGCAGGAGATGGAGTCCCTTGTAAAAAATGTAAGGTATATTTTATTATCTTCAGGGCTCCTGGCCGATACGATCCGGTCTACCACTGGTATATGGGCATTTCCCGCACCGCTTTGCATCAGCTCCCAAAAGGACATTTCGGTCAAAGCCTTAGGCTCCTTCCGGTAAGCGCTCAGCTCCTCCGAGAGTTTATCCAGTTCTTTTGTAAAAAAGCTATCCGCAAACCAGCCTTTTTGTCTGAGCAGTTCATCCTCCATGGCCTGTTGTATCAACTCGAGCCAGTTTACGCGAGTGGTATCGTAATATCCCTCGCTTGCCACAGGGTCCACCTGTTCGGTTTCCTCCAGCCGGTTTCTCAGGCTGTTGTAGGTCTGCCATGCGCCGTCCGCCGCCATGGTCCTGCCGTTTTTTGCGTCAATATAGTTCAAGAGTGCGAACATCTCCAGCTCTGTGGCATTCTCGGGGTTCACTTCCTTCACATGGATCAGAATGTCTCGCCGTTTTTCTCCGCTTCCTATCTGCACCAAAACCACCGGATCCTCCTCCGTGGAACTTTGATCCATGCGGGCGGACATGGGCTCTTCGGAGCCCCGCACAAAGCTCAGGCCGATCAGACCGCTGGTGGAGGAAATCTCCCCCTCCCGCAGACTGAGACCGGATAGCCCCGGGCCGTAGTTTGCATACTCACAGCTACTCTGGGCAGTCTTTGTCACGCCGGCGCGGATGTAGGCGTCCCGTTTGCCGTCTCCTCCAGAAGCATCCGCCAGCGCCCTTCCAAATCCCTCTGTCCGCGTCTGTGGACGTTGATAATCCCGGGCCCCATAAAGGTTCCTTTCTGTCGTTGCAGTGCCAATTCCGTTCATACTTTTTCTCCTTTCTAAGTTCCGCATCTGCTCTCCCGGTACCGGTACCGGCCAAACAAGGTCCGTCCGAAAGGCACAGCCGGACGTTGTTCCGGGTCCTGTTCGGGCAGATGCCGTAAAAATAATTCTTGATGTTTCTTAGCCGGACTTTCTGCGGCCGGTCTGTCGTTCGCGGCCGCGCCGCTTCCCTGTAAGGTCCCAGCGGCTGAATATTTTCTAACGTCGTTAATATATATCGGCAGTCGGACGTTCTTTCTTAAGCGCCGCCCATGGGCCGCTGCCGGGAGGTTTCCTGCCGCCCACTCTCCGGGATAAAAGGTAAACACAAGGAGAAAGCTGCCGCTTCGCGAATTTTCTTTCGTTAAAGCGACAGCTCGTTTTTTTATTTGACAGTGCCTTGCATTTATTCCGCCAGGTACATTTTCAGGCTGTCCTCAATCTTCTGGACCGTTTCCTCCATAGACTGAGAGCCGCTTAGATAGGCGTCCAGGGTTTCGATCAGCACCTCCCGTATTTTGGCGTCCTTTTCCACCGGATGATCCAGTGATTTGCACAGGGAGACCAATTTGTCCGCCATCTCCTGGGAGTAAGCGCCGATTGTGAAGGGCTCGTCGCCGTTTTTGGTGGAGATCATGGTCTCTGCGCTCATCTGGGAGCGGTCCGCCGCGGCCTGCTTTTCCAGGGAGGCCGTATTGACGGGGAAGCCGCTGTAGTGATCCGTGTCCTGCACGGCCTCGGACAGGGCGAAGCCCAGGAAATCCTTTGCCGTCTCCGTGTAGCTGCTCTTGGTGCAGATGCCTATCTGGCAGGAGGGGAGAAAGCTGTTTTCGAAAGAGGTAAAGTCGCCCAGCACATAATTTACGATGGCAATGGGGAACATGGAGTCGTTAAAGCCCTTAACCTCCTCGAAGGCCAGTCTGGCCGTGGCTGCCAGATCCCACACGTTGGAGCCCCGCTCATCGGGGTCTCTGGCCGGAAGCAGGCCGCAGTTGTCCGCCACGGACTTTAAGTATTCCAGGTTCTGCCCCAGAGCCTCCCTGTCCAGTTCCTTCCCGTTCACGATGTCCCGGCAAAAATAGGGATAGAATTTATCCACCAGCTCCGCCGTGGTCTGGGGCCCCATGCTGCTGTCACTCTGGGTGCCCAGGTAAGCCGCCAGGGACTTAAGGCTTGCCATCTCCGAAGGGGGGATATCCCTGCCCACGGCCGCGCAGAAGCCAAACTGAAGGGGCACCGCGTAGCGCTTGCCGTCCTCCTCCACATAAGAGCCGGTAATGCCGGACAAAAGAGTTCCGCTCTCCTCCAGGGGACGCACCACATCGTCCAGATCCTCCAAAAGCCCTTTCTCCGCGTAGGTATCTGCGTTCAGGTCGTCTAACACCAAAATGTCGGGGGCGTTGTCTCCGGTTATAAGGGTGTTCAGTTCCTGATAGATGGCCTCATAGTCGATCTCTTCATAATAATAGGCGGGGTAGGTATACTGCAGATTGATCAGCACTTCGGGATGCTCTCTGTGATACAGGGCCGCTGCCTGGCGCAGCAGGCTGCTCTCCGAGATGGAATACAGAGTCAGAGTCTCCTTCACCTCTGTGACCGCTTCGGGGTCAAACTCGTATTTGTTCAGCTTCACGCCGCCCTCCGACGTCTGGAACAGACCGTAGAACCGACCGTCCTCCAGGGCGGTCATTCCCAGGCACCAGGAGTCGGACAGGGAGAAATCCGTGTCGGATGCGTCCAGCAGCTTTTTCCAGTCCGTGTCCTTTGGCTGGCAGCAAAAGATCCCTTCCGCCCCGGCCGCGATCAGAGTGCCGTCCGGTTGGGCGCAGAGAGAGATGCCGGAGGAGCTGCTCTGGGGGAAGACGAGAGAGGTCATGCCCTCGGCCCTTCCGCCCTGGCGCTTTTCGATTAAGATGCCGGAGGGATCTTCCGCGCACAGGTAGAGAAATTCGCCGTCGGTGAAGAGGCTGCCGTCGTAGTTTGCGGAGGGGGACTGGCTCTCTGACAGGCTGCCGTCCTCCCCCGAGAAGATATCCAGGGAGGTGAAGGAGAGGGAGACCAGCGCGCCGTTGTCCAGTGCGGCGATTCCCTGAATCATCTCAAAGGTATCCCATTCGTTGGGAACCTGCCATTTCTCAGGGGTGATGTCCCGGGCTTCCCCTCCTTCCCCCCTGTAGAGATGCGCTTTGTAATTCTCCTCTCCCTCTGCCACATAGCCGACAAACAGGTACTGGGTCCCGTCCGCCGTCTGCATAAGGTGCGCCTCCAGCCATTCTCCGCTTGAAAGGGACAGGGATGAGAGCCAGTCCGGCGTCACGTCGGTAAATTCGCCGTCCTCGTTGCGCCACTGGCAAAAGACGGTCTTTCCGCCCTCGCTTTTTGTGGCCATCAGATGAATCTGGTTTTCAGCCGAAAACACCTGCTTCACCGTCCAGCCTGCCAGGGAATCCGGCAGGGGCACCTCCGTCTCCCGATAGGCGCCCTTCATCGGCTCGGGGAGACTGTCGTCTCCCGAAGATTTCTTTTGGCACCCGCCCAGAACGCCTGCCAAAAGCGTCAGGCACAGCAGGACGACCATAGATTTTCTAAATTTCATATGTTTTCCTCCTCTTTTTAAAGTCCCGCGGCGGACCGGTCTGTGTCCGGGGAGCGGACTGGATCCCCGCCGCCTGCGGGCATGGGATTACTTTACGGAGGGTTTGTATCCGAGTGGTATCCTAAAAGCATTTAACGGCGGCGGATTTGATTAAGATAACATTAAGAAATAAATAATTGTTTACAACCGGGGCAACTTATGCTATGATACCTACGTACAAGTCAGCCGACGCTCAGATTAGGGACACTCCGACCCGGTCCTGGTGTCCGGCGGTTTAAGAACAGGAGGAGAGAGAAATGATTTCCAAAGAAAAGAAGACAGCCATTATGAACGAGTATGCCAGGACTCCCGGCGACACCGGTTCACCCGAGGTGCAGGTAGCCATCCTGACGACGAGGATTAAGGAGCTTACAGAGCATTTGAAGGCCAATCCCAAGGATCACCATTCCCGCAGGGGTATGCTGAAGCTGGTAGGCCAGAGGCGCGGACTTCTGGATTATCTGAAGAAGAAGGATATCGAAAGATATCGTGCTCTGATTGAGCGGCTTGGCTTAAGGAAATAATGAGACAGAAAGCGGAGTCGGGTCCGGCGCAATCGGGCTCCTCCGCTTTATTGTATTTCAGGGCCGGTTATAAGAGAAGGGACTCTCCGGAGCAGAAGGATTATCCGAGACCGCTGAAAAGGGTATGTGCGCACGTGCCCTTTTCAGTAGTTTCGGTTTCCCTGTTCCGGCGGGCGGAACGGACGGCGCCATGGCAGGAGGGCGGATATCCGTCCTTTTCGGCGGTCTGTGGAAAAGGGAAACAGCCGTGTGGACGGCAGAATGGAGGAAATTATGTATCAGACTTATGAAATGGAACTGGCGGGGCGCACTCTGAAGGTTGACGTCAACCGGGTGGGCAAGCAGGCCAACGGCTGCGCTTTCATGCACTATGGGGATACCACGGTGTTATCCACCGCCACCTCGTCGGAGAAGCCCAGGGAGGGGATCGATTTCTTCCCCTTGAGCGTGGAGTACGAGGAGAAGATGTACGCCGTGGGCAAGATTCCCGGAGGCTTCAACAAGAGAGAGGGCAAGGCCAGCGAGAACGCGGTGCTCACCAGCCGCGTCATCGACAGGCCCATGCGTCCCCTGTTCCCCAAGGATTACCGCAATGACGTCACATTGAATAATCTGGTGATGAGCGTGGATCCGGAGTGCCGTCCCGAGCTGGTGGCCATGCTGGGGGCTTCCATCGCCACCTGTATTTCAGACATTCCCTTTGACGGGCCCTGCGCCATGACGCAGGTGGGTATGATCGACGGAGAGTTTGTCATCAATCCCTCCCAGGAGCAGTGGAAGGTGGGGGACCTGAATCTGACGGTGGCTTCCACCAGGGAGAAAGTGATTATGATCGAGGCCGGAGCCAACGAGATTCCTGAGAGCAGGATGATCGAGGCGATCTACAAGGCCCATGAGGTAAATCAGACGCTGATTCAGTTTATTGACAGAATCGTGGCCGAGGTGGGAAAGAAGAAGCATGAATACACAAGCTGCGCCGTTCCCGCGGAGCTGTTTGAGGAGATCAGGAAGATCGTTCCTCCTCAGGAGATGGAGGAGGCCGTATTTACCGACGACAAGCAGACCAGGGAGAAGAATATCCGCGTGATCACGGGAAAGCTGGAGGAGGCTTTCGCCGGGAACGAGGAGTGGCTTGGGATGCTGGGAGAAGCGGTATACCAGTACGAGAAGAAGACCGTGAGGAAGATGATTCTGAAGGACCACAAGCGGCCTGACGGGCGGGAGATCACCCAGATCCGTCCTCTGTCCGCGGAGGTTGACATTATTCCCCGGGTACATGGCTCCGCCATGTTCACCAGAGGGCAGACCCAGATCTGCAATGTGTGCACTCTGGCTCCTCTGTCCGAGCAGCAGAAGCTGGACGGGCTGGATGAGAACGAGGTGAGCAAGCGGTATATGCACCACTACAATTTCCCCTCCTACTCCGTGGGTGAGACCAAGCCCTCGAGAGGACCGGGAAGGCGTGAGATCGGTCACGGAGCTCTGGCGGAGCGGGCGCTGATTCCTGTGCTGCCAAGCGAGGAGGATTTTCCCTACGCTATCCGCACCGTGTCCGAGACCTTTGAATCCAACGGTTCCACCTCCATGGCGTCCACCTGTGCCTCCTGTATGTCCCTCATGGCGGCGGGCGTTCCCATCCGGAAGATGGTGGCCGGCATCTCCTGCGGTCTGGTGACGGGGGAGGCTGACGAGGATTTTGTGCTTCTCACGGACATCCAGGGGCTGGAGGATTTCTTCGGCGACATGGACTTTAAGGTGACCGGTACCACGGAGGGTATCACCGCCATTCAGATGGATATCAAGATTCACGGTCTGACCAGGCCCATCGTGGAGGGCGCTATCGAGAGATGCCGCGAGGCAAGGCTTTTCATCATGGATACCTGCATGAAGCCCGCTATCGCAGTGCCCAGACCTGAGGTGAACCAGTATGCGCCCAAGATCATCTCCGTCCAGATCGATCCGGAGAAGATCGGGGATGTGGTAGGCCAGAGGGGCAAGACCATCAACGAGATTATCGCCCGCACCGGCGTGAAGATCGACATCACCGACGATGGCAATGTGTCTATCTGCGGTACGGACAAGGAGATGATGGACAAGGCAGTGGAGATGGTCAAGATCATCACCACAGAGTTCGAGGAGGGCCAGATCTTCCAGGGGAAGGTTGTGAGCATCAAGGAGTTCGGCGCATTTCTGGAGTTTGCTCCCGGCAAGGAGGGCATGGTGCACATCTCCAAGATTGCCAAGAACAGAATCAACCGGGTGGAGGATGTGCTCACTCTGGGAGACGTGGTTACGGTGGTATGCCTGGGCAAGGACAAGATGGGCAGAATCAGCTTCTCCATGAAGGATGTGGCGCAGCAGTAAGGCTTTCAAAAGGAAACATGGAAAATTTATTGGAGTTATTAAAAACCAGACGGACCTACCGCCGTTTTGAGCAGAGACCGGTGGAGAGATGCATTTTGGAAGAGATTCTGGAAGCTGCCAGGCTCTCCTCCAGCGCCGCCAACAGGCAGCCCCTGTCCTATGTGGTGATACAGGGCAGGGATGAGGTGGAGCGGATTTTTCCTCACACCAGATGGGCGGGAGCCCTTCCGCCCCAGAAGGGACAGCCCAAGGAGGGAGAGCATCCCGTGCTCTTTATCGCCGTGGTGGAGAATACGGACATCAATCCGGACTGCGACACCGACGCGGGTCTGGCCATCGGCAATATGACGCTGGCGGCCTGGAATCACGGAGTGGGGAGTTGTATCATCGGAGCCTGCGACAGGGCGAGGATTTCCGAGCTCCTGGGGTTGACTGAGAGTCAGAAGCTCCACACGCTGGTGGCCTTCGGATACCCCAGCGTGAAAAGCAAGGTGGTTCCCTTAGAAAAGGGGGAGGATTTCAAATATTATCTGGATGACAGCGGAGATTATGTGGTGCCCAAGAGGAAGACGGAGGATGTGGTGACGTACTATTCCCAGGGGCAATGAAATGCTCCGGGAAAGACGCGGAGGCGGATTTCCTGTGGGACAGACCCGAAAATGTTGTCTTGACAAATACCCCACCAGGGTATATCCTGTATACGAAAGGATACCCTGGTGGGGTATTTTGGGGTAAAGGAGGAGACTTATGGAGGAAGGAAAGGAACAGAGGGGATGTGGCTGTAAGGAGGGATCGGGGCGCACAAAGCAGCGGTCCGAGAAGGAGCAAAAGGCTCTCATCACCCGCTTAAACCGCATCGAGGGGCAGATCCGGGGCATCCGGGGCATGGTGGAGCGGGACGCCTACTGCACGGATATCCTGACCCAGGTGTCGGCGGCCGTGTCGGCTTTGAACAGCTTTAACAGGAATTTGCTGGAGTCCCACATGAAAACCTGTGTGATCAGGGATATTAAGGAAGGCAGGGAGGAATCCGTGGAGGAACTGCTTACCATTTTGCAGAAAATGATAAAGGTGTGAAGAGTGCGGAGTCAATCCGTAATCACGGCGGGTAAGCGCCTGCAGCGATAACGGCGGGGAAGGATGGTATGGAAGATATGGAACAATATAAGGTGACGGGCATGAGCTGTGCGGCCTGCAGCGCCAGGGTGGAGAAGGCCGTGTCCGGGGTGCCGGGGGTAAAGAGCTGTTCGGTGAATTTGCTCACCAATTCCATGGGAGTGGAGGGTAAGGCGTCCCCCGCCGATATCATCCGGGCGGTGGAGGACGCCGGGTATGGAGCGTCCCCGAAGAGGGAAGCCGGGGCCGCCGGGAAAACGGCGGAGGATTCGGCCCTGGAGGACCGGGAGACGCCGGCGTTAAAAAGGCGGCTGTGGGCTTCCCTGGCATTCTTGGCGGTGCTGATGTATTTCTCCATGGGGCATATGATGTGGGGATGGCCCCTGCCCGGGTTTTTTGAGGGCAATCCCGTGGCCCTGGGGATTTTGCAGCTTCTTCTCACCACCGCAGTGATGGTGATCAATCAGCGCTTTTTCGTCAGCGGGGTAAAGGGGCTGCTGCACAGGGCTCCCAATATGGACACTCTGGTGGCGCTGGGGGCGGGGGCTTCCTACGGGTACAGTCTGTACGCTCTCTTTGCCATGACGGGAGCCCAGGCCGGAGGGGACGGGGGGAGCGTCATGGCATATATGGATGAATTTTATTTCGAGTCTGCCGCCATGATTCTCACGCTGATCACGGTGGGGAAGACGCTGGAGGCCCGCTCCAGGGGGAAGACCACCGACGCTCTGAAAGGGCTGATGAAACTGGCTCCCAGGACGGCCACTGTGGTGCGGGACGGGGAGGAGAAAGAGATTCCCGTGGAGCAGATGGAGAAGGGGGATATCTTTCTGGTGCGCCCCGGGGAAAATATTCCTGTGGACGGCATGGTGCTGGAGGGAAGCAGCGCCGTCAACGAGGCGGCTTTGACCGGGGAGAGCATCCCCGTGGACAAGGAGCCCGGAAAAAGCGTCTCGGCGGCTACCCTGAATCAGTCGGGATTTCTCAAATGCCAGGCTTCCCGGGTGGGGGAGGATACCACGCTCTCCCAGATCATCCGCATGGTCAGCGACGCGGCGGCCACCAAGGCGCCCATCGCCAAGGTGGCGGATAAGGTGTCGGGGGTGTTCGTGCCCGCGGTTATGGGGATTGCCCTGGCGGCCTTCGGAGCTTGGCTGCTTGCGGGGCAGAGCGTGGGATTTGCCCTGGCCAGGGGGATTTCCGTGCTGGTGATCAGTTGCCCCTGTGCCCTGGGGCTGGCCACTCCCGTGGCGATTATGGTGGGAAACGGAGTGGGGGCAAAAAACGGTATTTTGTTTAAGACCGCCGTGTCCCTGGAGGAGGCGGGAAAGGTAAAGATCGTGGCCCTCGATAAGACGGGCACCGTCACCAGAGGCGCGCCCCTGGTGACGGATGTTCTGCCGGGGGAGGGTGTGACGGAGTCCCAGCTTTTGTCTTATGCCAACGCCCTGGAGCAAAAAAGCGAGCATCCCCTGGCCGGGGCTGTGACCTCTTACGCGGCGAGGGAGCGGATTCCCTCCTGGGAGGTCTCGGAATTTGCGGCACTGCCGGGCAACGGCCTGACGGGGATTTGCCGCGGGGAGCGGCTGGCCGGCGGAAATCTGGCCTTTATAAACGGCAGGGCAGAGGTGCCCCAGGCGGTAAGGCGCCAGGCCGAAAGACTTTCCGAGGAGGGGAAGACGCCCCTGTTCTTTGCCAGAGAAAACTCTCTGCTGGGGGTTATCGCGGTGGCGGATGTGATCAAGGAGGACTCTCCCCGGGCGGTGGAGGAGCTGCGGGCAATGGGGATTCGGGTGGTGATGCTGACGGGGGACAATGAGCGCACCGCCAGGGCCATCGGGGCTCAGGCGGGGGTGGACGAGGTCATAGCGGAGGTGCTCCCGGAGGGCAAGGAGAGCGTGATCCGCTCCCTGAAGGAGCGGGGGAAGGTGGCTATGGTGGGGGACGGCATCAACGACGCTCCGGCGCTGACCAGGGCGGATATCGGTATCGCCATAGGGGCCGGCACGGATATCGCCATCGACGCGGCGGATGTGGTTCTGATGAAAAGCAGGCTAAGCGATGTGCCTGCGGCCATCCGCTTAAGCCGCGCTACCCTGCGGAATATCCATGAGAACCTGTTCTGGGCCTTTTTTTACAACTGTATCGGCATTCCGCTGGCGGCGGGGGTTTTCATACCCCTTTTCCACTGGAAGTTAAATCCCATGTTCGGGGCGGCGGCCATGAGCCTGTCCAGTTTTTGCGTCGTCACCAACGCTCTGCGGCTGAATCTGGCGAAAATTCATGGAAGGGCCCGTGGCGAGGGGATGGGTGGGGGCCCCTTGCAGGGAGCGGACGCGGAGGGTTTTTGCGAACCCCGGCAGGAAAATCAACGGGAAATTGTTTCATCAAAAAATACAAATTCTGAGAAGGAGGAGAGCAACATGAAAAAGACGCTGAAAATTGAGGGAATGATGTGCGGGCACTGCGAGGCCAGGGTGAAGAAGGCTCTGGAGGCCCTGGAGCAGGTGGAGGAGGCTGTGGTCAGCCACGAGTCCGGCACCGCAGTGGTGAGTCTGACAGCCGACGGGGGGGAGGAAGCGCTGAGAAAGGCCGTGGAGGACCAGGATTACAAGGTGCTTTCCATCGAGTAACAGAAAACAGGTCACGCAATATGGGAGGGCGGCCGCGTCCTCTGCCCTCAGGGCGGAGGAGCCGCTCTTTTTTGTTTTCAAATTTTGTGCAATGTGCATGGAATTGCAGGTATGTATGTGGTAAAATAAGGATATGCGGGCATTCTATTTGAGAGGGTTCCGTGGATTTTTATAAAATTTTACTTTTTTTTAATTGATTTTTTTGCTCTGTGTGTTATAGTTCATATAGAACAAAACGGCGTTTGACGGGGAGCCTGACAGACAGGTATACGCGGACAGGAGAGGGAGGTATCGGTATGAACATTCAAAAATTTACGCAGAAATCCATGCAGGCCGTGGAGGGCTGTGAGAAGCTGGCATATGAATACGGCAATCAGGAGATCGAGCAGGAGCATCTGCTTCTGGCCCTTCTGAACCTGGAGGACAGTCTCATACTGAGGCTGGTGGAGAAGATGGAAATCCAGACGAAGCATTTTGTGGACCGAACCGTGCAGGCCGTGGAGAAGCGGGTGAAAGTACAGGGCGGTCAGGTGTTCGTGGGAAAGGATTTGAACGGGGTTCTGATCGGCGCCGAGGACGAGGCCAGGCAGCTTGGGGACGAGTATGTGTCGGTGGAGCACTTGTTTTTGGCCATGATCAAATCGCCCAACCGGGAGATCTCCCAGATTTTTCAGGAGTACGGCATCACCCGGGAGCGCTTTCTCAAGGCGCTGTCCACGGTGAGGGGGAATCAGCGGGTCACCAGCGACAATCCCGAGGCCACCTATGACACCCTGGAGAAGTACGGGCAGGAGCTGGTGGAGAAGGCCCGAAACCAGAAGCTGGATCCGGTCATCGGCAGAGACGGGGAGATTCGCAATGTCATCCGGATCCTCTCCCGCAAGACCAAGAATAACCCGGTGCTCATAGGCGAGCCCGGCGTGGGCAAGACCGCCGTGGTGGAGGGGCTGGCCCAGCGGATTGTCAGGGGGGATGTGCCCCAGGGTTTGAAGGACAAGAAGATATTTGCTCTGGATATGGGAGCCCTGGTGGCAGGAGCCAAATACAGGGGCGAGTTTGAGGAGCGCCTGAAGGCGGTGCTGGAGGATGTGAAGAACAGCGACGGGCAGATCATTCTCTTTATCGACGAGCTGCACACCATCGTGGGGGCGGGCAAGACGGACGGAGCCCTGGACGCGGGGAACATGTTAAAGCCCATGCTGGCCAGGGGCGAGCTTCACTGTATCGGAGCCACCACCCTGGACGAGTACCGTATGTATATCGAGAAGGACGCCGCCTTGGAGAGGCGCTTCCAGCCCGTTCTGGTGGAGGAGCCCACGGTGGAGGACACCATCTCCATCTTAAGGGGACTGAAGGAGCGCTACGAGGTGTATCATGGGGTAAAGATCATGGACAATGCCCTGGTGAGCGCCGCCACCTTGTCCCACCGCTATATCACGGACCGGTTTCTGCCGGACAAGGCCATCGACCTGGTGGATGAGGCCTGCGCCCTGATCAAGACGGAGCTGGACAGTATGCCCACGGAGCTGGACGAACTGCAGCGCAAATGTATGCAGATGGAGATCGAGGAGGCCGCCTTAAAGAAGGAGGACGACCAATTGAGCAGGGAGCGCCTGGAGGATCTGCAGAGGGAGCTGGCGGAGTTGAAGGAAAGGTTTGCCGAGGGGAAGGCTCAGTGGGACAATGAGAAGGCTTCCGTGGAGAGGCTTTCCAAGCTCAGGGAGGAGATCGATCAGACAAACAGCGAGATTCAGATCGCCCAGAGAGAGGGAAACCTGGAGAAGGCCGCGGAGCTCAGCTACGGCAGGCTTCCCGCGCTGAAGAAGCAGCTTGAGCAGGAGGAGGAGAGGGTGAACGGCTCGGATCTGTCCTTGGTGCATGAGCGGGTGTCCGACGAGGAGATCGCGAAGATTATCTCCCGGTGGACGGGAATTCCCGTGGCAAAGCTGACGGAGAGCGAGAGGAGCAAGACGCTGCACTTAGACGAGGTGCTCCATGAGAGAGTGGTGGGGCAGGACGAGGGCGTCACCAAGGTGACGGAGGCCATTATCCGCTCCAAGGCGGGTATCAAGGATCCTTCCAAGCCCATCGGCTCCTTCCTGTTTCTGGGTCCCACCGGTGTGGGGAAGACGGAGCTGGCAAAATCTCTGGCGGCGGCGCTGTTTGACGACGAGAACAATATGGTGCGTATCGACATGAGCGAGTATATGGAGAAGTACTCCGTGTCCCGGCTCATCGGGGCGCCTCCCGGATATGTGGGATACGAGGAGGGCGGCCAGCTCACGGAGGCGGTGCGCAGGAAGCCCTACAGCGTGGTGCTGTTCGACGAGATTGAGAAGGCCCATCCGGATGTGTTCAATGTGCTGCTGCAGGTGCTGGATGACGGGAGAATCACGGATTCCCAGGGCCGGACGGTGGATTTCAAGAACACCATCCTGATTATGACCTCCAACATCGGCGCGTCTTATCTTTTGGAGGGAAGGGAGGCCGACGGCTCCATACGCCCCGAGGCGGAGACCCTGGTGATGAACGAGCTGCGGGCTCATTTTCGGCCGGAGTTCCTAAACCGCCTGGATGAGACGATACTGTTTAAGTCCCTGACCAAGGGGAATATCGCAGGCATCGTGGGGCTGATTATGGCTGACCTGAACCGGAGGCTGGAGGACAGGAACCTCTCCATAGAGCTATCGCCGGAGGCGGAGAGCTTTATTGTGGAAAATGCCTATGATCCCATGTACGGCGCAAGGCCCTTGAAGCGCTATATTCAGAAGTATGTGGAGACACTGTCCGCCAGGCTGATTCTGGAGGACAAGGTGCGATCCGGCGACACCATTCTGATCGACGTGGAGGACGACGGTCTGGGGGCACGGGTGAAATAGGACGGCCGCGGCAGGCTGGGCCCCGGTAAGGAGGCTTTGGGCCGCCGTCCGGGGCCACGAAAAAAGCGGCAGGGAGGAGAAGCGTTATGATACCCCAGGACCCGACAATGCTGTTGAGTTTTGTGAATCTGAAGCTTCGGGATTTTTACCGGAATCTGGATGCGCTCTGCGAGGATTTGGATGTGGAGAAGTCTGTGATTCTGGGGAAGCTTTCAGAGATAAAATATCATTATGATGAGGAGCGCAATCAATTTGTATAGGCAACGCTGTCAAATCTGTACCGGATGCGGGAGATGTCCCGGTTCGGAGAACAGGATATCCATTGTCACCCGCCCTCCGGCCGGCGGGCCGGCCGCATCTTTGAAAAATCCGGAGGGAAAGAGGCTTGTGGCGGCGGATATCGGCACCACCACCATTGCCATGCAGCTCTTTGGGGAGGACGGAGAGGTGCGGGATGAATTTGTGTCGGTGAATCCCCAGAGAGAGTATGGGGCGGACGTAATCTCACGCATACAGGCGGCGAAGGATCCCGTTTCGGCAGAGCGGATGAGGCTGTCGGTGAGAGATGTGTTAAAAAGAGGGCTGGAGCGGTTTCGGGGACAGACAGGGGACCGGGAGAGTCTCTTTTTGGTGATCGCGGCCAATACCGCCATGGCGTATCTGTTGATGGGCTATGACCCGGGGGAACTGGGGAGGGCCCCCTTTGCCGCCAGCCGCCTGGAGACGGCGCGGATAGAGCTGGAGGGAATCCCGGGGGTTGTTCTGCCGGGCTTTTCCGCTTTTCTGGGAGGGGATATCGCGGCGGGAATCCATGCCTGCGGGATGGCGGAGGGGGAGGAGATTGTGCTGTTTATAGACCTGGGAACCAACGGGGAGATGGCTCTGGGAAACCGCAGCCGGATTCTGGCCTGCGCCGCTGCCGCGGGACCGGCCTTTGAGGGGGGCGTGAACCGGGGCGTGTGGGGAGCCGACATGGTCAGTTTGCTGGCCGGGCTTCGCAGGGAGGGCGTTTTGGATGAGACGGGTCTTCTGGCCGAGCCCTGGTTTGAGGGAGGTATCCGGATCGGAGGTGTGCTTGTGACCCAGGAGGCCGTGCGCGCGGTGCAGTTGGCCAAGGGGGCCATACTGGCGGGGATCCATATTCTGGCAAAAAGGTACGGTGTGCCCCTGGGGAAGATTGATAAGGTGGTGCTGGCGGGAGGCTTTGGCTATTACCTGAATCCCCGGGACGCCGGGGAAATCGGTCTATTTCCCCGGGAACTGTCGGGCAGGGCGAAGGCCGGGGGCAACACCGCTCTGGCGGGGGCTGCGCGCCTGGGAGAGCAGATCCTTTGCCAGGGGTATCCGGAAGATTATCTGGAAACCCTGGCGGGGGGCAGGGGCGGTCCCGTGGAGGTTTTGAATCTGGCCTGTCAGCCCGAATTTGATCGGCTATATATACGGTCCATGGAGCTGCAAGGATAGGGCGAGAAATTTGGCAAATTATATATAAAAGCTGTATTTTGTGTTTCAAAATTATTAAAAGTGTGTTACAATGGGCATAGAGTGAATTCGGACAAAATTGATACAGTCAGCATATGGCAAGGCAAGGCCGAGAATCGGAGGACGCACAGATGCAGGAAAAGATGAAAGACCAGGTATTAGGTACGGAACAGGCAATTCAGGCCCCCGAGAGCGGGTCTGCTTTAGGGCAGGATGTGATTCCCGGCCAGGATAAGTCTCCTGAGGGCCTGGCACAGAAAGAACCTGTCAAGAACGCCAAGGCGTCGAAGAAGGAGAAGTCTCCTAAGAAGGCGGCGGGTAAGGAGAGGCCTCCCAAAAAGGAAAAGCCGCCGAAGAAGGAGAAAGCTCGTGGGCCCCGGGCCGCGGCCGAATCCGGCAAGGATTCCCAGGGCGATAAGGCTGCCGCAAAACCCCCGAGGAAGGGGAAGCCCGGCCGTTCGGGAAAAGTTGGCTTTATGCTGTTCAGCATTCGGAATAAGATTATTGTCAGCTTCCTTGTTCCGGTGGCGTTTATGGTGGTGATCGGCATCTCGGCCTATCAGAAGGCCGTGGAGGGCATGAGCGATAATTTCCTGGACGCTTCCCTGCAGGCGGTGCAGATGGCCACGGAATATGTGGATATGAGCGGATCTTTCATATCCTCAGAGGCTATGAAGTATGCGTTTAACGATGAGCTGGGAAAATATTACCTGGGTATGTATGACAATGATCCCATCCAGAAGGTTAATCTGCAGGACAGGATCAGTACGGAGATGCTTTCCTCCCAGTCAGGGAATCCGTTTATAGCGAATATACATATCGTCACAAAGCAGGGGGTCAATCTGTTCAGCACCAAGACGGAGAATTCTCTGGATGGATTTTTCGACGAGTATAAGGAGGAAGCTACCGGTGTCGACGGAAAAATCAGCCGATGGACAGACAGGCATGATCTGCTGGATGAAACGCTGGGGCTGCGGGCCAAATCCGATCAGTATATTTTGGCTTATCAGATTGCGGCGCAGGGAAACAGGGCATACGTTGTCATAGACCTGAAGAAAGCGGCGATAGAGGAACTGATTCAGCAGTTGGATTTCGGAGAAGGCAGCATTGTTGGATTTGTCACCCTGGGGGGCAGGGAAATCATCTGCGAGACCTTGGACGAGGGCGAGGAGAGCAGTCTGGAGGAGGGCGAGCTGGTTTTCTACGGGCAGGAGTTCTTCCAGGAGATCGACAGGGAGGAAGTTCCCCTGGGCAGCAAGGAAGTCAACTATAAGGGGGAGGCGTACCAGTTCCTCTACAGCGTCAGCGTGGAGTCGGGGTCTGTATTCTGTGCCCTGGTTCCTGTGGAGACGGTCACCGGGCAGGCGGAGGATATCAGGAGCCTTACCGTGACCTTAGTGATTCTCGCCACCGTCGCGGTGCTGCTTGTGGGCATGATGACCGTGATAGGGATTCAGCGCAATATGCGGCAGATATCCAGGCAGTTCGGCGAGGTGGCCAAGGGCGATCTGACCATACAGGTGAAGGCAAGAGGCCGGGATGAATTCAGAGGACTGGCGGATTCGGCCACCAATATGATCTACAACACCAAAAAGCTGGTGGATAAGGTGAACAATGCCACCGGGCAGTTGGAGGTTTCCTCCAAGGAGGTGGAACAGGCATCGGGGATTATCAATGATTACTCCAGAGATATTACCCAGGCCATAGCGGATATCAACGAGGGGATGAACAGGCAGTCCGAGCACGCCCAGGAGTGTGTGACGAAGACGGATGTGCTCTCCAATGAGATACAGAATGTCAGCGTTGTGGTGGAGCGGGTGGAGAAACTGGTGGAGGAGACCGAGACCATGATCCACCAGGGAATGGAGATCGTGAGACTGTTGGGAGACCGCGCCCAGGAGACCACGGAGATGACCGCGAGAGTGGGAGAGAGTATAGAGTCCCTGCGCAAGGAGTCCGAGGGAATCAATTCCTTTGTGGGCATGATCACCGATATTTCGGAGCAGACCAACCTCCTTTCCCTGAACGCATCCATTGAGGCTGCCAGGGCGGGAGACGCGGGAAGAGGCTTCGCCGTGGTGGCGGAGGAAATCCGCAAGCTGGCGGACGACGCTGCCCATGCGGCAGGGGAGATCCGCAATAAGGTATCAAACATCGCTTCACAGACACAAAACAGCGTGGAGAACGCCAATCAGGCGGGCACCATGGTGGCACTCCAGACCCAGGCTGTGGAGCAGGTGGTGAGGGTCTTCCAGCAGATGCGGCAGCGCATGGGCAATCTGGTGGACGGTCTGAAGGAGATTGTGTCCGGTACGGAGCGGGCGGATCTGGAGCGGGATGCTGCCGTGGCCGCGGTGAAGAATATTTCCGACATCATCGAGGAGACGGCGGGCAGCGCGGAGACCGTCAGAGACGTGGCAGGAAAGCTGCTCGAGAATGTGGAGAAGCTGAATCAGACTGCAGATTCCTTGGGCGAGAATATGGACGGACTCAAGGGAGAGATCTCAGTGTTTAAGATTTAGAGGTGATTGTTGGGGACTGCCGCAGCAGACAAACTGTGCGGCAGCCCTTTTGTTGTTGACAGACGGGAGGATGGACGGTCGCAATGAGAATAGAGCTGAAGGATATTCGCAAGAGTTTTGGAGAAAAGGAGGTTCTGAAGGGTGTGTCTCTTGCCGCCGAGGGCGGCAGGGCTTTCGGGCTGCTGGGTCGAAACGGAGCGGGCAAGACCACCTCGATCCGGATCCTGATGGATGTGTTTCCCGCCGACAGCGGGGAGATACTGTTTGAAGGGAAGGCCATCGACTACCGTAGCGTGCAGTTTGGCTATCTGCCCGAGGAGAGGGGACTGTACCCCAAGAAAAAGATCGGAGAACAGCTCATCTATTTTGCCGAGCTCAAGGGTATGCGGCGAAGCGCCGCGGCAAAGGCGGTGGACGGCTGGCTGGAGCGTCTGGGCATGGCCGAATACAGGGGAAAGCGTCTGGATACGCTCTCCAAGGGGAATCAGCAGAAGATTCAATTGGTAACCGCTTTGGCCCACGACCCGCAGATCATTATACTGGATGAGCCCTTCTCGGGCCTTGACCCTGTCAATGCCATGCTGCTTAAGGATGTGGTGAGGGAGGAGATAGCCAGAGGAAAAATCGTACTTTTTTCAAGCCATCAGATGAACTATATCGAGGAATTCTGCGACAGCATTGCGATTATAAACGGCGGGCAGGTGGTATTGTCCGGCGAGCTGCATGAAATCAAGAGAAATTATCCCCGCAACCGGCTGGTGGTACGTTCCGGACAGTGCGGGGAAATCGCCTCCGCCTTTGGCGGGAGTATGGAGGGGGAGAGAGATTGCGTGATGATTACCCTGAAGTCTCCGGAGGACAAGGGACAGGTGATGAGACGACTGACGGAGGGCTACGATATAGATGAGATCAAGGTGTTTGAGCCCTCGCTGAATGATATTTTTGTCGAGTATGCGCACTGAGGGATGAGGGAAAGGCATGGTGATTCAAATTGAAGCAGTTTAAAGTGATCTTTAAATTCGAATTGAGAAATTATTTGACAAACAAGATATTTCTGGGAGTTACCATTTTTCTGGTGGCACTGATCGGAGTGGTAATGTTTTTTCCCCGGGCGGCGGAGGCCCTGGGCGGCGGAGAGGATGGTGAGACCGAGGGGAGTCCGGAGGCGGGTGGACGGCCTGTGATGCTGCTTTCCGTTCCCTCCGGGGAGGCTGGGAGCCTTATGGGGGAAGCCTTTGCCGCTGCCTTCGGGAGATACAATGTCAGGGTCCTGGAGGATTCTTTGGAGGAAATGGAGGCGCAGATTCTGGACGGTACGGCGGAATGCGCCCTTGTGGTGGAGAGCTTGAACGCCTATGACTATTATGTAAACAATCTCTCCATGTACGACCGCAACACGGAGACGGCGGACGAAGTGTTAAAGCAGCTTGGTCAGATGCAGGCTATGGTGGACGGGGGGCTGTCTTGGGAGGAGGCGGAGGGAATCCTCTCGTCCCGGGTATCCCACGAGGTATTCAGTCTGGGCAAGGATCAGATTGAGAATTTCTTTTACACCTATATTATGATCTTTGCACTGTATATGGTGATCCTTCTCTACGGCCAGATGGTGGCTTCCAATGTGGCCACCGAGAAGAGCTCCCGCGCCATGGAGGTGCTGATCACCAGCGCCAGGCCGGTCAGCATGATGTTCGGAAAGGTGCTGGCCTCCTGCCTTGCCGGTTTTACTCAGTTGGTGGCCGTGTTTGGCTCCGCGGTGCTGTTTTTTAACCTGAATAAGGAATACTGGGGAGGAACCGCCGCAGTGGCCTCCGTCTTTGATATGCCCCCGGAGCTTCTGGGGTATATGCTGGTGTTTTTCGTGCTGGGCTTTTTGATCTATGCTTTCCTGTACGGGGCCATCGGCTCCACGGCATCCAAGCTGGAGGATATCAATACCTCCGTGATGCCCATCACCATGCTCTTTATTGTGGCGTTTATGGTGGTGATGTACTCTCTGGCGGATGGGAATGTGGACAATATCCTGATGAAAATTTGTTCCTTTGTTCCATTCACCTCGCCCATGGCCATGTTTACCCGTATCGCCATGAGTTCCGTACCTTTCCATGAGGTTTTGATCTCCGTTGCCATACTGGTGGTCTCGGTTTTCGGCGTGGGTGTGCTGGCGGCCAGGATTTACAAGGTGGGCGTGCTGCTGTACGGAACCACGCCGAAGCTTGGCTCTATCCTGAAGGCGATTCGAAAAGAGTAGAGGAGTGACCTTTGAAACCGATTATAGTGAAATACCTGAGACCTTATTTTCCGCGGATGGGGCTGGGTTTCTTCATTAAATTCGCGGGCACAGTCATGGACCTGTGCATCCCTTACATACTGGCCTATATCATAGACACGGTGATTCCCCTCAGACAGAGGAAACTGGTGTTTTTGTGGGGAATGCTTATGATACTGTGTTCTCTCCTGGCGGTGGCGTTTAATATCATCGCCAACCGAATGGCCTCCAAGGTGGCCAGCGATGCCACGGAGGCCATTCGGCATGACCTGTTTAGGAAGACCATGTATCTCTCCAACAGGCAGACGGACGGGTTTACCAAGCCCTCTTTGATATCGCGCATGACCTCTGACACCTACAATCTGCATCAGATGATCGGTCGGATTCAGAGGCTGGGGGTAAGGGCTCCCATTCTGCTGGTGGGGGGAATCTGTGTGACCTTTACCCTGGATCCGTCCATGGCCTGCGTGCTCCTGGCGGTGCTGCCTTTTCTGGCGGCCATTACCATCTTTGTGTCCCGCAGGACCATACCCATGTACGGCGTTCTGCAGGAGGCCGCCGACCGTCTGGTGCGTCTGGTGCGGGAGGATATATCCGGAATCCGGGTCATCAAAGCCCTGTCTAAGGTGGGGGTGGAGGTGGAAAAATTTCGGAGTATCAACCGTGAGGTGGTGGAGCGAGAGCGGAAAAACGGTATGGTGATGGCCGTGATCAATCCCTCCATGAACGTGCTTTTAAATCTGGGGTTGGTAATGGTCATTTTGGTGGGCGCTTTCCGGGTGAACAACGGGACTGCGGAGGTGGGGAAAATATTGGCTTTCACCACCTACTTTACCATTATACTGAACGCGGTGATGTCCGTCTCAAAGATGTTTACGGTGCTGTCCAAGGCCATCGCCTCGGGAAACCGCATCTGGCAGGTGTTAAGCTGTGAGGACGACATGGAGCGGCAGAGCGGCGGGACGAACGGGCAGATAAACGGGGCCGGTCCGGAGGACGGACCGGTCCCGTCCAAAGACATGGAGGATAGGCCTTTTGTGGTCTTTGACCATGTGACCTTCTCCTACCATGGGGAGGGGAAAAACGAAAGCCCGGAAGCCGTGGACGGGGAGTTTTCCCGGGCATCCTCCTTTGAGACGGGCCGGGAGAATGCCAATCTGCTGGATTTGAGCTTTTGTATCGGCAGGGGTGAGACCCTGGGCATTATCGGTGAGATCGGCTCGGGCAAGTCCACGGTTATAAATCTTCTGATGCGCCTGTATGATGTGGATGAGGGAAGTGTGCGGGTGGACGGACGGGATGTGCGGGAGTATGAGCCGGAGGCGCTGAAGGCCAAATTCGGCGTGGTGTTTCAGAACGATACCATATTTGAGGATACCATAGACAAAAATGTGTCCCTGGGCAGGGAGCTGACACCCGAAATGCTGCAGGATGCGCTCTTTTATGCCCGGGCCAGTGAATTTGTGGAACAGCGGGAGGGAAAGGCGGCCGAGAGCCTGAACATCAAGGGAGCCAATTTAAGCGGCGGCCAGAAGCAGAGGGTGCTGATTGCCAGGGCTTTGGCGGCGAAGCCGGAGATTTTGATTTTGGACGATTCCTCCAGCGCCCTGGACTATCGGACGGACGCGGCTCTGAGGAAGGGCATCAGAGAGTATCTGCCGGAGACCACCTTTATCATTGTGGCCCAGAGAGTGAGCTCCATCCGCAGCGCGGACCGCATTTTGGTGCTGGAGGACGGCAGGGCCATCGGCTACGGCAGACATGAGGAGCTTATGGAGCGCTGTGAGGTGTACCGGGAGATTGGCAGGTCCCAGATGGGGGAAGGGAAGGAAGGGCTGTGAGCCGGAGAGGGAGGAAAGGACAGGAGGAGCGGACCGTGAAAGCAGGCAGTATCGGCAGAGAGGACAGGCGGGATATGGCCAAAACCGGGTCTGTGGGCCCAACCGGGCGAGAGGGAGAGCCGGGCGGGGGGATGACGGAGACGGATGGAAAAAACGGGGGAGGCCTCGGGAAAAAGGAGGCGCCAAGAAAGCGGTATTCCAAGGGAACGATTCTTAAATTGGGCAGATACCTTCTTTATTATAAGGGACTTCTGGCGGCGGCGCTTTTGTGCACCTTGGGGAGCAATCTCTTTGCCCTCATTGGTCCCAGGCTGACGGGCTATGCCATCGGCGCCATCGAGCCGGGAAGAGGCGCGGTGGACTTTGGAACGGTGTGGTACTATGCGGCCTGGATGGCGGCCTTTTATGTGATGTCGTCTGCCATGTCCTACGGTCTCCAGGTCCTGATGCTGACCATCAGCCGTAAGGTGGTATACCGTATGCGCCAGGATGTGTTTGAGAAGCTGATGACGCTGCCCGTGGGATACTTTGACATTCATCAGACCGGGGATATTATCAGCCGTATTTCCTATGATATTGATACGGTCAACGCGTCCCTGTCCAACGACATGGTACAGCTTTTGACCACAGTTATCACGGTGGTAGGAGCGCTTGGGATGATGTTTACCATCTCGCCCAGACTTCTGTTGGTGTTCGCTTTCACGGTGCCGCTGTCCGTCTGTATGACAAAGTTTATCACCGGCAAGACCAGGCCCCTTTTCAGGGAGCGTTCCGCCAGACTGGGGGAGATGAACGGTTTTGTGGAGGAGATGATCTCCGGGCAGAAGACCTTGAAGGCCTACGGCAGGGAAGAGTACACTATAGGGAGGTTTGACGTAAAAAACCGGGCCGCGGTGGATGCCTACTACCGGGCTGAGTACTATGGCAGCGTGGTAGGGCCCTGTGTAAATTTCGTGAACAATCTGTCCCTTTCCCTGATCAGCGTGTTCGGAGCGCTGCTCTACCTGGCGGGAAGCATGAGCATCGGGGACATTTCTTCCTTTGTGCTGTATTCCCGAAAGTTTTCCGGGCCCATCAACGAGGCGGCCAACATTATGAGCGAGCTGCAGTCCGCCCTGGCGGCAGCAGAGAGGGTGTTTCGGCTTTTGGAGGAGGATCCGGAGCCTGTGGATGCCCCTGGTGCGGTGACCCTGGGGGGCAGAGGCGGCGCGGTCAGGGGAGCGGTGGAACTGTCTCATGTGGAGTTCGGATATGTGCCGGAGAAGGTGATACTTCACGACTTTTCCCTCCGGGTGAAGCCGGGGCAACTCATCGCCATCGTGGGACCCACGGGGGCGGGGAAGACCACCCTGATCAATCTCCTCATGCGGTTCTACGATGCGGACAGAGGGGAAATCAGTGTGGACGGAAGGGAAATATCCGGACTGACCAGGGAGAGCCTGCGGAAGGCCTACGCCATGGTGCTGCAGGACACCTGGCTGTTCTACGGGAGTATTTACGAGAATCTGGCCTACGGAAAGGAGGGGGCGGTAAGGGAGGATGTGGAGCGTGCGGCCAGGGCGGCTCACATTCATTCCTTTATCAAACGGCTGCCCCAGGGCTATGACACGGTTCTGACGGACGAGGGAACCAATATTTCCAAGGGACAGAAACAGCTTCTGACCATAGCCAGGGCCATGCTGTTGGATGCCCGAATGCTGATTCTGGACGAGGCCACCTCCAACGTGGATACCCGGACGGAGCAGCAGATACAGAGGGCCATGCGGGCGCTGATGGAGGGAAAGACCTGCTTTGTCATCGCCCACAGGCTGTCCACCATTCAGAATGCGGATCTGATACTGGTGGTGAACGGCGGAGAGGTGGTGGAGCGGGGAACCCACAGGGAGCTGATGGAAAAGGGCGGCACGTACAGGCAGCTCTACGAGGCGCAGTTTGAATAATGAGAAGATGACAGCTTGTTTCCGGCCAGGGGGCAGGCTGTTTCTGCGTTTGGTCTAAGGGACGAAAGGGCGTTGGGGATAGGGGGAGGGGCGTCGAAGACGGAGAGAACTTGGAGAAATAACGAAACAGGATATGAAATTGATTTCATAAAAATCTACAAAAACAGGATGGCAAAATTATGAATTATGCCTATTTACAATGATAAAGAGTGGATATATGATATATGAAAGTGAAATCGGTAACATATAAATAAAGTGTGTCAGAACGGAAGAAGGGAGAACAGGAGGAGCGTATGCAGCAAGTGGATATTAAGTTTAACACTGTGGAACAGATACAGCAGTTTGTGAATACAATCGGCAAATTTGACACAGATTTTGATTTAAGATCCGGACAGAGAGTTGTCAATGCAAAATCCATTCTCGGAGTGATGGCTCTTGATTTGTCTGGGCCGCTTCAGCTTCGGTTTCATGCAAAGGATACGGAAATAGTGGAAAAAATCGCGCCGTTTTTGTATGTGGGCGCGTAGGCGACAGGAGCGAATGTGAATGAATATAGCGGATATTTCGAGGATGGCGGGGGTGTCCAGAGCCGCCGTTTCCCGTTACTTTAATAACGGATACATCTCTGAGGAAAAGAGGGAGGCGATCCGCAGGGTGGTGGAGGAAACGGGTTACCGGCCCTCCGTGCAGGCACAGACGCTTCGGACGAAGAAAACCCGAATGATCGGGGTGATAGTGCCCAAGGTGGCGTCGGAGTCCATCGGTAAGGTGGTGGAGGGCATCCTTTCCGTATTGAACAAGAGCGGATATCAGGCCTTGTTGGCGGTCACTCAGAACGATCCCCAGAAGGAGCTGGAATACCTGTCGGCTTTTCACGGAAAACAGGTGGACGGGGTGATATTGTCCGGGACGGTTTTTACTCCGGAGCACAAGCGGATGCTGAAGAATTCTTCCGTGCCGGTGGTGATCGCCGGACAATATTTGGCGGGACAATGTGCGGTGTACCATGACGACTATCATGCCACCTATGACCTCACGAGGGTTTTTCTCGGCAAAGGCAGGAGGAAGCTGGGCTATATAGGCGCCATACCTCAGGATAAGGCGGTGGGGGCGGAGCGCTACAGGGGTTTCTGCGACGCGGTGCGGGACGGAGGACATCCCGAATTTGCCGCAAACTGTGTGACGGCTGACTTCTCGGTGGCCTCGGGACATGAGAAGGCAGGGGAACTGCTTGCCAAATGTAAGGACCTGGACGGAGTGGTCTGTGCCACGGATTCCATGGCGGTGGGCGCCGTGCAGTATTTGCGTGAGCAGGGCATAAGGGTGCCGGAGCAGATTCTGGTGGCAGGACAGGGGGACTATGAGATGGCGAGAGTGATGGGGCCTCCCCTGGTCACCGTTCATTACTATTATGAAAAGTGCGGTGAGGTAGCGGTCCAGATGCTGATGGACTTGCTGGGTCACAGAGAGGGGGCCATGAAGGAGGTAAAGCTGGGGTATTATATTGTAGATCCCATGCAGGTCTAACTGAGGAAGGACAGCATATAGTGTAGTAAGGCATTCTATTGTGGGAGTCCGGTATGAAGAAAAGGGCAGCGGCAATCTTGATCATTTTGATCCTGGGATTGCTGCTTTTTTGTATGGTTAAAAACAAGCTTTGGAGTAGGCGGGAGGAGCCTGAAAACGCTGTGAGGGCTGAGGCGGGAAGCCCTTTGTTCCAGGAAAACGTCCAGAATCTTCTGTTTGGGGGTGAGGACTGCCGCAAGATTGCCATCACTTTTGACGACGGGCCTCATCCCTATTATACGGAGCAGCTTTTGGACGGCTTGAAGGAGCGGGGAGTGGTGGCCACCTTCTTTGTGACCGGGGAGCACGCCAGCCTTCATCCGGACATTATCAGACGGATGCAGGAGGAGGGGCATCTGATCGGCAACCACACCTACAGCCATATCCAACTGACCTCCTCCAACCGGGAGAAATTCAAGGAGGAACTGATCGCCACCAACGAGGTGCTTCAGGAGATCACCGGGGAGGAGGTGGAGTATGTGCGTCCGCCCTATGGGAGCTGGGATAAGAGCTTTGAGGCGGAGCTGAATATGTTCCCGGTGCTTTGGACCGTGGATCCCCTGGACTGGAGTTCCAGGAACGTGAGCCGCATCACGGACAAAATCGTGAACAAAGTGGAGGAGAATGATATTATATTGATGCACGATTACTACGACACTTCGGTGACTGCGGCGCTCAAGGCGATAGATGAGCTGCTGGAGGAGGGGTATGTGTTTGTCACGGTGGAGGAGATATTGTTTGATTAGTAACAGGCGAGGGGCATAATTGATTGTCTGCCTTATCCTTACAAGTTGTCTCGACTATGGTTCAGTTTTGTGATATACTTGTACTGCCGTTTTTGCTGTATAACGCGGCATGGTCGGAAAGTCCGGAGGATGTACACAGAAACAGAAGGAGGGGCAGACGATGACGGAGAACATAGAAGTATTTACGCAGAACAGCATCAGAATCCGCAGCAGTGCGGGCACGATTTACTTCGACCCTTCAAATGCGATATTGCCCTTGTGCCTGTGGGCGGAACCTATACGATGGACGCAAGGAAGGCGGCAGAGCTGGTAAACCGCATCCGTCCGTCTGTGGCAATTCCCGTGCATTACGGAAGCATTGTGGGGAAAAGGGAAGACGCGGAAGTGTTTGCGGAGTATGTGGAGAGGTCTGTCAAAACAGAGATTAAGTTACGGTTTGAGGAGTCATGAACAGTAAAATGAAAGAAATGCGGATATTTATTTCCCACTCCTCCCAGAACGCGAAGGAGGCGGAGGAGGTCTGCCGACTCCTGGAGGAGCATGGGGTAAGGTGCTTTATTGCTCCCAGGGATATCAGGATGGGGCGGGAGTATGCGGAGGAGATTGTGAACGGCCTTGACGCGTCGTCTGCCATGGTGCTTCTGATGTCGGAGGCCGCCAATCAGTCCCCCCATGTGCTGCGGGAGGTGGAGCGGGCCGTCAGCCGTTCCATACCCATTCTGGTCTATAAGCTGGAGGAGGTTATTCTTTCCAAGTCCATGGAGTATTTTCTGATGACCCATCAGTGGGTGAGCGCTCGGGAGCGGGGGGGATATGAGGGGATCCTGGAGTTTGCCGCGGACTTGGAAAGGCAGGTCAAAAGCGGATGTCCGGGAGATACTGTGACGAGGACCGCTGCCGTGGGAGAGGCTGAGTCCCAAGGGGCGGGGACTGCGGCAGCGGGAGGTTCCCGCAGAAAAAAGCGGCGGGGTTTGTTTGCGGCGGCAGCCCTGCTTTGCCTTGCGGCCTTGGGAGCGGTTTTCGCCGGAATTCTCCTGGCGGGGAGGACACCCGGGGCGATTCCCGTGCAGGTGGGGGACACGGTGAGCTTCGGCAGCTATAACGGGGAGGAGATCCGCTGGCGGGTGCTGCGGCTGTCCGAAGACGGAACCCAGGCTGTATTGGTGGCGGCGGACATACTCACCATGAAGGCTTTTGACGCGGCCGAGGGTGGCAGATATAACCGGTATGAAGCTGTCGATTACTGGTCCCGGGAATCGGCGGCGGACACGGATATGGAGCTGCAGATCATGGTGCGGGGAAACAGTGACTGGAGCGCATCCAACCTCAGGACATGGCTCAACAGCGCGGAGGAGGTGGTAGCCTACGGGGATCAGCCTCCCATGGCTTCCGCTATGGCGGAGAAGAAGAACGGTTATCAGAATGAGGCGGGTTTTCTGTACGGCTTCACCCAGGAGGAGCGGGATGCCATCGTGGAGACCTCTCATGAGACGGCGGGCAATGCTCTGACGGCGGGAACGGTGGCCACAGAGGACAAAGTATATCTGTTGTCCCTGGAGGAACTGGAATGGTTTGACCAGGCGGGCATCAGCAAGCTTGCCGTCCCCACCCGGGCGGCGGTGGAGCAGGACGGCAGCAATTGGTATGCCGTTGACCTTGCGGAGTACGGCATTCGGGAATATTGCTGGTGGCTGCGGGAGCCCGTGGAGGGAACCTCCAGCAAATGTTATCTGGTGGGAAACGGTTACACGGAGGAGAATCTGCGCCGGGAAAACGCAGGGCTGGAAGGTTATGGCGTCCGTCCTGCGCTGACGGTGGAGCTGTCTTTCATCGGCAGGGGCGGCACAGCGGACAGGCAGTCAGGCGGCGGGAAGCCGCCGGAGAAAGGAGATCTTCCCGGAGGCGTGGGATGAGACAAGAGAAGACCAAAACAGCGCTGCGCAATCCGGCGGAGAGAGCGAAAGCTCCTCCGCCGTTTTGTCTTCACAGATACAAGGCGGATACAAATCGGATGGCTTTCGGAGGCATGGGCGGACTATGCTTTTATCAAGGGAGCTCCCCTTGGGGAGGCCTTCCTAATATGACGTCTGGAGGATGTGAGAATGAAAGAAGAAAGAGGGATATTGGGTATTTGCACGGCGGTGATATTATGTGCCGGACTTTTATCCGGATGCGGCGCTCCCGGTGCGGAGGGTGACGGGGAAGACCGGAGCCTGGGCTCTTTGGAGGGAGCTTCTTTTTCCGAACAGGGAAGTGAGAGGACGAGGGTGACTTTGGGTTCGGTCTGGGGCGTAAATTTAGAGCAGGCCGTGGAGGCGTACAATGCCGAAGGCGGGCCGTATTTTGTGGAAATCGTGAATTATCTGCCCGAAGAATTTGACAATCTGGTCTATGAAGCCTCCCGGGACCGTTTTAAGATGGACCTGGCTACCGGGAAGGGCACGGATATCGTGGATTTGTCCGAGCTGGATGTGGACGTCCTGGGCAGCAGAGGAGTCCTGGCGGATCTCTACGGATTTCTTTCGGAGGAGGAGATGAAACGGCGGTACCCGGCAAATATAATAGGGTGTCTTCAGACCGGGGAGGAGCTCTATGAGCTGGGGACCTCCTTTTCCCTCTACACCGTGGTGGGAAACGGCGCCGTCCTTGGCCCGGGGAACGGGTGGACCATGGAAGAGATGATGAATTGTTTTGCGCAAAATGATAAGGGGGCGGAGGCTTTGGCGGGGTTTTACAAGGATTCCAGCGTCGCTGCCACTCTGGTGGGCTTCTCCATGGGGGATTATGTTGACTGGCAGACGGGAAAGGCGGATTTTAGCGCCGGGGATTTTCAGAAGATTCTGGAATTTGGCGCGGAGAGGGAGGGGCAGGAGGCCACGCGCATCTCCCGGGACAGTATTGCGTCGGGAACCCATCTGGCATCCCTGGAGACCATTCGGGGAGTGGGGGGATATCAGCGGCTTCTGCAGTATTATGGGGCGGATATGGCAGTGAAGGGACTTCCCTGCAGGGAAGGAAACGGCGTGGCGGTCTGGCTTTACAATCCTCTGGGAATCAATTCCCGCAGCGAATGCCCTGAGGGGGCCTGGGACTTTCTGCAGTATTATGTGGAGGGGTGCTGGGCGCAGGAGGAAGGAAACATATCAGGATTCCGTTTAGAGAACAGTGCCCTTGAGGAACAGCTTGCGCAGGCCATGGTGCAGGAATATAATGGGGAGGGTGAGCCCCTTCCGAAGGCTTCCTTCGACGATTTGGAAGTGCCCTTGGTGTATGCCGCTTCCGGGGAGACGGTGGAGGCGGTGCGGGAACTGATTGCGCTGGCTGACCGCAGGTGCGCCGCAGACGAGGCGGTGCGCCGGATCATCGACGAGGAGGTTTCCGCGTACCAGGGGGGAGGACAGACGGCTGCCCGGGCGGCGGAGAAAATCCAGAATCGGGTACAGCTTTATCTGGACGAACAGTAAGGCGCGGTGGGTGGGGAAGACTTCGTATTCATTCTTTGGGCTGATTTCGGTGGCGGCGGAGGAAGGGATGGTTTTTTCCGCCACCGCCCCTAGCGGCGAGAAGGTGGAGGGGACCGTGACGGTGGACGGCGACGAGGCCGTGGTGACTTTCACAAACGATGCGTGGAGCGTCTATTCGGAGGTGAGGGAATACAGATACCGGAAGACCTCCGACACGCCCAATCTATACGAACCCGGATCCTGAAGGGGGACCGGCATTCCATGGGGGCCTGCAATGTATACCGCAAAAAGTGCGAACCGTGCCGGCTTCGTTCTTTTTTGAAGAAAAGTCTGCTATGATGGGAAATAAATGTCAAAGGATAAAGCGAGGTGCATTACAGTGTTCAGGACAATTAAAGGAAGGCTTACGGTCAGCGTGATAGGCATTGTGGTGGCCAGCATTTTGCTGACTACTGCGGGGATTACCGCGGTAGCGGGAAAGCGTGCGGTCCGGGATCAGATTCAGGCATTGCAGTTGAGCGCTGACAAATATGCGGAGGAGATCAACACATGGATTGAAGAGGAGAAAATGCTGGTGTCCGGGGCGGCGGCCAGCATTGCTGCGGGAGGCAGGACGGACGGGGAATTTATACAGTCTGTGGCGGACGTCCATGCGGCGGGCAGGGCGGAGCTGTTAAATCTGTACTGCGGCACCAAAGACAGCGTATTTATCCAGTCCAACAGGGAGGCGGAGATTCCCCAGGGCTATGACCCGGTGCAGCGCGGCTGGTATCAGCAGGCGGCCCAGGCGGGAGAGGTCGTGGTGACAGACCCCTACTGGGACGTGATGACCCAGCAGATGTGCGCCACCATAGCCGCGCCGATCTACATTGAGGGCGAGCTTTTTGGCGTGATGGGGCTTGATGTGGCGCTGGGCACCGTGACGGAGCTGACGGCCAGCATCAACTATGCGGAAGGGGTGTACGGATTTCTGGTGGATGCCGCAGGCCGGTATGTGGCCCATGAGAATAAGGCCTATGAGCCCACGGAGGAGACCGCCGTGGCGGTTGCGGACAGTATGCCCGGACTGCGGAATCTGGCCGAGGGGGCGGAATACGGGGCGAAAAAGCTCACCGACTATGACGGCAGTCTGCGCTATTTTGCCATGTCTGAGATAGCGGGCTGCGGCTGGCGGCTGGGGGTGGCGGTTCCCACCGCCAATGTCACGGGGTCTCTGGCTGCCATGATCGGGGTGGCTGCGGTGATTGCTCTGGCGGTAATCCTCTTTGTGGCATTGTTTATGGCGGGACTCATCGGAAGGATGCTGGCTCCCATACAAATGCTGAAGCAGTTTGCCTCCGGGGATTTCTCCGATCATGCGGTAAGCAATAGTGTGATTCCCAGGGAATACAGGAACGAGACGGAGCAGATCCGCAGGGCCACGGCGGAGGTGAGGCAGCAGATTCGGGAGATCATTTTGAACACCAAGAAGGAAGCGGGCAATATCGGCGCCATCGCCCAGGGAGTCTCTGAGAGGATGGCTGTCCTGAATCAGGACGTATCCGAAATTTCCCGTCTCACCGGCGAGGTTGGGGAGCAGACCATACAGGCCAGGGAGCTGGCAAAGAGTATACAGGAACGGGGGGCGCAGTTGGGCGGCTCCATAGAGATGGTGGCGAAGAAAGCCGGGGAGGCGGCAAGTCAGTCCGGCGGCATTATGGAACGGGCCGGGAGACAGCAGGAGGCTTCCGCCCGGTCCGCAGAGGAGGCCGTGGCGTTCTACCGGGAGGCCAGAGGCGGCCTGGAGCAGGCCATTGCCGACAGTCAGAAAGTGCGGGAGATCGATATCCTGACGGAGGAAATCCTTTCCATCAGCGCCCAGACAAGGTTGCTGGCCCTGAATGCGTCCATTGAGGCGGCCAGGGCCGGGGAGGCGGGTCGGGGATTTTCCGTGGTGGCGGAGGAGATCAGGCAGCTTGCGGACAATTCCCGTCAGGCGGTGGATAAGATTCGCCAGGTGACGGAGGGCGTGGTGCGGAATGTAGTGTCCCTCTCCGACTGCTCCGAGAGGCTGCTGGAATTTATGAGCGGCAAGGTTATGGAGGACTACAGGGCGATGACGGGACTGGCGGAGGCTTACCGGGAGGACGCGGTGTTTTATAATGATATTTCGGGTGATCTGGGAGCCTCCTCCCGTGAGATGAGCGCCGGCATGGAGGAGATCAACCGGGCCATTGACTCCATCACGGAGCTGGCGGAGGAGATAGCCGAAACCATGCAGCGCATGGGGCAGCAGGCGGAGGATTCCGATGAAAATGCCGCCGGGGTGATGACGCAGATCCAGGAGCTGTTTTGCCTCAGCGAGCTTTTGAACCGCACGGTGGCTTCCTTCAGGGTATAGGAGGAGCCGGACAATATGATATAGAGGAGTGCAGTGATGTCAGAGGGCAGAATGTGGGAATTTTATGAGGAAATGAATGAGATCGTGTATGTGGCCGATACGGACAGCCATGAGTTGGTATACATGAATCGCAGAGCCCGCGAGGTTTTCGGCGTGGGCTCGGTGGAGGAGCTTCAGGGGAGGAAGTGTCATGAGCTGCTCTACGGAAGCCTTGCTCCCTGCGCACTCTGCAGCAATAGGAGGCTTAGGCCGGGGTTTTTTCTGGAGGAGGCGCGTCACAATCCGACGCTCAACAGGCGGTTTGCTCTGAAGCAGACTGTGTTGGAGGAGGAGGGAAGACGGCTCCGGTTCGAGCTTGCCGTGGATTTGGGCGCCGGGGAACAGAGCGACAGAGACTATGAGGCAAACGCCGTCATGGTCAACGAGGGACTGCGGGTTTCCATGTCCGCCTATGCGCCGGAGGAATCCATCGCGATTCTGCTGGAATATCTGGGGCAGGCGCTGAAGAGCGAGCGGATCTATATTTTTGAGGAGACGGATGATGAAACTCTTAACAACACCTACGAGTGGTGCGCAAACGACGTGGCTCCCCAGAGGGAGAGTTTGCAGAATGTGCCTCTGGAGGTGGTGGAGCCCTGGTATCGCTGCTTTCGAAAGGGAGAAAATGTCATCATAAAGGATTTGGAGAGTCTGCGGGAGGAGGAACCGGTGATGTACGGGTACCTGAAGCCCCAGAACATCCGCTCCGTGGTGGTGAGCCCCCTGACCAGCGAGGGGAAGATCATAGGTTTTTACGGCGTGGATAATCCTCCGGAACGATTTTTGGGGAATATCACGGCTTTATTTCAAATATTGGGACATTTTATGGTTTCGCTTCTTCACAGGAGAAATCATGTCAAAAAGCTGGAGGCGCTGTGTTTTCAGGATCAGTTGACAGGAATCGGCAACCGGCACGCCATGAATGAATATATTTCCTCGCTGCAGCCTGAAAGAAGCGTGGGTATCCTGTTCTGTGACGTCATGGGGCTAAAGAAGGCCAACGATACCATGGGCCACCGGGAGGGCGATAAGCTTCTGATACGGGCCAGCGAATGTCTGAAAAGCCAATTCGGGGATCACGCCCTGTTTCGCGTGGGCGGGGACGAGTTTCTGGCGCTGTGCGCAGGAATCGGTGAAAAGGAGCTTGGGGAGAGGATTGAGGCGCTGAAGGCCGCCATGGGCAGGGAGAACGCCAATATGGCCATCGGATGCGTCTGGAGGCCCGACAGCAGGGCGGACATCGACAGACTTATCACGGAGGCGGACGATCTGATGTACGAGGATAAGAGGGCCTGGTACGGAAGGAGCTGAGGAGTGCAGCTAACCGGGTTACTGCTCCTTGCATTTTCTCTGATTTTTGATATAATTTGAATAAAAGTATTCAGAACCGTATAGGAGGAATTTAAGATGGAGAAGAAACGCAATATCATTGTGGGGCAGTCAGGGGGACCCACTTCCGTGATCAATTCCAGCCTGGCCGGGGTTTACAAGACCGCCAGGGAAAGAGGGTTTCACAGGGTCTACGGTATGCTGCACGGAATACAGGGTTTCCTGGACGAGCAGTATGTGGATCTGTCCACTCAGATACACTCGGACATGGATATCGAGCTTTTGAAGCGGACACCCTCGGCATTTTTGGGTTCCTGCCGCTTTAAGCTTCCCGAGATCCACGAGAATCCTGAGATTTATGAGAAGATTTTTCAGATTTTGGACAAGCTGGAAATCGAGGCGTTCATCTATATCGGCGGAAACGATTCCATGGACACTATCAAGAAGCTCTCCGATTATGCCATTGTGAAGGGCCATGAGCAGAAATTCCTGGGAGTGCCCAAGACCATCGACAACGATCTGGCTCTGACAGACCATACGCCCGGATTCGGCAGCGCGGCCAAGTATATCGCAGCCTCCACCAAGGAGGTGATCAGGGATGCCCTGGGTCTGACCTACAACAAGGAGATGATCACTGTCATCGAGGTCATGGGCCGCAATGCGGGCTGGCTCACAGGAGCCACCGCCCTGGCCAGGACGGAGGAGTGCGAGGGGCCCGATCTGATCTATCTGCCGGAGGTGGCTTTTGACATTGAGAAATTCTTAAAAAAGACCAAGGAGCTTTTGCAGACCAAAAAGACCGTAACTATCGCCGTGTCAGAGGGCATCAAGCTGGCCGACGGAAGATATGTCTGCGAGCTGTCCGGGGGAGCGGATTATGTGGATGCCTTTGGCCACAAGCAGCTCCAGGGCACTGCGGCTTATCTGGCGGGCTACCTGGGGGCGGAGATCGGCTGCAAGGCCCGCAGCATTGAGTTCTCCACGCTGCAAAGAAGCGCGTCCCACATGGCTTCCCGTGTGGATGTGGACGAGGCCTTTATGGTGGGCGGCGCCGCGGTGAAGGCGGCGGACGAAGGCGACACCGGCAAGATGGTGGTCATCGACCGCAAATCCGACGATCCTTATATGAGCGCGGCCGGTATCTACGACGTGCATCGGATCGCCAACAACGAGAAGCTGGTTCCCCGCTCCTGGATCAACAAGGAGGGAAATTATGTTTCGGAGGAGTTTATCAACTATATCGAGCCTCTGATTCAGGGAGATTACCAGCCCTTCATGGTAAACGGTCTGCCCCAGCACCTGGTTCTGGACAAAAAATAAACAAATATTAAGGTTTTGCAAAAACAGTTTTAATATTTTTATGGTAAGATAGAGGCATGTCCCCAAGGGAGCGGCTTTTGCAGCTTTGCTCGCCGGGGGACGGCCTCTTTATATTTTACATGTTTGATACAAAGGGGATAAAATTTGGCGACAAGCTCGGTTTAGTATGAGAATATGTGAGCGAGGGCCGCAGAGGATACGGGTACGAAGGAGAAGACAGGGCATGGACAATCGCGGGAAATATGATCAGAGATATGAGCAAAGGTACAACAAAAAGTACGAACAGAGAAAGCGGGGAAAGAAGAAAGGGAAGCCGATTCTCCAGATACTTTTCGGGGGGGCGCTTTTAGTGAACGCGCTGCTGCTCTTGCAGGTGGAGGGAAGACTGGACGAGATGGACCGGGAGCTGGGAAGAGTCAGGGCCGCTCTGCTGGAGGAGGCGGTGACGGTCCGGGATTACAGCGAGCCCCTGGCAGCCGAAGGGGATGCCCCTGAGATTGACTTTGTGAGTCTGTGCGGATTGGATAAGGTGGAGGCCCCCAGGGTCCGCAAAAAACAGGAGATTGTGGACTGCCTGAAGGAGCTGGGGGAGGACAATTCCCTGATCCGGGAGATATATCAGAACAGACAGTCCTACCCGGACAAGATGCTGGAGGCTCTGGCCAACAATCCGGAGATGGCGTCCTTTGTGAGCGGATATCTGTCGGCGGAGAACAAGCCCCAGGGAGGACTGACGGAGCAGGAGAAGGAGCAGGACTATCCCCTCTTTCTGCAGTGGGACCCCAGATGGGGCTATGTGGACTATGGGGACGGAAGCAATGTGGGCCTGGCGGGCTGCGGTCCCACCTGTCTGTCCATGGCGTTGTATTACCTGACGGGGGATGAGAGTCTGACGCCCGATGAAATTGCCGATTACAGCATGGAAAACGGCTATTATATGTACGGCACGGGCACAGCCTGGGCCCTGTTGGAGGATGTTCCGCCGCTCCACGGCATAAGCGCAGGGAAGCTTACGATAGACGAGATGGCTATGGAGACTGCGCTGGATCAGGGCAGCATCCTGATCGCCTCCATGGGTTCGGGAGATTTTACCGTAAACGGGCATTTTATTGTGATTTACGGATATGATAAGGAAGGATTTATGGTCAATGATCCCAACTGCGTGGCCAGGAGCAGACAGCACTGGAGCTTTGACAGACTGGAGTCCCAAATCAAATGTCTGTGGGTATTTTCCTGATAAAACAGTTGAAAGTCGGTTCTTTTTCTGATATAGTGATACTATATGCAAAGACTTCCGGGCAGGGGTAGCTTTGACAAAGGAGAACGGACTATGAAGGTGACTGTGTTTCAGGATCGGGAAAAGGCAGAGCTGGGGGATTTATTCGGCATTTTTTTTGAGGACATCAATCATGCGGCGGACGGAGGGCTCTATGGGGAAATGATCCGAAACCGTGCCTTTGAATTTGACCACACGGACAACGCCGCATATGATCATCTGACGGCCTGGGAGCGGGTGGGAGACGAGGACGAGGTCAAGCTGTCCGTAGAGGAGGAGGAACCCGTAAACGGAAGGAATCCCCATTATCTGAGCCTGGAGGTCGCATCCTCGTCGGGGGCGGGCCTGGGAGTCTGCAACAGGGGATTTAACGGGGGCCTGTATCTGGAGGGCGGGAAGGAGTATGACTTTTCCTGCTATGCGAGAAAGGGTCCGGGCGGCGCGGATACGCTGTATGTCTCCCTGGAGGATGTGTCGGGAGGGGTATTAAGCTTAGAAAGCTTTGCGCTGTCGGAGGAATGGCGGAGGCTGGAGGCGGTTTTCAAGCCGGAGGCTTCCTCTCTGTCGGGCAGGCTGCTTCTGACGCTTTCGGAGGCAGGGGGCGTTTTCCTGGATTTTGTATCCCTGTTTCCCCGGGACACCTACCGGGGCAGGAGGAACGGTATGCGCAGAGATCTGGCGGAGCTTTTGGAGGAGATGAGGCCGAAGTTCATGCGTTTCCCCGGAGGTTGCCTGGTCCATGACGGCTCTCTGAAGGCGAATGACCGTGACAGTCAATATCGGTGGAAGAATACTCTGGGCCCGGTGGAGGAGCGGCCTCCCAGGCGCAATAACTGGGGATACAACCAGACCCTGGGATTGGGCTTTTTTGAATATTTTCAATTCTGTGAAGATATCGGGGCCAAACCCCTTCCGGTTCTGTCCGGGGGATATGACCCCCATCATTTCAGGGAGGCTTCCATCCGGGAGGTGGACGGAGAACCCACCGGGGAGCTTGCGGAGTTTGTGCAGGATGCGCTGGACCTGATCGAGTTTGCAAAGGGATCCCCGGACACGCCCTGGGGCGGCATCCGGGCCGGGATGGGACATCCGGAGCCTTTTTCCCTGGAATATATAGGAATCGGCAACGAGGAGATCGGAGAGGGCTTTTTTGAGAGATTTCCCTATTTTGAGCGGGCCATACGGAAGGCGGATCCTCAAATCAGGGTGATCGGCACCAGCGGTCCCTTCGCCGAGGGGCGTGAGTACCGGAGAGGGTGGGAGGCTGCCCGAAGAGATCACGCGGATTTGGTGGACGAGCATTATTATCAGGCGCCGGAGTGGTTTATCACGCATCATCACCGCTATGATTCCTTTGACGCCGCAGGTCCGGGGGTATTTTTGGGGGAGTACGCTTCCCAGGACAATACCTGGTATAATGCGCTGGCGGAGGCATCCTATATGATCGGGCTGCAGAACAACGGGGACAAGGTGCGTCTTGCCTGCTACGCCCCCCTTTTCTGCAATGCGGACTATGTGAACTGGAAGCCGGATCTGATCTGGTTTGACAGCCGTCGGGCCGCGCCTACGCCCAGCTATCATGTGCAGAAGCTGTTTATGCGAAATCAGGGCGACGTGCTTTTGGAGACTCTGACGGATTGGGAGGGGGAGGAGGCCTTTACGGAGGAGGAGAGTCTTTCGGGGGAGCTTGTCCTGCAGTATGCCGGGGCGGAGGCGTCCTACCACGACATACTGATCACCGGAAAGGAGCTGGGGAGCCGACAGCTTGGCGGAGTCTACAATGTGGACGGCGACGACTGCCCTGAGATCAGCCTGGGGAAAGTGCAGGAGGACTCCTACTGCGTCCGGGTACAGGCCAGGGAGACCGCAGGATTTAAGGGCTTCAAGATCATATTCGGCAGAAAGAGCGCAGGAAATCAGCTTTCCTGGACTCTGGGGGGCTGGGCCAACAGCGACTCCATCATCGGCCAGGATATAGACGGCAGGAATTCCTGTCTGGCCCAGAATGCGGAGAGCGTGAAGCAGGGCAAGGTGTATGATCTGCTGCTGTGGGTGAAGGGCAGGAGAGTTACCACCTTTATAGACGGCAAGCTGGACCATGACCTGGTCGTCAGCCCCTATACGGCGGAGCCGGCCTATGTCACCGTCAGCAGGGAGCGGGCCAGCGGAGATATCATATTGAAGATGGTGAATCTGCAGTCCGTCTCCCGACAGCTTTCGTTTTCCTTTCCCCAGAGTCCGGCCCGGGGGTGGCGGGGCGTCCTGTGGCGGATGGGGGGATATGCAAGGGAGGAGCAAAACACACTGGAGCAGCCCGACAGGGTTTGCCCGGTGGAGGAGGAGTTTTCCTCCCAGAGCAGGGATTTTGTATATACCCTGGAGCCGGACACGCTGTGCGTTATGAGGCTTCAGGGAAAGGGGAGCGACGGAATCGCCTGGGTCAAGTCTTGAAAAAGTGAATGATATATTCTGTATATAGAATATATGTATACGAAAAATTAACAGACTGGATTTATATGGATAAAAAGGCTATACTAGATAGGGTATTATTCGACAAAAAGATTTTGGAGGATCTGTCAAATGAAGAGAAGTATCATATGGCTGGCTGCACTGTGCATCGTTGCTCTGGCGGCTATTGCCTTTGTGTGGAAGCAGAGCGATCTTGGGGTCAAGGGCGCGGAGATCGAGCAGGATGCCCGTTCCAAGCAGGAGATTCCCGAGAGCTGGTCGGTGGCCCAGGACGTAGGAGATTCCATGGCGGCGCTGATTTTCTACAACAATGACAAGAGCGATTACTGCATATCCATTTACGCCACGCCCTCGGAGGCATCGGAGCGGTTTCACCATAGATTCGGCGGCGATTCCAGTATGGTGGGTACGGGGATTGTAGAGTATGCCTTTGACGACTGTTCCGAACTGGCGTTTATCTCTCTGAACACACAGCAGGCGGCCCGGGTGGAGGTTCATGACGAGAGCGGCGTGGAGGCCAAGGATCTGGACGCGGCCAAGCCCTTTGCGCTGGTGTTGAGTTCGGAAACTACCCAGGTTGTCTTTTATGACGCAGCCGGGAATGTGGCCGGGGATTATGCCATAGCCAGAGAACAGCCGTGAGAAAACGCTTACCATGAAAGTTCCATTAATTCACAGACCGGAAGGGCAGAATGCTTTTCCGGTATTTTTTTGCGGTTTGTATTGGAGAGGGCGGAAAACATAAAACCTGGGCAGGGTTAAAAATAAGGGGCAAAGAATCGGGATTCGATTTTTTTTGAATTTGCAATGCCCGTATAAATGCTTTATAATAAACATAATTGGGGTGGAATTACATGCTCAGGAGGGTACATATGGCTGGTTACAGGGACGACGCGTTGGCCGTTATGGAACAGGTGAACCGATATATTTTGGGCAAGGAGGATGTGGTCAGAGAGGCTCTGACCGCTTTTCTGGCGGGAGGAAATATTTTGCTGGAGGACATTCCCGGGGTGGGAAAGACAACGCTGGCGCTCCTGTTTGCGGGAAGTATGGGGCTGGGGTGGAAGCGGGTGCAGTTTACGCCGGATGTTATGCCCTCTGATTTGACGGGATTTTCCGTCTACCGCAAGGATACGGGTGAATTTGAGTATCGAAAAGGGGCTGTGTTCTGCAATCTGCTGTTGGCGGACGAGATCAACCGGACCACTCCCAAGACACAGTCGGCGCTCCTGGAGGTGATGCAGGAGAGGCAGGTGACAGTGGAGGGAGTGACCCGGGTGCTGGAGCCGCCTTTTTTGGTGGTCGCCACTCAGAACCCCATGGGCTCCGTGGGCACCCAGCCCCTGCCTCCCGCTCAGCTTGACCGTTTTATGATTTCCATGTCTATGGGATATCCGGATTTTGAGCATGAGGTAAGGATGGCCAGGGAGGGAGGAAGTCCCAAGCTGGCGGAACAGATCGCGCCTGTGACGGACAGGCTCAGATTTATAGAGATGCAGGAGGAGGCGGAGCAGGTTCATGTTCGGGATGAGATTTACCGCTATATTGTCGAATTGGTAACCGCCAGCAGGCAGAATGATTACATAGAGCAGGGGGTGAGCCCCAGGGGCACTATCGCGCTGGTGAAGATGGCAAAAGCGGCGGCATGGCTCTCGGGCAATTCCTATGTGTCGCCCAGGGACGTGGCGGGACAGTTTCCCTATGTGGCAGAGCACAGGATACTTTTGAACGTGGCGGCCCGCATGGAGGGGGTGAAAAAGGAGCAGGTGATCCGGGACATTCTGGAGCAGGTCAAAAAGCCGGAGCCGGGAAGGAAATAGGAGACCGTTGGGGCGGGGAAGGAAAGGCGGGAGTATTGACATGAAGGGAGCGCTCTTATTTATCATAGCGGCCGCCACGCTCTATGTGGCGGGCATATACCGCGCCCCCGCCGGAATGATGGCGGCAGTGGCGGAATTTCTGTTCTTTTTCATCGGTTTAGTGTCGGTGGGCCTGCTGCGGCGCAGACTGCGGGCCGGGATTATTCCCGCCGGAGAGGGGATGGAACGAAAGGAGGCTATGTCCTGTTATCTCAAGGTGGAAAACCCGGGCAGACTGCCGGTGTGGTTTTGGGCGGCACAGCTTGTATGGACGCAGGACGGGCAGACGGGGAGGACCAAAATATCGGGGAAGGTAGAGGGCAGAGGGCAGGAGCGGGCTGATTTTGAGGTTTCCGCCGGGCACTGCGGGTATGTCACGGTTACGGTTAAGCAGCTTCGGGTGTGGGATTATCTTCGGCTGTTTACAAGGAGGGTAAAATGGAGGGAGGGAAATCCTTCCCGGCGCATTCCCGTGTTTCCGCCCAGACAGGTTCTTCAGGTAGAATCCGCAAGGGGAGAGTTTCGGGAGTCCTTTGGGACGGATCAGACGCCTCTGCCCCTGGCGGGGACAGAGGTGCAGGAGGTGCATCAGTACCGGGAGTATAAGGAGGGGGATTCCATCAAAAATGTTCACTGGAAGCTCAGCGCCCGGAGTGAGGAGATGTGGGTGAAGGAATACAGCAGGGCCAACGAGTGCCGGGTGGGGCTGTTCTTGGATCTGGTTCTGAGGAAACCCCTTGACGCCCAGAGACGGGACGCCTTTTATGAGATCCTGCTGGCATTGTTATTGGGACTCCTGGCCAGGTATGACGGCGTGTTTCTGTACTGGTTTCGGCTGCGGGAGAAGGCTTTTATCCGCAGGCTGTTCACAGAGGAGGAGCAGTACAGGGAGCTTTTGGCGGAGCTGTATGAGGAGGAATGGATTCCGTGGGAGGAGCTGGATGAGAAAAGTTATCGCGAGGAGATAGGGGCTCAGGCGGGAGACGGACTCCTGCAGCTTGATTCGGATTTGCGCCTGTCCTACGGGGGAGCGGAGACGCTTCTGCTGAAACGGTTTTCGGAGGACGGGTATGAGCGGGAGCTGGCGGAGCAGAGGGTGGTGATTCCATGAAGAGGTTCGGAGAACGTCTGCTTCCTTTCCTCTGCGGGGTGGCAGGTTCCTTTTGGACGGTGAGGGAGTTTCTGCGTTTTGTATATGTGGGGGAGAGGGAGAATTTCTGGAGTCTTCTGCTGTGCCTTGCAGTTTGGGAGCTGGTCTTTACCAGGGCCTGCGCGCTGCCCTATCTTGTCCTTGGGATATTGGTGATTCTGTGCCCTGCGTTCTATGTGGAGCTTCAGTGGCCAATGGTGTGCCTTTTGTTTATCTCCTATGTCATCCTTCACGGGGTAGGAAAGCCCAGGGCGGCAGGGATCGCGGCAGGAGTGCTGCTTCTCTCTCTGGGGGTGGGGGGATGGCTGGGATATGGCAGAGGGGAAGGATTGTCGGAGAGAGTCTTTGTGGTGGACCGCTATGTGGATCGGCTTTACCGTTCTTGGAACGGGATGTCGGAAGACGGGATGTTTGAGAACGGAAATGTGGGGAGAGGCAACAATTACCGTTCCGGGGACGTGCAGCTTGATCTGGCGGTGGAAAATGCGCCGGGAGAAGCCGTCTATCTGAGGGGATTTGAGGGCCGGGATTACATTGGCAGCCGGTGGACGCCGGCGGACGAGAGCGACTTTTATCGGGAAATGGAGGAGTTGCTTTACAACGGCAAAATGAGGAGGCTTCAGGAGCTGCAGGGAAATCTGAGGTTTATCCTGAACTATGGGAGTATAGACGATTGGGCTGCCATGCTGAACGGCCGTCCGTACCGCCGGGAGGGCAGCCGGAAGCTGTATCTGCATCAGGCAGGCCGGTCGGGCAGACGGTATGTGCCGTACTACTCTTTTCATGCTTCCTCCCTCCTGGAATATTACAGGGAGGCGGAGTGGGGGGAGGTGGAAGCCTATCTCTACTATGAGGCTTCGGAGATGGATCCGGAAAGGATGAATAGCAACAGGGGGTATTATGGCCAGACGGCTATCCTGATGCTTCGGAAATATGGGGATTATGTGGAGGAGAATTATCTGGGGGTGGATGAGGGGAGACTCCCGCGGCTGGCGGCTCTCTGCGAGGCGCATCCCTGCGATTCCCCCGAGGAGGCTACGGAGTTTATACGGGAAACCCTGCAGGCCGACACGGATTATACCAGGACGCCGGGCATCACCCCTGTCAATCAGGATGTGGTGGAGTATTTCCTGTTTGAGAGCAAACGCGGCTATTGTCTGCACTATGCCTCCGCCGCCACCCTGATGTATCGTATGTACGGCATTCCTGCCAGGTATGTGACGGGATATGTGGCGTATCCGGCAGATTTTGAGGAGCAGGAGGACGGAAGCTTCGGGGCGGCCCTGACGGATTACAGGAAGCATGCCTGGGTGGAGATCTACAGCGAGGAGCTGGGCTGGACTCCGGTGGAGATGACGCCGGCGGCTGCCGGAGCGGAGATACTGCCTGTGCCGGACTGGCTGCTGTCACAGTATGTACAGGGGGAGGACGGCCCGGGGGAAGGAGTTGGAACGGGAGAGGGAGAAGGATCGGAGGGCTCTGGAGAAGTCCGGGCAGAGGAAGATGTGCTGGAGGATGAGGAGGAAGACGAGGCGGATCAGGAAGAGAAGGATGAGGACGGGGAGGACGAGGAGGAACCGGAGAGAGATCTGAACGGGAACCGGAAGGACAGAGGGAAGGCTTTTCCTCGGGCGCTTTGGGGGGCGGTATCGGTCCTTGGCCTGGCCGCCGCACTTTACTGCAGGCGCATGATGTATCTGGAGCGGCTGAAGAATATGGAGATTCGTAGGATTTTTTACCGCCTGTTAAAAATTGTGAACAGGACAAAGGGCCTTAAGGGATACCGGGGAACGGAGGAGGATTTTGTCCAGCGGCTTTCCGAGGAGTTTCCGGCCCTCTCCGGGGAGGAGGCGCAGAAGCTTATGTCCATTGTGGAGGAGGCGGCCTACGGTCAGGAGAAGTCCTGGGGGGAGGAGAAACGGGAGTGGGTGTACGGCTTTTATCTGAGAGTCTTGCAGGAGTGGAGGGGACGGCTGAATCTTCTGCGGAGATTTTTCTATGACTGGATTGTTTTGTAACCGATTTTTGGAGACGGCGGAAGCAAAAGGGCGCCGTTACTGGGGCAGGCAAGGTGTGTGCTGCCCTGTGGGGAGGATTGAGAGGAAATATGGATTTATTTGAGTATATGAAGGATGTGAACAAGGAGAAGGAGTCGCCTCTGGCGGCAAGAATGCGTCCCCGCACCCTGGATGAGGTGGTGGGCCAGCGGCACATTATCGGGAAGGACAAGCTGCTCTACCGCGCCATCCAGGCGGATAAGCTCAGCTCCGTTATCTTCTACGGGCCTCCGGGGACGGGGAAGACCACTCTTGCCAAGGTGATTGCAGGAACTACCAGCGCGGAATTTACCCAGATCAACGCCACCGTGGCGGGAAAGAAGGACATGGAGGCGGTGGTGGAGAAGGCGGGGGAGCTTCGGGGAATGTACGGGAAGCGCACCATTCTCTTTATCGACGAGATCCACCGGTTCAACAAAGGGCAGCAGGACTATCTGCTTCCCTTCGTAGAGGACGGCACGGTGATTCTGATCGGGGCCACCACAGAGAATCCGTATTTTGAGGTGAACGGGGCGTTAATTTCCCGCTCCCTGATCTTTGAGCTGGAGCCTCTTTCCAGGGAGGATATAGAGGAGCTTCTGCGGACTGCGGCTTCCGATGGGGAGCGGGGGATGGGGGCTTATCATGCCGTGATTGAGGAGGATGCGCTGGCTTTTCTGGCGGACGTCTCCGGCGGGGACGCCAGGCATGCGCTGAACGCCCTGGAGCTGGGAGTGATGACGACAGAGAGGGCGCAGGACGGCCTGATTCACATCACTCTGGATGTGGCCCAGGAGTGTATTCAAAGGCGGGTTCTGCGCTATGACAAGAACGGGGATAACCACTATGACACTATCTCCGCCTTTATCAAGAGCATGAGGGGATCCGACCCGGACGCGGCGGTCTATTATCTGGCCCGGATGCTGTACGCAGGGGAGCAGGTGGCCTTCGTTGCCAGGCGCATTATGATCTGCGCGGCGGAGGATGTGGGGAACGCGGATCCTAACGCCTTGGTGGTGGCCGTCAGCGCCTCCCTGGCGGTGGAGCGCATCGGTATGCCCGAGGCCCAGATCATCCTGTCCCAGGCGGCAGCCTATGTGGCCGCCGCGCCCAAGAGCAACGCCGCCGTAAACGCTATAGGGGAGGCCATGGAGGAGGTGGGAAAGACCGGGAATCTGCCCATTCCGGCTCATCTGCAGGACGCTCACTATAAGGGCGCGGGCAAGCTGGGCCGGGGCACGGGGTACAAGTATGCTCACGATTACCCCAATCATTATGTCAGACAGCAGTATCTGCCTTACGAGTTAAGCGGCAGGGAATTTTATCGTCCTTCCGGAAACGGCTACGAGGTGAAGATCGCGGAGCATATGAAACGCCTCCGCAGGGAGGCGCAGGATTCAGAATAATTCTTTGGTGAGATATTGGTAAATTTCCATGTTTTTCTTCTGCCAGTTGTCGCAGATGGCGGCGGCCAGTTCCTCCGTGGGGACGGACAGTGTCAGGTCCACCAGCCGGATGTCCCGTTCCACGGCTGACAGATGGGCCTCGTATTCCCCGGAGGTGGACTTGTAATATTCGCCCTGAATGGCCATTTCGCTTCGCAGGGCAAAATCATTGGCCGTCAGGTAGGAATCGATATCCTGCCTGATGGCCTCGCTGATTCTGTTTTTGAAATAGTGAAGGGTGTCCCGCCCCTCCTCTGTCACGGTCAACTGAGTGCGGTTTCGAATCGTCCTGGATTTCAGCATTCCCGCCTCTGTCAGCTCGCCGATGGCCTGCTGCAGGGTCAGAAAATTGGTGTACTCCCTCTCAAGTACAAAATCGCTGATCTGTGCGGCGGTGAGAGGGAAATCCACCCGGTTTACCATGTAGAGAACAATCAGCTTGTATAGGGTCAGGGTGTCCTGTAACACTTTATCACGCTCTTTTCCGTCAGGGATGGACAATATGGTCCTTCACTGCCTGGGCCACCAGTTCGGCAACCTGGGGGTTAAAGGCCTCAGGCATGATATTGTCCTCGTTTAATTCCTCCGAAGGCACCAGGCCGGCGATGGCCTCGGCGGCGGCCAGCTTCATCTCCTCCGTGATCTGGGTGGCACGGCCCTCCAGCGCCCCCTTAAAGATACCGGGGAAGGCCACCACATTGTTGACCTGATTAGGGAAGTCGCTGCGGCCCGTCCCCACCACCCGGGCTCCGGCCGCCTTGGCCTGGTCCGGCATGATCTCGGGCACGGGATTTGCCATGGCAAAGAGGATGGAGTCACGGTTCATGGAGGCCACCATTTCGGGGGTCACGATGCCCGGGGCGGAGACGCCGACGAAGATATCCGCACCGGCAAGGGCGTCGGCCAGGGAACCGGTCCGGCCCTCCAAGTTGGTGACCTCCGTCATCCTTTTCTGCATCCAGTTTAAATCCGGGGTATCCTTGGAGAGGATGCCCGACTTGTCGCACAGGATAATGTGGGGGAAGCCGTAGGTGAGTAAGAGCCTGGTGATGGCTATCCCTGCGCTGCCCGCGCCGTTTACCACTACGCGGCAGTCCTCTTTTTTCTTATTTACCACCTTCAGGCCGTTGATAATGCCCGCCAAAACCACGATGGCGGTGCCGTGCTGATCGTCGTGGAAGACAGGGATATCCAGAGCGGCCTTCAGCCGTTCCTCGATCTCAAAGCAGCGGGGAGCGCTGATATCCTCCAAATTGATGCCGCCAAAACCGGGAGCCAGATAGGTTACCGCCTTGATAATTTCCTCCGTGTCCTGGGTGTCCAGGCAGATGGGAACGGCGTTCACACCCCCGAATTCCTTGAACAGCACGGCCTTTCCCTCCATGACGGGCATGGCTGCGTAGGGACCGATATTTCCCAGGCCCAGCACAGCGCTTCCGTCGGAAACCACGGCCACTGTGTTGGCCTTCATGGTGTATTTGTATGCCTGTTCCCTGTCCTGGGCGATGACCTTGCAGGGCTCGGCCACGCCGGGGGTGTAGGCGTAAGACAGATCCTCTCTGCTCCTTACGGGAGATTTGGAGACGGTCTCCAGCTTGCCGTTCCATTGTTCATGCAGAGCCAGGGCTTTTTCGTTTGTTGTCATATGTATACCTTCTTTCTATGATCGCAGCGCGGAAACCTCATTCCATAACGGCATTCGGGGGCGCGCAGGCCAAAACCTTATATTCTCCATCTGTTGCCGCAGGTCTGACACACCGCATAAGTTACTGTTCTGTCCTTTTTTCCTGCCAGTATGGGAATTAATATAAACAGGCCCACAATTGTCATGGCAAGAAAAATGTAAAATAAAATCGTAAGACAGCAGGTGCCCTTTTGCTCCGTCACTGTCTGGTAAGAGATTCTTTCGCTGCGGCATTTGGGGCACATTCTTCTCGGTAGATTGTTCTGGTCGCTTTCGGTAATCGTGTAATAGTTATTTACCACAGTTTCACTTGTGTCGTTCACGTTTGTCTCGGTGCTCTGGGAATCAAATCCGCAGTTGGGACAGAACCGTGAGTCTATTTTTGTTCCGCAATTTTGACAATACATTATGGTTCACTCTCCTCAAATTGTATAAAACTTCCAAAACCGTACACGAAACCTTTTATCATCTCCTGGGATTTGGTATTGGTATTGGTCTCAGTATCGGTTTCGGTATCAGGGACTATGGATTCCAACGTCGTATCTGAGTCCGGAATGGGCTCTGCCGTCCCGGCGCTGTTTATGGACCTGGAGGCAAGGGATACAATTGTCAGCAGGACAAAGAAAAGGGTTATCACAATTCTTGTGTTCTTTGAAAAATGTTTTCGGGTCCACATCACTATCAGGCCCAAAGGGTAAAAGAAAACAAGCAGAAGTATGGTGGTTCTGACACTGTCGAATTTTTTTCTGCTCATTTCGGCGGACGGTCCGGGGGGCTGACTGTGGAAGGGCGGTCTGTGAATGAACCGCCTGTTGATTTCCTGTGTCTGTCTTAAAGAAGAAGCCGATCCGGTATAGTAATTGTTTATAATTGTTTTGCTGCTGTTGTTGACATTGGTAACGCTTTTTTCCCGCGGCATCTCGCTGCCGCAGTATTCGCAGAATTTACCGGATGCTTCGGCGTAACAATTTGGGCATTTCATGTTTCATTCCTCATTAGTGTAATAGTAGCAGCGCTTAAATTAAGTTTAATCTGCATTCGGTTTTTGGTCAAGTATGTTTGATATTTTTATATAAAAAAATAATCAAACATATGTCTGATTACCTTTCAACTGCTATTTCAATTCCACAACCGAGAAAAGCCGTAATAACGAAGGAATTCAAAAAGCAGATGACGGGAGTCGAACCCGCCTCCTCAGCTTGGGAAGCTGATGTACTACCGATATACTACATCTGCATTGACTATAGTATACACTATGTTGAGCGATTTGGCTAGTGGGAAATTATTAAAATCTTATAAAATTTTTTCCGCCGATAAAGCACATGGATTTTAAGCGGGAAAATCAGGCCGTGAAGGAAAAAAGTTTTGCGGGGAGGAATATTTCTTTCGGTATCTGATATAATAGATATCGTAAAATATATTCCTCGATAGCTCAATGGTAGAGCATTGTATGATATGCAACCGGAAAGGAGCGAATCAGGGGAAAGAAAAACTTAACAGAATTTCGATAAGAAATTCACTAATCCTCGATAGCTCAATGGTAGAGCACTCGGCTGTTAACCGAGTTGTTGTAGGTTCGAGCCCTACTCGGGGAGCGGCAGCAATAGCTACAAAAGCCCGTAAACATCAGCGTTTGCGGGTTTTTTGTTGCCCCAAAATATTTGGTGAAAATCAGAAAAAGGCAAATGCAAGGAAAAAGTAGGCAGGGAAATGTTAACCGGAAACAATTCGAACTTGTGCCGCGTGACAGGCCGCAGTGAGTCAGACAGGAAAGAGTGTTCTATCAAAAAGGGAATTTTTTATTGAAATAATCAGATACAGCGAATAGACGGTGGAAGGGCATAGCTCTGAAGCCGTTTTTTATTGCCTGAATCAGACAAAGCGAGCCAGGATGTTTGTGAACTATTCCGGATAGCTTTTTCCGGCAGAGATGGTATAGTGTTGTCCTGAAAAAGAGGAAAGACCAACTATTAAAAGTCAAGTAGATAATTGGAAAAATCAAAAGAAATTTTCATAGGAAAAAAGAGTACGACAACAAGACCTGCTGTCAGGCAGGCTGGAAAGGGAAAAGGATTTAAGCCTT
>CATLGW010000006.1 GCA_949948715.1 uncultured Lachnospiraceae bacterium | reverse complement strand
CCTTTTGCTGATGATATTAGAGGGTAATTTCATTATAGCAAAAACAGAGTGCCTATACCATTTTTATTTGTGGAGCAATTGATTTTTATAATTCTTTAGCATATATCAGTGTGCGAAGTATGAGCAGATCCTTGATCCCCTCTTTCCCCGCTTCCGCCGCGCCGTGCATCTCTTCCCACACCAGACTGTTATCCCGAAAGGCAAGCATATCCTCATACACGGCGATGAAACCGCAGTTTAAAGGCGGTAATTTCTCTTGTTTTTGTTTCTGTTCTTGTTCCTGCTTCCGGGAAAGCAGACTGTCTCCCCCTGTCAGCCTTTCATACTCCCGCTTCGCATTCTCGCGGCATTGCTTACGATGGTCGATGCGCTTCTTATCTTCCAGACAGCTCCATCCCTTGTGATCCTGATTCTCTTGGTCCTGGCCTTTTTGATCCCGGTCCCCTGGCTCCCCCTCCCTCTCCTTGCCCGCCACACCGTAGAAGGACTTTAGGCTGTTTGTCATAACCGCCGTCAGCAGTTCTCTCCTCCTCTGATACTCCGAGAAGGCCTCTCCGATGCTCTCATGGTTTTTGAGGATTCTCTCCACCAAAATTTCCAGGTTATGAATCTTTTCATATTCTATACTGTTGAGACGGGGCGTCTTGCCGTCCTCCAGCTCCATATTGTATTTTTCATTTATGTCGTCTAAAACAGACTCAGCGATTGCGGCATACTGCTTGTTTCTCTGAAATACGGCCCTGTTCATATCTGCCATGGTATATACCGCGCAGAGGGACAACATCAGATTGAACAGAGCCCATAAGGAGATAACTATAGGCTTCTCATTGAAATATCGGGCAGTATAATCTATTCTTCCGTGTTTTTCCAGCGGCGCGCCCTCAGACAAACGCGGTCTCTTTTCAAAGGGGTCTGACACGCTCCTAACGAAATCCTGTTCTGCCTTAAACAAGCTTGGCTCCGTTATATGCTGCGCAAACGCCAAACCGCCCAGACTGGTAATAATGACCGCCACGGATAACAGTAAAGAGCGCCGAAAAAGCAGCCAAAGCTTTTCACTGTATTGCTCCAGCACCTTTCCCAGATGGCGGTTTTTCTGGCCGTCAGACCTCAAATCTCCCCAGATAAAGGCATAGGAAGCCGCCGTCAGTCCAAACAGGGTACCCACAATTCCCGCCGTGGTGCCGAAAATGGTGACGGCGTATTGATCCATGCGGAAGCCCCCTATATAAATGTACAGTACAAAAAATATGGCAGCCACAAAACAAAATATATCAAGAGCCCTCAGCTCTCTCACTTTCAAGCTCTGAAGCAGCAAATCCCCCCACTCCGTTTTTCTTTTCCCCTTCATTCCCCATACCCTTCCGGTCACTTTATCCTTTGCAGCAGCTCCTCAATTTCCTCCGGAGAAAGCCGTTTCTTACGGTTCTTCAGTTCTTCCAGAAAATCCCCCCGGCAGCCGCAGTCCATCTTCTCCTGCACAAACCGCTCCACCAGGCGCTTTCTCCCGGAAGCCTCCCTCTCCCCCATAAACTCCCGATAGAATGTAAATATCCTGTCATGGCACCGCTCACAGTCCTGAGGCGGAATCAGAGGAAAACTGTCATTCTCATAAAAATTGCCGCGGTCTCCATACCAGGAGAGGGTTACACGGCCCAAAAATTCCTCCGGAATGCGGGATAAAAGCTCCACCAGCATCCACTGGGACACCGGACGGTAGATCCCTCTTTCGTACAGACGATAAAGCAGCGTGAAAGGTTTGATGTTGCAGGGGAAAACCACCACCGAATCCGCTCCCTTTTCAAAGGCCCACTCCACGGATTGCACCGCCGTTTCAAGCTGCTGCGGCGCGCTCAGAAAGGGGGCGCCGAGAAATACATTAAAACTGGCCTCCATATCGTATTTATGCACCAGCTCAACCGCATGGCATAATTGTCCCAGATTCAGCGTCTTATTCAGGCAATTTTCAAGGACATAGGAATCGCAGGATTCATATCCCATCTCCACGGTCACCCGAGGACTAGGGGGAGGAAATTTCTTCCGTATCTTGGCCAGAATTTCTTCGGTCACCGTACAGCAATGGGTCTCGAAGATCACCTCCTCCAGCCCCAGCCCTGCCGCAAAATCCAAAATCACGTCAAAGCACTCCGCCGAAATCTCGCCCGTGTCAAACACGCTCCCGTAGGAGCCAAACAGCACCATGGAAACGCCGTCCAGCTCGGGCTGCAGCTCTTCCCGCAGAGCCTTCTCCAGCTCCTCCCCGGAGAGACCTCTGCCGATCCCATAGTCACACATAATGCAGGCTCCGCTGTCCCGGCTAAACCTGCAGCCCCGGCTCTCGATGCAACAGTGTACAAACCGGTCCGAAGGCCTCCATAGCGTCAGGCACTTATTTTCCGGTGTCAGAGGCCTCCCCTGATGCGCCTCCAGGTTCATCTTGCTTAATATATTCATCATCACCCTAACCCTACTGACAATAACCCATGGGGCATACTCAACGTGTTGTTTTGGCAGGGCACGCATACGGGTCCCAGCTCCAACCCGTGTTCCCCGCAGATACTCTGCGCTTTTAAATATACTGACAGCAATTCCTCGTTCGAGGGCGGCGCGAGGTTTTCTCCCCTGGTCCCCGGTATGGGCCTGAATACCGACAAAATGGGAGCCGCCCCAACACCACACACTGCCCTGATCCCTTCTAACAGTGATTCTTCAGGCTCCAATCCCACGATAAAGGAAGACCGGACCGCTCCCCTCTTCCCCCATAAGCCCGTGGCATATTCCAGCATTTCCAGATACCTCTGTCTGGGGAGGGCCCCCTTGCCGGGCATCCACCTTCTCGCAATTTCGGGATCCCAGATCTCCAGGTTCAGCGCAAGCTCTGTCACATGAGCGTCAAAAAACCGCTTCAGAGTCTCCCTGTCCCGGGGCGGAACACACATGACATAGACAGGCCAGTCTCCCCTGCTGCCGATGTGCTCCGCAATCCTCACAATCTCATCCGCTTCCCGATCGGGAGCGTCGGAACGCCCGCCGATCATAAAGTGCCTGAACTCATATTCGGAATCTATGTACCGGTCGACGGCTTCCTCTATATCCCCCATCCCAAAGGAAAATTCGTGATTCTCAACCTCGCAGAATTCACACCCCACCTCGCATCGCTTAAAATGACAGTTTGTGGAATGCTGAACCCTCACCCGGTCTGTGGCCAGAATGCAGATATCCTTCACCCTGGCACCGGAGGATGTGGTCTGTTCCCCCAGTTTGTCAGCCTTTTGTATCACAATCTCATCAATCGGCTCCTCACAGCAATACAGCACAAGCTTACCTGAGCGCACCCTGATATTAAAGGGCGACAGAGCCGTAAATTTCACGCGGACAGCGCTGTTAATCACGATGTTCCTTATGTAGATATCCACGGCGTTGTAAACGCCCTCTCTCATCCCTCCGTTTTCATCCAGAAAACGCCTGGCCTCCTCCGTCAGCACCACCCCCTGATTGATCAGGGCAATTTTCAGGTAGAGCAGATTTCGCCCCTCTGTAATCTCACGGTACCAGTCTTCGCTCATATCAGGAATATTGGGGTGCAGGATCACTCGTCCCTCATCGGTCACAGACAGAAGGTTGGTGCGAAAAACCACCCGCTCCAGCGTGGCGTAGGGAGCAATATCCCAGGCATAATCCAATCCGTCGTCGCAAACGTCAACCACCGTCTTATCTCCCCGCCAATTCCTCTTGTGGCCCGCGCCGGGCTCTCCCTTCCCATCGGCAAGGTACACAAAGCAGCTATAAGGCACCTCCAGCCTTTCCACATCATATTCAGACTCCGCCCGCTGAAACGCTTCGTAATTCAGCTCCTGCATACTGGGCAGCCCCGCATCCCTCAAGGCCAGATTCAACAGTGGCGTAGAGCCCTGAAACCGGTTATTCATCTCCAGAATATACGTCTTTCCGTTTACAATCATTCCGTCCACGCCTGTAATGCCGCGAAATCCCTCTCTCTGCAGCTTGGCACAGATTTCTCTCATAAACTGGCGAAATTCTTCCAGCGCATTTTTTTCAATTCGCGCAGTCTCGACATAATCCGCGCCCTGGTACAGCAGCTTACTGCCGCATAGCTGCATGATCTGGATGGATACCGGGAAAAGGAGAATCTCCTTCTCGTAAACCACCGCATGGATATTCACCGGAATATTGAAATATTCATAGCCCGAGACCAGATACTGCTCCCTTCCGCAAAGCGCGGACTCCACCGTCCCCGCGTTTTCGGCGGTCAAAATATAAGTCCCCTCTCCGCCGGTTGCATAATTCGCCTGTATCACAAAGGCTCGATAACCCTGATACCGTTCCCTGAGCTTCTCATAAGCGCAGTCCCTTCCAAGCAACAGGTCTGAATGATGCACCCTGCACACATCCCCGGCCCACTCTCTGAAAGAAATCTTGTGGTTTAACCGCTCCATCAGCCCCTTATCATTCAAACACAGAGTTCGCTGAACGATTCTTTCATCACATTCATATGCCTGATTCGGATCATAGGACATAAACCGTACATCCGGATCTTTCTCGATCTCCTTTAACAGGGCTTTATCTACAAACCGTTCCTGATCGCCGGAAAATATATTATGATTAATCCTATATCTGTGGCTCCCGGAATATGAGATATTTTTTCCCGCATTGCTACCGTACAAAGTAATAGAACCGCTGAAAAACCCGTTGGTATGCGCAAAATCCTGCTCCCTGGGCCCCACCCCGATAATCCTGTTCATAAAAGTGTCCTTGCCTTTCTCATAGCCCGCAAGATTTGCGCCCCGCACAAATCGCCTGTGAAAAATAATTTTCACGGTTGCAAGCCTTATCATACAGTTTCAATTATAAACCTTTTCCTGGCATATTTCAAAAGAAATCGTACTCCCTGTCACAATTTCTTTGCGGAATACCATCCATGCAATATAAAATGTTGGTTGAAACTTTCTGTCAATTTGTGTAAAATAAAGATAATAAGCTATAGGGATAACCTTTCTGCTATTTTGGTCATTCCAATTGCGGAGAGCGTTAAGATTCACAAAAAGGAGTGGTCAAAATGAAAAAAGCAGTCAATCAGTCCCTCATGTCCCTTATTTTAAACGGCGTATCCATATTGTCACTGATCTTTATGGCGGTCTCCCTCTTCTCCTACAGCAAGGCCTGCGGCCGGCTCAATGAGGCCAACGAGGAGCGCTATGCGCTCACCTACAACGCCAATCGCTTTATGAACGGCTCCGCCTATCTGACCAACGAGGTACGGGCCTACGCTGCCACGGGACTCGTGGAACACTACGACAATTACTGGAATGAGGTAAACAATCTTAAAAACCGTGAGCAGGGCGTGGCGGCCATGCAGGAGATCGGCATTACTAAGGAGGAGCAGGACATGATCAACGATATGTCCTCCCGCTCCAATTATCTGGTTCCCCTGGAGGACGAAGCCATGAAGCAGGTCCAGGAGGGAGAGCAGGAGAAGGCGCTGGAATATGTATACGGAACAGAATATTCCTCGGCCATCTCGGATATCTCCTCCGTCAAGGAGCAGTTTCTTGCCGCCCTGGACACCAGGACCCAGGCCGAGGTGGCGGAACTGACCCTGCAGGCCGAACACATCAAATCCACCATATTCACCGCCATGACCATCGTGATCGTTTTGTTGCTGCTCAATATGCTGTTCACCCAATGGAAGGTCCTGCGGCCTGTGATGGCGGTGAAAAATCAGATGGGCCAAATCGCCCAGGGCAACCTCTCCGCAAGCTTCCCCCTGGCGTCCGACACCTCGGAGATCGGCAGACTGGTGGAGTCCATACATGAGACCAAGAGAGAATTGAAGCTCTATATTTCCGACATCGATTCCAAGCTGGCACAGATGGCCGCGGGAAATATGAATTTGACCATAGATATGACTTACAAGGGCGAGTTTCTGCCGATCCAGAATGCCCTGACCCAGATTCTGGACGGACTCAATCAGGCCCTGTCCCGCATCAGTCTGACCGCCCAGCATGTGTCGGAGGAATCCAACCGCATGGCCTCCGGAGCCCAGATTCTCTCCGGCGGCACGGTGAAGCAGGCATCCGCGGTTCAGGAGCTTTCGGCCAGCATACAGGAGATCTCCACACAGGTGGACAGCACCTCCCAGGACGCGGAGGAGGCCAGGAAATCCGCCCGGGCTTCCGCCGCCCAGCTCGAGATCTGCAGCGAGAAGATGGAGGCGCTGACTGCCGCCATGTCGGATATTTCCAAGGCTTCCAACCAGATCGGCGGAATCATCAAAACCATCGAGGATATTTCCTTCCAGACCAACATCCTGGCTCTGAACGCGGCGGTGGAAGCCGCCCGCGCCGGCGAAGCGGGGAAAGGCTTTGCCGTTGTGGCAGATGAAGTTCGCAGTCTGGCCAACAAGAGCGCCCTGTCGGCCCAGGATATCACGGAGCTGATTGAAAACTCCATGCATCTGGTTCAATACGGCACATCCCTGTCGGCTGAAACCACGGAGGCCCTTTCCACAGTGGTGGATCACTCCCAGGCATCCACCGACATGGTGGAGCGGATCGCGGAATCCGCCCTGCAGCAGGCCCAGGCCCTCAGACAATTGCGGCTGGGAATGGAACAGATCTCCGATGTGGTACAGACCAACGCGGCCACTGCAGAGGAGTCGGCTTCCCTGGCCCAGGATCTGCAGAGCCGGGCTGAAGAACTGCAAGTATCCGTGGACAAATTCCGGCTTCGCAGCAGATAAAAACAAAGAGAAAACTGCCGCTTTTGCGAATTTCGAAAAGCGGCAGTTTTTTTGACTCCTTCCGATCCCACAGAGCGCTTTTCCATTCACTGAAAAAGCGCCTGAATCATATAATATCGGTGGACATTCCCCACCGCCAGCTCGCTTCCCCGAAATGCCATTCCCAGCTCATAAACCATTCCCCAGGTCCCTGCCAACAGCACAAAGGCAAGCAGCCATCTATACCGTCCGCCGCCCTGCCAATCCTCCAAAAGCTGAAAGAAAACCATAACCGCGGGTATCATCAGCAGCCACAGAAAGTCCATACAATAGCGATTCAAAATCCCCGCCATCTCCGTGTCCGCCGCCACCACCACAAGGGCCATGGCCAGACTTGTCACGGCCAGGCCGTATGCCCTTTTGTCTCTCAGTCCCCGGCGCGCAGCCACAAGCCCCGGCAGGCCCAGCAGAATCATGCGGCTCCAGAACACGCCGCCGAAGGTCCAATCCTTCACCGTCTCCCCCAAATAGTCCGAATAAAAGGGCGTCACCTCCGCAAAGGGAAAGCTCAACCTCAGATTGACGGGCTGGAACAGATACATAAAGATACCCTCCGTCAGCCTGCCCCACTCCCATCCTCTGCGAGTCATATCGTTGGTGGTCAGATTATAGTTGGCTCCGAAATCTAACACTGAGCCGAAGCGGACGAAATTGTAGTACATCAGCCCCGCCGCCACCAGCACATAGGGCAGCGAGGCGGCCAACAGACGCAAACCCCGGCCTTTCTCCTCTTTCTTTAGGAACAGGGGAAGGACAGCCGGCAGCATCACAAAAGTTCCCACCAGAAACTGAGGCCGGCACCCGGCGGTCAGCGCCAGGCAAAGGGCCCCCCCGGCCAGCCGGGAAAGCACCTGCCCATCCCCTCCCCCCTCAAAGTGGGAGACCGCCGACAGCATCAGTCCCATCCCCCACAGAGAGAGGCACAGCGCCAGAAGAATGGGCAGATAATAGAAATCCGGCCGCAGCATGGCACAGGAGAGATTGAGACTTCCTCCCATAATCACAGAAAGAATCAAATACCACCCGTAAGGACTTTCGGGAAACCATCTCCTGCGGATCTGACCCAGAAGATAGTATACCCCGCAAAGGGCCCCCGTCCCCGACAGAAACACCCCCAGCCAGGTGGGAAACGCTCCGTGAAAAAGCAGGTAATAGGGCAGATAAAAGAGCAGAACCGGGACAATCCCAAAGTACACGTAAAAGCTCCCCCGGTAGAAGCAGGTATCCCAAACTCTGTCCGCGCCCTCCACAGTCTGCATACGCAGGGCGTAATCATAGGGGTTCTCCAGAGCGTTCAGAGCCTCCTTCAGAGCCTCATCCCCCACATCAACGGATACCTTCCCCTCGCTCAATGCCACCGCCAACTGGTGATATTGCTGATGATAGGGCCAAGGAGGATTTAAAAAGGGAACATTGCTTCTGACCAAAAAGAAGCAGAAGCAAACCTGACTTCCCAAAAGTATCCCCACCGCCAGCCTCCTCTGAAACACCGTCCACCTGTGGACGTATATCGGAGAGCCTGGCCGCAGACACCAGGCCAGACACAAAATGACGAAGATAACAAGGACTCTGGGAAGAGAAATGAACCAGGGCACCCTGGCATCGTAGATAATCTGTGTCACCTCCGCCCCCAGGGAAGCCCCCGCCGGCACAATACAGATTTCCTCCACCTGACCGTAACTGTGGATGCGCAGATACCTGCTCTTTTCCACCGGAGGGTAGATCGTGACCTCTGGCAGCTCATAAAATTGGAAATTGCCTTCATCCCGAAGCATCAAAGTGAAAGTTACCGGCATGGCCTCCCCCGATTCGGAACAATGTTCTACCTCCACATAAATCCATCCGGGCATCCCCTCCATGTCGGATATATAAAAACAGTCGTCCACCCTGACGGCGTCCAGCACCTGATTGGCGCCGCCCAGTGAAAACAGAGCCCTGGCGTTAAACACCGCAAGCTCCAGAAAAAGGCTGATCCCCAGAAAAAGCAGAATTTTTCTCCCTCTCTCTTTCATCGTCCTCTCCTCCCCTCTACTCCACCGTCACGTCCCATTCTCCGTACACCCTGCGGGTGCCGTCCGCCGCGGAAAAGACTACCCGATAGCTTCCCGCCTTTACCGAAGACGTATCCCAGAGGAAGGTTCCACCGCCCTCTCCCGCAGTGAAGGACGCGCCAGTAAGCGCCGTCTCCAGAACCGGCACGCAGCGGCGAAAAACCCCCGACCGGACAAAGGGCTCCGCCTTAGCCTCATCGTAAACAAAGGACTCCGCCTTCTTCTTCGTAGCCCCGGACGCCGGATCCAGCAAAACCACGTCCCGCCTCAAAGTTTCCCCCCGCTTCACCCGCGCCCTTGGCATAGGCGCAAAACAGGGCGGATACACCGTAAGAGGAAGGGGATATTCCTCCGTGGGCACGGCATAGTGATATCCGTTCTCCGGAACGGGAACCGTGGGATAGGGATAGAGACTGTCGGCGGGCGTTCCGGGGGCGGGAGCGTTCACCACAATCCGCTCCAGGTTCCGCCCATCCAAAAACACCGTATCCTCTCCTTCCCTTTCCTCCCTCAAGACAAGGCGCTCCGCCTCCCGGCGGTCCCCCATCCCCGGGGCGCCACCCCCACCGGATTCCACCGTCAAATCTCTCACTCCCGTGGCAAAATAGGGTTCCTCCGGGATATATTCCCGGTTGGTATGCCTGCGGTAACGGTGCTCCACCACCGCCAGGGGACTGTCGGCGCTGTTTCTGCTGACTGACACATTCGTCAGTTTCACTCCCTCCACGTCATCCAGCACCACCCCGTGGCGCTCGTCCGCCTCCTCCGTCATCAGACAAACATTGGACAGCTTCAGGTTCCTCATATGCCGCGCATACACTCCGTAGGCCGGAAGAATCCCCCAGTTGCTGGGCTCCGGGTATACCCGAGGCAGCTCGGGCACATTGTAAGGATCTTCCCTCCAGCTCTCCGTTCCCGGGTCCCAGTCCACCCGGGGCAGCAGTCCCTCCTCCTTCAGAAAGAAGGGATTTACCAGCCAGGGAAGGGTCTGCACGGAAGGAGCCGCACCATACTGCTCGTATTCCCAGTTAGTGTGGAGCTGCCTCTGCTCCACCGCATGCTCCATCTTTATGCCTCCCCTGTAGGTGACAGTCACATTCTCAATCTCTACATTTTCTATGGGGCTGTCCACCAGGCCCATGATCAATATGGGATAACGGGGATCCGCGTCAGTTACCCGCACATTACGGATCACAATATCAGACACTCTTGCCAGGCCCGGGGAACCGCAGGCATTTGCGTAATAGTATCTTTCCCTTTCCGCACCAAGCTTTCGTCCCTTCAGATTTACCTCGTTCACCCTGGCGGGATTTTGGCCGTCCACAATCTGAAAGAAGGAATGCCCGTCCACCGTCACCCGGGACTCCTTCCGATAGGAAGGAATAAAGCGCTTTGCAGGAAATCCGTCATATTCCAAAGCATGGGGCAGCACCCACTTTCTGTCGTCCAGCCTGACATTCTCCTCCCCGGCCTCCAAAAGAGGGACAGGGCTTATGCCCGTCACAGGGTAACGCCCCCTGTCTCCCGCCCTTATGAAAATGGGCGAACTGCTGACATTGTCCATGGTACAGTCCTCGAAAAGAATATCTCTCAGATCGGATCCGTCCACCGCCTCCAGGGCAAAGCCCCGGGAACGCTCAAAGGCCACCCGCCTTACCGTCACCCGCTCATACCCGCAGGTGGATTCCGTCCCCAGCTTCACACGTCCGGTGGGACCGCAGCAGTCCGTGGCCACCAGCTTTTCCCTTCCGTAAACCCCGGCATAGACACTGCCCGCGTCATACCCCATAACCCGGCAGTCCTCGATCAAAATATTCTTGGACGGCAGATATTCTCCCCCGCCAAAAGAAGCCTTCACCACCAGCGCATCGTCCGTAAGGGAATTAAAGACCGAGGATACCACCGTAACATCCTGACAGCAATCTATGTCAAAGGCGTCTCTGGTGGTATCCACCAGAATATGCTCCGCCCGCAGATTCCGCACCGCCTCCGCAATAATGGCAAAATGCCCGCCGATTACCAAAGAAAAATCCGCCAGAATCACATCCTCACAGCGCACCAGCGCAATCCCCTTATTGCCGAACCATTCTCCCATGTGTCCCTGCTCGCAGCGCAGGGAAGGCTCCTTGGGGTCTCCCCCCAGCAGCGTATACCGTCTGTGGCCGTTCTCCGGGTCCAGATAGCTGCCGTCGATGAGGCCCTCCCCATAGATCATAATGCCCTTCTGCCCCTTTGCATAGATCAGGCTGTTGGCAAAGTAGGAATGTCCGTGATCCTGCAGCCCCGCATAGAGATTTACCTCCGGCTCCAGATAGTTTCCCCCTTCCCCCTCCTGCCTCTCATAGGACTTTTGAAGCTCGGTCCTTGCAGCCCGCAGGACGCAGCCCCGGTCCAGCCGCAGATTCACCCGGCTTTTTAGCACAATGGTATAGGTTTTAAACTCCCCCTCCGGCACCACCACGGTTCCCCCTCCGGCCGCTGCCGCGCTATCCACCGCAGCATTGATGCCCCGGGTATTTTGAATCGGGTCTCCCCCCGGCGCCGCGCCAAAGTCAGTGATCACAAAGTCCCTCTCCCTGACCAAATCCTCTTTTCGTATCGATGCCCCTGTGGCCTCCCGAACCGCCATATCAAACCTCCGTCCCTGCTCGCGCTCCATTCCTGCGCTTCATCTATTCCCGAATGATACTATACCGACTCCCATCACCTGCCCCCCATTCTACCATGAAAGCCGAAATATCTCAACCTCCCCTTCTGCCCGGCCCTTTCCAGGCCCTGCCTCTATCCAACTCCTCGCCGTGTGCGCTCTAGACCTCCAACAGTTCCTGTCTGCTGCTCATATACCGATATACTCTGTTGGTGAGCAGCTCCCTCTCATCAAACACCAGATTCGTATGATAGATAGCGGCCTTCATTCCGCTCAGCACCTTATACCGCACAGGATGTATCACCGCCTCATGGATGCTGGGAAATCCCACATAAAAATCCCCCTGCATCATCCCGGCCAGCCGCTCCTTCACATGGGGATAGAATAAAGCCACCGCGCCGTTGATCCTTCGGGTGGTGGTCAGGCGGTATCCCAGCATCGCCTCCCTCTCACTGTTTCCGCCCAGGGTCATATTTACAGAGCCCTCCCCCGGCATAAAAATACCGCTCTCCGCTTTGCAGCGATACCGCAGATCGTCCCCGTAAAACAGTCTGGGCGGCATCTTCGCACAGGTATTGAGCAATGCGTTGTTCAGAAGTATCTCATCCGAAACGCCCCACTCCTCCGTCATCTCCCGGCTTATTTTCATGGTCGTGCAGTCGTCATCCGTCTCAAATACCAGGTCATACAGCACCAGGGCCACGTCCCCAAATCTCCAGTAGATACAGTCCTCCAGCTCTCCCCGGTTGCAGTAATAATTCAGGGGCCTGATGATATGACGGCGCCGGCTTCGCTCATAGTGGATACACCACCGGGCTCTCCCGTCACCCCTCCCGCTCTCAGGCTGAAAGCCATTTTCAAATCTTGCTCTTAACTCCTCGTACATAATTGAATTCTCCTTTTTGGGTGATATCATTCGAAGTGAATGGCGAAAAAATTTGTGATAAAGAAACGACCTGAAAAAACAGTAATACTACCTGGAAACTGCGGCCGAGCTGGCCAAAGAAAACTCCGGACATTCTATTTCGACATTTTATGTCAAAAATAGACAAGAGTCGCGTAAACTCTTGTCTATAGCCTATCATGGGATACCCTGTTTGTCTATCCCTAATTTTCCGTTTCTGCAATTTTTTTCAAAAAACGACGCCCGTATTTCTCAAACTTGAACTCCCCTACCCCTGTAACGGTGAGCATTTCTCCCTTATCCTTTGGCTTGACGACGCACATATGCTCCAATGTCTTGTCCGAAAACACCAGATAAGGCGGAACTCCCTCCTCCCTGGCTATCTCGCTGCGAAGGGCCCGGAGGGTGTCGAAGAGCCCTCTGTCAGACACGCCTGCCCCCACCTGCCTGCGAGATCTTTTGCCTTCCGCCGGCCGCTCCTTGTCTTTGGGAAGCTTCATGGTGACGATACGATTCCCCGCGGACACTTCCCGGGAGCTTTCCGTCAGCCGCACCACCGCATAGGCGTCATCCGTGGTAGTCAGATATCCCTGCATCAAAAGATAGTTCAGCACGCTTCGCAGGGTGTAAACAGGGATCTTGGACAATCTGGCATAATAGATATTTTCATCCATATGATACTGTCTGATCTTGGCGGTGTCCGCCCCCCGCACCGTATCCAGGATGACCGCCGCCCCATATCTCTGCCCGCAGGCGGACACACACCCTATCAGCGCCCGGGCGGTCTCTGTCACATCCGTCGTCTCAAAATGCTGGAGACAGTTACAGCAGTTCCCGCAGTAATTGGCGGAATGATACTCTCCGAAATATTTCAGGACATACTCCCGCAGGCAATCATTCGTAAAGCAATAGAAGGTCATTTTCTTCAGGCGCTCTCTGTCCCTGGCCATCACCAGCTCCCTGGCGGCCTCGTCCAGCTCCTCATTGTCCTGGTTGTTATCTATAAAGAACTGATTTGTGACCACATCCTGCCCTCCGTACAGCAGGACGCACTCCCCCGGTTCCCCGTCCCTGGCGCAGCGTCCCACCTCCTGATAGTAGGACTCCAGATTCTTCGGCATATTGTAATGCACCACATATCGAACATTGGATTTGTCAATTCCCATACCGAAAGCGTTGGTGGCCACCATCACCAGACTGCGGTCATAGATGAAATCATCCTGATTGTTCCGGCGCTCCGCGTCTCCCAGCCCCGCGTGATATCTGGTGGCCCGAAAGCCGTCCCGGATCAGTTTCCCGCACACCTCCTCCACCAGCTTCCTGGTGGCACAGTATACGATTCCGCTTTGACCGGGATGCCGCTCCACAAAGTTCCGCATGGCGGCGTACTTATCCCTGGGAGACTGCACCCCCAGGTACAGATTGGGCCTGTCGTAGCCCGTGGTTACCATAACCGGATTTTCCAATCGGAGAATCCCCACTACATCCTCCCGCACCTGACTGGTGGCCGTGGCGGTAAAAGCGCTCAAGACCGGCCTTCGGGGAAGCCGTTCCACAAACTCTACAATCTTTAAGTAGCTGGGGCGGAAATCCTGCCCCCACTGGGAGACGCAGTGGGCCTCGTCCACCGCCACCATGGAAATCTCCGCGTGCAGCGCAAAGTCGAGAAACTCCTCCGTCACCAGCCGCTCCGGGGCCACATAGATAATGGGATAGCGCCCCTCCCTGGCAAACGCCAGAGCCTTTCGATATTGATTGTAACTTAGAGAGCTGTTTAAAAAGGCAGCGTGGATACCTGCCTGGTTCAACGCTGCCACCTGATCCTTCATCAGGGAGATCAGAGGAGAAATCACCAGCGTAATGCCGGGGAGCATCAGCGCCGGAACCTGATAACAGAGAGATTTCCCGGAGCCCGTGGGCATAATGCCCATAACATCCTGCCCCTCCAGAATCCCGTCGATGAGAAGCTCCTGCCCCTCCCTGAAGCCGTCATAGCCAAAATACTTCTTCAGTACCTCAAATTTGTCCATTTTATCCATACAAACGCCGCCGTCACACAATACGCCTCACCGTCAGAATCGGACGGTAATTGGCGTTGCTGATCTTGATGCCGGTTCTCTCCGTGCTGGCGTGGACGATCTTTCCCCCGCCGATATAGATAGCCACATGTCCGTCATAGCAGATCAAATCCCCCGGCTGGGCCTCATCATAGCTGACCCCCGTTCCCGCACTTCTCTGACTGTAGGAGGTTCTGGGAAGAGAATATCCAAAATCCATAAATACGCGGTAGGTAAATCCGGAACAATCCGCCCCCTCTGTCAGACTGGTCCCCCCCGCCACATAGGGGTATCCTATATACTGGCAGGCATAGTCCGCAATCTCCTGGCCGGTGCCGCTGCCTCCCCCGGAGGGAACCGCCGGCGCGGAGCCGCCGCCGGAGCCCGCGCTGCCCGCATTTGCGCCGTTTCCGCTGCCCTTGTTCGCATTGGCTGCGGCCTGCTGCTGTCTGCGCTGCTCATCCTGCAGCTTCTTCAACTGGTTTTGCTCCTGCTGGAGCTGCGTCTTGGTGACCGCCGCCTCCTGCCTGAGCTTCTTGATCTCGTTCTCAAAATCTGCAGACTCCTGCTGCCTCTGGGCCAGCATGGCATCCAGGTTTGTTTTCTGGGCTTCCAGTTGTGCCTTCTTGCCCTCCAGATCGTCCCTGTCCACCTGAAGCTGGGCCTTCTCGGCCTCCAGTTGATCCCACAGCGCCTGCACCTGATTCTGGGTCTCCTTATACCGCTCCAGCATACAAGAGTCAAAATCATACAGCTTTTCAATATAATCCAGACGGTTCAGGGCGTCGCTGATTCCCTCCCCTGCCAGCAGAAGACTGATGTAGGAGACATTGCCGCTCTCATACATAATCCTCACATGCTCCATCATATCCTGCTGCTGCTGATCCGCGGTAGCCTTGGCCGCCTCATACTCCTCCTGGGTCTTGGCGATATCCGCCTCCTTGTCGGAGATCTCCTGCTTCTTCTCCGAGATCTCGTCCTCCAGCAGGCCGATGTCGGCCATGGTGTTGAGAATCTCCGCCTTGATATCCGAAATCTTCTCCTCCACCAAATCCTGCTCATCGGTCAGGGAATCTATCTTCCCGCTGATGGCGTCCAGGCGCTGCTGCGCTCCGTCGACCTTGTCCTTCTGGTTGTCAATCTTATCCTGTATGCCCGTAGCTTCCGCCGTGCGGCCCTGGGCCAAAAACAGATACCCACAGGCCAGCAGTCCCGCCAGCGCCAAACATCCTGCCCTTCTCCCTATCTCAAATCTTCTCATTCGCCTCTCACTCTTCTCATTTTAAACCCTGTCCTCAGTTTCCCACTGGCCAAACAGACCGTCTGCCGTGAACCCTGGAAGCGATATCCCCCGCCTGTTCCGACACATTACAGGTCGCAGTTGTTTACCGTCCTGGGGAAGGGAATCACATCGCGGATGTTGCTCATTCCGGTGAGATACATAACGCATCTCTCAAATCCCAGCCCAAATCCGGCGTGGCGCACGGAGCCGTATCTGCGAAGATCCAGGTAAAACCCGTAGTCCTCTTTGTTCAGGCCCATCTCCGCCATCCTCTGCTCCAAAACCTCTAATTTGTCCTCCCTCTGACTGCCGCCGATAATCTCTCCGATGCCGGGCACCAGACAGTCCATGGCGGCTACGGTTCTGCCGTCCTCGTTCAGCTTCATATAGAAAGCCTTGATCTCCTTGGGATAGTCCGTCACAAACACCGGGCGTTTAAAGACCTCCTCCGTCAGATAGCGCTCATGCTCCGTCTGAAGATCGCATCCCCAGGAAACCTTATAATCAAATTTGTCATTGTTTTTCTCAAGGATTTCCACGGCCTCCGTGTAGGTCACATGACCGAAATCCGAATTTGCCACATGCTCCAGCCTCTCGATCAGCCCCTTGTCCACAAACTGATTGAAAAAGGCCATCTCCTCCGGCGCGTGATCCAGCACATAGCGAATCACATACTTGAGCATGGCCTCCGCCAGAGCCATATCGTCCGTCAAATCCGCAAAGGCCATCTCCGGTTCAATCATCCAGAATTCCGCCGCATGCCTGGTGGTGTTGGAATTCTCCGCCCGGAAGGTGGGACCGAAGGTGTACACGTTCTTAAAGGCAAAGGCGTAAGTCTCCACGTTGAGCTGACCGCTGACCGTCAGATTGGTAGATTTTCCGAAAAAATCCTGTGTGAAATCCACCGCGCCCTCCGACGTTCTGGGAACATTGTTCAGATCAAGAGTCGTCACCTGGAACATCTCCCCCGCTCCCTCGCAGTCGCTGCCGGTGATCAGAGGCGTGTGCACATACACAAATCCTCTCTCCATAAAGAAAGTGTGGATTGCGTAGGCGATCAGGGACCGCACGCGGAACACCGCCTGAAAGGTGTTGGTCCTGGGACGAAGGTGGGAGATAGTCCGCAGATACTCGAAGGAATGCCTCTTTTTCTGCAAGGGATAATCCGCCCCGGAAGCCCCCTCCACAATGACCTGGGCCGCCTGCATCTCAAAGGCCTGCTTCGCCTGGGGCGTCTCCACAATAGTGCCCCTCACCACCACAGCCGCCCCCACGTTGATCTTACAGATGTCCCCAAAGTTTGAAAGGGACTCTCCGTACACGATCTGCAGGGTTTCAAAGAAGGTGCCGTCATTGACCACCAGAAAGCCAAAATTCTTGGAGTCCCGGTTGCTTCTGACCCAGCCTCCCACCGTCACTTCCTTTCCGATAAACTCTTCCTTTTTGCGATATAAATCCTTGATATCCGTCAAATCCATCTTTTTCCTATCCGTGCGCCGCGAGCGCACCCATTTTCCCGCCAGGCCGGACGCGCATATTTTCCGGTCTGTTTTGGCTCCTTTTTCGTTACCCTTCACTCCGTGACCAGTAATCCTCTGTCCGTCAGTTTACAATCTTTACATTTTCCATGAGAAACTGCTCCACTCTCTCCAGCATAAGATATTCTCTGTAGTCTTCCCGGGAAGCTTCCCCCAGAAATTCCTCCACGCTGGCAGCTCCCGCATTCCGGGCATATCCCTGCAGTATGGAATCAAGCTCCTCATCGCTGACATTTAAATTCTCCCGGTTGGCCACCGCCTGAAAGGCAATATCCTGCTTTACCGCTTCCTCCACATGGGCCTCCAGAAATTCCTCCACAGTCATGCCATAATAATATCCGGTGAATTCATCCGCGTCAAGCCCGTAATTTTCCGCCTGGGCCTCTATATTCTGCCGGAAAACTTCGGCATATCTCTCCCGCATGGCCTTGGGGACCTCCTGAAAGACACAGCGGTTCATAAAGGCTTCCATCACGCCGTTTCGCACCTGGCCGTCATAATTGGCCTCCTGGATGCCATACAGATAGTCGTAGACATACTGATCAAACTCCTCCCTGGTGGTCACGCCCTCTATCCCCAGAGCCGACAAAATGCTCTCGTCCCTGCCCTCGGGCATAATGGCGTTCACGGTGACGGTAAACACCACCGCCTGTCCGGCCAGCTCGGGATTATAATTGGTCGGAAAGGTCAGGTTCAAATCCACCGTTTCCCCGGGCATCACCCCTATGAGTCCCTCCTCAAAACCGTCTATAAACTGCCCCAAGCCGATGGTCAGATACGCCCCCGCGTCGGTACCACCGTCAAAGGCCGTGCCGTCCTTTTTCCCCACGTAATCTATATTCACCGTGTCCCCCAGCGCTACGGGACGGTCCGTGATAACGTCCTCCACCTCCGCCCCCGTCTGACGGACCCTCTCATAATAGGAGCTGTCAGCCGTCATTTTCACCTGCAGCTCATCCACCGCGGGAGCCGCTACGGGCACCTCCATCCCCACATACTCTCCCAGAGTCACATACTTGTCCACATCCAGGTCCTTTAGATGGATCTCCCCGCTCCCGCCGCAGCCCGTCAGAAGCACTGCCGCCAGGAGGGCCGTCAAAAGCGCCGTCCGATTTTTTTTCCTTTTCATTCCTATGCCTTTCCCTATCCCGGGGCCAAGCCCCGACAAAACTGTCCGTTATTTTTAGAGTCAACCACATTAAACTTTGTAATTTAAAGGTCGCTTACTATAAGATACCACATTCTCGGAGGTTTTAAAAGCCTTTTATAAAAGCGGCGAAAGCAGACGGCACATCTGCTCTTTCAGACGCAGCCAGAGATTGCGCTCATAATAGCTGTCCCGGGTAATCTGTGTGCAGTAATTCAGATCCTCCTTGAAAATCCGTTCCATCTCCCTGGCCTTCCCCTGGTGGTACACCACCGCGTTTACCTCAAAGTTCAGGGCAAAGCTTCGGATGTCCATGTTGGCGGTGCCGTAGCAGAAGGCCTTCCCGTCCACGGCAACCCCCTTGCTGTGCAGGAAGCCGTTGTTGTAGACATAACAATTGGCCCCCGCCATCACCAGATCCCCCACATAGGAATAGGTGGCCCAATAGACAAAGGGATGATCCGGCTTGCAGGGAATCATCACATTCACTTCGATGCCGGAGCGCACCGCGATCAGCAGGGCGCTGAGAATGGACTCGTCCGGAATAAAATAGGGGGTCTGAATATAAATCCGCTCCTTCGCCTTGGAGATTAACCGCAGATAATTGTCCCTGATCTGTTCCGTGGTATTGTCGGGTCCGCTGCTGATGATCTGCACCTCGCAGCCGTCCCTCTCCCCCGGCTGCTCCCCCTCGAACATATCCTGCCTCTGAAAGAGATCCTCCCTCGCCGCATAGCTCCAGTCCAGAATAAAGCGAAGCTGCAGGCTCGCCACGGCGCTTCCCCTGACGCGCAGATGGGTGTCCCTCCAATGTCCGAATTTCTCGTCCAGATCAATATACTCCCGTCCTATGTTAAAGCCTCCCACATAGGCCACCCGATTGTCGATCACCACAATCTTTCTGTGATTGCGGTAATTGATGCGAAGCTGAAGCCTGCGCAGAATGGCGGGGAAAAATTCCGCCGTCCGTATCCCCTGGGCATTGAGCTTCTTCCACAGGCGATGGTTGGTTTTGCGGCAGCCCATGGCGTCAAAAAGAAGCCTCACCTCCACCCCCTGAGCCGCCTTCTCCTTCAGGACATCATAAATCCGCTGAAACAAAACGTCGTTCCGTATAATATAATACTGTATATGAACAAACCGTTCCGCCCTCTTCAAATCCTCGATGAGAGCGTTGAATTTCTCGTTTCCGTCGGTAAAAATATCGATGTCATTATCCCCCGTCAGCACTGCGCCGTAGGATTCCAGATTGTACATAATCAGATCCATATAGTCCCTGATCTGCGTGTCAACCTCCTTAAACTCCCTGTTTTTCAGACGATGCACCTGCTGCCTGATGGCCTCATTGAGGCGGTCCTCCACCTCCTTGACCCGAAACATCTTCCGCTTGTGCATATCCTGACCGATCAGCAGATAGAGCACAAATCCCACCAGCGGAACAGAGTACAAAATAAGCAGCCACGCCCAAACGCTCTTTGGCTCCCTGCGCTGAAAGAACACTATCACAATGGCAAAGAGCATATTCAACACCAGCATATGCCGGAAGAAAAACTCCACCGCCGTCATACACATTTCCCATGCATTTTCCATATTTCCTCTCATTTTGCCGCACCGGCGGCACTTTTGTTAAACGGGTCCCAGACGCCCGGGGGACCTTTACAGTATATCACAAAATGCAGGAAAAAACTGCAATTTATTTTGGATGTTTGTTGCCTTACCCCCCGCCCTTATGTTAAAATAGTACCAATTGCATAATTCCCTGTGAAGGAGGTATCAACCACCATGAAGCCTTGGACTATTGTACTTCTGGTAATATTGGCGGTTTTGGCCGTTATCATTATCGCCATGTATTTCCTGGGCAAAAAGGCTCAGAAAAAGCAGGCGGAGCAGCAGGAGCTGCTCAACGCCAACCGACAGAATGTGTCGATGCTTATTATCGACAAAAAACGCATCAAGATCAAGGACTCGGGGCTGCCTCAAATGGTCATAGACCAGACCCCAAAACTGATGCGCAACTCCAAACTTCCCATCGTCAAAGCAAAGGTGGGACCCCAGATCCTCTCCATGATCAGCGACGAGAAGATTTTCGACTCTATCCCGGTCAAGAAGGAGGTCAAGGCCGTGATCAGCGGCATCTACATCCTGGAGGTGAGAGGCATTCGAGGCAAGCTGGAGACAAAACCGGCAAAAAAGAAAGGCTTTTTCAAGCGCGCGGTGGAAGCGGCTCAGGAAAGAGCCGGGGCAAAGCCCTTAAAATAACGCTTCCGGACGCCAAAGCGGCATCCCTGCGGCAGCTCCCTGATAGGGCGCCGCCGCAGGGATGCCGCTTTCTATAAGCTCCGATTTCGAACCCTGATCTCAATATACCGGTCCTCCAAACGCTCCCCCTCCATCCCCAGGCGGTATTCCACCTCCGCCCGCAGTTCCTCCTCCCCTTCCATAAGCGTCACCCTGTCTGTGTCCACCTCCAAAAGAATTTCTCCAAAGGGCACATGATAGCGGGTACGGTTCTTCACTCCCTCCTCAAAGACCATATGCGCGCTAAGGGGCCCCCTCTTTATCAGCTCCAGGGCCTTTTCCTTAAGCTTTATCCGGCTCTTTACAGGCTCCTCAAAGCCCTCCTGCCTCTCCTCATAGAGCAGATAATGACTTCCCTGCCTTTTAAAGTATTCCGCGTCCACCACGGTCTCCACCCGGGAATCCTCCTCCCCGTTCTGCAACCCCTTTATCGAAAGCGTCACCTGTCTGTCCAGCATACCGGCCGCCCTGTCCTTTCCGCAGTCAGACTGCTTTTCCCTGTCAATACCTCTCTATGTCGATGGTTTTTGTGGAAAGAACCCCGTATTTTATGATGGAATTGGCAAAGGTTTTGAATTTATCCGCTCCGTCGCTCACATAGAACTGATACCGGTTCTCTCCCAGCCTGGGAGCCTCGTCGTTTAGCAGCCCCTTAAGAAGCAGCAGCTCCCTCAGCTCTATGGCGGTCTCATACGCCGGATTCACCAAGGTCACCCTCTCGCCCATAATCCGCCCCAGAGTGGAACGGATCAGCGGATAATGGGTGCAGCCCAGAATCAACGTGTCGATGTCAATATCAATGAGCTCGTTCAGATACCGCCTGGCAATCTCGTCCGTCACCGGGTCCTGCCACAGCCCCTCCTCCACCAGAGGAACAAACAGGGGACAGGCCTTCTCATAGATGGTCACATCCCTGTTGAGCTCCCTTATGTAATCGGTATAAATGTGACTGCCGATGGTGGCCTCGGTGGCAATCACGCCCACCCGGGCGTTTTTCGTGGTCTCCGCCGCCGTCTTGGCCCCCGGCTTCACCACCCCGATCATGGGGATATCGCTCTCCCCCTCCAGATCCTCCAGGGCATAGGCGCTGGCCGTATTGCAGGCCACCACAATAGTCTTTACATGGAAGCTGTTCAGAAAATTAACGATCTGCCTGGAAAACCGGGTCACCGTAGCCTTGGACTTGCTGCCGTAGGGCAGCCTGGCGGTATCTCCGAAATATATAATTTTCTCGTTGGGCAACTGCCGCATTATCTCTCTGACAACCGTCAGCCCACCCATGCCCGAATCGAACACGCCGATGGGCGCCTCCTTCTGAAGCCGGCCGCTATACTCCTGACTCATACGCTCCTCCACTGTCAATCATTCTTCTTTCCTTCCCGAATGTGCTCCCACAGCCTGCTGCGAAATCTCACCTTGCCTTTGTCCGCCCCCAAAATCTCCCAGTAAAGATCTGCGGCGCTCTCCGGGACCCGGCTCTCCGACAGCCCCTCCTGTGCCGATTCCCCCTCCTCGTCCACCACACGATAGGTGTCCGGAGTAAGTGCAAGCTCCGGATACAGAAATCCCCACCACCCCAGGGCGGCGCAGATGCAGAGCACAATGCGAAAATCCTTCTTCATGCCATAACCTCTCTCCCTTTTCCTGATGGTGAGAGTATTGCACGTTTTTCTCCCTTTATTCACTCTCCAGCCGAATCTGCCTGATAATGGCCCTCTTCTGGTTGTCTATATGCATCTTCGCGGCCCGGGAAGCCGTCTCCTTATCCTTCCTTATAATGCCCTCGTAAATTATTCTATGCTCCTCCACCAGTCTCTCATGCTGGCTGAAGTCCTTAATATATTCAAAACGATAGCGGTACATCTGCTCGGACAGATTGTTTACAAGCTGAATCAGCCGGCTGTTCCCCGTAGCCTGCACAATAATGTCGTGGAGCGCCACGTCCGCCCGGGCGATTTCCTTCACATCCTCCGTCCTCACAGCCTGTTCGAAGGCATCGCAGGCCCTCTTCAGACCGACAAGCTCCTCCTCCGTGATCCTGTCGCAGGCAAGCTCCGCACACAGGGCGTCCAGAGCCCGTCTCACCTCCAGCACATCGTTCATGCTCTTTTCGGTAATCTGCGCCACCTCGGCCCCCTTTCTGGGGACCATGGTCACCAGCCCTTCCAGCTCCAGCTTTCTGATAGCCTCCCTGATGGGTGTTCTGCTGACTCCCAGCCTGTCGGCCAGCCGTATCTCCATCAGCCGCTCCCCGGGCTTCAGCTCCCCCGTCAAAATAGCCTGGCGCAGTGTGTTAAACACCACATCCCGAAGGGGCAGAAACTCATCCATCTTTATCTGTAAATTATCCTGCATAATTCCTCGCATTCCGCCGCCCAAGCGGCATAAAGCATCCCTTCACACCGTTCTACACAAAATGGGTCAGGAACATCTGCCCCCCAAGCTTCTCCTCCTCCATCCTGTGCAGGGCGGCCTCCGCCCGCTCCCTGTGGGAAAAAATTCCGAACACGGAGGGACCGCTTCCGCTCATCATACTGCCCTCCGCGCCCAAGGCAAGCATCCTTTCCCGGATTACCCCAACAACCGGGTGGGCGGCGGCCGTCACCTCCTCCAGCACATTTCCCATCCGTTCCGTCACCCCCCTGAGGCTGCCCTCCTCTATCGCCCGCACCATGCCGTCTATGTCGGGATGGGCGTAGCTCTCCAATCTGTCAAGCTGCCCGTACACATACCCGGTGGAGACGTCGATGTCCGGCTTTGCCACCAGCAGGGCGCAGTCCGGAGCAGGGGGAAGCGCCGTCAGCTTCTCCCCTATGCCCTCCGCCAGAGCCGTTCCTCCCAGAATACAGTAGGGCACATCCGCCCCAAGCATAACCCCTAGCTCCCTCAGCTTTTCTTCGGTGCAGTTCAGCCCAAACAGGCGGTTCATGCCCTTTAAGGCTGCCGCGGCGTCCGCGCTCCCGCCCGCCATCCCTGCGGCCACAGGGATACGTTTCTTTAAGTGAATCCTCACCCCCTGGGTGATGCCGTACCGCTCTGCTATCAGCCTGACAGCCCGGCAGACCAGATTGTCCCCGCCCACGGACAGGCCCGGGGCGTCGCAGGTGAGGGTGATTCCAGAGCCTCCCCGCTCTAAGATAAGCTCGTCCCAGATCCCCACGGTCTGCATCACCATCCTGACCAGGTGATAGCCGTTTGGCAGCCTGCCCGTCACATCCAGGCCCAGGTTTATTTTCGCATATGCCTTTAATTCTATTCTATTCTGTGTATCGCTCATTTTCTCTCATTCTGCCCCGTCAGATCAATGCCTCAAACAGACGCGCCTTTCAGTCAAATCTGCGCCGCCTCCCATATGCTGCGCGCTTTTACTAATCTTAACATAAGTGGGAAGCCATGACAAGCAAGTCCTTGCGGCAATTGCGCAGTGTAATCAAATATCGTCCGAAATAATTTGTTTACTCGTTCCAATTTATCCCTAAACATTTCCCCTCTCTCTGCCGAAATATATAGTACCAAAGAACTACGCACTGTTGAAATACGCATCCAAGGAGGGAATATGCAGCAAAAGGAGTTACTGGTATTTTTATGGTGAATTCAGTTATGGCGGTTCCTCTGGTGGGCAAGACCAGGAGAGAGCAGGAGCGTGCCTACGAGTACCACATCAAAAGGGACGGCGGGGCGGAGACCTTCGCCCGGGTTCTGGATGAATCTGTGGAGCGTTTAGCAGACGCCCCCACCCAGTGTCACACCATAACCTACGGGCGCGACAGCCAAATCCGGCAGTTTTTGTACCAGACCAGGGAGTATCATTACTGAAATCGAAAGGGAGCAGTGCCGAAGAACTGCTCCCTTTCTGGTATTCGCGGCCTCTTGTCACTCTCTGAATCTTCTTCCCTGAACTCACTGTCCTTCGCACAATGGCATAAAACGATTTCCGCCGGCATCACCAGCCAGCATTGTCACAAATTGAGCGGCACCCGAATTCTGCCCCGGGCCAATTTTCCCTATGATGGGAATCTCTGCAGAAGTCTTGCTTCCTCTGCCCATGTCCCAATGAAACGCCCGGTACGTTTTGGACCCGCACTCCTTTATTACATATACCTGTGCCAAAAAGCATTCCAGCTTTCTCATGGCACAGGCTCCCCCTTTCTCCAACAAAACAATTTTTTCCGCCGCCTCACAGATTCGTATTGCCCTGCCAAGCAAGACGATTTCCATATCTATAATCAAATGGTCAAACATTTCTGTTTTCCCAATCCGTTTAACTAATTCTTTCAAATCCGCCTCCGTCATCTCACAGATGTTACCGCTGCCGTCTGATTGTCTCAAATAAAACAACCGCTCCATTTCACTTTGAAGCAGACTCCGGGTTTTCATGACACAATTGATATCCTCCCCCAAAAAGGAATCCATTCCCCCCAGTCCCTTCCCCCCGGCGAGGACAAAACTGCCGCCTGTCTGTTCGTCAAAGACAGAGGGGACAAACAAAAGCACATCAAAGTGTTTTGCGTTCAATATCTGCTCCAGAATCCTTTTATCCGTGTATATCGACAGACTGATTTTTTCATACCCTTCTAATATGTCCAACATTTTTTCCGCATACTCTCTGTTTTCGTCCGCTATGGCAATTTTGATGATCATAGGAAAAATCTCCTGCTTTCGACATTTTTCTCAGACTTTCGATTTTATTTTATCACAATTATTAGTTGTTGTAAACAACTACTTTTAAGTTTTATTCAGCAGCGAATCTCATTCTTACAATAAAGGCATGGCATTTGCATCAATACTATCGATAAATTTGGGCAACCTAACAAAGCATTCCTGCGCGGTCCCACGGATTGCGCCAGGATATGTGGGGGGCTTTGTTTCATTGTGTTCAAGCAAAAGGAGGAAAATCTTGATCAATTTAAGAAAACTTCGCACAGACATGGGACTAAGCCAACAAGCTCTGGCAGAACGATTTAATCTGAGCCAGCAATCCATACACAAGTACGAAAACGGATTGGCGGAACCGGACATTCACACATTAAAGGGCTTTGCACAACTTTTCGGTGTGACAATCGACTACCTGGTAGGTTTGCCGGAGACTCCGGACAAACACACGGCCGGTTTTATGCCGACACCGCAGGAGGTGGAGCTCCTCAGAAAACTCCGATGCATTCGCCCTGACATCCGTCAGGACATCGAGAATCTGCTCAGCCACTTATAAAAAATAATTGGGGAATTCACAGCAAACATCACCAAACGCCCATTTTTCTCCTAAAGTTTTCCTGCAAACTGTCCGATATTAATAACACATAGTCAAGGATGACGCGCCCGAAAGGGGTAGAAAGCGGCGCACTGCGCCAGAAAAGAGGGATATTATGAATGTAAACGGAGTTACATCAACACAGAGTGCAGCAGCTTATACGAATTATTCCGCTCCCGTCGTGGACGAGGAAAAGGAAAAAAAGGACGCCGAGCAGGCCTCCTCTTCCACCAATACCTCCACGAAACCGGAGACCGGCGTTGTCTATGAGCCTTCCAAGGAGGACAAAACCGATTCCGTAAAGAAGACCTACACGCCCAACACGGATTTAGTGAACAAATTAAAGGCAGACGCCGAGGCAAGGTCCTCTCAGCTCCGTTCTCTGGTGGAGAAGCTGATTTCCAAGCAGGGAACCGCTTACGGCAATGCCAACGATATCTGGTCCGTATTGAGAAGCGGCAACTTTACCGTGGATCCCGCCACCAAGGCTCAGGCTCAGGCAGACATCGCAGAGGACGGATATTGGGGAGTGAAGCAGACCTCCGACCGTATCGTTCAGTTTGCCACCGCATTGACCGGCGGCGACCCGGACAAGATCGAGGAGATGCGCGACGCGTTCAAGAAGGGCTACGCTCAGGCAGAGAAGACCTGGGGCGGCAAGCTTCCCGAAATCTCACAGCAGACCTATGATGCCGTGATGAAGAAGTTTGACGACCTGGCTGCGGAAGCGGGGATCGTCACCGAGCAGTAAGAACCGTTTAGAAACGGTTTTTCGCGACGGTTCCTGAGCAGGCATACACATAGCGCACTTACAAAGGGGGCCGCAGGAATAATTCCTGCGGCCCCCTTTTGTCGCTGTATTTTGTCACTGTAATTTCCAAGCCGGCATTCCGATCCCCACAATATTTTGCCGGCGTTTCCATCTTTGTCTCCTCTTCCCTATCGTCCCTTCACCACCAGAAGCTTCTGTCCCGCCTTCAGCTCGTCGCTTGAAAGCTCGTTGATCTGCCGCAGGTTATCCACGGGGACATAATATTTCTTGCCGATATTCCACAGGTTATCCCCGTCCTTTACGATATAGATCACCATCCCCGGCAGATTTCCCAGCTTCTCCGTATCCAGTTCGGACACCGTCACCTGGGTGATCAGCTCCACTGGCACATTCTGGAACACGGTGGTGGAGAAACAGATCACCGCCTTCACATCCATCTCCTCGCCGTCCAGCATGGTCACCTGGAGCTGCTCCACATCGCCTCTCACCTTTCCCAAATCCTGGGCCGAGATGCCCGGTACATCCAACAGATACTGATAGGGCAGCAGAGCCTGGGCTCCGGCATAGGGCGCCTCGTCGTCCCCGGTGATATACATGACTTTCACCGAAAGGCTTCCCTGCAGCAGAATGCCGTTCTCCACCACCTCCTGATGATCCAGGGAAACCCTTCCCTCGCTGTGGAGAAGCTGCAATATGCCCGCGCCGCCGCTCTCAATCCTCATGTGGTCCGTCACCTTCGTCTTTCCCGTGACCTTGGAGAGCAGCCTGCGCAGATTGGCATTGTGGGTGACGGTCCCCACCTCCTTGGACACGCCGTAGAGATCGGTCAGAAGTTCCACTTCCTCCTCCTCATAGACGCGGATGACAATATCCAGCGTCAGCTCCATGCCGATGGTGCGCTCCTCCCCGTCCAGATCGGGGCGCACCGCCAGCTCCTGGGAGCCCACGCTGTAGCGGATATCCGGCAGCATTCCCTCCCTGCAGCCGTGGCATTCCAGCACGCCGCTGAAGGGCAGAGTAGTCTCAAAGGAGCGGACGGGATGCTCCTCCCCCTCCCCCTCGTAGAGCACAAACAGATGCACATCCCCCTGGACGGTGAGCTTTTCCTCCATCACCTTGAACTCCACGTCCCCCAGAGAGACGGTATTCCACAGAATCTGAAAGATGTTGGGATAACTCCCCGGGAGGGTCACTTCCTCCTTGAGCCGGAAGATATCGTTCTTGCTGATGGCGATCTGCGCCAGCGTCATGGGCAGCCTGCGGTACTCCACCTCCTCCGAGCCCGCGATACCGATGGGAGCCTCCTCGTCATATATCTCATCCACCTGGGCATGAAAGGTCACCAGACACTGTATGCTCAGCTTTCGGCTGTTGATCAGCCCCACCGTCAGATCCTCCACGTCTCCGCCCACATCCACCGTGTCCGCCGCCGTGACCCCCTGGATATTGATGCGCTCCTCAAAGGGAAGCCTCCCCTCCAAAAGCACCAGACTGCTTCCCTCCTCCGCCGTGTGATACAAAATAGCGAAGGACAGATTCCCCTTTATCATCACCATATCCGTCCCCGGCCTGACCTCCTCAATGACGATACAGCCCTTCTCCAGATTGAGCGAACTCACATCCGGCTTACTCTCGGGGATATTCATATCGTCCTCCAGGGTGATCTGACTGACCGCCTCGGCACGGACGCGATCCATATGTATGTTTTTCTTGATCAGATCCACGCAAAAATACCTCCCTATAAATACTGATATACATATTTATATGAAGGTATTTTGATAAAAATGAATATTTCGAGAAGTTTCCCTATTCCACGGCCCCGATCAGCTCGTTAATATCCTCCACACCGCACTGCGCCATATAATCCTCTATCCCCTTTACCACCTCCTCCGTGACATAGGGGTTCACGAAGTTCATAGCGCCAATGCTCACCGCGGTGGCTCCCGCCAGAAGAAATTCCACGGCATCCTCGGCGCTTCCGATGCCGCCCATGCCCACCACGGGAATCTTCACCGCCCGGGCCGTCTGATAGACCATGCGCAGGGCCACGGGTTTGATGGCCGGGCCGCTCATACCCCCGGTCTTGTTGGCCAGGACAAACTTCCTTTTGTAGATATCTATCTTCATGCCCGTCAGAGTGTTGATCAGGGACAGAGCGTCGGCTCCCGCCGCCTCCGCCGCCTTCGCCATCTCCACGATATCCGTCACATTGGGACTCAGCTTCATCATCAGCGGTTGTCTGGCATGCTTTTTCAGCTCCGCGGTGATGTGATACAGCGCATCCGCCTTCTGCCCGAAGGCGATGGCTCCCTCCTTCACATTGGGGCAGGACACATTGATCTCCAGCATGGCCACGGCGGACTCGTCCCCCAGCTTCTCCACCACCTCCACGTATTCCTCCACGGTCTTGCCGCAGACATTCACGATAATATTTGTGTCAAACTGCTTCAAAAAAGGAATGTCCCGCTCCAGCATCACATCCACCCCGGGATTCTGAAGACCGATGGCATTGAGCATACCGCCGTACACCTCCGCCACTCTGGGCGTTGGATTTCCGGGCCAGGGTACGTTGGCCACCCCCTTGGTGACCACGGCCCCAAGGCGGTTGAGATCCACAAACCTGGAATATTCCATGCCGGAACCAAAGGTTCCGGAGGCTGTCATAACAGGGTTCTTAAGCGTAACCCCGGCAATCGTTACCTGTGTGTTCATCAGATTTCCACCTCCTTTGCCTCAAAGACCGGCCCCTCCGTGCAGATACGCGCGTTGTTTACATGGGAGTGGCGGTTTATCTCCTTTGTCTTCACCACACAGCCCAGACAGGCCCCCACGCCGCAGGCCATGTGCTCCTCCAGAGAAATATAGGCATCTATCCCTTGCTGTGCGGCGTAACCCTTGATTGCCCGGAGCATGGGCATGGGGCCGCAGGCATAGATCACATCCGCCGCAAGATTCTCCGCAGCCACGGCGTCCATCACATTGCCCCTGATGCCCACGCTCCCGTCCTCGGCCGCCACATACACGGCTCCGTATCGGCGGAAATCCTCCTTCAAAAAGAGCCCGCTGTCCCGGTATCCCAGGACCGTGCGAATATCCGCCCCGGCCTCCCCCAGGGTCCCTGACAATGCCTCTGCCACCGCAAGCAGGGGGGGAATACCGATGCCTCCTCCCATGAGAAGAACTCGCTTCCCCTCCGCGGCCTCCAGGGGGAAGCCGTTGCCCAGCGTACCCAATATCGCGATCTCGTCCCCCTCCTTGTAGTGGGAGAACTCCTCCGTGCCCCGCCCTGCCACACGGTAGACAATGCGAAGCGCCTGCCTTTCCCGATCCGCCTGACAGATACTGATAGGCCTGGGCAAAAGCGTGCTCTTATCCCTGGGATATACCCCGATAAATTGTCCCGGCCGCGCTTGGGCCGCCAGGCCTGTCCCAATCCACATATCAAAAATCTGCGGCGCTATCTCTTTCTGTGAGAGCACCCTGCCGTTTTCTTTTCGTCTTTTTTCCATAGATTCCTCATTTCTGCACCGTTCTTCGTTGATTAGGGGCCTTGTGGCAGACGGCGCGCATACGCAAAGCCCCGCCTCCTCCTTATCAAAAACCTTATCGCCGGGGGCGCTTTACGCCCTATAGACCACCTGCCCGCCGCATACAGTAGCCGTTACCTTCCCTTTAAGCTCCCAGCCCGTAAAGGGGGAATTGGAGGCCTTGGAGGCGAAATCTCCCACCACGGACACAGCCTCCCTGTCGATGAGCACAAGGTCCGCGGGCCCTCCCTTTGCCAGATATCCGGCATTCAGCCTGTAGAGTTTGGCGGGATTGAGGCTCATTTTCCTGATCAGCTCCATCATGGTGAGCACGCCCCTCTCCACAAGCTCCGTGACGCCCAGAGACAGCGCCGTCTCCAGACCGATAATGCCACTGGGTGCCTCCGTCAGGGGCCTGGCCTTCTCCTGCGCCGTGTGGGGCGCGTGGTCCGTGGCGATAATATCGATCACGCCGTCCGCCAGCCCCGCCAGGATGGCCTGCCTGTCCGCCTCCTCCCTGAGGGGCGGATTCATCTTCGCCAGAGTGCCGTAGCGAATCAGAGCATCCTCTGTCAGAGTGAAGTGATGGGGCGTAGCCTCGGCATGGATGTCCGGATAAGTCTCCCTGGCCCGGCGTACCAGCTCCACGCTCTCTTTCGCGCTGATATGCTGGATCAGGATTTCCGCTCCCGTCTCCCGGGCCAGCCTTACGTCCCGCTCCACCAGCCGGATCTCCGCCTCCCGGGGCGAGCCCCCCAGCCCGAAGTATTCGCTGGCCTTCCCCCTGTTGATGCCGTTGTTCTCAATGAGGGCAGGATCCTCTTCGTGGAAGCTTAAGGGCATATCCCGGACCGCCGCCCTCTCCATGGCCCGGCGCACCAGTTCCCCGTCAAGGAGGGGGATTCCGTCGTCCGTAAATCCGACCGCTCCGGCCTCCGCCAGTCCCTCCATATCCACCAGCTCTTTCCCCTTCATCCCCACCGTCACATTGGCGCAGGTGTACACGTGAATTCCCGTCCCGCTTCCCCGCTCCAGCACGTAGCGCACCGTTTCCTCATTGTCCACGGGAGGTTTCGTGTTGGCCATCAGCACCACGGAGGTGAAGCCCCCTCTGGCCGCCGCCGCCGCGCCGGTGGATATATCCTCCTTCTCGGTAAATCCCGGCTCCCTGAAATGCACGTGCACATCCACCAGTCCCGGCGCAGCCACAAGCCCTCCGGCGTCAATCACCTGACAGTTCCCGGCCGGCAAAGCCAGATTTCTCCCCATTTCGGAGATTTTATCCCCTTCGATCAGAATATCGCAGACCCCTTCGAATCCCGACCGGGGATCCATTACAGTTGCGTTTTGAATCAACAGCATCCTCATATCCCGCCTTTGTACCTTTTATTCCCTTTAGTGTATCATGTTTCCCCAAAAAAGCAAATATTAAAACTTTTTACTCAAAAATCACCGTCTGGTCCAGATATTCCGTCTTGATGACAATATAGGGGTAGGAGGGCGCCGGATTATTCTTCTCGGAGGGCTGGGGACCCAGCAGAAGGGTGTTCACATACACCGCGCTGTCCGTGAGATACAGCTCGTTCACGGCTATGCTGTAGCCTCCCGTGGCCTGCTCCCCGTATCCGATGCATATGTACAGAAATTCATTGTCACTGTAGGTCAGTTTGAAGGCCTCCGCCTTTTTCTCCGCTATGATCCCTGCCAGCTCCTCCGGTATCAGCTCCTCCGACAGCACGGTAAAGTCCAAATCCCTAAGTTTGACCCGCTCATCCGACAGAAAGGTACAGCCTCCCAGCAGCACAGCCACAAGAAGCAGCGCCGCAAGACATTTCAACTTTTTCATTTTACATTCCATTTCACTTTGTTTTGCTTATATTTATGTACTTTTGGATTTTTTTATGATATAATCAAGCGGATTGACTGAAAAAGAGAGGTTTTTCATATGATAAGACTATTTCTGGTGGCTTCGTTTCTCATACTGTTTCTGGTACTGTCCATTCCCGTTATGCTGGTGGAGTGGATCATCGGCAGGTTTAATCCCGAACTCAAATCCAAAAGCTCGCTGGCCATCGTCCAATGGGCCTTCCGGGGCATCATGCGCCTGGCCGGCACCAAAATGATCATCCTGGGTGAGGAAAATATCCCCCAGGACACCGCCGTGCTCTACGTGGGAAACCACAGAAGCTATTTTGACGTGGTTATGACCTATATGCGGGTGCCCCGGCTCACCGGCTATATCGCCAAGAAGGAGATGCTGAAATGGCCTCTCCTGCGCACCTGGATGCGCAATCTGCACTGTCTCTTTCTGGACAGAGAAAATCTGAAGGAAGGATTAAAAACGATTCTCACCGCCGTGGATAAGGTAAAAAACGGTATCTCCATCTGTATTTTTCCGGAGGGCACCCGCAACAAGGTAAACGATACCTTCCTCCCCCTTCACGACGGAAGCTTCAAGATAGCGGAGAAGGGGAACGTCCCCATCATCCCCATGTCCATCGTGAATTCCGCCGCCATCTTCGAGGATCACCTTCCCAAGATCAAGAAAGCCACCGTGGTCATCGAGTACTGTCCCCCCGTCTATATGAAGGAGCTGGAACGGGAGGACCGGAAAAACATCGGTTCCTATGTCGGCGCCATCATCCAGGAGCACTATTTTAAAAACAAAAAGGAATACTTCGGATAATCCTGCCGCCCCTGGTGTGCCGACACACTAGTTCTTAAGCAAATCTGCGATCTCCTTAAATTCCATGCCGTGGGAGGCCTTGACCAGCACGCATCCCCCCGGGGAAACCAGGCTTCCCGGCTCTCTCTCCAAAAGCTCTATAAGCTCCTGTCTGTGGGCAAAATAGAACGCCTGCTGCCCCCGGCGGGCTTCCCTGCGGGCGGCTTCGAACATTTGCCTGGAGCGCTCCCCCACGCATACAATCCGGTCAATTCCCTTCCCCGCCGCATAAGCGCCTACCTGGGCGTGCATACTGTCGGATTCCTCCCCCAGCTCAAACATATCTCCCAAAACAGCCGTCTTCACGCCCTCCCCCAATGCCAGCAAGTCTATGGCCGCCTCCATGGACACCGGATTGGCATTGTAACTGCTGTCGATAAGGGTATACTTCGGCAGCCAGAACAGCTCATCCCGGCCGCTTACCGCCTTCACCCGGCCCAGCCCGGCGCAGATCTGCTCCGGAGTCAGTCCCAGACAGGTCGCCACACAGGCCGCGGCAGCCCCATTCATCACCATATGGGCCCCCGGCGCAGAAATGTGCAGCGGATAGGTGCGGTCCCCGCGGGAGGCTCCCCCCAGGTGCAGAATGCAGTCGCTGCCCCTGAGTCCTCTGCTTGTCACATCCGTGATATAGACCTCCTCGGCCTCATTTCCCCCCAGGCCAAAAAAGCGGGTCTGCCGCCCCGCCACCTGAGTGACGGCGGCCAGCTTATCGTCCTCCCCGTTTAAGCACACCTCCGCCTCCGGAGCCATATAGTCGAACATTTCGGACTTGGCCCGCAGGATTCCGTCCCTGGTCTTTAAGCTTTCCAGATGGCTCTGTCCGATGTTTGTGATCACACATACATCGGGCCGCGCCATCCTGCTGAGCCTGTGCATTTCTCCGAAATCGCTGATCCCCATCTCCACCACCGCCGCCGTGTGTTCCGGGCGGATGCGCAGAAGCGTCAGGGGCACGCCGATCTCGTTATTGTAATTTCCCTCGGTCTTCAGCACATTGTATTTCACGGAGAGCACCCCTGCTATGAGCTCCTTGGTGCTGGTCTTCCCCACACTGCCGGTGATTCCCACCACGGGAATGGAGAGTTTGCCCCGGTAGTACTCCGCCAGCCGCCGAAGGGCGGCGTAGGTATCCTCCACCAGCAGATAGCTGCCCCACAGCCGGGGATCCACCCCGTGCTCCTTCTCCACCTGCTCCGGCTCCTTCTGGGTCAGCACCAGGCTTGCCCCCCGCTCAAAGACCTGGCCGATAAAACGGTGCCCGTCCACCCGGGCCCCCGGCGCGGCGGCAAAGACGCCGCCCTCCGTCACCCGGCGGGAATCAATCGCCACAGAGGTCACCCTCTCCCCGGCTTCCGCTCCCTGAACCGCCAATCTGCCCCCGCAGGCCCTTTCAATTTCAGCTATCGTCAATTCCATGAGGCTCCACCTGTCCTTTCATCATCCGCCGCACAGCCCCGGCGTCCCACTGTCACAACTGCTTCTTTCCGGGCCTTCCTACCAGGTCATATCCCGGGATGCCATCTGCAAAATCCTTTCGCACAGATCTTCAAATCCAATGCCCACCGCCGCCGCCTCCTGCGGAAACAGAGAAATGGCAGTCATCCCCGGCAGCGTGTTGGCCTCCAGACAAAAGATTTCCCCCTGGGGATTCATGCGAAAATCCATGCGGGCATAACTTTTCAGACGAAGGGCGGCAAAAACCCGCTCCGCCGTCTCCTGCAGCTTGGCCGCCTGCTCCTTTGGCAGGTCTGCCGGGCAGGTTTCCACCGTTTCCCCGGCCTGATACTTGTTCTTATAATCGTAGAAGCCCTCCTTGGGAGCCATCTCTATGACGGGCAGGGCTCTGCCGTCCAGCACTCCCACCGAAAACTCCCTTCCCTCTATGTACTGCTCGATGATCACTTCCTCATCGTACCGAAAAGCTTCCTCCTTCGCCGCCGCATACTCTGCGTCATTCCTGGCGATGCCAACCCCCACGCTGGACCCGCCGCAGCAGGCTTTGACAATGCAGGGATAGGGCACCCGGGCCCTCTCCTCCTCCCCACTGCGCAGTCTGATTCCCGCCGGGGTGGGGATATTCCACGCCCTGAAGATATCCTTGCTGATCCCCTTGTCCATGGCTATGGCGGAGCTGACAAAATCCGTACCGGTGTAGGGGATGCCCATCAGCTCAAAGCACGCCTGAATCTTGCCGTCCTCGCCGTTTGCCCCGTGAAGCGCCATAAACACCGCGTCCGCTCTTCTGCAGATCTCAAGGACATTGGGGCCGAAAAAGTACCTGTCGCCGTCGGGCCGCAGAGCCTTCACCGCCTCCACGTCAGGGTTTTGCTCCGTGATGGCCCCCACCTGGGCCGACCAATCCTCCTCCCGCTCAAAGATATCCTCCGTCTCCCCCTCATACCCCAGATAGACGTCCAGAAGAATGGCCCGGTGGCCCTTTTTCTTCAGGGCCCGATAAATCATTCCTCCTGAGCTCAAGGAGACATCCCGCTCCGTGCTGGTTCCCCCAGCCAATACCACTACCTTCATTCTCTTTTCCTCTCATATTCTCTTTGCGCCCGCAGTCACACCCTGTTTCAGTCTATGTGCCCGAGGCTGTCTCATATTCCTTTACCCATGCAAGCCTCGCCAAAAGCGTCAGATAGCTGCTGCGGGACTCCCCTGGATAAAAGCTCACGGACTCAAGATTGCATCCCATTAGATAGTGCAGGATTTCCTCCAGCACCCAATCATATTGATAGCTGTTCAGCACATAATTGGCACAGGCGATCTGCTCCGCCTGGCGCAAAAGATCATCCGCTCCGTTGTTCCTGGCATCCACCGGGGAGATCATCTCGTCATGCCTCCGGGAGATCTCCTCGCCCCTGGTTATCAGGGCATCCATAAAGAGCCGGCACAGCTCCACATCCACTCTCTGTCTGGTAACCATATACGTCATGGCCCCGTCCAGATATCCGTTCTCCTCCATCAGGCTACTGCCGCTCTGAAAAAAAGTCTTATAGTCCAAAATCTGATTGCGGTATGTATACAACCCGGTGGCCCGGTACAGCTCGGTCAGCGCAAAAAAGCTCTCCGCATCCTTCTGCAGAGTGCCCTGTGACTGCGCGAATGCCGTGGATGCCAACTGCAGGCATTCCGTGGCGTAATCAATATCATACTTCTGGTAGAGATAGCTGAACTTTGCCAGACAGGCCGCATACAGGGAGCCCTGGTCCGCATCAAGCTGGCCGTAGTCCAACCTGGCAGTCCATTCCCTCACAACCTTCATCACATCGGGAACCTCGTCCCCATTTTCATCCGGAAAAATCTGACTGTATCTCTCAAAAGCCACCAGCAGCGCAATCACATCGTTTAGGGAAACCTCCTCCGACTCACAGTCCCGGCAGATCTCCGTATAGAGACTCAAAAACAGCCTGCGGTATCCGTCGGGACGAATGGAAAAGGTATAGGATTTTCCGATGTAGTCACATTCCAGATAATACATCTCCTCCCGGGAGCCCAGGAAATCCCCGAAGTCGGCAAAGCCCGTATACACTCCCAACTCCTCGTCAAACACCGCCTGTTCAATACTATCCGTGTACACCACGTCTCCGCTCCCGCTCTCTATCACGCGAAAGCTCTCCGGCAGCTTCTCACCCTTGAGAAACGCCGTGTTGTTCCCGCCGGTCTGGTATCCGCTCTGATTCACCATAATATTGGGAGTCAGCACAGGCGCCGTATAATCCAGCACAGGTGTGCTCTCCATGCTGACGGGCAGCGTCCTCGGGGCATCTTTCGCCTGCTGCGGCGCCGCCCCACATCCGATGCACAGGGACGCCGTCACCACACAGGAGACAAGCCCCGCGGCCACCTTTCTCAATCCCTTCACTGTCTTCCTCCAAATGTAAGATCCGTCACTACCGCTACCTTTCTATTTTAACATGAATCCGGCATAAAGCAATGCGATTTTCATTCAATTGTCCCCGGAGGCGTCATAAACGATTTTCCCGTCAATGAGAGTGTACAGAGTGTTGGTAAATATCTCCATGGGACTGCCGTCAAATATGGCAAGGTCCGCGTCTTTACCCACCTCTATGCTGCCCAGCCTGTCAGACACGCCGCAGATAATGGCAGGATACAGAGTAATGGCCTTGTACCCCTCCTCCAGGGGAAGCCCCGATTTCACTGCCAACCCCGCGCAGAGAGGCAGGGATTGTATCAGAGAGACCGGATGATCTGTGGTCACCGCGGTCATCACCCCCGCCCGGTTCAGCACCCCGGCCGTTTTAAACGCCACATTTTGTACCTCGATCTTGCTGCGGCTGGCCAAATCCGGACCCACAATGGCAGGAAATCCCTCCGCAGCCAGCTCCTCGGCGATCAGATGTCCCTCGGAGCAGTGATCCAGCGTGAGCTTCAAATTGAATTCTCTGGCGATGCGGATGGCGGTGAAAATATCGTCCACCCGATGGGCATGGGCTTTTAAGGGAATTTCCCTATTCAACACCGGAATCCAGCACTCCTTTGCGAAGTCCTCCTCAAAATCATCCCCGTTTTTGGCGGCGGCCTCCTTCCTTTGCAGATAAGCCGCCGCCTCTGAGAGCTCCCTGCGAAGCATTCCCGCAATGGCCATTCTCGTGGAGGGACTCATGCCCTGGCCGGAGTAATTGACCTTCGGGTTCTCCCCGAAGGCCACCTTCATGGCGGCGGGTGCCTTGACCACCAGATCGTCCACCCGCCTGCCCCTGGTCTTTATAAAAGCAAACTGTCCTCCCGCCACGTTGGAGCTGCCCGGACCGATCATAGCTCCGGTGATGCCCGCCCTCACAGCGTCGTCAAAGGCGGCATCCATGGGATTGACGGCGTCGATGGCCCGAAGGTAAGGGGTCATGGGGTCCACCGTCTCGTTGCAGTCGTCCCCCTCCATCCCTTTCTTTTCCTCCGTAATGCCCATATGACAGTGAGCCTCCAGGATTCCGGGCATGATCAGCCCGTTTTCCACCGTCAGCACCTGCTCTCCCGGCCCGGGCTTTACAGGAACCTGGTCCCTGCTCCCCACGGCCGCAATTTTGCCGTCCTTAATACGGATCACACCCTGGTCGATATCGCCCTTTGCTATGGTTTTGATTTTGCCGCCTACAATATACATACTTCCCCCACAACGCCCACTCCTTCATTTCAGCCGGACCGGGCTCTCTATTTTACTTCCCGCCGGGGCGGAACTCTAAAAAAACGCTTCCGGATTCAACGCTTCGCCGTTTAAGGTAAGCTTGAAATACAGATTGCTTCCCTCCTCGGTAAAGTAGATGGTGGGAGCCGCCACATTGCCCAATATCTGTCCCGCCTCAACATAGTCCTGCTCGTCCACCTGGATATTCCCAAGCTGACCGTAGAGCGCCCGGTAGCCGTCCCCCAGATCCAGCAGCACCGCGGTTCCGATATCCGGATCCTGATAAATCGAGATTACCTGCCCCGCCGCGCAGGCAGCCACGGCAGTGCCCTCCTCTGCGGCAAACATCATAGCCGGGTTATACCTATAATGAGCCAGCGTGGTAAAATATATGCCTTGCTCCATGCTGTAGGGCAGCAGCACCTCCCCGGGCACAGGGCGCAACAGCACGCTTTCCTCGGAGAAATGCAGTTCCGCAGCAGCCAGGGCATTTCCTCCCGCGGCAACCGGTTCCTCCTCCTCCCCTGCGGCAACTCCCATCTCCTCCTCAGGGGGCGCCGGCTCCCGGTTTGCCACCTGGGGAAGATCCACCTGATTGGAATCCGCCGGTGCAATCTCCTCTGGCAGCGTCACCCCCTCCAAAGGGTTCGTATTGGGATCCAGAAGATCCGGCTCCTGCTCCATCAGATCCGTCTCCAGAGGCATATAATCCAAATCATCCTCCGTCACCGGATCCTGCAGAGCCTGATCCACCGGAGCGTCCATTTCATTTCTGGCCAGCTCCTCCAGCTTCTGGTTGGCATTGTCCTCCAGGGCGGTGAAGTCTATCATATAGCCCTTGTCCTGGGACTCCTCATTTCCCTGCCTCATATAAATGCCTGTCATGGTCAGAGCCGCCAGGACAAACACGGAGGAGCCGATCATTATGATCCGCTCTTTCTTTAAATCGCTTCTATTCATTCTTCTATTTCTTCTCATATCCGCATCCTTCCTTTTAAGTGAAAATTGGGTTGTATCTTGATTCTATTTTTGCCGATATGAGTTGTTTTATACATACGAAAACAGACCGAAGCCCTTTGCTCCGATCTGTTTTTGCTTTGCTTTTATTTTGATTTGTTTTGCTTTTGCTTAAGTATGTCAGTTCAGAAACCAGAAACCATTATGTTTATTGCTTTTGCAGGGTCCCTTTAAGCCTGCCCGGAATACTTGGCCACATCCACATGCTGTACGGTGCCCACATTTCCGTTCTCATACAGGAACACTCCCGTGTTGCGGACAGCGCCCTTTGTGTGTCCGTCGCCTCCCGTCAGGGTAAAATCCGTCGACGCATTCTGAAGACAGATTGCGCCCACACCCTTGTCGGCCAATCTGTAGAGCACATCGTTGCCGTTCTCATCCTTGGTCCAGATCTTTAACTTGGACCAGATGGCATCATTCTCGTCAATCCATCCGTTCCCGTCCTCGTCGTATTTTGCCAGGTCGGCAAAGCCGTTGCCGCTCTCAGTGCCGAACAACTCGCTGCCGTCGTTGATGACGCCGTCGCCGTTCTTGTCCAGAGCCAGATACCCGCTGCCCCGGCCAAGCTCGGAGATCTCATCCAGCTCCCCGTCCCCGTCGATGTCAAAATAGAAGGTCTGATCGGACAGCTCAGCCACATCCGTGTCCAGATTGATCACCAGAGGATCGCACATGGTGAAGGTACCCATCTGAGTATTGCTTTTGTAATACTGCTCAAATTGTCTGCTCATGCCCACGTTGACATTGAAGTTAATCTCTCTGCCGTCGGAGGTGCGCACCGTTCCCACCGTGGAGAAAAAGGTGTCCTCCGCCTCCACCTGATAAAATTCCTCCGTATAGTTCAATACCTTAATGCTGGCAGAAGGCGCGTTCCCATTGCCCAAAAGCAACGTATCCCCGGGATTCTGCGTCATATCCTGCGAAGTATCCTGCCCGCCGCTTCCTCCCTCCGTCCATCCGTTCTGCTCCATCCAATCCCGAATGGGCGACCTGCTGCCGCCGAACAAGAGGCTGAAAATGTAGCGTATGGTCCTGTGTCGGATACTGTTGAAGGTGTTGCTTGCGGAAGTGCGAAGATTCACTCTCCTGGTGCTGACATTAAAGCGATCCTGCCATTCATCCATGGTGAGAGTCTTCTGCTCCTTCCCGTCCTGCTTCCCCTGCTCCTCCACGCCGCCGTTTTCGCCTTCCACCGCTGCGTTTAGAGCGTTGCCGTTCTCTGTCAGGTTCTGCCGATAATCCGTTATCGAGAAATGTCTGACTGTCATTCTAGAAGCCCGATAGCTTCTGGCGGATTCCATTCCTATGGTACTGGAATCAATTTTCAATTCCCGTTAACTCCTCCTCATATACGCCACATCCGACCTATCGTCTCCCCTCTGTCCTCCTTGACAGCGAAACGCCGCATCCGTCAGCATTCTTCCCTGCGCGGACCTCCCTTGTCCCTGCATAGAAAGATGGCGCTTACACGCGGAAATCCTTTCCTCAGCATAAGCGCCATCCGTGGCGTCGATATACAATTACTCGGGCGGCAGTGGGCCGGACCGCCGCCTTGTACTTTATATATCGGCAACAATTTGGAAAACTTTAGGTTATTAAGGGTTGGGGCGGGACGGCGGAGGCTGAAACCTCCCCTGCTCCCTGGCCTGCTTTAGGGCCGATGCCATCATTCCCGCCATCAGCTCTCTTGTCATCACCATGTTTCCGCCGAAGGGATTAATGACAAAGCCCCCGGCAGGATTCATATTTCCCTCCGCGTCCTTTCGAAACAGCATATCCGCATAGTCCTGAAACCTCACGGCAAAGGTCTGCTGTCCCTCCTCGTCCTTCCATTTTTTCAGCTCCGTCCAATCCGTGAACGCCATAAAAAAGCTCTTGCCGTCCTTCGCCGTCAGCATGGGGAACTGCACCTTGCTTCCCGGCGCGATTTTCACCTTCCCCTCCTCGTCCGGCTCCGGCGTGGGAGTCACAATGGCCGGTATCAGGAAGGTGGCCTTCAGTACCTCATCCATAAAGAGGGTCCTGTGATCCGGCGTGTCCTCCGCCCGTAAAAGTTCCAGCGCACCCACCAGCATGGGATTTGATACAGGTTTGTTAAATTCCATATTTCTTCGCCTTTCTGAAAGCATAGATCAACACGCTGCCTCCGATCATGCCTCCACTCTATTATAATTGATCAGACATCCCTTCAGAATAATCTGCCTCTCCTCGTCCGTCAGCTCGCCCAGGCGAAGCTCAAACTTTTCAAGAGCGCCCTCCTTCACTGTGTAAGCGCAAATCGACTCCTCTTTCTCCTCCACAGCCTTCCGGATGCCGGGGATAAAGAGATAGTCCAGGTTCCGGAAGGGCAGCTCTCCCTCGTCTATCAAAAAGGGCAGCATACCCCAGTTGATCAGATTGGAGCGGTAGCGCTTGGTGGCATACTCGTTGGCGATGTTGGCCCAGCCCCCCAGCACCTTCTGACAGGAAGCCGCCTGCTCTCTGGCGGAACCGTCCCCGGGTTTCACGGCAAAGATGGTGGAGCCGAAGCCCGTGTTCTCATGGCTGGCCTCCGGGAACTGTACTTTCACCGCATTCATAACATCCTTCACCCATGAGCACTCCCCGCAGGGATGCTCGCCCTGCATCCTGAGCTTCTCCGCCTTCTGCACCTCCTTGGCCCGCTCCACATACAGAGGATCCTTGCGGCTCAGGGTGAATTCAGCCAGTCCCAGGGGATTGGAGCGGTAGGAGGAAGTCTCCCCGGAGGGGATCAGCTCGTCGGTGGTGGTGACGGGATCGTGAATCTCGGACACCACCCGCAGCACCAGGTTCTCCGGCAGCGCCCCCATCTCGGGCCAATCCTTGATACCCGGGCCAAACTGGATCTCAGTGGCCGGATCCGCCTCCCCCTTGGAGTCAAATACCCGGTTCGCATAAATTTTCGCGTCAAAATGATATTGATACCGGCCAAGCTCCCCGTCAAACTCGGTGGCGGGGGTCAGCACTCCCTGATTGGCCGCCGTGGCAGCTATGGAACGGGCGTCCATCAGAGCCACAGAGGAAATCTGGCCGTTTTGCAGCTTGGACCCCTCCCTGTTGGGGAAATTCCTGGTAGAATGACGGATGCTGAAGGCATTGTTGGCCGGCGTATCTCCCGCGCCGAAGCAGGGGCCGCAGAACGCCGTCTTCATCACCGCCCCCGTCTCCAGAATGGAGGCGGCACAGCCGTTTCTGATCAGCTCCATATACACGGGCATGGAGGCGGGATAGACGCTTAAGGTGAAGCCTTCCGAGCCGATATACCTGCCCTTCAGGATATCCGCCGCCGCGCAGATATTTTCAAACCCGCCGCCGGCACAGCCCGCGATTATTCCCTGGTCCACCACAAATCTGCCGTTTTTCACCTTATCCTTCAGATGATACTCCACGGCTCCGTCCAGACTCACCGAAGCCCCTTTCTCCGTCTCATCCAGGATGTCCAAAAGGTTTGCGTTCAATTCCTCAATCGTGTAGGTGTTGCTGGGGTGGAAAGGCATGGCGATCATGGGGCGCACCTTGTCCAAATCCACCACGATCATGCCGTCATAATAAGCGGCTTCCCCGGGATTCAATTCCTTATAATCCCCGCTCCTGCCGTGAATGTCATAAAACTCCCTGATACATTCGTCGGTTCGCCAGATGGAGGTAAGGCAGGTGGTCTCGGTGGTCATCACATCGATGCCAATGCGGAAATCCGCGCTGAGGGAAGCCACGCCGGGCCCCACAAATTCCATCACCTTATTCTTCACATAGCCGTTTTTAAAGACTGCTCCGATGATGGCCAGAGCCACGTCCTGGGGACCTACCCCCTTGACGGGAGCGCCCTTCAAATACACGCCCACCACCCCGGGCATATTGATGTCATAGGTCTGGTTCAAGAGCTGCTTCACCAGCTCCGGGCCGCCCTCCCCCATGGCCATGGTGCCCAGGGCGCCGTAACGGGTATGGGAGTCCGACCCAAGAATCATGCCGCCGCCCGCCGCTAACATCTCCCGGGCATACTGATGGATCACCGCCTGGTGGGGAGGCACATAGACCCCTCCGTACTTCTTGGCGCAGGTCAGACCAAACATATGGTCGTCCTCGTTGATGGTCCCGCCCACCGCGCACAGGGAATTGTGGCAGTTGGTCAGCACATAGGGCATGGGAAATTTCTGCAGCCCCGAAGCCCTGGCGGTCTGTATAATCCCCACAAAGGTAATATCATGGCTGGTCAGCTTGTCAAACCGTATTTTCAGCTTGTCCATGCTGCCGGAAGTATTGTGCTCTTCAAGAATACCGTAAGCGATGGTATTCTTTGCCGCCTCCTCTTTGGTAATATTCTTTCCCGTCTTTGAAAGAAGGGCAGCCCCGGCCTCCCCGTCGTCGGGGACGATCTCGGCGCCGTTTAACAGATAGGCTCCGCTCTGTAACAATGTAATCACGGCATATCCTCCTTTTTAAGTTCCGCATCTGCCCTTCCAGTACCTTGTCCGGCAGATTCTGTTTTGGTTTTGTTTTAAGTTCCGCATCTGCCCGGAAAAATATCCTTGTTACTTTCATTGGCCTGGCAATGGGTCACTCCTTATTATAATGGAAAGGAAAGCAATGCGCAATGTGAAATACGGAATTACCGCCCAAGTTTTTTGCACTAAAAACAGCGTCCCAAGAAGGACACTGTTTTCGCGCTATGGATAGCTGTGAAGCTATCCGAGCATTCCCTCAAATACATCCTCCGGCACCGGTCTGCAGTAACGGTACCCCTGGGCCACATAGGCCCCGATCTCCATCATAAGCTCCGTGTCATTCTCCGTCTCCACGCCCTCGCAGACTACCTGGGCATTCAAATCTCTGGCCAGATTGACAATGTTTTTCATAATATGTACCTGTCTGACACGGTTCTCGTTGTTGAGCAAAAAGGACCGGTCCAGCTTGATTACGGAGGCCGGAATCTGTTCAAACACACCCAAAGAGGAGTATCCGGACCCGAAATCGTCTATGGAGAGGCGCACCCCCTTTTCCCGCAGAATATCCACGATCTCCCTGACCTTCTGCTGCTGCACCTCCTCCACCACCAGAGTCTCCGTGATCTCCACCTCTATGAGCTCCTTGGGCATCCGGTACTTGTCCATGACGGCCTCAAACCGCTGGGGAAAACCGTCCGATGTAAAGTGTATCCGCGAGAAATTACAGGATACGGGCACCACGGTCTTGCCCGCGTCCAGCCTCCTGCGCAGCATCCTGCACACACTCTCCATCACAAAGAAATCGATCTCCCGAATCCTGCCCGTGCGCTCATAGTAAGGTACGAAAAAGCCCGGCGCGCGAATGGCTCCCTCCGCCGTGGGATCCTTAAAGCGTACCAGCGCCTCCGCACCTACGATTCTTTCGTTGCGGATATCCACCTTTGCCTGATAATAGGCCACGAAGTCCTGATTGATATCCACGGATTCCAGAAGCTTCTCCCGCTGATGATTCTCTCTTAGCTGTGTCCGCAGTCTGTCGTCGTAGATCTGCACGGCGTTTCTGTAACTGTTTTTCAGGGAATCCACAAGCTGAATGCTCTCGGACAGGGCCCGCCTCAGATCGCTGTCCCCGTTCTCCAGACAGCCCACCCCCATGGCAAGGGACATATGGGTCTCCACCTCCTCATAGATTCGCGCGGAAACCCGGTCCGCTATATCCAGAAGCCGCTTTTTTAAGGCCTCCTCATCCTCATATTTCACAAAGAGAACAAAGTGGCTGCCATAGCTCCTGGCATAGAGCTCCCTCCTGCCGTCCACCTCCCTGGAGAGGGCCTCGATGACCAGCTCCAGTATCCTCTGACCCGCATTCCAGCCGTACAGCGCATTATAGCTCTTAAACTGTCCTATGTCCGTGTACGCCACGGCATAATTGCCGCTCTTGTCCGCAGCCAGCTTTTTTGCCGCCCGGTAGCGCAGATAGTGCAAGTTCCAGATGTTAAATTCCGTGTCCTTGTACATCAGCTTCTGGACGCGGACACTGTTGCGCAGAAGGAAAAACAGCACCAGAATAATGGAAACGGCACAGCCTGAGAGAACGGCAATGATCGGAATGCTGTTGTCGCTGATAAAATTTTCTATGCTCATCTTGGAATAGAAATTGTCCCGGAGCATATAGTCGTTTACCATCTTGTCGCTGACCTCGATCAGCTCCTTGTTCAGAATGCCCAGAAGCGGGGAATCCTCGTCGTGCTCCACTGCCATATAGATGCTGTGCACCTCGCTCAGCACACTGTGAATCTCCATCTTGTTGAATCGAAGCTGGGAGCCCAACAGATATTCCGCCAGATACCCGTCGCACATGGCCGCGTCTGCCCGTCCGTCCTTCACCGCATAGAGACTTTCAAGCTGGGTGGGAAAGGTCATCAGCTCCGTGTTTTCACCCGAAAAGCTCTGGGCGGCCTCCCCCGAAGCATTGCTCTCCTCCACCGCCAGAATGCCAATGGAATCCGACTTGTCCTTTCTTCTCATAATAATGACCTGGGGCACCTGGGCATACACCTTTGTCACCGCCAGTCCGTCCGCCTTCATGCTCTTTGCGGTCTCCCCGCAGTAGCTGAGGATATCCACCCTCCCGTCCCTCAGCGCCTCCCTGGCCTCCTCCATGCCGTTTAGCCTGACATATTCAAAGAGGATACCGGTGCTCACGGACACCTCCTCCAACACCTGTCTGGCCAGGCCCTGGTACGCTCCGTCGCTCTCGTAGGAGAAAGGATAATAGCCGTCAAAATATCCCACCGTAAGCTTCTCCCTGTCCGCGATGTACTGCTTTTCATCCCCCGTCAGAAGAATGGTCTGATCCAGCCGGCTGTCATAATACTTTACCATCAGCTCGTTCTCCAGCTCCGGGCGGTTCATCTTCACATCCGCAATTCCCTGGTTGAGCTCCCGCATCAAATCCTCGCTGCTCCGATTGGAAATGTAGTAAAAGGGCATGGGGGCAAACCTGCCCACCACCCGCTGTCCCTCTCTGACCTCCGTCAGAGAATGCACCAAAGCGTCTATCTCTCCCGCGTCCAGGGCCGCCTGCAGGGCGGCGGTGTCCCCATACTCCCTCACCTTTGGGCTATGGATGCCGTGGTCGGCCAAATACTCATAAAATTCGTCCTTCCGTATGTAACTGCCCACCACCCCGAAGGTGGCCTCCCCCAGAGCGTCAAAGTCCTCGTAGGCCAGATCGCTGCCGCCGTTCACCGCAATGGCTCCGAAGGTATAGCCGCTGGCCAGATCCGCATACCGGTACAGCTCCGCCCGCTCCTTGGAATACTGCGCCGACCCCACCAGATCTATCTCCTCGTCCCGGAGCATTTCCAGGGCCTCCCCCCAGCTCGCACAGTCCACATATTCAATTTCCCAGTTCACATAGTCGCAAAGAGCCTCCAGGTACTCCACATCCATGCCGCCGGGGCTTCCGTCCGCCCGGATCTCATGGTAGCCCTCCATGGGAAAAAAACCCACCCGCACCGTGCGATTCTTTGCACCGTATACCTTGTCAAGGCTTCCCCCGGACACCGCAAAAATAACAAACACAAGTAAAAACGCCAGAAACCGTCTTGCCCCGCCCGTCCTGTTTTTCTGTAAATTCCCCATAATATTTACCTTTTCCGTTCCTGCCAATTCCTGCCAGAGAATGGCGCGTCTGTAAATACCGTTGGTTCAATTATACGTTATTCCGCTTTCCTGATGCAAGCCTTTTTGCCAAAATGCGCACGTTCGCAAACAGGTCGCCGTAACCCAGCGCCGCCATTGTAACAAATATCGGACTGTTGTTCAGCAGATACCGTGACCTTCCCTCAAACAGCATCACAAAAAGGAATGCCCCAATAAATATAACAACCATCACCGTCCTCAAACACAGCTCCTCTGAACAGGCCTTTTTCTGAAAGAAAGCCGCGGCAACAAAAATCGCCTCCGCCACAATGCCGGACAGCACAAAAATCCATATGCCCTGGCTCCATGTGTTAAAGCTCAGATATCCGTCCCCTTCCTCCCAATAAAAGTCCCGCAAGGGCTCTTTCAGACGGCTGTCTGTAATTTCCTCATACTCCCACGCGTTGAAATACCCTTCCTGATACCATCCGAAGGTTCCGTCGTTAAAATTCATCACCTGCTTGCGGAGCCAAAAATCAAGCATTCCCCAAAATCCCTTCGCCACAATCCTGTCCTTGGCATAATGAAGCTCCACCGATTGCCGGAATCTCCTGGAATAATCGGCATAGGACTGGGCAATGATCAGTCCGTCTCCGGAACATGCGCCCGTTGTCTCCTCATTCAGCCCATTATAAAAATAATTGCTCCAGGTCATCTGTTTGTCGTATTCCGGAACAAAACGCAGCGTTCTGTACATACCTTCCCTGCACCAAAAGGCAAGCATAAAACCGCACGATAAAAGAACGGCACGAATTGCCAGCTCTTTAACCTTTTCGGACATACGCCTCTTTTCAAATACCAGCCAGACAAAATCTACCGCCGCGACTGCGATGACGGACACATAACACGTCGCCTTCACAACGCCTCCCACCGCACCTGTAAAAATCAAGGCCAACCAGATAACATATCTGTACCATGCCCTTGTGCGCCGAAAAACCGCATACAAAAGCACCACAAACACAGACACTGCAATGGTGCTGCCATCCGTATAAGGAATGATCTGCCATGGACAGAGCCCTAAAAAAATCCCGCCGACCAACAAGCTCAATAGGGCATAATCCGCCCTCCTTTTGACCGCCAGAACGACCATGGCAGAAAAGAACACAGCAAACGCAAACATGAGACATTGAAACTGAATCCAGATAAACTCCGGATTATACGCATAACTTCCAAGGGAACGCGAGAATTGATACAAAATATATAAAAGCCAGGCAATGGGTACATTGTTAGTATATATGGCATAATAATCACTGTATCCAATATCCTGCTTGTTAAAAAAATCCCGGGCGGAATTGGCCACCATTCCACAGTCCCATCCCCCATAAAACGCAATGCACTTGGAAATCTCAACCTTAACGACATAAAAAATAAAACAGAAAAGAACCGCTCCTATGATTGTATATTTATGACAGGGCACCTTGCCGGCCAGCAAAAACAAGCCTCCCAAAACCAACAGCACCAGGATCCCAAAAAGGAAAAGAGCCGTATTGGGCCAAAGCAGCGCAATCTTATGCTCCTCGTTATAATTCATATGGTTCCCCGCCAATATAGTGCATACAAAGACGGGAATGAAGAGTATCAGTGACAGGAACGCAATGGCAGCAGAAATCATTTTTATTTTCATACAGAAAACCTCCCCCTTATCCTGATGCCGCATTGGTCTACGCTCCTCTCCGATTCGTGCAGGGAGTGTGCCACAGGCACACACTCATTATATCCCGGCATGACCGCAAAATCAACAAGGTTTTACGGTCTCCCCATCCTGTGACTCCTCTTATCATTTTGCACTTTTTTAAGTTCTTTGGTATAATATCTGCATAAGAAGAAAAAGTACTTCGGGTCTATTCCCAAATCACGGGGAATAGGACAATTGTACCGGCGCATCACAAATTTGCATCCAAAGGAGGCAACCGCTAACATTATGAACAAACTGCTTTTAATCACCGGAGACATAGCCGCCGGAAAAACCACCTTCTCCCAAATCCTTGCGAAGCGATACCATGTAAATGCCTTCAACAAGGACACCATCAAGGAAATCCTGGGAGACACCGTGGGTTTCACCAATCGGGCGGAGAATCTGAAACTCTCCAATGCCACCATGGAATTGATGATATTTATTTATTCGGAATTTGTCAAAGTGAACGGCTCCCTCATCCTGGAGGCGAACTTTCACGCGGGAGAGCTGTCCCGTCTGCAGGAAATCGCCGCCAAACACGGCTATGAGACGCTGACTCTGGCGCTGCGGGGAAAGGCGGAAACGCTGCACCAAAGATATTTGAACCGCATGTACCACGAAAACAGACATCCCGTCCATCTGAGCACCACCATAGACAATTTCGATGATTTTGCGGCGATGACGGAACGTACGAGAAAAGAAGAAATCTGCGGAAATATATTGTATATTGACGCCGACGATTTTTCCTACCAGACGGATGTGAGCATCCTGCGGAAGATAGACGGTTTTATGGGTAAACCCCTTCCCGACGGTAAATAATATATCTCCGGAGAATATTATTCCGAGAAAAACAGATTCCGCGCCCTTGACGGAGGGCGCGGGATTAAAGCTCTCAGGACACAGAAAGGCACGGTGTTTGCTGATGATTATAGATTTTCACACCCACATATTCCCGGACGGCCTGGCAAAACGGGCGGTGGGAAAGCTGGCAAAAAGCGCCAGTATGTTAAACTGTCTGGACGGAACGGGGGACGACCTTCGCCGTTCCATGGAGGAGGCCGGCATCGATTACTCGGTGCTGCTCCCGGTGGTGACAAAGCCTGACCAGCAGGAGGATATCAATCGGATCGCCATGGAACAAAACGCGGTTTTCCGAAAGACGGGACTTTTGTCCTTCGGGGGCGTCCACCCCGACAATGAGAATTTCCGCTCCATTCTGCGTTCCCTGGCGCAAAACGGAGTGAGGGGAATCAAGCTCCATCCCGTTTTCCAGCAAACCTTCCTGGATGACATCCGATATCTGCGCATCATCTCCTGCGCCTGTGAGAATGATTTGATCGTACTGATTCACGCGGGATATGACATCAGCCATCCCGACCGGGAATATTCCTCTGTTTCCCATATCGCGTCCATGCTGGACGCCCTCAATCCGCCCAAGCTGGTTCTGGCGCACATGGGGGGATGGAACTGCTGGAAAGAAACCCAGGAGCAGTTAGTGGGAAGGAATGTGTGGCTGGACACCTCCTTCTGCCTCCTGCCCCTGCGCTCCGCCCCGAACACCCCGCGGGAGCACAGCGAGAGCTATCGTCTTTGCGACGAAGAATTTCTGCGCATGGTGAGGAAACATGGCGCGGACCGCGTCCTGTTCGGCAGCGACAGCCCCTGGGGCGGCCAAAAGGAAACCCTGGCGGCCTTGGAAAAAACCGGGCTTACCCACCAGGAGCTCCTTAAAATCCTGGGACAAAACGGAGCGGCTCTATTGGGAATATAGCCCCAGAAACAGCTTGCCGAAACACGGTCTGTTTCACGCGCCCTTTCCCATGGCAAAGGCTCTGCGGTTCAGTTCCAGGAATTTCTTTGGCACCACCGCCGTGATGGCCTGCTGCCAGTCCTCTTCCGTGATCTCCGGAAAATACCTGGAAAACCTGCCCAGAAGTACAATATTGACCGCCTTGGGGGAACCGGCCTGTACGGCCAGCGCCAGGAAGTCCTCCGCGTCCACCCGGGCTCCTGCCGCCCGCATCTTCTCCACCAGCTCCTCGGGGTAGACAGCCGCCCCGGTGACCACCGGCATGGGCTCCATCTCCTGGGTGTTGGTGATGATCAGACCCCCGGGCTTTAAGTATTCCAGCCAGCGGGCCGCCTCCAATTTTTCAAAGGAGATGATCATATCCGCCTCACCCCTGTCTATCACAGGGGAGTAGACCTTCTCCCCATATCTCACATAGGTGACCACGCTTCCGCCTCTCTGACTCATCCCGTGAACCTCGGAGACCTTCACATCGTATCCCTGCCCCAGCAAAACATATCCCAGCAGCTTGCTGGCTAAGAGCGTGCCCTGGCCGCCAACGCCCACAATCATAATATTCTTAGTCATTTTTCCTCACAATCCGCCGCCCAAGCGGCACATACAATTTATGGAAAAGCTCCCTTACGTTCATGCCTGCAGCGCGCCGAATTTGCACATCCGGGTACATACCTTACAGCCGATGCACAGCGTCGTGTCAATTTTAACCTTTCCGTCCTTCACGGATATGGCCGGGCAGCCGATCTTCATGCAGGCCTTGCAGCCCACGCACTTATCCTCCTTCGGCTTTAAGGGCTCCCCGTGGACCGTCCCCTTGATCATCACGCAGGGCCTGCGGCTGATGATGATGGAGGGCGCTTCCGCGGCCAGCTCCTCCTCCAGCGCCGTCTCCACCTGCTCCAGATCGTAAGGGTCCACCACCCGCACCCGGTCAAAGCCCAGGGCGCGGCACAATGCCTCCAAGTCCACCTTTCCGGCGGGCTCGCCCCGAAGATTTTTGCCTGTGGTGGGATTCTGCTGATGCCCCGTCATGCCCGTGATGGAATTGTCCAGAATAATCACCGTGGAATTGCTCATATTGTAGGCGATATCCGTGATACCGGTGATGCCGGAGTGGATGAAGGTGGAGTCCCCGATGACGCCCACGCTCTTTCTCTCCCCCTCCGCCCCCAGGGCCTTGTTGAAGCCGTGAAGTCCGGAACAGGAGGCTCCCATGCACACGTTTAAATCCATGGCGTTTAGAGGGGACAGCGCCCCCAGGGTATAGCAGCCGATATCTCCGTATACCATGCAGTCCTTCTTGTGGAGCACATAAAAGATTCCCCTGTGGGGACAGCCCGCGCACATGACGGGGGGGCGGCCCGGTATGGCATCCTGGATACGAAGCGTTTCCGGGATCTCCTTCCCCAGGCACTCCCGCACCAGATTCTGGGAAAACTCTCCGCATATGGGGAAAATATCCTTGCCGGAAACTTTTATCCCCAGTCTCCTGCAATGGTCCTCCAAGATGGGATCCAGTTCCTCTAATACCACCACCCGCTCAACCTTTGACGCAAAGTCGATAATCAGCTTCTCCGGCAGGGGATAGGTCAGGCCCAGCTTGAGGACGCTTACCTCCTCTCCGAACACCTCCTTGGCATACTGATAGGATGTGGAGGAGGTGATGATTCCCAGGGAGGTATCCCCCATCTCCACCCGGTTCAAATCACAGCTCTCCCCGTAGGCTATGAGCTCTCTTGTGCGTTCCTCCACCCGCACATGGGCGTTCCTGGAGTTCACCGTCATCATTACCTTGGCCGGGTCCTTCACATAGGGCACCTGAGGGGGAACAATCCGCTCTCCCGTCTCCACCACGCTCTGAGAATGGGAGACCCTGGTGCACATCTTCAAAAGCACCGGCGTGTTAAACCGTTCGGAAATCTCAAAAGCTCTCTTGGTGAAAAGCAGGGCCTCCTCCGAGTCCGAGGGCTCCAGCATGGGCACCTTTGCCGCCCGGGCATAGTGCCGGGAATCCTGCTCGTTCTGGGAGGAATGCATCCCCGGGTCGTCCGCCACGCAGATCAGAAACCCCGCGTTCACCCCCTGGTAGGATACGGTGAACAGAGGGTCCGCCGCCACATTCAGCCCCACATGCTTCATGGCGCAGGCGCTCCGCACACCCCCCAGACTGGCTCCGTGAGCCACCTCCAGCGCCACCTTCTCGTTGGGCGCCCACTCGCAGTATATTTCGTCGTACAGAGCCGCCTCTTCGGTGATCTCCGTGCTGGGCGTGCCGGGATAACTGGAAACCACCCTGCACCCCGCCTCGTACATTCCTCTGGCAACCGCCTTGTTGCCAAGCATCAATTCTCTCATGTTTCCTCTCATTCCGCCGCATATACGGCACTGACTATGGGTATTTTGAACATACGGTATCCGCCCTCTCTCAGGCCATGTTTTCCTTTTCCACCAGTCCGTCCGCCCCGTACATCTTCCGCAGCCTGGGCTTCTCGATCTTCCCGGTGGCATTCCTGGGTATCTCGCTGAAAATGATCTCCTTGGGCCGCTTATATCTGGGCAGCGCCATACAGTATTCCTGCAGTTCCTCCCCGGTGCAGCTCATACCCTGCTTCACCTCCACGATGGCGGCGGTCTTCTCCCCCAGTCGCCTGTCGGGCAGTCCGATCACCGCCACATCCTTGATCTTGTCATGCTTACGCATGAAATCCTCAATTTGCACAGGATAAATATTTTCTCCGCCGCTGACGATCACGTCCTTCTTGCGGTCCACCAGGAAATAAAAGCCGTCCTCATCCTGTCTGGCCATATCGCCGGTGAACAGCCAGCCGTCTCGCAGTGTCTCCGCAGTGGCCTCCTCGTTGCGGTAATAGCAGGTCATGACGCCGGGCCCCTTCACACACAGCTCTCCCACCTCGCCCCGGGCCACCTCCCGGCCTGCCTCGTCCACGATTTTGCACTCCCAGCGGTAGCCGGGAACGCCGATTGCCCCCACCTTGTGGATATTCTCCATCCCCAGGTGCACACAGCCCGGCCCCGTGGACTCGGACAGACCGTAGTTGGTGTCGTAGTCGTGCCCCGGAAAATATTCCTTCCAGCGCTTTATGAGCGAGGGCGGCACGGGCTGCGCGCCGATGTGCATCAGCCGCCACTGCCCCAGTTCAAAGTCCTCCCGCTTCAAGTCGCCCCGGTCCAGGGCGTCCAATATATCCTGAGCCCAGGGCACCAGCAGCCAGACAATGCTGCAATGCTCGGTGGACACGGCGGATAGAATGGTCTCCGGCCTCGTCCCCTTTAAGAGCACCGCACGGCTGCCCGCCACCAGGCTTCCCATCCAGTGAAACTTCGCCCCGGTGTGATACAGCGGCGGAATACAGAGAAAGGTGTCCTCCCTGCCCGTCCCGTGATGCTTCTGCTCCATCTCCGCCGCCTGGGTCAGACTCCTGTGCTTATGTAAAATAGCCTTGGGAAATCCGGTGGTACCCGAGGAGAAATAGATCGCTCCGAAATCTTCCTCCGTAATTTCCACATGAGGAGACTGGCTGGAACAGTCGGCCACCAGCTCGCGATAGCTCTCCGCAAAGCTGGGACAGTTGTCCCCCACATAGATGAGCAGCCGCCCCTTGCAAAGACGCTCCGCATTCACCTCCATCCGCCCGATAAACGCCGGGCCGAAGACGATCACATCCGTCTCCGCCAGCTCGGCGCAGTACAAAATCTCATCCGCGTCATAGCGGAAATTAAAGGGCACCGCCACGGCGCCGCTCTTTAATACGCCGAAATAGATGGGCAGCCACTCCAGGCAGTTGTACATCAGTATGCCCACCTTGTCCCCCTTCTTGATGCCCCGCCCCATCAGCATATTGGCGAAACGGTTGGCCTTCTCGTTAAAGACGCTCCAAGTGATCTCCCTGCGGTAGGGCTGGAACCTGTCCGGCTCGATCAGCCCGTACTCCTTCCAGGTAGTCCTCCTGGTATCCTTCTCGTCCGGGTTCAACTCCACCAGTGCGACCTCATCCGGGTAAAGCCGCGCATTTCTGTCCAGAAACTCTGTAACCGGCATCTTCTTTTCTCTCCTGTTTTGCTTTATTCTTTTTCTAAGGAAACGCTTATTTAAAAGTCCGGCTTTCTTTCGTCCCCAGGGGACGCGGAAGCAAACTTGCCTATTCCCAACAAATTATATCATAAAACAATATGATTTTCCACCTCACAGCCAAATAGTGGCAGCAATTTTAAATCACCGCAACATACCGGCCCAAAAATCTTGCGCAGATTTTCTCTTAGTGTTACAATAATGATATCACTGCGTCTGACTTAAAAACGGCCGACGCGCAATACATTATAGTGGAGGAGAGACGAAATGAACCAAATCGTATGGAAAGACTACTATAAAATTGGCGTGGATTTTATCGACAAGGAGCACCAATCACTTTTTTCTACGATGAACAAGCTGATCAAAATCAGTGAAAATGAAAACAAAAGCGAATGGGTGTGCCGAGAGGGCGTAAAATATCTGAAAAACCATACCACCGAACACTTCGAGCACGAAGAGGATTATATGAGATCCATCGATTACAGCGAGTATGAGGTACATAAGCGTCTGCACGACTATTTCCGGAACGAGACGCTGCCGGCGCTGGAAGCGGAGCTGGAGGAAACCGGTTTTTCCGAGGATGCCATCCGTCATTTCCTGGGCGTGTGCATCGGCTGGGTGGTGGCTCATACACAGACGGAGGACCAGGCCATAGCCGGGAAAACCCTCAGCAAATGGACGGACCTTCCTCACGAGTCGGAAAAGGATGCCCTGGAGACCACGATTATCCAGTTATCCCAGGAAATGTTTCACATGAAGGCCAAGATGATCAGCGCGCAGTACGCCGGGGAGGACTTCGGAAAGGTTGTCTGCTGCCGCTTTCTCTACCGGGGAAGCCAAAAGGAAAAATGGGAGGTCACTCTGGTCTATGAGGAACGCTTCCTGCTGAAGCTCATCGGCGGAATCCTGAATGCGGAATACCCCCGGGTAGACGACATGGTCATCAATGTCACACGTTATGTCACACGGCAGTTTTTGGAGCGTCTCAGAGAATGCTTTCCGTCCATAGACCTCTTGGAGCTGGAGAAGGAGAGCCTTCTCACCTATGAGCAGCTCGTCAGCTCCTTTGACCGGGAACAGCCGGTGTGCAGTATGCTTTTCAGTACCCGGGAGGGATATTTTGCGTTCTGTGCCTCCACAGGCGATTCCATCCGCGGTAAACTCACCTCGGTGATCAATCCGCAGAACGCACTGAACGCAGTAAAAGATTATCTGGTCAAGGAAGACGCGGAAAACGCGGAGCGAAAGCAAAGAATTCTGGTAGTGGACGATTCTGATTTTATGCGCAGCAGGATTATAAAGCTGCTGTCGGAAAATTATGATCTGATTGAAGCGGACTCCAGCATATCCGCCATCAAGAAAATCACCGTGAATCATCCCAACCTGGTTCTGTTAGATTATGAAATGCCCGTCTGTGACGGGAGACAGGCACTGGAAATGATCCGGTCAGATCGGGATATCGCAGACATTCCCGTAATCTTTCTCACCGGCAGAGGCGACATGGACAGCGTGAAGAAGGTCATGTCCCTGAAGCCGGAGGGCTACCTGCTAAAGACCATGGCCGATGAGGAGATCAAGAAATACATAGACAATTTCTTTTCCAAGAAAAAGGCTTAAGACAATAAAAAAGGGAACCCACGGGAGCATTCCTGCTCCCAGAGGGTTCCCCTTTTACCTCTTTTATTTCAAAACTACCTTATCCAGGTGCCAAATCTCATCCACATACTGCTGTATGGTTCTGTCGGAGGTAAACTTGCCGGAACAAGCCACGTTCAGGATGGCGCTCTTTGCCCATCCGGCCTCGTCCCTGTACGCCTCCTCCACGCGCTTCTGCGCTTCCGCGTAGGACTTGAAATCCTTCAAAATAAAGTAAGTGTCCGCCTTCGCACTGGACTGAGTGTTCAGCAGAGAATTGTACAGATTGCGGAACATCTCCGGGTCGTGAGGGGCGTAAGTGCCGTTGATCAACTGCATCAGCACCTTGCGGATATCCTGATCGTTGTTGAAGATCTCCATGGGATTGTATCCGCCGTTGTTCTCAAAATTGATCACCTCGTCGGAGCTCAAGCCGAAGATAAAGGCATTCTCCTTGCCCACTTCCTCCACAATCTCCACATTGGCTCCGTCCATGGTGCCCAGCGTCAGTGCGCCGTTTAACATAAACTTCATGTTGCCGGTGCCGGAGGCCTCCTTGCTGGCCGTGGAAATCTGCTCGGACACATCGGCCGCCGCAAAGATAATCTCCGCGTTGGACACATTGTAATTCTCTATAAACACCACCTTGATCTTGCCGCCTATGGAGGCGTCGCTGTTGATCACATCCGCCACGGAGTTGATCAGCTTAATGGTGAGCTTCGCGTTATAATAGCCCGCTGCCGCTTTCGCGCCGAAGATAAAGGTCCTGGGATAGAAATCCTTCTCCGGATGCTCCTTCAGCTCATTGTAGAGGTACATAACGTGCAGAATGTTTAAAAGCTGCCGCTTGTACTCGTGGAGACGCTTTACCTGCACGTCGAATATGGAACGGGGATTCACCTCGATGCCGTTGTGCTCCATAATATATTTCGCCAGACGCACCTTGTTCTGGTATTTGATGTTCATAAACTCCTGCTGCGCCTTGGCATCGTCCGCATAGATCTTCAGGCGGCCGATCTGAGGCAGATCGGTGATCCAGTCGTCCCCCACATGGGCGGTAACCCAGTCTGCCAGCAGAGGATTGCCGTGCAGGAGGAAACGCCTCTGGGTGATACCGTTGGTCTTGTTGTTGAAGCGCTCGGGATACATCTCATAGAAATCCTTCAATTCCTGCTTTTTCAGGATCTCGGTGTGAAGCTGCGCCACTCCGTTTACAGAGTAGCCCGCCACAATGGCCATGTGGGCCATCTTGATCTGTCCGTCGTAAATTATGGCCATTTTACGGATCTTATCCTGCAAATTGACCCCCGGCTGATTGCCGTATTTGCGCTCGATCTCAATGATAAAGCGGCGGTTGATCTCCTCCACGATCTGATACACCCGGGGAAGCAGTCTGGAGAACAGCTCGATAGGCCATTTCTCCAGGGCCTCGGCCATAATTGTGTGGTTGGTGTACGCGCAGGTCTTGGTGGTAATCTCCCACGCCTCCTCCCAGGTCAGATAATAGTCGTCCATCAATACCCTCATCAGCTCCGCCACGGCCACCGTGGGGTGAGTGTCATTGAGCTGGAAGGTAACCTTCTCATGGAATTTGCGGATATCGTCATGGGTTCTCATATACTTCGCCACAGCCTCCTGCACGGAAGCGGAGATAAAGAAGTACTGCTGCTTTAAGCGCAGCTCCTTGCCCGCGTAGTGATTGTCGTTGGGATAGAGCACCTCCACGATGTTCCTGGCCAGGTTCTCCTGCTCCACGGCCTTCTGATAATCTCCCTTGTCGAAGGAATCAAGCTGGAAGCACTCCACAGGCTCCGCATCCCAGATCCGGAGAGTGTTCACAATGCCGTTGCCATAGCCCACCACAGGCAGGTCAAAGGGAACGGCCCTGACGGACTGATAGCCCTCCTGGGTAAAGACATTGCGTCCCTTCTCGTCCGTGTGCACGGACACATAGCCCCCGAACTTCACGGTCTTGGCATACTCGGGACGTCTCAGCTCAAAGGGATTGCCGTTGGCCAGCCATACGTCGGGCACCTCGATCTGGTATCCGTCCCGGATCTCCTGCTTAAACATACCATAGCGGTAACGGATGCCGCAGCCGTACGCGGGATAGCCCAGAGTAGCCAGGGAGTCCAAAAAGCAGGCCGCCAGACGCCCCAGGCCGCCGTTGCCCAGAGCCGCGTCGGGCTCCTGGTCCTCGATGACGTTCAGGTCAAGCCCCAGCTCCTCCAAGGCCTCCTTCACCGGCTTGTAGGCCTGCATATTGATCATATTGTTGCCCAGGGCACGTCCCATCAGAAACTCCATGGACATATAATAAACCATCTTGGGATCTTCCTTCTCGTAGGTCTTGTGGGTGTTCATCCAATTCTCCACGATCTGATCCTTGATGGCGTAGGAAACCGCCTGAAAAATCTGCTGCGGAGCAGCCTCCTCCAGCGTCTTGCGGTACAGTGTCTTAACATTATACAGAACGCTTCTCTTAAAAAGCTCCTTGTCAAATTTCAAAGTTTTCGCAGTGTCGGCAGCAGCGGCCCCCTTGCTCTGGGCATTGCTGATCTTGTTTATGATAGTTTTCACCTTCTGGTCTCCTTTCGATCCTATGCGAAATGTAGTGTACCGGAACTATTATACCAAAATTGACAGCTCTTTCCAACTGTTTTTCTATTTTTCTGCGCAAAAACACGCCCGAAATCACATACTCCCCAGATTACACCGGATAATCACCGCCAGATAGACCCAAAGCGCCGCTTTTGCCGCCGCCCGGGGACCGGTTCGCAGATATAATTGTATATTCCTGAGCGTTACAATCAGAATCGCCGCCGAGGCAAAGAGAGCCGTGCGGTCCCCGGAGGCGTAGATGGTAGGAGAAAATCCCACCAGCACCCGGGAGGTAAAGCCCGCCCCCAGAATCAGAAGCTCAAACAGGGTCTCCTCGCTCCTTCCGTGGAGAAAAAAGACGGTAAGGGCCACACACCCAAGCAGACACAGGTACACCGCCGCCTGTAAAAGCACCAGACCCGCGCTGTAGTTTCCCAGCCCCCCAAGCTGCCTGTTCTCTCCGAACAGGCCCACCAGGTTTAACCCCCGGGTGAGAACTCCCCCGTAAAGCAGATATCTGGCCAAATGGCCCACACCCCAGTAAAATAGCAAGGGACACAGGGCAACCGGCAGTTGGAGGGGATGGCCCTTCCCCTGCCTGGCCCTGCCTGCCATTGCCAGACCAAGCACCCCGGTCAGCGCCCCGAACAGGTAGCTCACCTGTTTGTGTCCCGCCGCCACATAATAATGGGCGCTCTCTATGAAGCCCATCTCCAGCTTCTGCGGGCCCGAAAGCTCCCAAAATTCCGGAAAAAACCGCTCCGTCTCCGTCGCATTGCGGTTGGCGTTCCCGGGGGACGCCAGGATGGCCCAAAGGGACAGTCCAATCAGTGCCAGCATTACAAAATAAAAGAGGGGAAGCCTCCTTTTTTTGACAAACAGATAAACCCCCACCGCCAGATAAACGCCCAGCAGAATCGCCGCCGTCTGCTCCATATTCGCCGCATAGAGGGCACAGAGGGGACAAAACACCAGCTCTGAAAGATGACAGTCCTGCCCCAGAAGCCAGCGCTTCAGCGGCCGCAGCGCCACCGTCCCCAGCGCCAGCGGCCACAGATAATTCGTGGTGGTGGTAATCCATCCGGCGCTGCACAGGGAGGCCAGGGGAACCGTCCACATCAGCGCAAAGAAAATGCACTGGGCCTGGGCCTTCTCCCCCTCCTCTGGCAGTCCGAACAGATCCGCCGTATTCCACACGAGCAGAACCGTCATAAGAGTGTTTAAAATCCGCCATACCCAGGGATCCGCCACCGTAAGCGGCATCATAACCGCCTCTATGACCACCCTGGAGGACCACCATTCGTAGCGGTCCTTCAGGAAAGCCAGCAGATTCTGATCCCAATACACATCCGCATAGGTCAGGTCATCCCCAAAATCAGGCTGCACAAAGGCGTGCAAAATCAGGAGCGCCGCCGTAAATATGCCGGGCAGTATCCACTTGCCCGCTTTCTTATCAAGCCTTTTCATACTATTCCCCATCCAGACGGCACTATTTTACTTTCTCCAGGGCAATGGTGACCTTCTCGCCGTTCACGTTCCACTCTTTGGCGACGGAAAGCTCTGTGTCGCGCAAAAGCTCGTCCGCCAAAACCTTGGTGGAGATCACCTCGCAGTTGCGCTGTGCCAGCTCCGCCAGCTTCCCGTTTCCGTTCAGGGACGCCCTGATGTGGTCCATCACCTCAAAGCCCGCATCCTTGCGCATGGTCTGAATCTTACTGATGAGCTCATACACAAAGCCCTCCTCGATAAGCTCCTTTGTCAGGTTCGTGTCAAGCACCACCGTCACGGAGCCGTTCTCCTGGGACACATAGCCCTCCTTCTGAGCCATATCGATCAGCAGGTCCTCCTTGGTCAACTCCACATCCGCACCGTCCACCGAGAAAGCAAGCCTGCCCTTGTCATTGAGCTCATCCATGGCGGCGTTGCCGTCCAGGGCCGCCAGGGTTCTCTGAATGCCGCCGAGCTGCTTTCCGTATCTGGGCCCCACCGTGCGTAGCTGGGGCTTGAAGGTATAGGTGGTGAAATCTCTCACGTCATCCGTGAAGATTACCTCCTTCACATTCAGCTCGTCCGCGATAATGTCCCGATAGAAATCATCCAGGGCAAACTCCGCCTTGATATACATTCTGCCGATGGGCTGCCGGTTCTTGATGGCGGCGTCGTTTCTGCAGGCACGGCCCATCACCACCACATCCAGCACATGCTCCATGTTCTCTTCCAGCTCCCGGTCAATCAGAGCCTGATCCGCCGCGGGAAAATCGCACAGATGAATACTCTCGGGGGCCTCCTGATCGATGCTTCGCACCAGATTTTGATAGATATCCTCCGTCATAAAGGGAATCATGGGCGCCGCGGCCTTGCAGATTGTAACCAAAGCGGTGTACAGAGTCATATAGGCATTGATTTTATCCTGCTCCATGCCCTTGGCCCAGAAGCGCTCCCGACTCCTTCTCACATACCAGTTGCTCATGTCGTCCACAAACTCCTGCAGCGCCTTGGCCGCCTCGGGGATCCGGTATTTGTCCAGGTTCTCGTCCATCTGCCCCACCACCGTGTTCAATTTGGAGAGAAGCCAGCGATCCATCACAGGCAGCTTATGGTACTCCAGCTTATATTTCGTGGCATCAAAATTGTCAATGTTCGCGTACAGAACGAAGAACGCGTAGGTGTTCCACAGGGTTCCCATCACTTTCCTCTGTCCCTCCTGCACCAGCTTGCCGGAAAAGCGCTTGGGCAGCCAGGGCGCGGCGCTTGTGTAGAAATACCAGCGGATGGCATCCGCCCCGTACTCCTTTAAGGCCTCGAAGGGGTCCACGGCGTTCCCCTTGCTCTTGGACATTTTCTGCCCGTTCTCGTCCTGAACCAGTCCCTGGACAATGACATTCTCATAGGGTGCCTTGTCAAAGAGCAGCGTGGACTCCGCCAACAGGGAATAGAACCAACCCCTGGTCTGATCCACCGCCTCGGAGATAAACTGTGCCGGGAACTGTTTCTCAAAAAGCTCCTTATTCTCAAAGGGATAATGATACTGGGCAAAGGGCATGGCCCCGGAGTCAAACCAGCAGTCGATCACCTCCGGAACACGCTTCATGACGCCTCCGCACTCCGGGCAGGCAAACGTGATCTCATCCACATAGGGGCGGTGCAGCTCCACGGTTTTAGCCTTCTCATTGCCGCTCATGCGGTACAGCTCCTCTCTGCTTCCCACAGAGTGCATATGTCCGCACTCGCACTCCCAGATGTTCAGGGGGGTGCCCCAATAGCGGTTCCGGGATACGGCCCAATCCTGAATGTTTTCCAGCCAGTTGCCGAAGCGCCCCTCCCCGATAGACTCCGGGATCCAGTTGATGGTCTTATTGTTGCGGACCAGCTCTTCCCGCACCGCCGTCATCTTGATAAACCAGGACTCCCTGGCGTAATAGATCAGGGGCGCGTCACATCTCCAGCAGAAGGGATAATCGTGCTCAAACTTAGGGGCGGAGAACAGCTTGCCCTCCCGGTCCAGGCCCTTTAAAATCTCGGGGTCCGCATCCTTCACAAACATTCCCCCATAGGGAGTCTCTTTCGTCAGATTGCCCTTGCCGTCCACAAACTGCACGAAGGGCAGCTCATAGATTCTGCCGATACGGTTGTCATCTTCACCGAAGGCAGGAGCGATGTGCACGATTCCCGTGCCGTCGGTCATGGTGACATAAGTGTCACAGGTCACGAAATGAGCCTTCTTCCGCTGCTTTGCGGCGGCCTCCCCCGCACAGGCAAACAGAGGTTCGTACTCCCTGTGCTCCAGTTCTCTGCCCGTAAAGGTCTCCAGAACTTCACAGGCAGTCTCCCCCTCCGGGGCCAATCCCCCCAGCACGGTGTCCAACAAAGCCTGAGCCAAATAGTAGATCCGCCCGTCCGCCGCCTTGGCCTTCACATAAGTCTCCTCCGGATGCACGCACAGCGCCACATTGGAGGGCAGGGTCCAGGGCGTGGTGGTCCATGCCAGGAAGTAGGCATCCTCGTCCTTTGCCTTGAAGCGCACCACCGCGGAGCGCTCCTTCACCGCCTTGTAGCCCTGGGCCACCTCGTGGCTGGAAAGAGGCGTGCCGCAGCGGGGACAGTAGGGCACCGTCTTAAAGCCCTTGTAGAGCAGCCCCTTGTCCCAGATGGTCTTTAACGCCCACCACTCGGACTCGATAAAATTGTCGTCATAGGTGATGTAGGGATCGTCCATATCCGCCCAGAACCCCACGGTTCCCGAGAAGTCCTCCCACATCTCCTTATATTTCCACACACTCTCCTTGCATTTCGAGATAAAGGCGTCCAGGCCGTAGGCCTCGATCTGCTCCTTTCCGTCCAGGCCCAGGAGCTTTTCCACCTCCAGCTCCACCGGCAGGCCGTGGGTATCCCACCCCGCCTTGCGGGGCACCATATATCCCTTCATGGCCCGGTATCTGGGAATCATATCCTTAAAGGACCGGGTCTCCACATGGCCGATATGGGGCTTGCCGTTGGCGGTGGGAGGACCGTCATAGAAGGTATACACCTCTCCGTCCTTTCTCTGCTCCACGCTTTTTTTGAAAATGTCATTGTCTCTCCAGAACCTTTCAACGCCCTTTTCGCGCTCCACAAAGTTCAGATTGTTGGGAACCTGTCTGTACATACGCGTCTCCTTTCCTTGCTGGCCTCTGTCTTTGTCCTCGCATTCGCAGCAGCCCATGGCTGAACGATTGCCTGTTTTTGCGCTTTCCGTCATAAGCCAAAAAAGCTCCGCCCCGTAATAGGGCGAAGCCTTGCGCTCGCAAACCACCTGTTACAACATACTTCCCGGGACGAATCCGCCAAGGGAGTGATATGGTTCCCCGTAACGGGAGGAGTCCGTCCGAAACTACTCGTCGCCTTTTGTTCCGGCTGCTCGAAAGTGATCTTCCCCGTCCTCCTACTCGCATCGGCCTCCCACCGCCGCCGACTCGCTTTGCCTTTTGTAAGGCCGGGTACTGTCTTCGTCATCGCATTTACATTTTTCAATATTATAGACCGTCATTTTCCCATCTGTCAAGTGTTTTTCATCGAAACAAAGGTCCCTTACGACCACCAGTACAACCAGTCCACCTTGCCCTTGATCTGCCCTATCTGCTTCTCCATAGCTTTAAACTGCGCGCTCTGGGCGTCCAGCTTTTGCCGGATCTCCCGCTGGGACTCCAGAAGCTGCTGCTGCTTGTGCTCCATCTCCATCTGATGCATATAGTTGTCAAACTGGAGCATGGCCTCCTTCGGGTTGGAAACCTTGCCGTTTTGGTAGCTTCTGACGAAATGCTCCACCGCCGCGCTGAAACGGTAATCCGGCGGCACAAAGACCAGAGGCTCCACCAAAACATGAAACATTCTGTCGATCTGCCCTTCCAGCTCTTTTAACTCCGCGTTCCCTCGCGCTATGGTTCCCTTGGCGGAAAAGACCGATATAACCGTAAACACAATTCCCACCGCAAACATAGCCGGCAGAAGGAATGCCACAATGGGAAACAGCGCACAGCCCACCACAAAGGACAATAACACCCCCAACAGCCCTACGAGAATCCCCGAGTCGATCATGGAAGCGATGACCCCGTCAAAGAACCACAGGCCGAAAGGAGTCTCCTGGAGCCATTCATCGTAGGCAGTAAAAAGCGAAACGCCCTCCGAGGTGTGGGCCACGTTTATCACAATCACAAAAAGTATCACAAAGGGGATGGACAAAATGGCCGTAAAATGCAGCGCCATCACAAAGGGGGTGATAATGGCGGACCCTATGGTACTCTTAGCCTCCTTCAGCTCCTTATTCACCTCATCCTGTCTTCCGCAGAGCCCTTCAAAATCCTTCAGGGGCTGAATGAGCTGCGAGTAGAGCTGAAACAGATTGTCCACGCTCTCCGTCACCTTCTCCCCCGGCAAGAAATCGTAGGACTTCACAATTCCATTTGAATCCATCTTATGTACCTCCCTGTCAAGTCTTTCCGCTGCCGCCTTTCGCCTGCAGCTTATGTCTGCGCACAAATCCCTCAAACAATCTCATCACCTCCTGCTCCTGTGGCGGAAGCTTGAGCATACTTAAGATCATCCGGTCCATCTCCTCCGTGGGCCCCGTGGCCGCAGCAGGAGCCGGGTCGGGAATGGGCGTTCTGCCCAGCAGATAATCTGTGGATACATCATAAAAATCAGCCAACTTACAAAGGGTCTTCAAATCCGGGTCATGTACGCCCTTCTCATAGTTCGATATGGTGCCGATAGACACCTTCAGGTATGCCGCCACCTCCTTCTGGTATATCTCCTTGTTCTCCCGCAAGAGCAGTAACCTCTCCCCCAACACCCTGTGTTCCTCCTCGTCCTCCGTATTCAGATCTTCCTCTGAATTGTAAGACGATTCCTCCTCGCAGGAATTACCTGTTTGTGAATAAATCCTCTTTCTTTTCACCTTTCCTCAACTCTCCCGCCGCTCTGGGATCCGCAGCCCGCATAGTCAAAGCATACGCGTCCCTACAAATATCTCTGTCCGTCCTCACGCTCCTGGAGCCTTCCCAGAATCTGCTTGATCTCGCCCATGTGAATCTTATCGCCGATGAGGGTCACATCGTCCGTATCCACCACCACGATACCCTCCAGCCCTACCGCCGCAATCAGCTTGTCCTTCGCTTCTATGATGCAGTTTTTGACATTCACGGTGACCGCATTTCCCGATATCGTATTGTTGTCATCGTCGCTTCCCTTGATGCGCTCCACCGCCAGCCAGGAGCCCACGTCGTCCCATCCGAACTGCCCCGGAATCACATAAATGTCCTCTGCCTTCTCCATGATTCCGTAATCCACGGATTCGGAACGCATGGCCGTAAATTCTTCGCAAAGAACGCGCCCTTCCTCAGGGGTCCCGATGCTGTGGCCAATTGTCATCAGCCTCTCGTGGATATCCGGCATATACTTTTGCATGGAGGACATAACGGTGGACGCCTTCCACACAAACATACCGCTGTTCCAGAAATATTCTCCGCTGCGCAGATATTCCATGGCGGTGTCCCGGTCCGGCTTTTCCACAAAACGCTCCACGGCGCTTGCCTTTCCCTTAACCGCACCGCTGTCCTTCTTGATATAGCCGTAGCCTGTCTCCGGACAGTCAGGGGTAATGCCGATGGTCACAATATTGCTGCCCTCCTCCGCAATCCTCACCGCATCCCGCAAAACCTCCCTGAAAATGTCCTCATATTTGATCAGATGATCCGATGCCAGGACCAGCATGACCGCATCCTCATTTTTCTTCAGCATATGAACCGCGCCCAGGCCGATACAGGGCGCCGTGTTTCTGCCCACCGGTTCACACAATATGTTTTCCTCGGGGATCCCGGGAAGCTGCTCCTTTACCAACTCTCGATAGCGCTCATTGGTGGCCACATAGACATCCTCAAGGGCCACCATGGGAAGAATGCGATCCACCGTCAATTGAATCATCGTTCTTCCGCATCCGGAAACATCAATAAATTGCTTCGGACAATTCACCCTGCTCCTGGGCCAGAACCTTTCCCCCTTGCCTCCTGCCATAATCAATGCCGTTACTTTCATGCTCCCTTTCCTTTCCGCTTTTTATCGCTGTACCGTATGGGCCAGGGGTCCGTCCCCCGTCCCTATACCCTCGTTATTATAAACTCACACTTTCCCCGGGCCAAATAGATGTCTGTAGATTTCGGCATAAATATACTGTCACCCGCAACAAATCCCATCCGGGTATCCCTGTCCCTGGCAAGGCACAGACTTCCCTCCCCCCGGATGCAGACAAGGGACGTGAAGGACTCCTCCACCGCGGGCAGCTCCAGCTCCCCGTCCACCTGATACTGTACACATTCAAAATATTTACATCTGCTGATCGTGTGCTTCTCAAAGCCCGGTCCGCTCTCAACAGTGTCTTCCAGCTTCTGAGGCTCATACCGGTCGAATCTAAGAACGTCCAGCGCTCTGTGGATATGAAGCTCCCGGAGGTTGCCGAATTTATCCCGCCGGCAGTAGTCATATAAACGATAGGTGCAGTTCGAGCTCTGCTGTATCTCACAGATCAAGCTTCCCGCGCCTATGGCATGTACCGTGCCCGCGGGGATAAAGTAAGCCTCCCCCCTGTGCACCTCCACCTTGTTCAGCACCTCTGTGATCGTGTTATTCCGAAGCCTTTCCGCAACTTCCTCCCTGCTCACCTGTCGGTTAAATCCGCAGTAAAGATATGCCCCGGGTTCGCAGTCGATTATATACCACATCTCATTTTTGCCATACTGGTTTTCCACAGTAAGGGCATAATCGTCATCCGGGTGCACCTGTACGGAAAGAGAGCTCTTGGCGTCGATAAATTTTATCAGTATGGGAAAGGCGTCCAGGGGCCTGCATTTCCATCCCCAGTTTGTCTTACCGATGACCTCCAGATATTCCGCAAAGGTCATTCCCCTGTGCCTTCCCGTGGCAACGATGCTCTGTCCCGCCTCATGGGCGGACAGCTCCCAGCTCTCCGCCACAATATCATAGTCGCACCGCTTATGATAGACCTCTTTGAGCTTCGTGCCGCCCCACAGATAATCCTTGAAAGCGGGCTGCAGCTTTACAAAAGCCTCCGCCGCAATCCCAAGCTGTTCTTCCGTAATATCTGCGCTGCTCTCGGATACCTTATCCTCCTCCGTCACGTTCTCCCCCACGGACACTTCTATGATAACCAGATTATCGCTGCCCCCATTGGACACCTGATGCACCATGCCCGGCGTAACAATCACCACGTCGTTGACGGCATAATGCCTGGTTTGACCGTTCAGCTCGATCAGCGCGCTTCCCGACACCACGGACCAATGCTCGCTGCGGTAAAGATGCTTGTGGGCATAAATGGTCCTCCCCCGGTTGATAATGACCTTTTTCACACGGTAATGGGGCGTGTCCACCAAAAGCTCGTAGCTTCCCCATTGTCTGTACATAATCCTCCCGCTCTCCACAAAGGACGACACCTGGGGGTTTTCTTCAATAATCTGCTTGAGCTGATTGGAACCGCCCTTTTTTCCGATATAGACCACATCCTTGGTGTTGACGATCACCGTATTTTTCAGACCGTTTGCCACCACCACACGCCTGGGGCATTGATTGATAATATCCGTGTCCTCACACTCATATTGTATCTGCTGGCCGTCTATGGCGGTCTTCAGCTCCGTGGCCTTTAAATCCTCCAGGCTCCCGATATCCTTCCAGCCAAAGGAGGCGTGCACCACCTTTGTGTTCCGCGTCTTTTCAAACACGGCCTTCTCTATGGCAACGGCAGGAATGCTCCTCATCACCTCAGGCACAAAGGTGTAGCCGTTGCTCTCGATCTGGCGCATACGGTACGCCTGTCTGCAGGCCTGATATAAATCCGCGGAGTGCTGCTGCAGCTCCCGCAGGAAATCGCCTATCCGGAACACGAACATGCCGCTGTTAATCAGGTATTCCCCGGACTGCAGATATTCCACAGCCGCCTTTCGGTCAGGCTTTTCCGCAAATTTCAGCACATCCTCGCCCTGATAACGAATATATCCAAACCTCTCCTCCGGCGCTGCGATAGGCATACCGAAGGTTACCAGCTTTCCCTCCATGCAAAGCTCTCTGGCATGCATCAGGTCATCCTTGTATTCGTTCCCGGACACAACCTGGTCCGCGGGAACCACCAATACAATCTCCGAAAGCGGCATATTCAGGGTTGCCAGCGCAATAGCCGCCGTGGTCTTCCTGCCCACTCCCTCATAGATATACCGGTGCACCAGCCCCTGAAACGCACTGATCTGGTTTTCAACTATAAACCGATAGTCCCTGTTTGTCACAATGATAAACTCGTCACAGTACGGGACATTCCTGGCTATGGTCTCCTGGAAAATAGAGTGGTCGCCCTGGATCTGAATAAACTGCTTGGGGTAATTTTTACGTGACAGAGGCCAAAGCCTGTCTCCCTTGCCTCCCGCTAAAATAATACACTTCATACTTTTCTGCCTTTTTCAAACACCACCAAAAGTTGCGGAAACTCTTGGTGGCGTTTGCTTTTACTATGAAAATATTTACCGCGCAGGTATCCCACAGCACTTTATCCGGTAAAACCAGGATGCGCAGCCTCCCTCCCGTATTACCGTTCCGCTCTCATGGGATTGTTCAAAAAGTCTTCATAGGACAGCCGAATCCCTTCCTCAAGCTCCACCTTATACTTCCAGCCAAGGCCTTCCAATTTCGTAACATCCAACAGCTTTCTGGGGGTGCCGTCAGGCTTAGAGGAATCCCACTTGATCTCTCCCTCAAATCCAACGACTCGGGCAACCAGCTCCGCCAGCTCCCTAATGGTCAATTCCTTCCCCGTGCCCACATTTACGGTTTCGTCTCCGGAATACGTGTTCATCAGAAATACACAGGCGTCAGCCAGGTCGTCCACATATAAAAACTCCCGCAGGGGGGTGCCGGTGCCCCAGCAAACCACTTCCCCTGCCCCGGCCTCCTTTGCCTCGTGAAACTTCCTGATCAGCGCAGGCAGCACATGGCTGTGGGTGGGGTGATAATTGTCATTGGGTCCGTACAGGTTCGTAGGCATGGCGGAAATATAATCCGTGCCGTACTGACGGTTCAGAAACTCACAATACTTCAGACCCGAAATTTTGGCGAGGGCATAGGCCTCGTTGGTCTTCTCAAGCTCCGAGGTAAGCAGACACGCCTCCTTCATCGGCTGGGGCGCCAAACGGGGATAGATACAGGAGGAGCCCAGAAATAAAAGCTTCCTGCAATGATTCTGCCATGCGGAATGGATTACATTCATCTCCATGACCATGTTCTCATACATAAAATCCGCAAGGGCCTCCGAATTGGCCACAATGCCGCCGACCTTTGCCGCGGCTAAAAACACATAGTCCGGCTTTTCCTCCTCAAAAAACTGTTCCACCTCCCGCTGTCTGCAAAGATTTAACTCCCGGTGGGTTCTTGTTATGATATTGCGGCAGCCCTCCCTTTCCAGTCTGCGGACAATGGCAGAGCCGACCATTCCACGGTGTCCCGCCACATATATCTTAGCATCCTTCTCTATCATGGCCTCTACCTTCTTCTTTCCTCACGTTTATTCTGCCGCCTTCAGAGCCGCTTCCTTCTTAGCGAGAGCGCGGTCATGCTCCGCCATAATAGTCACCAGCTCCTCATAGCTTGTCTTCTGGGGATTCCAGCCCAATACCGTCTTGGCCTTTGTGGGATCTCCCCACAGATTGTCCACATCCGTAGGCCGGAACCAGGCAGGATTTACACTCACCAACAGTTTTCCAGTGGCCTTGTCATAGCCCTTCTCGTCGACTCCTTCGCCTTCCCATCTGATTTCCATTCCGTTTGCCTTAAAGGCCTTCTCCGTGAAATCTCTGACGGTATGCTGCTCACCCGTTGCTATCACAAAATCCTCGGGGGTATCATGCTGGAGGATCATCCACATACACTCCACATAGTCCTTTGCATATCCCCAGTCACGCAGGGAATCCATATTGCCAAGCTCCAGATGATCCTGCAGTCCCTCCGCAATTCTTCCGGCGGCAAGGGTAATCTTTCTGGTCACGAAGTTCTCTCCCCTTCTCTCGGACTCATGGTTGAACAGGATACCGTTTACCGCAAACATACCGTAGGCCTCCCGGTATTCCTTTATAATCCAAAAACCATACTGCTTTGCAACCGCATAAGGGCTGTAGGGATGGAAGGGGGTCGTCTCCCTCTGGGGCACCTCCTCCACCTTTCCGTAAAGCTCAGACGTGGAGGCCTGGTATATCTTTGTCTTCTTTGCAAGGCCGAGAATTCTGACAGCCTCCAAAATCCTTAACACGCCAATGGCATCCACATCGCCCGAATACTCCGGCACGTCAAAGGATACCTGCACATGGGACTGGGCCGCCAGATTATAAATTTCGTCCGGCTGCACAGAGGCCACAATATTTGTGATGGAAGATGTGTCGGACAGATCGCCGTCATGCAGGACAATGGCGTTTTTTGCAATTAAATGGTCGATGCGCGCCGTATTGGAGATGGACGCCCTTCTGGTTATTCCGTGCACCTCGTATCCCTTTTCCAAGAGGAACTCGGCCAAATAGGACCCATCCTGACCTGTAATACCTGTAATCAATGCTTTCTTCATTTTCTCCCTCCACTTTCTGTTCTTTACCATAAATTTCATTCATTATAACATATAATATACAAATGTGTCTATCTTCAAAATCCTATCACAATCCGCCCTACTTTACCCATTGGGCCCACTTCATGCGATACTCCTCCGCGGTCATTCCCTCGCTGTCCGCAAACAGTCTGCGAAACAGGTCATTGTTCCTGATGCCGGACTCCTCGATAATTTCCCGGACGGGCTTGATCGTAAAGCGCAGCATTTCCTTCGCCACGTTAAATCTCCTGTTCAATACATAATCGTACAGGTCGATTCCGTAGGCCTTTTTAAAAATTTGATTCAGCTCTTCCTCCCCTTTTCCCGTCAGCTTGGTAAGATACGCCGCCACATCCTCATCGTGATAGTGCTCGTTCAGATATTCTCTTATTTCATTCAGATTGACGTCGTGTTTTTCATTGTCCCTCTTTTGCTGCACCACACACGCGATCATCTCATTTTGAAGCTCCACCAGCGCCTTATTGCTTTCCAGTTCCGCCAGCAATTCCTTTTCTGCCTGCAGCTTCATCAGTTTGTCTATCATTTCCTCGAATTTCCTGACATCCACGGGCGTAAACTTATTGCCCCCATGGTTGTTTTCCAAAAACAGGGAATAGTAAAACATGGCGGAGGCGCCGTTGTAATGTACCCATGCCAGCTTCCACGGTTCCGTCTCGCTGCTCTGGTGCTCGTAATGCTCTCTGCAGTTGATGAAAATGCAGTCGCCCTGTCTCATATCATACTGCTTTTCCCGAACCTTTACCGTGCCCTGGCCCTCCAGCACACAGATAAAGAGATAGGAGGCGAGATTTTCCCTCTCGCTCTTATGGGATTTTAGGCTTTTTAATTTCCCTACCTCCTGAACATACAGCAGATTTTCCTTCACGGCGCTGCTGGGAGTATGGATAATCCTGTCCGAGTCCGTAATTCCTTCCACCGAAAAAAAAGTATTCACCTTGCTCATGCCATTCTCCTTCTATACCCTGTCACGCCAGTAGTCCAGGGTTTCCTGTATCGTCTGCTCCAAAGGTATAATGGGTTCCCAATGTACGGCGTCCCTGATCTTTATGATATCCGCCTCTATGATTGGCACATCCACCGGCCGTATTTTATTGGGATCGATTTCCACTTTGATCTGCGCCTTTGATTTGGAAATGATCAAGTCCAAGATTGCCTGTATTGCAAGGGCTTTGCCGCAGCCCACATTATAGGTTTCTCCGGCTGACCCCTTTTCGATCAGGAGCCCATAAGCTCTCACCACGTCCCTCACGTCGGTAAAGTCCCGCATGGCTTTCAGGTTCCCCACATACATAACCGGTTCCCGTATGCCCTTTTCGATCTCCACCACCTGTTTGCAGAAATCCGAGACCACAAAGATGGGCGCCTGACCCGGCCCGATATGGTTGAAGGCCCTGACCATCATTACCTCCATGTCATAGGCCCTGGCATAAATGCTGCCGATCATATTCTGGCATACCTTGGTGGCCGCATAGATATTTCCCGGACGCAGACTGTTTTCCTCTGAGATGGGAGTTTCCCCATCCTTTATATGGCCGTATTCCTCGCCCGAACCGATCAGGAGGAGCCTTGGCTTATAGAACAGCTCCCTTACCGCGTCCATCACGTTGACGCTGCCCTTTATATTTACGTCTATTGTCAGAGCCGGATTCTTCCACGCCACGCCCACGGAGCTCTGAGCCGCCAGATGGAAAATATATTCCGGGCGGATTTCAAACAGAATATCAATGATATTCTGCTTCTGCAAAATGTCCAAATCATATATTCTGGCGTTTTGATTCCCTAATTCCTCATGGGGCAGCTTCGTGGCATAAACCTCCATACCGCAATCCACCGCCAAATGGTCGATCAAATAATTTCCGACAAAACCTGCCGCACCGATTATCAAAGCTTTTTTCATGCCATACACCACAAAGAGGATCCCTCTCCCTTCCCAGTTTTTAGATCCGCTGAAAAATTTATTCTGATTTTTTAAAAATAAACAGCTTGCTGGCAACATAGTTTAATACAATCACAAGAATATTGGACAACACCTTCATCAAAATCCCATGGAAGGAGAAAATATCCACAAATACATACATAATAATCAGGTCCACAATCCCCGTCAAAAGCCTGCAGCCGAAAAACTTTACGAGCTCCCTCACAACGGCTTTCGCCTCTGTGCATTTGCTCTCAAAAACCCATATTTTGTTGGTGACATAGGCAAACAATACCGCCAAAATCCATGCGATAATGTTGGAGGTGACCGTTGAGAAGTACAGCATTTCCGCACATACCGCATATGTAGCTATATTTACCACGGTGGTCCCCACGCCAAAAATGAGATAGAATATAATATTTTTATATTTTGCCATAAGCTCCCGCATAATTACCTCATCATTGCCTATTTAAAGGTTTTTCTCAACCTTGCAAAATTACCCAGCGACTCCCAGCCGATCTTTACAATCCGCTTGACATTGATATAATTCTTTCCCCCCTGTCTGGGTCTGAAGGTCACGTATAAATATTTGACATTTTCTTTAAACTTGGAGAAATAGGCGGCCAAAAGCGCATTGGGCAGGTTAAAGTTCTCCGGAAGCTTATACAGGTATTTCGCCACGAGCCCTGTCTTCATCAGACGAAACGGCGCGTTTGCGTCCGGCGTCTTAGCCCCGAAGAAAATCCACAGGATAAAGCGCAGCACATTTTCCACAAACACCCGGGACTGCCCGTCCTGCCTGTCAGACCGGTCTCCCAATATGGCGTCATAATCCCTCCGCAGACTCCAGAACTGTGTAAATTCATCCGACCTGGTCTGCCCGTCCGAGTCCGTCTGGAAGATATAATCGGCCTTCTGTTTGATGGCATAATCGTACAGAAAAATAAGCTTTGTCCCATGGTCCGTCCCGGGCTTGGAAAACACCTCCAGCTTCGGATAATCCTTTTGCAGAGTATGCAGAATATTCAGCGTGTTATCCTTACTGCCGCCGTCTGCGATAACCATCCTGGACTCCTCGTCCTTCCCCTCCAGGATGGGATACCACTCCTTTACTACCTCCGCAATATTTGCCTCCTCGTTATATGCCGGCATCACAATATACAATTTGTCCATCTGTTTTACCTCTATTATCTACAGTTTAAGAGTCTTCAATAAGGCAAATGCGCTCTCTATGGCCTTATCCATATCATAATATTTAAAATCCCCCAGTCTGCCGCAGCAGTAGAGATTGTCCACCGCGTCCGCCTGGTCTCGGTACAGCCTGTACAGCTTCTGGCTCTCCTCCGTCAGCACGGGATAATACGGCTCCCTGTCGCTTTCATCGGAGCAATAGGGCACCGGATACTCCACGGCATATGTGGTGCCCCTTACCTCCTGGACAGGCAGCTTCTTATATTCCGTTATCCGCGTAAAGTCCTTTGCCTGAGGATACGCCACCACTGCCATCTCCTGAAAGCTTTCCACATCCTCATACTTCCACTCAAACCTCAAGGATCTGTAGGGCAGTCTTCCCTTGTCAAATCGGAACAGCTCGTCCAGCGGCCCCGTATAGAAGACGGGCCGGCAGGCCGGCTCTCCGTCGATTAAAAGTTCCCTGTTCTCCCCAATTTCCAGCCGTTCCAACGCCTCCACGTTCAGTTCCACCTTGATGTTCGGATGGCTTAAAATATTGCCTATAAACTTTGTATATCCTTCCTTGGGCATCACCTGATATTTGTCCGCAAAGTACGCTTCTTCATAGGAAAAGCGGATGGGAACCCTCTTTAATACGCTCTTGTCAATTTCCTCCGGCGACACACCCCACTGTTTGGCAGTATACAGGCTGTAATCCTTCTCAAACAAAAACCGGGCATATCCCTGGATTACGGGATCGTCGCAGTCCAACAGTTCCACAACCGTGGCCGAATCCCGCTCCCCGAATTTATCCTTGATGTGTCTTTTGATCTCCGCCGCCTCTTCTTCCGAGTAGAATAAGTCGATGGTCTTAAAATTGAACGCCGTAGGCGTACATATATTGTCCATGACGGCTCCGCACACCAGCTTATAGGGCACCCACTCCCCATACTTACACACGAAATCATATATTTCCTTATTCTTTGTGTGAAATATATGCGGCCCGTATTGGTGTACCCGGATGCCGTGTTCGTCCACATAATCATACATATTGCCGCCGATATGGTTTCTGCGCTCCCATATGGTTACAGTTTTCCCCATTTCCTCCGCCAGATACCTTGCAATCACACTTCCCACAATGCCACAGCCTATCACCAGCGCCTCGTTATTCATTCCCAATCTCCTCTCTCATCGTATCTATCACTTCCCGTATCCCGTCTTCAAAGTTTATCTTCGGCACAAATCCCGTATCCTCATATACTGCGGACAGATCGATGCACGAGCTGGGCAGAATGTCATTGACATAGGGCACCTCGCCGATTCCGATGGGCAGCTTGGGGTCAATGCATCTGTGAATGATTTCTATATACTTGTATAACGGCTGATTGTCCCCCCGCCCGATGGCATAGAAAGCGCCCCTCCTGCCCTTGTCTCCGATTAAAGCGAGGGCCTGCGCCACGTCCCGAATATGAACATAGTCCCAAAGCTGCTCCAGCCTGGTTACCGAGGGCTTCTCTCCCCGCAGCAGCTTGTCTATGGTATAGAAAATGACATTGTTATCTCTTCTGTCTGCCGCGTAAATCCCGGTTATCACCACATAAATAAAATCTATGCCCAGCTCCTCCGCATACTGCTTCGCCAAATACCGCAGCGCAACCTTTACGCTTCCATAGGCATTTTGCGGCGAGGGGACCGCCTGTTCGTTAATGGGCCGCCCATAATACAGATATTCGCTGGTAGAGCCGGGCAAAATGAACTTACGCGCCTTTACCTGCGCCGCAAACCTCAGACATTTTAAGCACAGCTCAATATTCCCCATCTGAAGCGACATATTATTCCGGTCGTTGGCGTGAACGCCCTGCCAGGCAAAGTGATAAAAGCCATCCGCCTCCCGGGGGAAATAGGAAGCCATGTCCTCCAATGCATCGATATCACACTCTATGCAGTGAACGCCCTCCCATTTGTCGATACGGGATTTGGTGACGCTTTGAGGATATACCACGGCCCATACCTCCACACCCTCTTTGACCAGGCTTTTAATGAAATTCGAGCCGATAAAACCGTCAGCGCCTGTTATTATCACCTTTTTCATGCTTCATTCCTTTTCCGTCCGTCAAAAAATTCAGCGATCTGCCCGTCCATGCATTTCGTTACAGCTTCCCCCCGGAAATACACCTTCGCCCACTCCACAGTCTTCTCTACCGCCTCTTCGATCCCCCATCTCGCACGCCAGTGAAATTGGCTCTTTATCTTGGAGCAGTCCAGCTTCAGGAAGTTTGCCTCGTGAGGACCTCCGTCATACTGATTGATCCATCGGCTCCCCTCTCCCCATTTCCTGCAGAACAGATCTACCAGTTCCCCTGTTGTGATACAGTCGCAATCCTCCGGTCCCACATTAAAAAATCCGGCCCTGTCCCTGTCCCTGTATTGTTCCTCGGCGATGGTCAGATAAACCGACAGGGGCTCCAGCACATGCTGATACGGCCGCGTGGAATGTGGATTTCTCACCACAATATCCCGCTTTTCTCCCACCGCCCGGATGCAGTCCGGTATAATCCTGTCATTGGCAAAGTCTCCCCCGCCGATCACATTGCCTGCCCGTGCGGTGGAAGCGGCTATGCCCAAATCCCTGAAAAACGAGTTGATATAACTGTGCGTAACCAGCTCGGAGCAGGACTTGCTGTTCGAATACGGGTCATACCCGTCCAACGGCTCGTTTTCCCGATATCCCCATTCCCATTCGTTATTTTTATATACCTTGTCCGTTGTCACATTTAAAAAAGATTTCACCGACTTGCTGAGACGAACGCATTCACAGATGTTCACTGTACCCATAACATTGGTCTCATATGTGTATACAGGATTTTTATAGGAGTCCCGCACGATAGGCTGGGCTGCAAGATGAAACACTATCTTTGGCTGCGCAGCTTCAAACGCTCTGCCAAGGGCCTCCAAATCACGTATATCGCCGATGATGGAGGTCATTTTTCCGTCCAGCTCCGCCATGGAAAACAAATTCGGCTCTGTGGGCGGATTTAGAGAATATCCCGTCACCTCCGCTCCCGCGTTTACCAGGATCCGGCACAGCCAGGTCCCTTTAAACCCCGTATGTCCTGTGACAAAGACTCTCTTTCCCCTGTAAAATTCCAAGCTACTCATCCTTTTCCTCCCAAGCCATCCAAGGCGCCTGTCCGTTTGCAATCCTGTCCTCCAACTGCTGTTTATCACGCTGGGTATCCATACACTTCCAGAAGCCCCGGTGCCTGTAAGCCATCAACTGTCCTTCCTCCGCCACGGTTTCCAGCGGTTTCTTTTCAAAGACCTCCGTATCGCCGCTGATATAATCAAATATTGCCGGTTCCAATACCATATATCCCGCATTGATCACGTCGCCGTCAGAATCCTTTTTCTCCCTGAATTTATTGATCAAGCCGTCTTTTCCTATATCCAGAACGCCGAACTGCTGGCCCACATTTACGGCGGTCATAGTCGCTATCTTGCCGCTCTGGAAATGGAACTCTACCAATTTGTTAATGTCCACATCGGAAACCCCGTCTCCATATGTAAGCATGAAGGTTTCGTCGCGGACGTAGGGTTGAATCCTCTTGATCCGCCCCCCCGTCATGGTATTCAGACCGGTATCCACAATCGTTACCCGCCACGGCTCTCCGAGATTATTGTGAACCATCATCTTCTTACCCTCTGTAAAATCAAATGTGATATCGCTGTTGTACAGATAGTAATTGGCAAACCATTCCTTGATCACATGCTGCTTATATCCGGCGCAAATAATAAAATCATGATACCCATAATAGGAATATTCCTTCATAATATGCCATAATATCGGCTTGCCGCCGATTTCGATCATTGGTTTCGGCTTTAAATGGCTTTCCTCACTGATTCGCGTTCCAAAGCCCCCGGCCAATATAACAACCTTCATATCCTTAGTTCTTTCCATACTCTCAGCCCTTTCTCTCATCAACATTTATCATCGCAGAAACAGACATCCGCATTTTTTTAACAATGTTATATCATATCACAGACTATTGCAACTTATTTGTCCACATTCTCCCATTTTAAAAGCGGTTTTATACATCCTTTCCTCCTTTTAATCCATAGACGCCTCAACCATTCCCGCTATATTATTTTCATTCTCCAAGTCGTATATCAGACAAATGTCACTGTCATAAAGTTCTTCCGAATATTCGGGAATACTGTGAAAATATCCGTCTGTCCTCCAATCAGAAATCAAACTGACATCCTTCAAAAAATAGGTCAGCATCTGCCTGTGTTTATCAGGCGCTCCCCGTAACGCTATGACTCCGTCAAAATTTCCATACCTTTCATACAACTCGTAATATTCTTCCATCGGCGGTTCCTTATTCCCCACATACGCTTTCATTACATCACAGAGAGTTTTCCCATAATTCACCGCATTTGAAACATTAAACAATACAAAGATCAATACCCCTGCGCCTCCGACCCATCTGCGCTTTCCGGAAATCGACTTTCCAATAAACAATGCTGCATATGGGCTGGCAATGATAAAGTAATATTGTATCAACTTAAAAATGCTCCATGAATTTCCTTTCCCGCCCGCAAACGGATTCTCAGTAAAAAATATAAAATAAAGCATCATTAAGAAATACGGCAAGGAAACGAATACAAAGTCCCTCTTGACTTCCTTCTCACATTTGAGCCATCCGCCCACCGCCAGGCCGAAAACAATCAGCGTCAAAATCTCATATGCATAATTCGTCATTCTGTCCGGGGCAAATGAAAAATTATATTCGGCCGGCACAGTAGATAAAAGATGAGCCAAATATGTAAAAAGATCCCTGTTCTGGTCCCAGCCGACAACAGCGCCAAATTGACTGATAACAGCCCGTATCATTCCCGGAACATAGATAAATATCAATAGCAGAGATACGATTGCACTGCCTAAAACCCGTATAAAAATTTGCGCCGCATCCTTTTTGCAGTAACAAAAGCCTCTTATCATAAGCGATACGACCACCAACACGAAAAACGGCAGCATTTCGTTATAAGTTAAAGTCAATGCTGCAATAAGAAGCGAATCCGTTATAATATTCCAAAGGTCATTTTCCTTCCACCTCTTAACATCAACAAAATTCATAACGGAAGCAAGATAAAAAGCACTTCCCAAGGTCTGCGGAAGAAAACCGTAAAATACATTCCAAAGAAAAATGGGTACGTTAAATACCAATAAAATTACAGCTAAAATCTGAGTGCTTTTATCCGGTAAGTATTTCTCCGTCCTACCCCCCCCGAGTGCGGCGCCGCACAAAAATATTCCCAACGACATAGTGGGCAAAAAGAGCTCCAGCGAAAAATTCACCCCAAAAAGCCCTGACAACACAGATAACAGCATTTGAGAACCTATGCGGTAATGCAGCATCTGATACAAATATGTTTGGGAAAGCCAGGGGTGGAGAATCAAGTCCTGAGGGTCAGCCACCACGCGATAGCCATAGTCCAAGAGGTAATCTCCATTGCATATATAGGTATATCCGTCACAGTAAGGAAACTGAGCGCCCAATATCAAACAGACCGCCATAGGAAGCAGCCCCGCCAGAAAGCATATTGAAAAACAGAGGGCATCGCCGGACGTCAAGGTCTTAAAATACCTCAACGCAGATTCCCGTCTGATGATAATCAAAATAAAAGCCAGCAGAAGCAAAACCGCAATTTCAATGCCCGCTATCTGCCGCAAGCCTTTGGAATAGAGACTGCTGATCCAGAATGTGACTATCACCATTACGGCGGCGCCAGACAAAAAACTTTTTGACAGCCAACTTTTTTGAAATTGGTTTGACTGTATTACCAGGGAAAAACCAACCACAAAAACCATGAATACAATACAACAATAATATAGAATTTGTATCATTTGAACCCCTTTCAGAAAACAGAACGCTTACATACACTTGATTTTAAACCATTTAGACCTCTTTGTCCACAATTTTCCAGTTTTATCGTAACTTTCTTTCCGGTAATACCAAATTTTTCTTTTCCTAATCTGCCGATACCTCGACCATCCCGGCTATATTGCTTTCATCCTCCAGGTCATAAACCAGGCAAATATCATACTCCAAAGACCCGGCGGACTGTTCCGGTATAATGCCGAAATAGTCATCTGTCTTCCAATCAGATACCAGACTGACATCCTTTAAGAAATAGGTTATCATCTGTCTATGCTTATCAGGTACCCCCCTCAGCGCTATTACCGCATCAGACTCTCCGTATCTTTCATACAGCACATAATATTCCTCCAGGGACAATTCATCCTTCCCCACATATCCTTTCATCACATTCGAAAGTTCTCTCCCATATTTCATCGCATTTGACGCGTTAAAAAGCATCAGCAAAATTACCCCCACTGTCAAAAAGGATTTGTGAATCCCGGAAACCGCGTTTCCAATAAACGCCGCCAAAAAGGGAATGGCAATAATAAAGTAATATTGCATCAATTTAAAAATACTCCACGAATTTCCCCGTCCTCCCAAAAAAGGATTTACCGTGAAGAACATAAAATAAACAAACATCAGCAGATAGGGCATTGAAACACACAGGAAGTCGCCCTTCATTTCCTTTTTACTCTTGTGCCATCCCCATACCGTCAAAGCAAAAACGGCGAGGGTCAATATTTCATATACATAATTCAGCATCCTTCTCTCCCCAAAGGAGAAAATATATTCCGCCGGAACCGTAGATAAGAAATGGGCCAGATAGGTGAAGATATCCCTGTTCTGATCCCAGCCTACGATATTGCCAAACTGCCCCAAAATCGCCTGTATCAGGCCGGGAACATACACAATAATCAGTAATAGGGAAAAAACCGCGCTGCACGCTATGCGCAGAAGGATCCTGATTCCATCCTTTTTGTCGAAAATGAGGCTCCTGATCACAATCGACAGCACCGCCAGCACAAAAAAAGGCAGCATCTCATTGTAGATCAATGCAAATACCGCAATCAATAAAGCTGTGGTCATAGCATTCCACAGGTCATTCTCCTTCCACCTTTCTATCTCAATAAAGCTTGTGACAGAAGCAAGACAGAAGGCGCTCCCCATGACCTGGGGCAGAAAGCCGTAGAGAGCGCTCCACAGCAAAATCGGTACATTAAACACTAACAGTATGATGACCAAAACCCTGGAACGGCCGCTTAGCAGATACTTCCCCTCAGCAAAGCCCCAGGCGGCAGTTCCGCATAAGAAAATCCCCAGAGACATAGTCGGAAGAAAGAGCTCCAGGGAGAATTTGACATTAAAAAAGCCTGACCAAAGAGAAAGGAGCATCTGGGCTCCGATTCGAAAATGGTTTACCTGATACAGATAGGTCTGAGACATCCACGGGTGCAAAATCAACTCCTCAGGCTCGGCCACGACTCTGTACCCATAGTCCAATAAGTAATCTCCGTTACAAATATAGGTGTAGCCGTCACAATACGGAAACTGGGCTCCCTCTGTCAGGTACGCCGCCAGCGGAATGAGTCCGGCAAAAAAGCACAGGAAAAACCCCACGGCATGACTGAGCCCCACCGTTTTAAAATACCTAAGGGCATACTCCCGCCTGATATAGATCAAAACAAAGGCCAGCAGCAGCAGCGTCGTGATTTCAATGCCCGCTATCCGCCGCAAGCCCTTCGAATAGAGATTGCTGACCCAAAAGGTAACTATCGTAATTACGGCCGTACCGATTAAAAAGCTTTTCGGCAGCCAGTTCCTTTGCAGTTGCCCTGCCTGGAGCACTATAGAAAAACCGACAATAAACGCTATTAATAATACGGCGCAATAATAGAATACCTGTACCATATCTGCTCCTCCTTAAAATAAATCCACTCTTACTCACACAGAATATTGTCCAAATATTCCGCAACCAAATAATAGGAGTCGGGGATATAACTGCTGTTGTTTTCAAAAATAATCACATCGCTGTTCAGAACAGCCTGCTCTATATTGGTCTGTGAAAGGTCGTATGACATCTCCAGCTCATCCATAATGCCGTCATGATAGTAGTAACCGGCATTTAAGTAATCATAGTATAATAGTTTTTAAATAACTGGACTATATTTTTGTTCCATAGTACAATGTATATATCAATTGATGGAGGCATTGTACTTATGGGAAGAAAATCAAGTATTATCAATCTTACTGCAGAAGA
>CATLGW010000005.1 GCA_949948715.1 uncultured Lachnospiraceae bacterium | reverse complement strand
AGATCAACGCAGAGCCAGTGGTATTCCACTGGAAATATAACCTTGATGATATCAATGTATCAGAGGAAGTCATTGTAGATACACTACCAATTAAAAAGTCCAGTTAATTGGCGAACGTTATACTAGCGGCTCTGTGCCACCGAAAAGACCAGAAAGAAAAACGCAGCAAGCCATCTCATCACCATGTTTGATTTGCCCCCAAAAAAGAACACCCCATAACCCCAGGAAAATCAAGGTTAGAGAAGCCCCTTCCTCCCCAACCGGATTTTTCCTATAGGGATAGTGGAAGCAATCTATCTAAAACACAACACACAGGAGGAAAAACTATGATCACTTACCTGAAAATGAAAAGAAACCAGTGGAAGGTCAAGGCGGCGCTCTACGGCGCGGCCGCTGCCTTCCTCGAAAACCGCGCGGAAACGCTGGGATTTCTTCGGAAAATGTACCTGGCCCTAAAGGACGTTCCCGCGGACGAGCTCCAGAAGGCCCTCATGGCCGAGCTGGCCAGGACGGTCCGCCCGGAGGAATGAGGGACCTGTAACCCCAAATACCTCACGAAAGGAGAACTACTGTAAATGAGTAAAAACATTCTAAGTCTGCTCCAGAAAAAGGCGACGGAGGCCATACCCGAGCTTCAGAAGGTGGACACCCTCCTGACGCAGATCGGCAAGGACAACGCCCTCCTGACCAGGGCCGACCTGACAAAAATCGGAGACGACGCGGTGGATGCCGCCGCCAGATACGGCAAGGCGGCGTCGGACTACCTGGAAAGCTACCGGGCGGCGGCAAAGGCGGGCTATGAAAACGCCTCCGCCGTCGCCGGGCTGTCCCTGGAGCTGCAGACCGCGGCGGGTGTCACCGCCGCGCTGGCAGACCAGTACCTTAACGCCGCCAACCACGCCTACCTCCTGGGCGGCGACGTGGAAAAACTGCGGGAAATCCTGGACGGCGCCAGCCAAATCGCCAGCCGGAACGCCCTTGACATGGCGGAGCTGACAAGGGCCTGCACTGCCGCCGGAGAAACCGCCGCCTCCCTGGGCGTGGAGGCCGGAGAGACCGCCGCGGCCCTGGGCGCTATGATGGCAGCCACCGGACAGGACGGGGACCAGGCGGCCCGGGCCTTCCAGGCCATCCTGTCAAACATCCGGCAGGTGAAGGACGCGGAAAACGGCGTGGACGGCGAAGGGCTCTGGCAATACCGGGAGGCCTGTCTGGCCCTGAACGTCTCCCTGAAGGAGACAAGAAACGGCGTCGCCTCCCTGCGGGACCCCATGGAGGTGTTAAAGGAGCTGGCGGAGGTCTACGCAGGCCTTGCCCCCGGAGACCAGAGAAGATCAGCACTGTTAAACTCCCTGGGCGAAGGCTCCTCCTCTGAGGCCCTGAAAGCCCTTCTTGAAAATTACGGTTTATATGAGGAGATGCTCCGGGAATATGCGGACGGCGCGGGAGCCATGCAAACGCTGGCGGCAAAGACGGCGGACTCCTGGGAGGGCTCCCTGGGCCGTCTGTCCAACACCTGGACGGACACCATGGGAAACCTGCTGGACTCCGAAGCGGTCACCGTCGCCCTGGACGCCTTAAACGGCCTCCTCTCTCTGGTAAACGGACTCACGAAGGCCCTGGGACCTCTAAGCTCCCTGGGACTGGGAGCAGGACTGCTCTCCGGTCTGAAAAACGTCGGTAGGCCTAAAATGTCTGGCCTTTTTCGTTGTCTTGAAAATGCCGACCGCGGCAAGTGTTCTTTGGGATACTGAAGTTTTCTTGCCGCTGCCTGTGAGATACACAGGCAGAAACGAAGCCTCAATATACGGGGAAATGGGTACAACGGCCGCGTAACGGCGGCGCATCACTACACTTCCTCCCTGGCGACAGGGACGGAATCGTAACAACGTGACGCTCCCATGGTCCGTAGGGACAGTTCTCTTTGAGAAAAGCCCTCACTGCAGCGACAACAGGCGGCCGGGGCTGTCTGCAACGACGCCCCGGTAAGATGCGCTCGGTACTGGCCGTTTCCTGGCGGCAAAACCAGGCGGGGAGCTCTCCTGGCCCCATGTGGAAGAAACGGAGAAAGGGCGTCCCCGGCAAAAAGCCGTGGACGCCCCTAAGCAAAGACTGCCCTTTTATAAACCCTGCTTTCCCGTCAGAAGTCGGAATCGCAGTTATTGCAATGCCACTCTTTATAGCGTTTCGTGCCCAGGAGCCCGAAAAAGGCCGTATTTGCCAGCTTGGAGACATCGGAGATCTTTCTGGTGTTCCTTCCGTGACAGTAGGGGCACTCGACGCTGCTGCTGACGCTGTTGTCGTCGTTGGTATCACTATAACAATATTTTGAACGGTCCTCACAGGGGTACAAGGGTTTATAGCTCGCAGGGATGGCCTGTATTTCCCGGATGATATCAAGTAACCTACAGGCATCTTCCATATCTAGCTTCGTCTTTTTCCGGATCATCCCAACAGCACCTATGTATTCTTCCATTTTAAAACGCAAGGCGACCCGCAATTCATTCTCAAAATCATACACTACGCCATTGATGTCGCACTTGGTGTTAATAAGAGGAAATCCGCAGTGTATGCAGGCTCTGCACTTATCGCTTACTTCCTTCCCGCATTCGGGACATGTAATTAAGGCCATATGGTTCTCCCCCTTTATTTTTTATACTATTTTAGCACAAAGGGGGCAGTCTGTCACTACTGCGAAGGTAAATGCCGTCACCACAAGCGGCTCTGTGCCACACCTACTTATCAGTACGATTATCACTGCAAAACACAACGAAATAGTCCTCTTTGGCAAGACCCTCGGCGAATTGCAGGGGAAGGTCACGAACCTGTTCCAATCGTTTCGGCAAGGAGGGATCAGCGGTCCCTCCGGGGTCATAGACACCTTCTTGTCAAACGACAGGGCGAAAACCATCTTAAATCCAGAGGTCTTAAATCAATTTCAAAGATTTACAAATTATTTTAATTCATCTACCTTGAGCGCCGAAGCGGTAAAAGAATCAATGGGAGAGGTGGACGACCGAATCATGGCCTACGCCAAGACCTGCAAAAACGGCGCTATGACCACCAAGGGCTTTCAAGAGGCGGTGGAGGGAATGTCCCTCTCCACTAAGCTTGGGGCAGCCGCGTTCAAAGCCCTCGCCGTGGCAGGAAATATGCTTGCCATGATGGCCGTCGCCAAGGTAATCGAACTTGCCGCCACAGGCATCGACAACTGGATCCACAGGGTGGAAAGGGCAAACGAAGCCATGGGCGACGCGTTTTCCGAATACCAATCCGCAAAGTCCAATCTGGAGAACATCAATTCCGAACTGGCCAGCCACAGCCAGAGGATAGACGAGCTGCAAGCAAAGGGCCCCCTGACCATTGTGGAGGAGGGAGAGCTTGCCAGGCTGCAGGACATCACCAAAGAGCTCCTGCTTCAGCAGGACATCGCGGAGCGGAAGGCGGCCGCCGCTTCCAGGGAAGCCGCCGAAAAAGCGGTGAACGCTTACCAGACACAGTTTGGAAGATATAACATTTCCGAAGAAAACCTGGAACAGAGCCTTAACGAAACACCTCTGTGGAACAACGAAAAAGACAACATCATAGACAACCTGGTGACGTATATTAATGCGAAAGAGCTCTACAACGAAGCCTACCAACAGTATGAGGAAGCCTTGCGCCAGGGCCAGGACACTGATGCCGCCTGGTACAAACAGGACGCGGAGGGTTACGCCGAAGACGTGGAGGACTACTCCAATCTGCTGGAGGCCAGCATCAACGATCTCATGGAAAAGCGTCTTGCCATGGAGGACGAGTACCGCAGGATCGTGGAGAAACAAGAAAACGGCGTAGAAATCCTGTCTTCCTCCGACCAGGACATTCTTAACAGCTATAAAAAAATATATGATTCCATGAAACTGATCTATGAATATCTGGACCAGGATGCGTGGAACGACATGGAGATTTCCGATATCTTCCACTCAGAGGGAATTGAAAAGACCAAACAGGAGCTCGTCGCGCTGTACCAGGCCGGAAAGCTCACACCGGAGGCCCTGGAAGCCTTCCCCAAATTGAGCGAAGCGATCCGGGAAAGCGAGATCCTGGCGGAGACGGAGGCCGGCAAGTTCGAGGCGTTTTACAAGGGAATTGCGGCCCTGGCCGAGCAGCAGGCTGCAGCCACCCACGCCGCCGCTTCCGCCCTCACCCCGTCCCAAGTCATTGACCGGCTGAACGACCGCTTAAAGCCCGCCTTCGACGCCTTGAAAACGGCCTACCAAAGCATCTTTTCCGAGGACGGCTTCGATCCCGGGGCCCTGGACATCCCCATGCTGGAGGCTGTCATGTCCTCCCTGGAGGAGCTGAACCGCCTGGAGGGCGCGGACATCCACATAGACACCGCCGCCGTCGACCGCCTCTCCACCGTCCTGGCGGATGCCGACGTCACCAAGGAGCAGGCCGGACAGGCCTTCAACGACTTCGCCTCCACCCTCCTCCACGCCTCCGGGGCCACGGAGGGCATGACCCAGGGGACCAGAGACCTGACGGAGCAGCTTCTGGAAACTATGGGGGTGACCAACGCCGCCGCCGTGGCGGATTACGCCCTGGCCCAGGCCAAGGCCCGGGCCCTCCTTTCCTCCCATGACCTGACCCAGAAGGAGGAGGGCCTCTACGCCGCCCTGCTGGAGGAGGGTATGGCCGCCGGCCTGACCAGACAGCAGATCTACCGCCTCACCGCCGCCGAGATTGCCTTGGGACATAATTCCCTCACCTCGGAACAGAAAATACAAAACCTGAAGGAACTGGCCGAAGCTTACGGCGACACCGCTGCCGCTGCCCTGGCCGCCTCCCTGACGGACCGCCTGGCCGGAGGGGAGATCGACGCCCAGACCGCCTTAAAAGACCTGCTGTCCCAGATGGGCGCAAGTCTGCAGGAGGTGGAGTTTGGCTTTCCGAATGTAAAAGAGGCAGCCTCCCAGGCCGGAGCGGAGGCCGGCGACGCCTACCTGGAAGCCTTTGAGGAGGAGCTGGGAGAGCTGGAGCGCCTGCGGGACAGCCACACCCTCACGGAGAAAGAATACCTGGAAGGCTTACGGGTCCTGTATCAGGACTACTTCCGGGACAAAAAGAAATACCTGAAGGAATACGAAAAATATGAGCTCCAGTACCTCCAGGGCATGAAAACCCTCTACGAGTCCGCCATAAGCGCCGCCTCCTCCCTGCTGGATCAGCAGATCTCCTCCTACGAGGAACAAAAGGAAGCCGCCGTGTCCGCCCTGGAGGAGGAGCGGGACGCCGCCGTATCCGCCCTGGAAGCCCAGAAGGAACAACTGGAAGACCAGAAGGAGCTTCTGGAGGAACAGGTAAAATCCAGGGAGGAGACCATAGCGGGCATCCGGGACGAGATCGACGCCATTAAGGAGGCCAACGAGGCCAGGAAACGGGAAATCAGCCTGCAGAAGGCCAAGTACGACCTGGAACGGATGCAGAGCCAGCACACCGTCCTGAGCTACAGCAAAGAGAAGGGGATGCACTACGTCCAGGACCTCTCCGGTCTGCAGGACGCCAGGCAGAAGCTGGAGGACGCCCGGCTGGAACAGACCGTTGCCGGAAAGGAAGAAGACATCCGCCTGGTGGAAGAAGACATCAGGCAGCTTGAAAAACAGGGGGAGGCCCTGGAACAGCAGACCAGCCTTTTGGAGGAACAGATGGAACAGACCCGGGCCTCCTATGAGAATCTGATCCGGGAAGCGGAAAAATACTGGGACGGCCTCATCCGCTCACTGGAGGAGTACAAAGCCCGCTGGGAGGAGCTGGGAAAGGTGGAGGAACAGGCAAAGATCCTCTCCGCCCTGGAACAGCTTGGCATCTCCCCCGACCAGGTGTTAAACCTGTCGGAGGAGGCCTTCTCTCAGCTTAAGGGGGAATACCTGGCCATCCTTACCGACCTGTACGACGGCAACGCGCTGCTGCTCTCCTGCGTATCCCAGGCGGCAGGCACTGCCCGGGAGGATCTTGGCTCCTGCACCGACTCCGCCCGGGAATACGCCGACGCTCTGAGCGGTGTCGGGGAAGCCCTGGCGGCCGTAAACCAATGGTCCCTTGACAGCGATACCCAGGGCGGCGTCCTGAGACAGTTCACCGGTCTGAAAAATGCGGTGGGCGAGACCTCCTGTGCCCTGGCCGGGCCGGGCGCAGGAAACGGCAGCGGTGAGAACGGCTCCTCCCAGGGCAGCTTCCAGAGTCAGACAGGCTCCCCCAGCGGGGGAAGCGGCTCCCTCACCGGGGCCCTCTCCCAGATGAGAGACACCGCCGGGGCAGTCATCGGAGAGCCCGAGGCCCAGGGAGACGGAACCGCCATCGGCTCCTTCGGCTCCCTGAAAACCGCCGTGAACCTCACAGCCCAGGCCGTGGGAGGCGAATCCTCCGGAAAACATAAAAACCTCCGGGACTCTGCGGCCGAGAGCAGCCTCTCCGGCTCCGTGGTTTCCCTGGGGGAGACCACACAGGAAACTCTGGGAGAACCCGGAGGGGAAGGGACCATCGGCAGCTTTGAGAACCTGGACGAGGCGGTATCCGGAGCCAGGGATCAGGTGGTGAACGTCCAAAAGGCCATGGAAGATTTGAACGGCATGACGGCGGACTGCACCATCACCGTACACATCGAGACTACGGGAGGACTCCCCGGGATTGCTTCCGAGACCGCCATAGGGGCCGCCGTGGGGGCCATGGGGCCGGAAACCAAAGAGCACAGCCCGGACCCCGGCAAAAGCAAACCCATAAAAGGCCGCGCCCTGGCATCCGGAAGCTGGCCCGTACAGTCCACCCAAAGGCGCGCATTGGTGGGGGAGGAGGGCTACGAAATCATCGTGAGGGACGGCCGCTTCTTCACCGTGGGAAACGACGGCCCCGAGATGTTCCCGGTCAAAAAGGGGGACATCGTCTTCAGCCATGAACAGTCGGTACAGCTCCTGGAGAAGGGACACCTCTCCGGGCGGGGCAGAGCCTACGCCGACGGAGCGGTGGGCGGCTTTAAAATCCTCACCCCGGAGGGGAAGGTGGTGCCGCCCATCTCCCCCCGGTCCCTGTACGAGCACGGCACCCAGATGCGGGAGCTTGTGCGGCAGATCGACCACGGCAGCATCGTCAATCAAAAGAATATCCGGCCCAGCGTCCATGTGGACAGCATCAACATTACCTGTCCAGGGGTGACCAGCAGGGAGGTGATGAAGGAGGTGGGGATAGCCCTGAACCGACAGTTCAGCGGTTTTCACAACTTTGTGGATCAGCAGATCCGCATCGGATAACAGGAAAGGAAGGAAATATGGATTTTAGGACAGAACTGTTAAATTCATTGAAGCTGGCCATCGACAGAAAGATCAGCCGACTGAAAGCGGACAAGACCTATCGTTCCGTCGTCACGGAAATTGACAAAAAGGGATATGTGATTCTGGACGAAACCGGTAACAAGCGGACCGTGCCATGCTGCATTCCCAACGTCGCGCTGAGAGTCGGCCAGCCCGTATATGTGAAGGAACCCATGGGAAACCTGGGTTCCCTCCACATATGCGGCGTGGCGGAAAAATATAAACCAGAGAGAGGGTGATTCAAATAACTAAACCACTGATAAAAAAAATAATTCCCTTTGACGCCGACAGGGATTGGGAAATCGGAATTTCCTGGACCGGCAGCCGTGCCTGTGCCAACAGAGTCATCATATATGACAATGAGACGAATGCGCTTGTGTATGACCGCAAAGCGCTCTCCTATGTGCTCCGGCACACCATTCCCGCACGCACGCTCACAAACGGGCGCAGATATGTGATGCAGGCCCAGGTGTTCAATGAGGCGGACGAGCCGTCCCCCCTGTCCGACAGGACGCTGTTCTACACCTTTGGGACGCCGGATTTTTATTTCGAGAACCTTCCGGACAACGCCGTAATTGAGAATTCCTCCTTTACCGCGTCGGTTCACTACTACTCTCCCGACTGGGAGGATATGGGAAAATGCGTCTTCTACTTGTATGACGCCTCGAAAAAGCTGCTGCGGGAAAGCGGCGAGATGACAGGCGGCGCCTTAAGCTATGCCTATCAGGGCCTGGACAACAATACCGCCTACTTTATCCGATGCGCGGGCGTCACCGCAAACGGCATGGAGCTGGACACCGGGTACGTTGGTATCACTGTAAAATATGAAAATCCCAACGTCTATGCCCGCATCTACGCCACTCCTGTCCCCTCCCAGGGATGCATTCAGGTTGCCAGCAATCTGGTCATCATCCAGTACAACGGGACTGACAGCTTCGAATATATCGACGGCATGATCGACTTAAGGGACAAAACCCTCTACTATGACAGCGGCTTCCTGATCAGGGATGATTTCACTCTGCTGCTTCGGGGAAAGAACCTCTGGCAGACTGCCCAACTCCTCAAAATGAGAAACGGCAGCGAGGAGCTGACCCTGAGTTCCCGCATCTACAACGACAAAACCCTGCGCTTCAGACTGCTGGTGCCGGGCGGCGCGGGGAGCTGCTTATTATATTCCGCTCCCCAGACCTTTGACAACACGGATATACTCACGGTGGCCGTCAGAAGAAAAAACAATGTGTATCAGCTCAAAGTATTCACGGAGATTTACGGCGCCCCCCAGGGTGATCTCTGGTATGGCACAGAGCGTCCGGACAGGAGCCTGACCCACGACAACGACGATTGGATTGACACGGAGGGTACCACCTACATGGTGGGCAGGGATTCCTACGCCGCCCGCTTAGACGCGGCAGAACCCCTGCATACCCTGCTAAATGATTTATGGCTGGGAGGTGATTAAAGCTATGTTTCTGTGCGGAAGCAATTTTGTCGGTGACGGGCTGGCGTATGCCCCCACTCCCACCGGCGTGGAAAACATCAATTACGTGGAACTGAAAAACGGAATATACGACGACTTGTATATCACCAAGGCAACGGACTTCGAGTTGACCGGCGCGTTTCCGAAGGAATGGGATTTTGACACCATACTGTGGGCGAAATTCAACGATACCACCAATGCGGGCAATGTGGACTGGGATTTGGACAATACCTCCCACATCATTTTAAAGAGCAGAACGGAGGGCAATTTCCGGTGGAAAACCATAGCGGTGAAGGAGATCCGGACTCTGGCGGATTTCGTGATCAACTGTCCGGATTACCTTGTGGCGTCCGGACAGTCTGTGGAGTACGCCATTGTCCCCGTACTGTTTGGGCTTGAAGGGAACTATGCCACCACCACAGCCTGTTCCAAATTTTCCAAACTCTTTTTGGTGGAGGGAAATGTGGTGTGGGGAACCGAGATCACGGACGGACACTGCGACACTACCCGCAATATCCCCTCCTCCACGGTGGAGCTGCTAAACGGCAGATACCCCATCTTCGTCAGGAATTCCCTGGCCAACTACGACACCGGAACCTGCCAGGGCTCCTTTGTCCCCCTGGCGGAGGGAGACGGCTGCGAGCCGGCCTACGATGAACGCTACGATTATCCTCGGGTCAAATATCAAAGGGAATTCATGGATTTCATCTGCGACGGCATTCCGAAGATCTTAAAGCTGCCGGACGGGAGGCTCTGGCTGATTCAGGTGACGCCCAATCCCTCGGACTCTGCGGACAATGCCTACAACGACAGGGCCATGTCCTGGTCCTGGGTGGAAGTGGGAAGCGTGGACTCGGAGGAGGACCTGTACTATTTGGGTCTGTCCCAGGTGGAGTCAGAATGGTGGGGTGTATAATGGCAGACAAAATCACACAGGAAGATTTGCTGATTGTTCTCAGACAGTCGGCGGCCCCCGCCATGAAGCTTAAAATTGAGGTGCTGGACTCAGACAAACGGGTAATGGGAGTCCTCGAAGGCGGATTGACGGGAGGCAGCGTATCCATATCCGGTGAATCAGACATACGGCGCACGGCAAAGCTGGAGCTGCGGCCCACAAGGAGGGAAGAAGCCAAATTGGCAGAGGACAGCCTGGTCTGGCTCAACAAAGATCTCCGCATATCCCTGGGCCTGTATCACGCAAACGCCGGGCAATACAAATACTATCCCCTGGGATATTACGTCTACACGGACGCCGCCGGCGTTCGGGACGGGGCAGGCGACACGCTGACGGTCAACTGCAGCGATTTTATGAAAAAGCTTGACGGCACCAAAAACGGACAGTTGGGCGCATTGACTGTCCGTTTCCCGGCCTATGAGGAGGATGGGGAGACGGGACAGGTAATCAGATACAACACCATCCGCGATGCCGTCATCGGCATATTGCGGGATCTGGCCGGGATCCGGGACTTCCGCATCGACGATATGGGCGAGCACAGGGGGCTTCCGGAGTATAACGATGACTGGCAGCAATACCGGGAAGAAAATGTGACCTGGAACGCCATCCCCTATGACCAGGAATTTTCCTCCGGAAGCAGCGTCCTCTCCATCCTGACCACCTTCCGCGACCTGTATCCCAATTATGAGATGTTTTTTGAAAAGGAGACAAACACCTTTGTCTGCCAGCTCACACCCCTGTGTTACGAGGATGAGCTGTATCTGGACAACAGCTTTCTGAAACGGGTGCTGATATCGGAAAACGCCTCCGTGGACATGACGACGGTGAGAAACATCTGCGAGGTGTGGGGAAAAACCATTGAGGCGGATTTCTACAGCGAGGAATGCTCGCTCCTTGACAACATCTATTGCGGCAATGTCCCCGGATATGAATCGGAGTATTGCAACCAAGATACCATTGCTCTGAAAATTCCTCACACCAACGCTGCAAACGCGCAGATCGACATCAACGGCCTGGGAGCCGTGGGGATATTCGGCGAGGCGGACGAGGAGCCGATCAAGGCCGGGGAGCTTAAACCCGGCCATGTATACGCTTTCAGAATCAAGAAAAGGAGGGTAGACGGACAGGATGTCATCCGGGCGTATTTGTTGGGGGAATGGCAGGTCCACGCAGTCAATGTCCTGACGGACGGGAAAAAGAGCGGCAGACTCGTGACTGATCCGGAAGGAAATTCCTATGAGCTGTACTCGAGGGAATATTTTCAAAAGTTTTACAACTGCCAGCGCGTGGACATGACGGTCGTCCCAGACTCTCCTTTCACAGTGGAGCGGCTGGGGGAAATACTGGATGTGAAAACCGGAGGCGAATATGAGTCCATCACCTCCGACAGTCTGGCTGCCGACAGGGCAAGTTGGGAGAACCGGAAAAACTGTCGGCTGACAGATGCCGTCACCGTCACCACCGCCCTCCTGCCCTTTTTGGATGTAAACAAGAAGGTTTCCTATCAGCCCAGGGATGCCGACAGGGTGAGGCAATATATCATCCGCTCCGTGTCCCATGACTTTGCAAGCTTCACATCCACCATCACTATGTACCGCTTTTATCCCCTGTATGAAGGGTGACTGCCCCTGCCGCGGCTTTGGCGGCAAAAAACAAAAGAAAGGTGAACAGGAATTATGACAGAATACGAAAATGAATTCAGCAATTTTCCTTCCCGGAAAATCACAAAGCGCCATTACAAAAACGTGGACGACACGGCGGCTCCGCTGATCAACCGGATCAACGCCCTGCGGGCGCAGGGATTGTACCGGCAGGCGGCGGACATCCTCCGGGAACACGAGGATGAGCTGTCACCCTATGTGGTGGACGCCATAACCTTCCGGACATGGGAAGAAGAAATTTACAACACACAGAAATACGCAAAGCAAATCCAGCAATCCGTCTATTTCGGCGAGACTGAGCCCGATTGCCAGACGGAGGATATCTGGATCAGCGGGAGGTGAATGCATTGTTTATACCGGACTCCCACTATCCCGAACAGATTGATCCCCTGATTTTCTTTCAGGACGTCGACCTTGAGAAGCTGCCGACGGCGGAAGAATACGGCGCTCTGACAGATCGGGGACAGTACGATGCGGCCCATGACCTTTTCCGTGGGCAGGAAGGCTTCCCCGGGTACGCCGCCGATTATTTCAACGCCATAGAAAACCGCATCTACAGTCTGCAGACCTATCTGCAGGGAAAGGAAAAGAAAAAATACTTTACAGTGACAGAGGAGGCGGATTCCGAACCCGACTCCTTCAACCAGGAAACCATATGGCTGTAAGCCGACACAGAGAAAGGAGATTTCAATGGCACTTAACGAAACGATTGTAACAGGCAGAAAATTCAGGAAATGTATTGACGCGGCAAACAAAATATGGCAGCGTATTTCATTTTGGACCAAGGCATCCGACGTGGAATTCGACGACGGAAAAACCGCCCAGGAGAAGCTGGGAGCCATCGACGGCATCACCGGCTCCCTGACCTCCCAGAGCGCCACCACCGCGCTGTCGGCAGGGGCCGGCAGTAATCTGCAGGCACAGATCACCACGGTGCAAAACCAGGCCTCGGCCACCCTGGACCAGGTCTCCTCCCTGGTGGGCCAGGTCACAACCGTCCAAAACCAGATCACCTCCATCACCGGACAGATGGGAACCCAGGCGACCATGGTTTTGGACGGAGACACTCTCCATATCACAACACACTGAACCAGGATTTCAAAGAAAGGACAGAACGACTATGGCTACTACAGATCCTACAGACAGTCTCACAAACGATACCGTGGACGGAGGAAATTCCGATTACCTGGTTAAATTCACCTGCACAGACAGCGTCATACCCTGGGAGGTACCCCAGAGCGGAATATACAAGCTGGAAGTGAGGGGCGGAGTCGGCGGCGATTCCGCCTCTCACGATAAGGGCGATGCCGATGATGAGGAAATCGACACTTATTCGGAGGGAGCGCCCGGAGGTTACGCTTGGGGAAACGTGAACCTGAAAAAGGGAGATACGCTTTATATCTGTGTGGGAGGAAATGCCAATAATGAAATTGGCGGGTATAACGGCGGCGGGACCGGCGGAACCGGTAATAATAATCAAGACGGATGGCTGGGCAGCCATCACTACGGAGGCGGCGGAGGCGCCACCCACATAGCCCTCAATTCAAACAGAGGGCTCCTCCGGAATTATGAGGACCATAAGTCTGAAATACTCATTGCAGGAGCCGGAGGAGGAGGCGGTTTTTCTTATATGCTGGAAGCCCACCACGGCTTCCCCGGAGGAGGATTGGACGGAGGAAGTCCCGTGTACCTTCCCGACACAGCCGGAATAAAGAATCCGGAAGAATGTCCCGCCAGACGCAACACCATGGGCGGCCACCAGGACTGCGGCGGATACTTCTGGAGTTTTCGAACGGTGGAAAACGAGGACACGGGAAATATCGAAGATATATTCTATAGCGGTGAAAACCATACTGCCCCTCACTGCGGCTCATTCGGAAAAAGCGCCGACTCTCTGGGGGCGGCAGGAGGGGCCGGCTGGTACGGAGGAGCCGGTAATGGCGAAAGTACACCCCAATTTGGCTTATCCCCTTATCAGGCCGGAGCAGGCGGCTCCAGCTATTTCGGCGGCTGCCCGGAGGGAGGGACCACTGCAGGCCCCTCCTGCCGGTACGGGGACAGCTCATTGTACGGGCAAATGTTCGCCTCCGGCATCGAGAGAAAGCGGCAGCTCTATGCTCCCTACGCAAAAATCACCTTTGTGAAGCCCAGTCTTTTGTCAAATATCTACTTTAACGGCGTTCGGGTGCAGAAAGTGATTTTCAATCAAACAGACTGTACAAAGGTTATTGCCGACAATGTGACGGTATTTGACAGGGGGAGGTGAATTTTATGGCTTATTGGATCCATACAGCCGGAAATAAGAGCGATTTATTGTGGCGCTTTTTCATGTGCGATTATCTGTCGGACGTGAAAAATCTGCCAACCGCAGCAAAGGAAGGACTTCTCCAACCGTCTGACAACGTCAGCAGCAGCAAATGCAGTCCCGGGTCACAATGCCTGTGCCAGGAGGACTGGTCTGTCTGGCTGCTGGGAAAAGACACGGATCAATGGGTCAGACGAAAGGCCGCTTCCTCGTCCGGGACCCCCGGAGAGGGGGAAGAAAACAGGATAGAGCCCATTCCCCCTTCCTCCATCCAGGATCTGTTTCCTGCATGAAAGCGAAAGAAGGGAGGTGCTTTATGACCACAGAGACAAACGCGAATACACAATACTTAGACATGGAGGGCCTACAGTTCTACGACTCCTTGGTAAAGGCAAAGCTTTCCGCCGACATCAGCGCCAGCGAATCGAAAACCGTTTCCGCCGCAGCCCTGGATGCGTCGGCAAAGGCCAGTCAGGCCCTTGAGAACGCCAGGACCTATACGGACGGGCAGACCGAAGCCATCCTGTCTACCGCCTTTACGCCCATTACCGAGGCGGAAATCAATGCACTTTTTGTTTCATAACGCTAAACCCGGGGCCGCTCCTTTTGCGGCGTCCCCTTTAACAGTCCACAGCGTTTGAAATTTCACCGTAAGCCTTGCAAAAGTCTGCATCTACGGCTTTTGCAAGAGCTGAAAGTGAAAAACACAAGATCTCTTATCATATATGGGAAAGGAGAAGCCATGTTCAGAGACAACTACTTAAATCTTGAAAGACTGTCGCAGTTTTTTGAAAAACTAAAAACATTATTTGTTACGAGGGACGAGTTGGAGGACAAAATCGTTCAATCAGATTGGAACATTGCAGACATCAACTCGGGCGCTTTTATCAAAAACAAACCGCCCATTCCAACAAAAACAAGCCAGCTAGTAAACGACAGCGGTTTTAAGATTACCGACCACAATACCTGGAAAGCGAATTCCTCGTCCAGCGAGGGTTACGTCGCTTCCGGTAAGGGGCAGGCGAATAAAGTGTGGAAAACAGATTCCGCGGGAAATCCTGCCTGGAGGGAGGATGCAGATACCGTATACACTCATCCCCCCACGCACCCTGCAGATATGATCTCGCAGAACAGCAGCCACAGGTTTGTTTCGGATTATGAAAAAAACTTCTGGAACGACCCTGCCAGAAGCTTTCAATATATCACTGCCTCCCAAATTGTGAATGATGCTTCTGTCATAAAAAATATCGTACCTGGAGACAGCAGATCCAGTTTTACCGAATACTTTGCAAACGGCATAGTACATAGTGCCTTAGTAGACGGAGATCCCTGGGAAATCTACCTGGTAGATGCATATGATACTGATATGTTGTGCGGAAACTCTCATTATTATAGCAAAACACTCTTTGGTATCAACTACAACAGTTTTTATGGCTCCAGATTTGGCAGTAAAAATGTAGATTTGGGGACACCCTACGATAAATGGGAAAATATCTATGCTTCCAACGGTATGATACAGACATCAGACAAAAATGAAAAAGAGAATATTATACCACTAGATGAAAACTATGTCGGGCTCTTCCGCTTATTAAACCCAGTATCTTTTAAGTTTAAGAAGGGAACCTCCGGCAGAACTCATATCGGCTTCATCAGCCAGGATGTGGAAGACGCCATGAAACGACTTGGCATGTCTTCTCTGGAATTTGCCGGCCTTTGTAAAGATCAAAAAATCATCGTTTCCCGGGACCAAAACGGAAAACGTAAAGAAACAAAGGTAATTGATGAGAAGGGCAATCCCATATATGAGTATTCTTTGAGATATGACGAATTTATCGCGTTAAACACAAAAATGATTCAGCTACAGGAAAAAAGGATCGAAGCATTGGAAGAAAGGATACAAGCCCTGGAATCAAAATGACACAAATCAAAAAACAACGCGGGACCTGAATCATGATGATTCGATCTCGCGCTGTAAGCTGCAGGAAAAGAGACTTGAACTCTCATGGTATTGCTACCACACGGACCTGAACCGTGCGCGTCTGCCAATTCCGCCATTCCTGCGAACAAAACTTATTATAAGGGATATCTTTCAAAAAGTCAATATATATTTTGAAGTTTTTTGAAATTTTTTGTACCTTTTATTTTTGACTTGCTCCGTGATCCTCCAACCCTCATATATACTGGCTTTTCGTTTACTTAGAGTGCCGCAATTTGCCAGACCCTGCATATCAACTGTGCCATACTTGCTGCACACAGCGAAAACGGCACCGAAGACTCTTTTGCCCTCAGTGCCGTCAAAGAATCCTGTATTATTCCGGCCGCCAACCGTCAGAAATAGCTGTTAAACATATTTCCTGCGTTAAACGCATTATGATAGCTTCCCGCGCCTGTGTAAGTATTGGCCTTAGAGAGCGCATAGTCTGCCGTATGGTTGATCATGGACGCAGACGACGACACGCTGTAGCCGTAGGATCCGGTTCCGTTGAACAGATTTTGAACCTTACCCATATCTGCCTTTTGGAAGGTATCCTTGTCAAGAGAAAGGGTTTTGTCCTTGTTCACCGTGATACCCACCTCTGCCAAAGCTTTGGAATTGATGGCCGTGGTATTCTGCATATGATTGACGCGGTTGGTGAGAGAGTTATTGTCCACATCTCCGGATGCCGCCGCCTTTACCACGGAATTGTAATCCTGCACGAAGCTGTTCACCGCATTGTAGATCGCATTGGTGTCATAGCCCTTTGTCGTGCTCTCCACCCCATTCTCATCCTTGGTGGTGATGTCCTTTTTATTGAACAGAGATTTGGTTCCCGTCTTAAGCAGTGCGTCCGCAGACTCCTTTAAGTCGTCTGTGGCCTCCTGCACCGCAGTGTATGCCTTGGTCTCGGCCTTGCTTAAGCTGCTGGCATTCCTGTTTTTCCTCTCGGAAAGGGCATCCTTCGTGGCTTCCTTAACGGACTCGCTGCTGTTTTCGTTGAAGTATGCCTTCATCAGCTTGCCGTAGGTGCCGTTCTTGATGCTGGCATAATCAGCCAGGAGACTGCTCAGGGAAGAACCCTTATTGCCGCCCAAACCGGAAAATAAGAAAGAATAATCGTTTTTCATCGGAATATTTATGCTCATAAGCTACCTCCTTGTCGACTGTATCCGTCAGTCCGAAAATCGGCCTCCATGCCTCTATTTCACCTCTACTATAGCACAAATTACCAGAAACTGTAAAGGGTTTTTAGTGCTTTTCCTGATTATTTTACCTCTTCCCCTTACAGAGAATCCCTCCGATGCTTTCTCACTTCTATAACCGCCAATGCGACCACGGCCAGGGCCAGCAAAGCCGCTACCGCCGCCACAACATAGATCCAGGTCATTCTGCCGGCTCCCGCGCTGTCCTCTTTCCTGACATCTCCTCCGATCACGGGAACGGTTTCCTCAGGAGTCCTGTCGGGGGTGTCGCTGCCCGTTATGCCCTCCGACGAGGGGGAATCCTCTTTACCGGCGGAGCTTTCAGGCTTGCTTGGGCCGCCGCTTTCCCCCGTGCTTCCCCCATTGCTTGAACTGCCGTTCCCGCCGCTCCCAGGTTTATTGCTCCCCGGCTTGACTGTGCCGCTTCCGGTTCCGCTGCCGGGTCTTCCCGAACTGCCGGTTCCGCCGCTCCCGGGCTTGCCCGAGGAGCTCCCCTGCCCGTTATTGCCGGGCTGAGATGCTATGGGGGTATCTTCCTCATCCTCGTCGTCCTTGTCGTCCTCATCGTGTCCCGCAGAATCGTTTCCTCCGGAATTGTCATCTCCCGGCTTGCCTCCGGTCGCAGCTCCCATCTGCACCGCCTCCGGAAGCTTTAAATCCTCCGGACTTTTCAGCTCCGCCCCGGAGACATACTGCACAGACCCCGGCACCACGCCCACCGTGGCGGCAGCGCTGTTCCCGCCCCCGTCGAGTACCACAACTCTTCCCACGGTCAGGGAGCCGGACTCCTCCGGGATGAGCGCCTCAGTCCCCGCCATATAAATATTCAGCTTTCCCTCCGCCTCATGGTAACGGAATTCCGCCACCTTGGCATTGTTCTCCCCGAACTGAAATTCCACTGTGGATCCTTCCGCCGCCTCCACAGACAGGCTGAAGGCAAGGGAGGTGCTCCCCTCCCCCGCCGCTTCTTTGGAAACAAATGTCACCATACCGTTTCCGTCCAGCTTAAGCTCACCGCTTTCCGCCGAGACCTGCATGGGCAAAAACACTGCCAGCATAAAGATCCCCGCGATCATATGAATCAAATATTTCCTCATGTATGCCACCTTTCGTCCGCCGCGGCGGACACTGTCTCTATTCTTGCACTGCGCCGCCGCCCAGGGTAATATCCGGCAATGCATCCGGCGCGGGCATAGCCATAAACAGGGAGTCGCTGACAAGCCTCTGCCCTTCGTTGGTCAGGGCGTTGTTGACGCGGTAAAGCTCCGCCCTCACCCGCTCCGTTCCGGTCATATCCGTCTGCTGGGACGGTTCTATCCAATAAATCCAGGTGCCGTCCGAAACATTCTGTATCTCTCCCTGATCCGGCACATCTGCCAGGATGATCTGCTGAGCCTTCAGATTCCCGGTCTCATCCATTCCGCCCACGATATTTCCGCTCTGGTCGTAAAGAATCACCGCATTGTAAGCCGGATTTCCCTTGTACATACCCGTAAACACAATGGAACCCGCAGGAATCACATCACCTTCTCCCTCGCCGTACCGGTAATCCTGAGTCAGCCGCCCTATGGCCGCCGTTCCGTCGTCCGCATACCTGAAGTCCACGTTATCGCCCGTCACACCCAGCACATCCAGCTCCGCGATGGACACCGCGCCTCCCTGATCCCTCAGAACCAGCTTCAGGGCATCCGTGCTGTAGGTGCTCACATACCTTCCGTCCTCATTTGCAAAGTATACGGTATTCACAGCCGTCGGCGCAAAGCTTCCCTCCGCGACCTTGATCCACTCTCCTGCGCTGCGGACTGAAATCTCGTATCCGCCCCTGGCGCTTCCGTCTCCGGCCGTAAATTTGAAGCCGCTGACCGTGAGGGTCTTGTTGAATTCCAGGGTAATCTCTCCGTTGCCGTCCGCCGTCGCCGTGTAAACGGTACCCGCGTCGTTGTCCAGAGCCTTTCTGATGCCGATCACCTTTTCGGAAGCCTCCTCCGCTCCCGGTGTGCAGAGGGAATCCTTATTACCCGAAATCAACGCGTCGTCCTCGCAAGCCAGGTTCTGCGTGACAGCCGTCCAGAAGGTCTTGTCAAGGCTCCCGTCATGGGAAATCTTAATGGTCTCCAAAGTCTTTACCGCGGAACGGTTCAAATACTTGTCAATCAATGTGATCTCATAGAAAACCGTGCGGTTATTCATGGAGTAAATCACATCGCTGAAGGTATTTCCCGTGGCAAATCCCACAGGCTCCTTCTGAATCTCGCCTCCGGAGAAGGTGCAGCGCACGATCTCATACCCCAGCACATCCTCCTGGGGAATACCCTTGGAGCTTAAGGTGAAGTCCACCTGGTTGGCGATCCCCGGGTTCACGAAAGCCCCTGTATCGTCGCCCACAGCTTCCACATCGCCCTGGGTCCCCAGACTGCTGCTTCCTCCCTGGAGAGTGTACACTCGGGCATCGTCGTTCACATAGCAGATGGCCCGGGTCTCCGTGGCAAACTGCTCCGCGTAACTGCGGGTGCCGCTGTCGGGAGTCTTCCCCCATCTCTCAAAGAACTCCAAAACATTCTTCTCCGCCGCCGCACAGGACAGACGCATCAAATCCTGATCCCTGTCCCCTGCAAGGGTCAGAGCAACGCCGCCCGGAGCCGGAGCTGCCTGCACATTTCTTGCGTAGGTATCCACTCTGGCGAAGAACAGGTTCGCAAGCTGCTCCTCATGACCCGCGTAGGTTTTGTAATTATATCCTCTGTCATAGGCCAGGTGAAGCTGCCAGTACATACCAAGCTGAGTGAACACATTGGAGGCGGAGCCCCTTGCACCCGACGTAACCTTTTTGTAGACCTCCTCGTACTTGAAACGTACACTGTCGTTTCGGTCCTTCGCCTGGGCCAGCACCGCGAAATAGTTGTTGGTGACCTCGGCTACCGCATAGGTCCCCTGATTGATACAGTGTCCGATCTCATGGGCAATGCCCCAGCCGAAATAAGCGCCGCTTTGATATCTGCCCTCGCTGTCGGCCACAACCGGCGACGAACTCACCATTCCCGCAGTCTCCGGCCATTCAATGCCGATGTGGTTGCCCGAGGCGTACATAAACGCACCCGAGAACATTCTCTGATAGCGGATGTTCAAATGCCCCTTGGGTATCTGATTCTGCGCCTCCGCCGCACTTCGGTTCAATCCCTTGTGCTGATAGAACAGGTACATCATGTCCTCCATGGAGTCCATGGAATTCAAAATCTTCCGGGCCTTCTCCTGGGCGCTTCCGCTTCCCGCGCCGCTTAAGATCTGATTTGCCGGCAGGGAGAGCATCATGGTATCAAGCAGGATGTCTGACGCTCCCAGAATACAGTTCCTCTCGTCGTAACTGTAGGCCACCAGAGAATTTCCGGAATTTTGATGGAACTGCCCATGGTTCTCCTGCATCCGGCTCACATAGCTCTCAAGCTCGGTCACATAGGCCTCCGCCCGCGCAAGCCTCTCGCTTTCGTCCGTCACCTGATACAGATCCAGGACGGGAACCTGTACGCCCCCGCTGACTCGCACCGCGTATCTGTCGTCAGGGTTGCCTCCCGTATACTGTACATACAGCGCGCCGCCGGACTCAAATCCCGTGGTAGTCCATATCTTGGGAATCGTTACCTTATTGGCGCCCACCTTCAGCTTTACCACGGTGGAGCTGAAAGCACTTGCCTCCGCATGATACTGCGTAGCCACCAACTGGAGCTCCGTGTCCTGCCCGGTTTTCTTGGAGCCGTGCCCCACATAAACCATGAGTTCTTCCTGGGCCGCCGCCACAATTCCCAGGGGCTGCCATGCGTTCAGTCCGCCAAAGCCTCTGCCCACATCATTTGTACTGATTCCCCCGTGAATCTCCACGGAATCCTTCAATCCGGCATCGTGCAGGATCGCCTCCGCCGTCTGCAGCTCACGCTCCAAAAGCTCCCTGTCGGGATGATACTCTCCGCTCACCTCATCCACGGTATTGATCTTTACCCGCAGCCCGTCTATGGTGGCCTGCGTCACGCCGGCCTTGAGAACCGTGTGAAGATCATCCGCATAGAGAGACATGATCTCCTCCATCAAAGTGTCATAATAGTAGAAATAAACCTCCGATACGGTCACGGTGCCCGAAGCCACATACCGGGCCAAACCAAACTGTATCTTTTTGGCATTGATCGGCTCCGAGAGCTTCAGCACATAATAGATACGGCCGTCTCCATCCTGCTTCTGCTGGAGAGAAATCTTGCTCCCGGCCACATCCGTCTGTGTTCCGTTCTCATCCCAGTAGCGCACCTTCACGTAGGAATACGCCGGACTCTGGGGTACCGCCTCCTGGAAAGCGATGGTATCTATCTTGTAGGACTGGTCAAACTCATACACAAGCCCGTGCTTGCCCATGGGATTGAAGCCTCCGTCATCCCACGTGCTCCGCAGATAATAGGACGCGGGATTATGGTCCACAGTCCCCCATGCGGTGCCCGACTGGGTGTCCAAGGGGCTGTCCTTCATGCTGCCCCACATAGTGGTGCTTTCAATATGGGCTCCTGCCTTGCCCGGTTCACCCACATTGATCAGGTTGTATTTGGGCATCACGGCGGGATTCATATCCGTGGTAGTGGCCGCTGCCGAGAGAGAGGGATCGCTCTCGCCAAACTCGTTCACACCCGTCACATAGACCGTGTATTCCGTCAGCTCCTTCAGCCCCTCCAGGGTATAGCTGCTGCCCTCGATCCCCTCAATCTTGGTGTATTCCCCGGCGCTGCTCTCCTTGTAATAAAGATTGTAGGAGACGGTGTCCTTCATATTCTTCCAGGATACCACGATACTCTGATGCTTTCCCACAGCCTTCACATTGTCCGGCTTATCCGGCTTGCCGTTAGGCTTGGGAACCGCGGTCACCTCTTCCCCGTAGCCGCTGCTCCAGGTGCCGTTGACAGACTGCACCCTGATCCTGTATTCCAGATAATTGGTCAGCTCCTTGCCGCCAAAGGAGGTGATGTCCAGCGCATTCCTGACTGTGGAAACGATCTCCTGAGTGTCCCCCTGCTTTATGAGGACCTCATAGCCCGTGACATTGACGCAAGCATCCCAGGTCAGGCTGATTCGCTTGCTTCCCACAGAGGCGCTTAAATTGGTGGGAATATCCATCTCAGGCTCCGGAATCCGCTCCTCCATGCCGTTGACAAACTCCACCTTGGAGATCTCCGCCAGGTTATTGTTCTTCTGCATTCCCACAATGGTCAGCGTCACCTTTTTTACCGCCACCTGGGAGCCGAGATGGATCTGGATATTGCCCTGTCCGTCCCTCTCCACCCGCACCTGGGAGCTGTTCAGCAAGTAATGCACATCCGCCACGGGAATCTTTTCCTCGTGAAGCGCACCGCTTCCGTCCGTGTAGGAGACCTCCACCAAAGCCTTGCCGATGGGATTGTCTCCTCCCGTCTCTATAATGATTCCGTCCGCCATGGCGGCCGCCCCGGAGTCACTGAAGGAAAACTCCAGCGAAACAGGGGACTCCTGGGAGATGGCTCCGCCGCCGGCGGGCGTCAGGGTCACGGAAGATTTGTTCCTTAAAAGTTCTCCCAAATCCCCTTCCACCCTGGTGCCGGCCGCGCCCTGAGGCGTAATGGCTGCCGCCGGAACAAATCTCTCGATCTGAGCCAGGGTATCCTTGGTCACATTATAGCCCCTGGCAAAGTAATCCAAATCCACCAGGTTCACCGCCCCGTCTCCGTTCAAATCCGTGCAGGAGCCCGCTCTGCCGGGGGACACGGCCCCGTCGATGGCATCCACTAACTCCGTCCGGTCCGCCATATCAATCCTGCCGTCGCCGTTGACGTCCCCGATCAAAAGCACCCCCGGGTGGGCGGCGCCGGCCTCATAATTTACCCCGCTCAAAAAACCCGTGGTCAGATTCACGGCATAGGCCTTATCCTCCACAGAAATTTTCTGGGTATAATCGGCAAAGCCTCTGGCGGACACAGTAAGAGTGTACTCTCCCCTGGCCAGCCCCTCAAAACTTCTCCTGCCCCCTTCGCTGCTGCCGTCCCCCAGGACGTATGTATCCGTCAAGGTCTTGTTTTGTGCGTCCGTCAGCCTGACGGAAAACTCCACAGGACTGTTCAGCTTGAGGGCCGCTCCTATGGAGACATCCACCTGCCCCAATCCCTCCGCAGCTTCCGTCCGGGTCTGCCCCCCTGTGCCCCTGCCGGCGGCGTGGGTGGGTATACCCGCACACATTGTAAGCGCTGCCGTCAGTAAAAGCGCAATTGTCCTTTTCATATGTCCTTCCTCCCTGCCTCATTAAACATGGAAAATTCTGTATAGCATAGTTGCTACAATTATACCTAAAAAGAATCGGTTGTTCAATGCATTTTTAAACTTTGTACGCCTCGCTGATTGCCTCCACCAGCTCCATATCCGACTGTTTGATCCGCAGATTGGAGGTGATGGGTTCCTCCCCCGGGCGCGTGACGGTGATCTCCACCACCGTGCCCTCCGTGATTCCCTTCCCGTCTAAGAGCACCCTGCGGACAAAGGCCTCAAATTTCGGATGATTCCTCTTAAATTCATTTTTTGCGCTTAAAAGCTTTAAGATCAGATTCGGATTTTTGTTCATCCCCTGCCGTCCTCCTACAAAACGCCCAGCCACTGCAGAGCGTCCCTGATGCCGTCTTCCTCCACCGTGCCCGTGACATAATCCGCCATCCTTAACACCTCCGGCGTGGAATTGCCCATGGCCACAGCCCTGTGGGCGCAGGCCAACATCGGAAGGTCGTTGTTGCCGTCGCCGATGGCAGCCGTGTTCTCCATGGGAATTCCCAGATGTTCCGCGATAAATCGGATAGCCGCGGCCTTGGAACAGCCCTTGGGCAGAATCTCGTAAAAGCCTTTTCCCCTGTCGATGAATTCCAGCTCCTCCCGAAACTCCTCCCGAAACCGCTCCATATCCGCCGCTGTGTCACCTCTGGCAAAGAGTTTGTCATACTCCCCCTCGGCGCCGGTATAATCCGGAAAGTTCAACCGTCTGTACTTTTCGGCGTACTTCCTGAAATAATCGGAGTATATCTCCTCCGCTGTCCTGCAGAAAACTTCCCGGGGCCCCTCCAATATGGCGTCAATCCGATACCGCTCCAGCGCGCCCAGGATGCGCTGCGACAGTCCGGGAGAAAAGCTGCTGTGCGCCAGCACTTCACCCTGATACAGGATCATGGTCCCGCATCCCAGCAGATATCCGTCAAATTCCGCCTGCCCGTCAAAGATTCCTCTCACCAGCCGCCAGGTGCGCCCCGTGTCGATAAAGCACAGGTGCCCGTTCTCCCTGGCCCTTCTGACGGCTTCCACGGCGCTCCCGGGCATTGGTGAGAAAGCGTCCGCCATCAGGGTTCCGTCTATGTCAAAAAAGATTGCCTTCTTGTCTCCTATCATCTGATTCTCCCACAAGTCCGTAGCCCCGGAGGAATCTCCGGACGCTTCCCTGAAAATAAAAGGGAGAGTGCCGCAGCACTCCCTCTCTACACTTATGCCAGCTTTGCCTTTGCAAGCTCCGCCAGCGTCTTAAACCCTTCCGCGTCATTCACCGCCAATTCAGCCAGCATCTTCCTGTTGATGTCAATCTCCGCCAGCTTCAGGCCGTACATGAATCTGCTGTAGGATAAACCGTTGAGACGGGCCGCCGCATTGATACGTGCAATCCACAGATTTCTGAACTGACGCTTCCTCTCCTTCCTGCCCGCATAGGAGCTGGTCAGCGCTCTCATAACAGACTGCTTGGCCACTCTGTACTGCTTACTTCTGGCTCCTCTGTAGCCTTTCGCAAGCTTCAATACTCTATTATGTCTCTTTTTGGCATGTAAGCCACCTTTCACTCTTGCCATTGTCTACTCTCCTCCTTGCCAGAAATTACAGATAAGGTAAAATCTTCTTCATGTTCTTTACATTGGTTGCATCAGTGATCGTCGATTTCCTGAGATTGCGCTTTCTCTTGGTGCTCTTTTTCGTCAGAATATGGCTCTTGTACGCTTTCGCTCTCTTTAACTTACCGGTTCCGGTCAATTTGAAACGCTTAGCTGCTGATTTGCTTGACTTCATTTTTGGCATAACGGTTTCCTCCTAAACTTATCATAGTCTATTTTAACTTACGCGATTACCGCTTTTCAGTTAAAAACATGGTCATGCTCCTGCCCTCCACCTTGGGCGGCTTATCCACAACGGCGATATCGGACAGGCTCTCGGCGATATCGTCGAGAATATGTCTGCTGTTATTCATATGTGCCATCTCTCTGCCCCGGAAACGCAGGGTGATTTTCACTTTGTCGCCCTTGGACAGAAACTTCCTGGCCGCGGAAATCTTGGTGTTCAAATCGTTGGTGTCGATATTGGGTGACAGCCGGATCTCCTTGAGCTCCACCGTGCGCTGCTTCTTCCTCGCTTCCTTCTCCCTGCGGAGCTGCTCGTACTTGTACTTCCCATAATCGACAATCTTGCAGACGGGAGGATTGGCTGTGGGCGCAATCTTCACCAAATCCAGCCCCGCGTCCTCGGCAAGCTTCATTGCCTCCCGGGAGGACATAATGCCAAGCTGCTGTCCGCCCTCGCCCACCAGACGGATCTCTTTGTCCCTGATTTGTTCGTTAATCATTAAATCGCTAATGTTCCTGCACCTCCATAAGAAAAATAAAAAAGCGGATAGCATAACTATCCACATCGCATTTTCACCCAAATACAGCCCCCCATGTGCAGTCTGTATGGAAGAAAGGATATCAACCCTGCCAGCCCGATTGCCCCAAGGTGAGAGTGGATACTCTGCTTGTTATTGGTGTTCTTCACACACTGATATAGATTAGCATAAAAATAGAGCCGTGTCAACCACTATTTTTACAACTGTGCAATGTTTTGAAACAGCTCAGACCGTCCCTCCCGAGGTTTAGGCCTGCCGCCCCCTTTGAGAAAGGCAGGACAGCGTCCGCACACTGTCCTGCCCACCCCTTACCGCTCCTTGAAGGTCGCACAGGCTGTCTCCTCACAGTCACAGGCGCCGCAGCCCCTGATGTCCACATGGTCAGCCACACATTTGTAATTGCTGTTGTAGATACATTTCACCGCCTCGCAGTCGATGCTGATGGTTCTGCTGGGGTGTGACAGGGAGCTGGTGAAAGAGTCCATGCCCTCCTTTTGTCTGGCAAAGCTCTCGCAGCAGGTTCCCTCACATTCGCAGGCATGCCTGCCTCCCACCATGATATCGCCCTTGCAGCACAGGCAGTCCTGGTTGTAGCTGCAGTTTTCCACTGCGCATTTCAATTCAGCCATACAAGCCCTCCTTCCGCACCTTGTTCCACTTAAGGGCAGCGCCTGTATGGACAGGGTGCAGAGATAGTCTGCCCCGGGCCCGGAGCGTTTATACGGCTCTGTATCCTAAAATTTATGAAATTACCGGGGCTGCCGCCCTATGCGTTCTCCTGGGGAAGCTCCCTGCGAATCTCCTTTGTCCGGATCTCCTGAGAGATCTGTCCGATAAACTCCTCCAGAGGCTTCTGCCCCTCATCCCCCGCAAAGCGGCTTCTGACGGAGACCACGCCATCCTCCGCCTCCTTCTGGCCCACGATCAGCATATAGGGAATCCGGTCCATCCTGGCCTCTCTGATCTTAAAGCCGATCTTTTCGGAACGGCTGTCCGTCGACGCCAGAATGCCGTTCTTTTTCAGGGAAGCCTCCACCTGCGCCGCATAGTCGGCATACTTCTCGGAGATGGGCAGCACTCTCACCTGCTCGGGACACAGCCAGGTGGGGAATTTGCCCTCGTATTTCTCGATGAGCCAGGCCAGCGTCCGCTCATAGCAGCCCATGGAGGTCCGATGGATAATGTAGGGCCGCTTCTTCTCGCCGTCCTGATCGATATAGTACATATCAAACTGCTCCGCCAAGAGCGCGTCCCACTGGATGGTGATCATGGTGTCTTCCTTGCCGTACACGTTCCTGGCCTGGATATCCACCTTGGGCCCGTAGAAGGCCGCTTCCCCCTCCTCCTCGTAGAAGGGAATCTGAAGCTCCTGCAAAATCCTGCGGATATGATCCTGGGTCTCCTCCCACACATCCGGATCACCGATATATTTTTCACGGTCATTCGGATCCCATTTGGAGAGACGGTAGGTCACATCCTCCCCCACCCCCAAAACCCCCAGGCAATACTTTGCCAGGGCCAGGCAGCCCTTGAACTCCTCCACCATCTGGTCCGGCCTCACGATGAGATGACCCTCGGAGATGGTGAACTGACGGACTCTCGTCAGACCGTGCATCTCGCCGGAGTCCTCGTTTCGAAACAGAGTGGAGGTCTCGCTGTAGCGCAGGGGCAAATCCCTGTAGGAATGCTGTCCCGCCTTGTACACAAAGTACTGGAAGGGACAGGTCATGGGGCGCAGAGCCAGCACTTCCTTGTCCTTCGCCTCATCGCCCAGCACAAACATACCGTCCGTATAATGATCCCAGTGGCCGGAGAGCTTGTAGAGGTCGCTCTTTGCCATCAGGGGCGTCTTGGTGCGCACATAACCCCACTCGTTGTCCTCCAGGTCCTCGATCCACCGCTGCAGGGTCTGGACGATCTTCGCCCCCTTGGGCATCAGCAGGGGCAGTCCCTGTCCCACCACGTCCACCGTGGTAAACAGCTCCATCTCCCGGCCCAGCTTATTGTGATCCCGGTTCTTCACATTCTCCCAATATGCCAGATATTCCTCAAGCTGCTCCTTTTTGGGGAAAGCCGTGCCGTAAATGCGCTGCAGCATGGCATTCTCCGACTTTCCCCTCCAATAAGCCATGGAGGAGGAGGTCAGCTTAAAGGCCTTGATTCCCTTGGTACTCATCAGATGAGGCCCGGCGCAGAGATCCACGAAATCTCCCTGGCTGTAGAAGGAGATCTCGGCGTCCTCGGGGAGATCCCGGATCAGCTCCGCCTTATAGGGCTCCTGCCTCTCCTCCATATACCGGATGGCCTCCTGCCTGGGGAGGGTGAATCTTTCCAGCTTTGCCCCCTTCTTGATAATCTTCTTCATCTCGGCCTCCAGGGCGTCCAGATCCTCCCTGGAGAAAGGCGCGTGGTCGAAATCATAATAAAATCCCGTGTCGATGCTGGGACCGATGGTAACCTTGGCGTCGGGGAACAGGTGCTTTACCGCCTCCGCCAGAACATGGGAGGCGGTGTGGCGCAGAGTGCGAAGCCCGTCCTCGTCCTCCGCCGTGCAGATGGTCAGCTCGCAGTCCTGATCGATCACCGTGCGCAGGTCCACCGCCTTTCCGTCCACTTTTCCGCAGCAGGCGGCTCTCGCCAGTCCCTCGCTGATGTCCAGTGCGATCTCATACACGCTTTTCGCTTCCCCGTACTCCTTCACAGAGCCGTCCTTCAAGGTAATTTTCATATTCTCCGCTTCCTTTCTGATATAAATTTACACAAAAAAAGTCCCTTGCAATATCCTGCTTGCAAGGGACGTAATATACGCGGTTCCACCCTTCTTGCGGCCCAAAAACCGGCCGCCGCCTTCATTCGCTCGTAACGGGAGCATCCGGGCTGTATTAAAGCCACTCCGAGACGGTCTTCGACAGCTTCCGACAGGATTGCTCCCAGCACGCCCCCGCTCCCCGCGGGAAAACGGCAATCCTCTCTGTTATCTTCCCCTGCCTACTGTTCTCATCAACGCTTTCTCTATTGCCTGAAACTTTTTTCTAATTATAGTACTCTTTCCCGGGAATGTAAAGTGTTTTTTCTGAGACGGAGATTTCGCCGGCGATAAAGTCCTGCACCTCCTCCTTGGGTATTCCCAGGGCCACCGCCAGCTCTCCGTAGAGGCTGTCCTCCGCCAGACGGAAGTATTTGGCATCCACCGCGGTCACCTTCCTCCCCGCCTCGATGCGCTTTTGCTTCCTCAGGTGGACGGTCTTGATAATCCTCACCCACTCCTCGCAGTTGTTGGACCGCATACAGACACGGTATTCCTGCTCCAAAAGCTTATCGTTGGATATTGTGATCAGGGGAATCTCGGGTATCACCCTGATTAACTCCCTTGCTTCTTCCCTGCTCAGCACAGGGCGTATGGATTCCCCGGCCGCGTCCACCGGCACATACACCGTGCTCCCGTTCACATACACAGGTTTCAGAATATAGTACTCCCGCTCCTTTTCCACGCCGGAAATATTCAAGGTAGTGATGTCCTCCACCCGGCACACCCCTTTGTTTCCACACACTACATACTCGCCCTTTTCAAACACTCGACTATTCCTTTCCGCATCTAAGCAGCCGACAGTGAAAGCGGTATTGCCCCACTGTATTTTAATACTATTCTATCCATATTATAACAAAATAAACCGACAAATGTCAGTCTATTTTTGTGTTCCATATAAACTTTGTGTAAAACGCGCAGTTTCCGCGCGTTTTATTGTGCAACTCGACCTTTCCGCAGTCCATTCCCACACAAAAATCAGATACGGCAATTCGGAATAATGTGCCGCACATCAAACCGAACTGCCGTATCCCCTCCAGACCCTAATAATTTATCCCGCTTATAGCCAGACTTCCGTCCCGCACACCGAAAATAATATTGGGGGCCCCGTCTCCGTCATACATGGTGAAGCCAGCCATGCTGGGCATCAGTCCTGTGACGTCAGCGCCGTCTATGGAACTCACCATCTCATCCGTAAAAATCCGCTCCCCGCCCAGAGCAATAAAATCCTCCCTCGTTTCCACGACCAGTCCGCCGTCGGAAAAACCTACGTAAACCGGAAATCCTGTCAAATCAGCCAGTTTTTCGAGATTCTTTTCCGCCACAGCCTCCTTTATCAGGTTTCCGTATTCCGCTGCCGCCTCGTTGTCCACGGCAAAGTTGTCCTCATACCACTTCTTTTCCTCCGAATTTGCCGCAGGCGGATTTGCAGGATCCTGCTGTCCGGTGCTTATTTCCGCTCCGGCCGCCGGGGAAGATTCAATCTGCCCTGTTTCAAAGGCAGAATCACGGACCTGCTCGGGGCTGCTGTGTCCAGAACTGCTTTCCTGACCCTCCTTTTGACCGCACCCTGTCATCGACAGCATAATGACTGTGGCAATTACCGATACCCATCTCTTTTTCATCCTGTGATTCCTCTTTTCATCTTAATTATTATTTTACAATCTCGAATTCCTGTTCGCCTGCAGCTCCCGGCGCTATCTCGTATTTTTCAAACACGATCACGGGATTCCCGGCATCGTTTATATAAAACTTAGTACTTTCGTCTACCCCGTCCCATTGGTCGGTCCAAAATTCCAAGCCCGTCTCCTTCTCTCTCTGCTCCGTTTGCTGCAGGATACTCTTCCCGGCAATCCGGGCGTAATCCTCGCCCAAAATATCCTCAAGGGTTACCCACTTGCCCTCTCTTAAATCCAGGTTATAATACTTGGTCTCATGATACGCGTTGCTCCAGTTCTCGGACCCTGCCACCGCCAGAGACAGATACCGGTCCGTGTAGGATTTAACCTCATACCATACCTTGATCGCAATATGGTGCTCTGCCCATTCTTCTTGCGTGCCTCCGGTTTCCAAAAAAGCTTTTTTATATTCCTCAGCCCTCTCCACTGCCCCCTCCGCATACTGCTCACAGAAACCGTGGATTTCTTCATTTATCTTGTCTTCCAGCCCCGACAATTCTTCCGAGATCATCTCAACGCCGGGTATTTCCACGGAAATATTCATATCTTCCGTCTCCGTATCATAGGAACGGAAGGTAACGATACGGGCTATCGCTCCAAGCACCGGAACGTCACTCATTTCCCTTGCAAAAACCTCACTGGTGTTGACTCCCACCATAAACAGGACCGCCGCCGCTGACGCCGCTGCCACAACCGCTCTTCTCATACGCTGTATCCTCCTCATCCTTTTCTTTTTTCCGCTCCTTTGGATATTTGCTTTCTCTACCTCCTGCATAACCCTCTCCGACAGCTCTCCGGGTATCGGAATGCTGTCATACTTTTGCTTTGCCTGCGCCATACGTCTCATACTCCTCCCTCCTCTCCGATTGCCACCCTCAAAGTCTTTAAGCCACGATACAATTTTGCCTTTACCGTGTTTAAATTCATTTTCAAAATCCCGGCAATTTCACTGAGCTGTAATTCCTCGAAAAACCTCAGTTTAATTATGTTTTGAACATCGTTCTCCATCCGATTAATTTCAGCGTATAAATCATCGTGGGATTGAAAACCCGTTTCCTCGTAGGGCGTTTCACAACAACTGTCTTCATCTGTTAAAACCATCCGATTTTTTGCCCTTAGGAGGGCAAAGCACTCATTGAGCACGATCTTATAAAACCATGTTTTGATTGCCTGCTCATTTCTCAAATCACCATAATGCTCCAGCGCTTTACAGACCGCATTTTGCACCACGTCCAGAGCGTCATCCTGATTCTTTACATAGCTGTAAGCCAAACGGTAAAATTTGTTCTGGTTCTCCACAATGTAGGCAACCAGCTTGTCATAAAGCTCCTCTTTCAACAAATCAACTCCTCTCCTCCTTTTAACTTATAGATAAATTAGGATGTCAAAAAGTTGCAAAATTAAAATTTTTCTGGCAGCATCCGTTAAATTCATATATAATGCTAATAAATCCGCACTGCGGCAACCTATATATGAAAGGCAATATAACATATGATAATTTTTGAGCTGGCCCCCATGGAGGGGATCACGGGATATATCTACCGCAACGCCTACGCCAGACACTTCGGAGGCATGGAGCGGTACTATACCCCCTTTATCGCCGGCGCGGGCTTTGGACACAGACAACTGCAGGACGTGCTGCCGGAGCACAACCGGGCATTTGTGCTGGGGGAGGAAGAAAACGACGGCAAGGCCGGGCATCAGGCCGGGGACAGTGAAGCGCAGAATCCGGCCCGCCCCCGGCTGATCCCGCAGATTCTTTCCAACCGAACCGAGGATTTCCTGGCCGTGGCGGACAGCCTGGGACAGATGGGCTACACCCATGTGAACCTGAACCTGGGCTGTCCCTCCGGCACGGTGGCTTCCAAGGGGCGGGGCGCAGGGTTTCTCGGCTTCCCGGAGCGGCTAGAGGCCTTCCTGGATGAAATATTTGACAGATGCCCCCTGCGCATCTCCATCAAGACCCGGATCGGCGTGGAGGACACGGCGGAGTGGGAGAGACTGTCAGCCCTCTTCACAGAATATCCCTTGGAGGAACTGATCCTCCATCCCCGTCTGCAGCAGGATTTTTACCGAAACCCGGTCCGACCTGAGGCTGCGGCTGCCGCCCTGACCTGCCTGGCGAAAAAGGGCAGTCCCACCCCCTTTTGCTATAACGGCGATATCCACAGCCCGGCGGACTTTGAGACCCTCCGGGAGCGATTCCCCCAGATCGGAAGGGTAATGCTTGGCAGAGGCGTTCTGAAAAACCCCCTTCTGACAAGGCAGCTTGCGGCCTCGGCAGGGAACCTCCCGGCGGCCGCCCCGGACTCATCTTCCCAGACGAAAGTTCTGCGCGCCTTTCATGAGGAACTTTTTGGTGGCTATCAGGAGGTCATGTCCGGAGACCGGAACACTCTATTCAAAATGAAGGAGCTCTGGAGCTATTGGGGCGATTCCTTCCCTCAATGCGGCAAAGCTCTGAAACAGATACGAAAGGCCGCCGATCTGCCCGGATACCGGGCCGCAGTCAAGGAAATATTGGGATAATAATATAAGAAAAGAGGAATTGCCATGAAAACAGCCCCAATCACACAAATTCTTTCCGAGGGGGACACCCTCACCTTCCGCTTCGGCTCCCCCGGGGAACGGGAGCCGGAAAACCCGGTCTTTCCCGTCTCCTCCGCCACCCTGTACAGCCCCCTCTCCGGCTTCGGCTGGGAGGCCCGGGAAAAGGTGCGCCTTTTTGACGGCCCCGGCTATGTGGCCGGCACCAACGCCCGAAGGGAATCCCGGGACCGGGAGGGGAACCTGACCCGGGTGGAATGGGAATACCCCTCCTTCACCCTGGATGTACCCCCGGGAGTATATGAGGTCCGCCTGCTGCAGGTCACCGACGGGCGGCAGCGGGCGGTAAACGGAGCCTGCCTCCAGGGCAATCTCTATGCGGTCCGCTGGTTTGAGGGAGGCATCCCCACCTCTTACGCGGAGCCCCTGGAGAAGGACTGGGTCTGGACTCAGGCAGGCGGTACAAGGGAAAGCCTCTGCCTGACGGCCGTCCCCAAGGGACGGCTGAAAATACAGCTCACCACCTGGCTTAAGGACAGCGGGGAATCCGGAGTTTTCTATCTAAGGGAGATCTCCGTCACCCGGAAGGAACAGATTTCACAGCCCTCCCCCCGGCCCACCCTCCGTTTTATCGGAGATTCCACCCTGGCCAAGTACCCTCCCCAGGACGGCGGCCCCTGGGCTCCCATCCCGGAGCGGACAGGCTGGGGCGAGGATTTCTCCATGGGGAAATTTACGGACCGGGAGCTTATGCTGGATAACAGCGCCGTGGCCGGCAGCTCCTTAAAGAGCTATCTCTACGAGGGCTTCTTCAACGACTTTTTCCTTCGAAGCCACCCCGGCGACGCGGTGATCATCGAGAGCGGCATCAACGACAACGCCCCCGGCAGACGCTTCAGCGATGCCGGAGAGTTTGAGGAAAGGCTGCGCTATCTCCTGGAATGCTGCCAGGCCTTCGGCCTGAAGGTAGTCTTAAGCTCCGGCACCGGCTCCGCCCCCGAATATGTGGAGCGGATCGCCGCCCTGGCAGAGGAATACCGCCTGCCCTATGTGGAGCTTCTGCGCCTCTGGCAGGAATACCTGAAGGCCCGCAGCCCCTTAGATCTGACGGTGGACGGCGTTCACTTAAAACGGGTCGGGGGCATCGTGGCCGCCCAGCTTGTGGCAAACGCCATCGCCGGTCTGGAGGGATACTCTTTCAGCGGGCATATCCTCAGACTTCCTGTGTGCGACCAGCCGCCCGGCGTGCGGCCGGAGGGGCTTCGCATCGCCGCCAGGACCCGGGACAGCGTCACTGTGTCCTGGGAGATCCATGAGGATTCCCTCTATCTGCCCGAAAACCTGATTACCTGCTTTCGCATTTTCCGAAAAGACAGCCCTGAGGCCGCCCCCGTACTGACGGCCTCCCCCACGGCCTATGTGTCCGCAGGCATGACAGGGCCTAAGATGCGGGCCACTCTGGAGGCCTCCGGGGACAAGGCCTGTCAGTATTTCGTGGCCTGCGGCGGGGTAAACGGGGACGGCCCGCTGTCCGAACCCGTGGATGTGCCTGTCTTTGCCCCTGACGACGCCTATCTGCTGCGGGAGCTTACGGAAAAGCTGCACAGCTCTTACTACCCGGAGCACGCCTTCGCCCCGGCCTCCTGGGAAGCCCTGGCGAAAGCCCTGGGGGAGGCGGAAAGCGCCCTGGGCTGTCAGGCGGACCGGTCCCATATTTCCGCCGCCCTTCACGCCCTGGAGGCCGCCGTCTCCTCCCTCAAGCCCCAGGCTCGATTTTTGGTCCGGGAGGATTTTGGGCGGGAACCCCTAAAGACCGCTCCCTGGGGCGTCACAGGGAAAAACAGGGACCTGCTCTCCTGCCGGATGGACGAAAAGGGCAGACGAAGTCTCCGCCTATATGTGGAGGCCTCGGGGGAACGCTTTGTCCGCAAGGAATTTCCCCAGGCTCCGGAGATAGACCCTCGGTGCATGACCGTGGCCTTCGAATGGCATCCGGGCATCCCCGACAAAAGAAACTGCACGGAAATCGAGTTTTACGGCGGGGATGACAGACTGTTCTCCATGAAGACCTCCTGCAACGGCCATATCGGCTTTGTCACAGGCAATTACGACGAGACGGACACCGCCTATCTGACCGGCGACGGCTTCCATGAGTACGAGGGCACCCGGGCGGTGGATCTGGGACTTTCGGGCGAGGGCCGGTATCAGGTGGAGATCGCCCTGCACTTTAAACGGCGCACGGCGGATCTGAGGGTAAAAACCATACAGCCGGGGCCCGGACCGGAGGATCAAAAGGAGCTGTCCTTCCGGGGTATCCCCCTGGAGGAAACCTCCGTTCACAGCGTCACAGCCATGAATTTCCTGTTAAAAAGAGGCAAGCTGGACAACGGCGTCACCAACGACCTGTCCCTGCTGTGGGACACGGAAATCGGCAATTTTGTCATTTATTACAGTTAATACCTCCGCCCACGGATCACCTCAAAATCAGCGCGCAGGTGTGCCGGCCCGGGCCTTTCCTCCCTAAGCCGATGCATCTCGCAAAAAAGGGCAGCCGCGCCAGACACCAGCGCGGCCGTCCCTTTTTCTTTGCCAAAGCGGTGAGATCATAGCTCTCTCAGATCATCCGCCCAATTTCCCTGTCACGGGGCAACATTATTTCTTCAGATAGTAAAAACCATATCCCGCCAGTTTCAGCTCTTCCGTCCGTATTTTCCTGCCGGTGACAAGCTCCGTGCACTCCCCCTGGCCCAGCCGAATCTGTCTGTCGGCCTCGCTGAAATTAAACAGCCCGATCACCGTCTCTCCCCCGTAATACCTGCCGATACACAGCACGGAGCGGTCCCCCGTCTCAATCGTGCGCATATCCGCATGGGAAACAAACACGCTCTCCGACCTGCGGATCTGCAGAAGCTTTTTGAGTCCGGAAAAAATTTCCGCCTCCACCGTCCCCGGCTTTTTGATATTTTCCACCAGCTCCCAGTTCATTTTTCCCCGGTGAAGATATCGGGAGTCCGCCGCCTTTAAGGGATCCTCCTTATAGCTGTAATCATTGATCTGACCGATCTCATCCCCGCTGTACAGCACCGGAATCCCCGACTGCATGAACATATAGGCGTGAAGCATCAGGTCCAGCCGAAGGGCCCGCTCCATGGCCTCCGGATCCTTCTCAAATCCCGCCTTCTCAATGCCGCACATGGAGGCGGTGGTCCCGCAGAACCTGGCGTCCCCGGTGACGGGGTCGGCATTGTAGAGTTCTCCTCTGCTGCTGCTCTCCCCCGCCAATCCCTGGAAATAATCGTTCAGGTACTGCTTGTGGGAGCGCTCCCCGATTCCTTCCTTGGCCAGAGCCTTATAGTCCAGCCCCCAGCCGATATCGTCGTGGCACCGAAGGTAATTTAAGAAGAGGTATTCCTTGGGAAGGGCGCTCACCGTGTCGAGCTGCCGTTTCAAAAGCCCCGCATCCCTGGTGGCCACCGTGTGCCAGGTAGTGGCCATGGTGGTGACATTGTAGAGCATATGACATTCCGGCTTCTCCACCGTGCCGAAATAGGGAGCCACCTTCTCCGGCTCCATTACCACCTCCCCCAGCAGAAGGACGGAGGGGCAGACCACCTCACTGATCATACGCATCATGCGCACAATGGTGTGGACCTGGGGGAGGTTTCGACACTGAGTGCCCAGCTCCTTCCAGATATAAGGCACCGCATCGATGCGGATGATGTCAACGCCCCTGTTGGCCAGATACAGAAAATTGTACATCATCTCATTAAAAACCCTGGGGTTCCTGTAGTTCAAATCCCACTGATAGGGATAAAAGGAGGTCATGACATAGTGACCGGCATCGGCCAGATAAGTAAAGTTTCCCGGGGCCGTTGTGGGAAAGACCTGGGGAACCGTTCTCTCATACCGGGAGGGCTCCTCCCAGTTGTCGAAGAAAAAGTACCGGCTCATGTACTCTCCCTCCCCCCGCCTGGCCCTTCTGGCCCACTCGTGGTCCTCGGAGGTATGGTTCATCACAAAATCCATGCAGACATTGATCTCTCTCTTATGGCAGGCCTCCGTCAGGCTTTCCAGATCCTCCATGGACCCCAGCTTCTCCTGCACCTTTCTGAAATCCTTCACCGCGTACCCGCCGTCGGAACGGCCCTCCACCGTGTCCAGAAAGGGCATCAGATGGATATAATTCACGCTGCAGCGCTCAATATATTCCAGCTTTTCCTCCACTCCCTTTAAATGGCCCGCGAAATTGTCGATATAGAACATCATTCCCAACATATCGTTCTTTCTGTACCAGCCAGGGTCAGCCTCCCTGCGGGCGTCCCTCTCCCTAAGCGCCTCCCTGCGCTCCCGGTAAAAACGGCCCATCTGATCACACAGCTCCGCAAACATGGATCCGTTCCCATACAGCTCCATATAGAGCCAGCGCAGCTCGTCGTGATGTCTCTCAAGCCTCTTTGTGAAATCTTCCTTCTCCTTACCCACGGCTGCTCACCACCTTCCGGATTTCCTGCTCCTTCGGCATCACCCGCAGCGCCCCCTTCCTGGTGGTTACCAAAGAGGCCGCGGCGTTGGCAAAGGTAAGCATCTCCCCCAGAGACTCCTCCGTCAGCCCCTCCAGTCCCGTGCGCAGCACCCCATGAAGCATGCAGCCCATAAAGGTGTCTCCCGCTCCCGTGGTCTCTATGGTTCCCTCCTGAAGAAACGCCGGCCGCTCCACCGCCAGATCCTTATAATATGCCCGGCTCCCGGCCTTTCCCATGGAGACAAGTATGAGAGGGACATAATACCTCTCCCGGATCCACTCCACACCCCTGTCGTAATCCTCCTCCCCCGTGAGCCAGGTAATCTCGTTGTCGGAAATTTTCAAAATATCGCAGATTCCGAGTCCGTACTCCGTCTGTTTCCTGGCCTCCTCCATGGAATCCCACAAAGGCTCCCTGATATTGGGATCAAAGGAGATAAGCGCTCCCCGGGCCTTGGCGCACTCCGCCGCATGGCGGGTGGCCTCCCTCACCCCCTCATGGGTCATGGACAAGGTGCCGAAGTGAAAGATCTGTGTCTCGCACAGCAGTTCTTCCCGAATATCACTCTTCTCAAGCATCATATCCGCGCCGGGATTTCTGTAAAAGGAAAAGTCCCTGTCCCCGTCCGCCTTTGTCTCCACAAAGGCCAAGGTGGTTCTGCACTTCGGGTCCACACACAGGCCCGAGGAGTCGATCCCCAGCTCCTCCAGGGCCCCCTTAAGCTTCCTTCCGAACAGATCCTCCCCCACCTTGCCGATGAAGGCGGTCCGATGTGACAGACCGGCAAGCAGGGCGAGGACATTGCAGGGCGCCCCGCCGGGATTGGCCTCAAACAGCGTATTCCCCTGGGCGGACACCCCGTTGTCCGTCATGTCCATCAACAATTCCCCCAGCGCCACCACATCATATTTTTTCATCGCTTACTTACCTCCGATTCACATTTTCTCCAGGAGAATCTGCCAGGACCGGTACTCGCCAAATTCCGTCAATACCGGTATGCCGCAGGACATCAGCGCCGCGCCGGAGTACACCTTCCCCGTCTCCTGATCCCGGTATTTACCGTTCCTTGAAAGTCCCTGCAGTCTCACGTAGGCCACCGGCATATTGGCGTGATTTTCCAGGCATACCACGCTGCACAGCGCATGCTTTTTCTCCTCATCCACCACCATCCAGGCCCCCAGCGCATCCGTGAAGGGATCGCTCAGCCTGTAATATCGCCCGTGTAAGAGCAGGGGAGCCACCTTGTGATACATGGCCACCTGCTCCCGCACCTGTCTCTTTTCCTCTTCGTCCAGCTTCCCCAGATCCAGCTCGTATCCAAAGGCTCCCGTCATGGCCACCACGCCTCTGGTACGCATATCCGTGACTCTCCCCGTCTGATGGTTGGGCACGGCGGACACATGGGAGCCCATGGCGGACAATGGATATCCGAAGGAGGTCCCATATTGAATGCGCACCCGGTCAATCGCATCCGTGTTGTCACTGCACCAAATCTGGGGTGTGTAAAAAAGCATTCCCATGTCAAACCGTCCGCCTCCCCCGGAACAGCCCTCCCACAATACATCCGGGAATTCCGCCGTCAGCCGCTCCAGCAGAGAATACACACCCAGCATATAATCATACAGAACCTTGCCCTGCCAGTCCGCTCTCCCCGAGAAGACATCCGCAAGAGAGCGGTTCATGTCCCATTTTACATATTCCACATTACCCTGTATCAAAACATCTCTTATCTTCTCATAGATGTAGCCCACCACCTCGGGATTGGCAAAGTCCAGCACAAGCTGATTGCGGCCTCTCACCGGAGGCTTCCCCGGTATCTGCATGGCCCACTCCGGATGTCTGCGGTACAGCTCGCTGTCCTCGGAAACCATCTCCGGCTCAATCCAAATCCCAAACTGCAGACCCGTCTCATGGATTCTTTTCGACAGCTCCTGAAGGGAACAGCCCAGCTTTCCCTCGTTCACATCCCAGTCTCCCAGAGAGGAATTGTCGTCCTCCCTGCGGCCAAACCAGCCGTCGTCCATCACCACCAGCTCTATCCCAAGCTGCGCCGCCTGCTTTGCCAGCCTCACAATGGCGTCCCCGTCGAAGTCAAAGTAGCAGGCCTCCCAACTGTTCACCAAAACCGGCCTCACCTGATCCTTGTATTTTCCCCGGCAGATATGCTCCCTGATGCACCGGTGAAAATGATGGGACAACTCCCCAAGCCCCTCCGCGGAGTAGGACAGCGCCGCCTCCGGAGCATAGAAGGTCTCTCCCCGTTCCAGGGGATAGGAAAACTGTTCCTCGGAAATTCCCATGATTAGACGGATCTGGTTAAACTGATCCGCCTCCACCTCCGCGGTGAAGCTTCCGCTGTACACAAAGGAGACCCCGTAGCATTCCCCGGCGCTCTCCGTGGCATCGGAGTGGGCCAGGATCACAAAGGGATTGTACTGATGGCCGGAGCATCCCCTGGTACTTCCCACAGACTGCTTTCCGTGAGCCACAGGCATCCGCTGTCTATTCCGCTCCATGGCGTGTCTGCCATAAAATGTGAGAAAATCATATCTTCCGTAGAGGAAATCCAGGCAGGCGCTGGATACCTTTTCCAGATAAACCCGCTCTCCCGAGACATTTTGAATTTTGACGCTCCTGGTGAGTATATCGCATTCCTCAATCACGCCGTACAGAAGCGTCACCTCCAGCCCCAGGCGCTCATCCTCCAGCAGGATTTCCAAGGTCTGTATCTGCTCTCCATATACTGCCGGCAGGCCCGGCAGTCTGTACTTTTCATTTAATACGCGGTGCCCTTTATAGCGCAGGTCACATCCGTAACATCCGTTCTCTTCCCGGACCTTAAAAGCCGCGCTTCGGTAATCCCCGACACCCAGCACGGGAAACTCCTGGGGCAGCACATCCAGGGAATAGGTTCGGTCCCTGCCGGCATCATAGGGATTGCCGGAAAAACCCCTGTCAAAATAGGTGAGCATATACTCCATGGGGTCATCCACCCTTTTTCCGTAATACAAATGCAGCAGATACCCATATCGGTCCGCCATCATCTGATAGGTGGTGTTCTTCGTGTGCAGTGAAAATACCTGCCTCTCCTCATCAAATATAATCGCCATTTTTTCTCTCCTTGTCCCGCCCGTTCTCTCCCGCAATTTGGCTGCGGCTCTATTTCTTATTTTCCGTACAAATTTCATTTATATTCCCGGCAATGTGATTTCCCAGGCCGTACACCACATTGCTGATCACATATTCCCCGTCGTTGATGAAAACTTCGATCAAATTGGGATCCACGAAGATATCCAGGCTGCAGCGCCCCGGGCTCTTTGGGGCGGCGCAGTCCAGGGCTGCCCCGGAAAATCCCCGAAACACCCTGCTCCTGTCCGTCCTCACACAGCCCTCCTCCATCCGGATGAGAAAGCCGCCGATATCCAGGCTTTCCCCCTCCCCCAGAGTCGTCCGTATCCGACAGGGAGCGTCCCCCGGCAGCAGCCTGCTCTCCTGACATTTTTCGGAAAAGGCCCGGTCCGCCTGAGGATGTACCCGGAAGAAAATATGCCCGTCCTTTTCCTCCACCACCCTGGGGAGACACATCATCCCGTTCCAGGGCTTCTCCTCTCCCTCCACGGCCCCGGGCATCCGCATCCATCCTATCATCACCCGTCTGCCGTCCTCGTCCAGGGCGGTCTGGGGAGCATACAGATCCTTCCCGTAATCCACAAGCCTCAGTTCCCCGGGCAGCGTCAGCTCACAGGTTTTTCTGTCAAATTCCGCCAAACCGCAGACCGACAGATGCTCATACCCCTCCTGCGCCCTGCCGACATACATGAGGGAGGCCAGAAAGACATCTCTGTCCCCCAGTCTGAACACATCCGGGCATTCCACAATTCGCCCCAGCCTCTCGTCCCTGCACTGGCTGGCATACTCCCAGCGCTCCCCGTCCAAGCTTCGGTAAAAGAGCACCCGCCCCTCCTTTTCCAAGAAGGTGCTGCCCAGGGCCATATAATAGCACTCTCCCTCCCGCCACACCTTCGGGTCCCTGGTGTGGGTCCTGTGGGCCAGGGCCTCGTCCCGGCTCACAGGAAGTATCTGCCTCTTGGCTCCCCAGTTGTCAAAGTGGAGTCCGTCCTCCGAAATCAGCATGGCCTGGCTGGTCTCGTAGCGGTCCTTCACCGCTCTGTGGATATCCTCCCGGTCCGTCTCCAGATACCGCACCGCCGAGTAGTAGAGGAAGAGCCTGCCCTCCTTCTCCAGGGCGCTGCCCGAGAAAACTCCGTTTTTGTCGTACTCCTTCGTGGGAAACAGCGCGATGTCCTGATGCTCCCAGTGCACCAGATCCTCGCTCACCGCATGGCCCCAGTGCATGGTTCCCCACACAGGCGCATAGGGAAAATGCTGGTAGAACAGATGGTATTTCCCTTTATAATAGATAAATCCGTTGGGGTCGTTGAGCCAGTTCCCCGGGGCCTTCAAATGCAGTGTGTTTTTCCTCATAGTTTTCTCCCTTATTTCACCGCGCCCGCTACCACGCCGTTGATAATCTGCTTCTGCAGCACCACATACAGCACCAGAATGGGAATGACGCACAGCAGAAGCCCTGCCATAATGGTGCCGTAATCCGCGGAATAGGTCCCGTAAAAGCTGTAGGTGGACAGAGGCAGCGTCAAAAGCTTTTTGTCCGTCAGCACCAGCGACGGCAGCAGGAAGTCATTCCAGAAAGCCAGCGCGTTTAAGATCACCATGGTGGAGATAATGGGTTTGAGCAACGGGAACACAATTCCGAAATAAGTCTGCACATGGGTGCAGCCGTCGATGTAAGCCGCCTCCTCCAGGGCGATGGGAATATTTCCGTTGATAAATCCGTGGAACATAAACACGGACATGGCCATGGAGAATCCGGTGTGCATGAAAATCAGCGTCAGTCTGTGGTTCAGTATGTTCAAGGTGCCCCCGTATATGCTCACCAGGGGGATCATGATCGCCTGGAAGGGTATGATCATGGACGCCACCATCAGGGCGAACATCACCTGGGACAGCTTATTTTTGTGACGGACAATATAGTACGCCAGCATGGAGGCCAGCACCGTCACCAGCACCGTAGACGAGACGGTGACGATCAGAGAATTCATAAACGCATTGAGGAAATCCATCTGGGTAAAGGCCTTGACAAAGTTGTCGAAGGACAGTCCCTTGATGGTGAAAAGCCAGGAGAAGGGGCTTTTGATAATGTCCCTCTTCTGCTTTAAGGAGTTGATCACCACCATGACGAAGGGGAACATGAACGCGATAAACACCGCGATCAAAATTAAGAAGGACAGCAGATTGCCGGCTTTTTTCCTGTTTCCACCCACCTGTGTCTGTGCCATTACGCCTCGACCTCCTTTCTCTTGGTCAGATATACCTGAAGTCCGCTGATGCACGCGGTAATCACAAACAAAATCAGGGCCTCCGCCTGGCCTACCCCGAACTGCCTGGAGGTGAAGGCCTTCTCATACACATGCATGGCCGCCATCTCCGTGGTTCCGTAGGGCGCCCCCCCGGTGAGGGAAAGGTTCACGTCATACACCATGAACGCCCGGGAGAGGGTCAAAAACAGACAGATGGTGATGGAGGACATCATCAGGGGCATGATTATATTCTTCAGCTTGACCAAACCCGCCGCCCCGTCTATGCTGGCCGCCTCCATCACATCCTCGGAGAGCCCCATGAACCCTGCCACATAGATCAGTATCATGTACCCGGAAAGCTGCCACACACTCACCAGCACCAAGGCCGCGAAGGCCTTTCCCGGATCCGAGAGCCAGGAGGCCTCGAACATACTCCATCCCGTGGCCTCGCCTATGCTCACGAACACTCTGGAAAACACAAACTGCCAGATATATCCCAGCACAATGCCTCCGATCAGGTTCGGAGTAAAAAACCCGGCCCGGAAAAAGTTCTGCCCTTTCATGCCCCGGGTCAGAAGCCATGCGATTCCGAAGGCAAGCACATTCACGATCACCACCACAAAGATCACATATTTAAAGGTCAGAAGCAGCGAGCTCCAAAACTGACCGTCCCGCATCACCGCCGCAAAATTTTTAAGCCCCGTAAAGTTTTTCTCCTGGGATACGCCGTTCCAGTCCGTGAGCGTCAGATACACGCCGTAGAGAAAGGGAACGATGAGAACCGCCAGAAAGCAGAACAGCCCGGGCAATGCAAATATGCAGAAATCCTTCCCATTACTTTTTGATTTCATATCCTTATCCTCCTACTAATATAGTTCCGCATCTTCCCTTCCTGCGCCTTGCCTGGCAGAACATGGCCCGGCTGAAAGGCATAGCCGGTCATTGTTCTGGGCGCTGTCCGGGCAGATGCTCAAGCTTTTACTGCTCATCCCAATAGGCCTGGATGGATTCCGTGAGCTCCTGCCTGTCACTGCGGCCCGCCAGGTATTTCTGCATGGCCGCCCCCAAAATGGCCCAGTGGTCGTTGGGCACAATGGCGGAAGCGTTGAACGCCATTCCCTGATGCACCTTCTCATAGATATCCCGGCTAAGGGGGTCCGCCGGCTCGTAAGGGTTGTTCTGAAAGGGCGGAATGATATTGCAGGTCCTGGCTAACATCTGCTGTCCGATCTCACTGTAGACCAGCCAGTTTAAAAACTCCTTGGCGGCGGCCTGCTGCTTCTCCGTGGCCATCTGCCCGTCCAGCATCACCTGCTTGGAGGGAGAGCCCTGAATCATCTGATTGGCAAAATCCGTGGGATCATTGTTCAGGAAATAGGGCAGGAAGCCGTATTCGTCCTCGGTCTCGGCCCCCGCCTCCGCCAGGTTCGGCCACGCCCAGTTCCCGTTGAACCACAGGGCCGTCTTGCCGTCCGCCAGATCGATGGCCATCTCGTCGTAATCCGCCCCCAGAGGATCCTTGGCGGACACATTGTACTGCTTCAAAATGTCAAAGGCATTGAGAAACTCGTTCAAACGGTCATAGCCTGCCAGGTCAAGCTCCCCTGCCTTGATCTGCTCGATCACTTCCCGGGCTCCCTCGGAGGTGCCGTCATAGGTCTCGTAGATGTACTGGAGCTGATGGGCCCCCAGGGACCAGTCCTCCTTCGCCAGGGAAAGAGGCCTCTCCATTCCCGCCGCTGCCAGTCTCTTAAGCAGAGCCTCAAACTCCTCCAGGGTGGAGATGGAAGCCGGATCAAAGGGCTCTCCCAGCGTCTCCTCGATGACGGTCTTGTTGTAGATAATTCCTCTGCCCTCAATACACAGAGGCAGACTGTAGACCTTTCCGTTTACCTCCGTGAGATACCCCTCCGCCTCCGCGATCCAGGCCTCCTCCGACAGGTCTGCCGCCTTCTCCTGGGCCAGGGCTATTACATCCGTGGTGTCCAGGATGGACAAAGTAGGGGGATTCCCCGAATTGTACAGGCTGACCATCTTGGTGTAGGGCGAATCTCCGTCCGTCACCGGCATGACCTCCACATGGACTCCCGACCGCTCCTCAAAGACAGCTCCCACCTTCTCAAGGGCCACCTGGATTTCCGCCTTTGTGTTTAACAGCGTGATCTGAGTCCCCTCCAGAGAGCTGTCATACTGGAAGGTGTCCACCGAGGTGTCGATGGTTTCTTCCTTTACCGCCTCGTTGGGGTCGTCCGGATCACTTGCGAAACCGAAGGTGCACCCTGACAGCGCGGTTGACAGAAGCGCCAGTGAAAGTCCCAGCGAAATGCGTGATACCGCTTTTCTTTTCATTGCTCTTTCCTCCTCATATCTACTTTTTCCTACCTTTTTCGCAACCGGTAAAGTAACCGGTTACTTTTGTAAGTATATGGTAACATTTAGGGTAAAATACGTCAACGGGGAACTTTATTTTTGTGAAAAACGCTGATTTCGGGAGCCGCAAATTATGCAAATGTTGCAAAACCGGTCACTTAACCGATTCCGTCTTGCCATTTATTTTCTGTTTTGCTATGATGAAAGCAGGATATATCGTCGACGACATTAAAATCTAATGCCGTTGACCGGAGAAAGGCACGGCAATTATGGCACAGAAAAAAAACGTAACCTTTGACGACATTGCAAAATACACAAATTTTTCCAAGACTACCATATCCCGGTATTTCAACAATCCCGACTCTCTCACCCTGGAGAATCAGCAGATCATATCGGAGGCTTTGGTCAAGCTCAATTACAAGGAGAACAAGGTGGCCCGAATCCTGGCCAACGGCAAAACCGAGTTCGTGGGAATCATCATACCGGATCTGTACCACCACTTTTATTCGGAGATCCTCAACCGGATTCTGGCCACCTATGAGACCTTCGGATACAAATTCCTTGTGTTTATCGGAAATGAGAATGAGGAGACAGAGAGACAGTACATCAGAGAACTTCTGGCCTACAAGATCGAGGGCATGATTATATTGAGCCATACCATGCCCTCCCTGGAACTGGCAAAGCTTCCCATCCCCATCGTGACCATCGAGAGGGAGGACGAATATGTGAGCAGCGTGAACACGGACAACTACATGGGCGGCTACCAGGCCACAAGCCTACTGTCCAGGCACCGCTGCGACGTTCTGATCCATATCAACACCCCCACCCCGAAGGAGGTTCCCGCCTACGGGCGCATCCGGGCGTTTTCCGATTTCTGCACGGAGCATGACCTGAAGCACGAGATCCTCATCCGAGAGCTGGGCATTTCCTACGAGTCCGCCGAGGCGCAGATCTCCTCCCTGTTTGAGCACCTGGAGACCGCCTACGCCGGCCTTAAGAAGGGAATCTTCCTCTCCAGCGACACCCACGCAAATGTTCTCTTAAATCTTCTGGTGCGCAAATACGGCCGTCTGCCGGAGGATTATCTGATCATCGGATTTGACAACTCCCCCATATCCAGGGAGGCGGTGCTGCCCATCAGCACCATGGGGCAGCAGGTCGACAAGCTGGCATTTGAGGCGGTAAGCCTTCTGGTGGAGCAGATGAACGAGCAGAAGAAAAGAAGGCCCGCCGCCTTAGAAAATCCCGTCCACAAGGTGATACCGCCTGTCTTCTTCCGGAGGGAGACCACAGAGAAATGACGGGCTCTCACACCCAAAAGGCCAGGGCCTCATAGGGCAGAAGGGTCTTCTCCGTGTTCTCGCGGTTTTGAATCAGCAGCCTTTCGGAATCCAAAAGCTTCCATTCACAGGGGACCGTCCGGTCCGTGAAATTGCACAGGACCCTCACCCGCTTCCCCCGATATTCCCTCTCGTAGGCATAGACGCTCTCATCCTCGGGGGAAAGATCCCGGAAGGAACCGCGGATGATAATCTCGTGCTCCTTCCGAAGCCGGATGAGCTTCCGATAGAAATGAAACACGGAATCCGGATCCCGTCTCTGAACCTCGGCGTTTACCTGCCCGTAATTGGGATTTAAGCCGATCCATGGAGTTCCCCCGGTAAATCCGGCATTCTCCCCGGCGTCCCACTGCATGGGAGTCCTGGCGTTGTCCCTGCTCTTTTGCCCGATATAGCGAAGCATATCCTTCCCGTCCACAAGCCCCGCCTCCGTCAGCTCGCGGTAAGCGTTCAGGCTCTCCACGTCTCTGTAATCCTCCAGTCTCTCAAAATAAGGATTGGTCATTCCCAGCTCCTCCCCCTGGTAGATATAGGGAGTGCCCTGCATAAAATGCAGGCACAGGGCCAGCATCTTGGCGGACAGCTCGCGATATTCCGGCCTGTCGTCCCCAAAACGGGAGACGGAGCGAGGCTGGTCGTGATTGCCCAGGTAAAGGCTGTTCCAGGCCTTCCCCGCAAGAAGGGTCTGCCACTTTCCCATGACGGCCTTGAATTCCCGCAAATCCACCGGGGTATCGTTCCATTTCCCAAACCTGCCGTCCCCCAGACAGACATGCTCAAACTGGAAGACCATATTCAGCTCTCCCCCAGTCTCCCCGGCGTAGCGCTTCGCCTCCTCTATGGTGACGCCCGCGGTCTCCCCCACGGTTATGCAGTCGTACCGGGAGAGCACCTCTTTGTTCATCTCCTGCAGGAACTCATGGACCCTGGGGCCGTTCACGGAAAACTCCCACAGACTTCCGTCCTTTGGATGCCGGTCAAAATACCTCCAGTCCTTGGAAATCATGCTGATCACATCCATGCGGAAGCCGTCAATCCCCTTGTCAAACCACCAGCGCATCATATCGTAGACGGCATGACGCACGGCTTCGTTCTCCCAATTTAAGTCCGGCTGCTTTTTGTGGAAGGAGTGGAGATAGTACATACCCGTAATTTCATCGTACTCCCAGGCCGAACCCCCGAAGGAGGCCTTCCAGTCGTTGGGAGGGCCTCCCGCCCTTCCCTCTCTCCAGATATAATAGTCCCGGTAGGGATTGTCCTTCCCTTTCCGGCTCTCCGCAAACCAAAAATGCTCGTCGGAGGTGTGGTTCACCACCAGATCCATCATAATCCGAATCCCCAGCCCGTGGGCTTTTTCCAGCAGCCTGTCAAAATCCTCCATGCCGCCGAATTCCTCCTGTATGGCCCGGTAGTCGGAGATGTCGTAGCCGTTGTCCGCATTGGGAGACCGGTACACCGGCGAGAGCCAGATCACGTCGATGCCCAGCTCCTTCAAATAGTCAAGCCTGTCCGTGATTCCCTTGAGATCGCCCACCCCGTCGCCGTCGCTGTCTTGAAAACTTCTGGGATAGATCTGGTAAACCACCGCTTCCTTCCACCAGGGAAGAGATTTGCTTTCCGTCATGTGAACCTATTCCTCCTTTTTATATTCCGCATTCGCCCCTGTGCCGATGAGCTCCGCTCTTCCTCTCATTATATCATCAACCGTCGAAAATACAATCCGTTCCTTTCCCCCTTGACATTTTGTATTATTTGTATTATTCTAATTAATACAAATAATACAAAAGCGCCGTTACCGGCACAGAGAGGAGGAATGCCTTTGATCATCGCAATTCGGGAGTCCTCGGACATTCCCATCTATCAACAGATACGCAATCAAATCATACAGGGCATCTCGGACGGAAGCTTAAGTCCCGGCGAGCCGCTGCCCACGGTTCGGGCCCTGGCGGACGAGATCGGCATCAACGCCATGACCGTCAGCAAGGCCTACCAGGCCCTGAAGCAGGAGGGCTACATTCTGGCGGACAGGCGAAACGGCGCCCGAGTGCGGGAGGATTTCTCCCAGGTCAGGGGGCTTTCCGCCCAGAGCAGGGAGCTCTTAAAGCAGATTATTTCGGAAGCCAAGGTAAGCGGAATGACCGGGGAAGAATTCGCAAGTCTCTGCAGAGAGCTCTACCCATAGCCCCGGACCGCAGAAAGGAGTCACAATGCAAGAAACAAATATCATACTGACCGTCATTATGTTCGTGGGGCTGTACCCCGTGCTCCCCATCCTGTATTTCTTCCAGATGGCCGCCCTGGAAGAGCAGAAGGGTTCTCTGTTCGGAATCCGGATCTCCCGGGAATGGCTCACCGACCAGGAGAAAGAAGAAATCATTCAGACCTACAAAAAGAAAATGAAGCGGATTCTGGCAGTCATGGCCCTGATCCCCCTGGCCACCCCGCTCATCCCCTATACCTCCGTCTCCCTCACCGTCTGGATGATCTGGACCCTGGCCCTGATCGGGGTGTGCTGTCTGCCCTACGCCCAGAGTTTTAACCGGGTGAAGGCAATCAAGCAGTCCCGGGCCGTCCCTTCGGAATGCGAGACCCCCAGCTTTTACGAGATCCGGGAGGCGGGCCATATACGCACCCTGCGCCCCGGAGAGCTTTTGCCCCTGGCCGCCCTGAATCTGGGCCTGGCCGCCTGCGCGCTCCTTTGCCTCCACGGACAGAGACTCTGGTCCTACGGGGTAATCATCGCGGTCTACGCCGCTTTCAATCTGTTTCTTATGGGCTGCGCCCTGTGGACGGACCGCATGAAAGCCCAGGTCATCAGCAGGGACAGCGATGTGAACGTAAACTTCTCCCGGGCCAACAAGAAGCTCTGGAAAAGGTTCTGGCTGGCAAACTGCTGCCTCATGACCGGGTTCACAGCCGTCCTGCTGTTCTATTTCCTGCGTCCCCATCCCTCGGACCGGACCGGCTTCTGGCTCTGTATGCTGGGAAGCATTACTCTCTGTCTCATCTCCCTGGCCTTTACCTGCCTCCTGGGAGCCAGGAAGGAAAAGCTGAAGCGGCTGTACGCGGATAAACGGGACCCGCTTCTGGAGGAACAGGAGGAAAAAGGCTGGATCGGCGGCATATTGTACTACAACCCCGGGGACCGCCGCGCCATAGTGGAGAAAAGAGTGGGCCTGGGAACCACCGTGAATATGGCCACCCCCATAGGCAAGACCTTCAGCGCCCTCACCGTCCTGGCGCTCTTGGCCATCCCCCTGTCCTGCGTATGGCTCCTTCTGGAGGAATTTACCCCCCTAAACCTGACCCTGCAGGGAGAGACGCTGGTGGCGGAGCATCTGAACACGGAGTACGCCGTCCCCTTGGACTCCATCCTCTCGGCTGCTCTCTGCACGGAGCTGCCCAAGGGCTCCAAGGTCCACGGCACCAACATGAGCACCCTGGAGAAGGGAACCTTCCGAAACAGCGCCGAGGGCAGAGTGGAAAAATGCTTAAATCCCATGGCCGAGGCCTTCCTGCGGATTGAGACGGAAAGCAATGTCTACTATTTCAGCGGCTACACCGAGGAGGCCACCCTGGAAATCTACCAGGCCCTGTGCGCCATGCTGCCTCCGGGAACGACCCGGTGATTCGTTCGCCAATGAACCCCGCTTTTTGCCCGGGGCTATCTGTCGTAGTCCTCCATTACCTCCCGGATATCCAGGTATTCCTCCCATATCCTCACGCCCTCCAGGCCCCTGCCGAAGCGGGGATCCGGTTTTAAATGCAGCCTGCTTTCCCGCTTCCTACCCGGCAGTACCAGGGCCGTGTGCGTCCTTCGAAAGAGCGGATTTTCACCATCCGCTCCCCTTTTCATACCGCACAGGAACATATGGTATACCGTCTGCTTGTAATCCAGTCCGCCCACTGCCGTGTAATACTTGGCGTCCAGGATATACTGTTCCTCCCCCCACACGGCGTAAGCGTCCGGCTCTATCCTCTGACCCGGCGCCGCCAGATTTACACAAAAGGCCGTCTTCTCAAAGGTAAGCCCCGCCGCCCTCCTTCTGTCAAAGACCATCCCCTGTTCCGTAGCCCTGCTGAAATTCCGGTTGAGATATTCCCGCACCATATCCTCCCACACGGAAGAAAAACCGTAGAATTTGAAATAGAAGCCGCCTCCCTCCCGAATCGAGGAAAAATAGGCGATCAAGTGATCAAAAAGCCCCCGCTGCTCATCCCGAAACTCCCCCTCTCTCAGGCGTATCAGCGTCTCCGTCACGGCTTCCCTCTCACTTAGAAAATCCGTCTCGGGAAACGCCCTCCCCGTCCGGGGCAGCCCCAGAAAACACCCGAACTTCTCCAGGGTATAGTCGATGGCAAAGATCATGCACTCCGTCAGGAAATCGGAGAACACGTATTTTGTCCTGTGGTACAAGGGGTAAAGGACCGGCTCTTCCCCCGACAGATATATTCCCGCCAGCCTCAGGGTATCCCGCCAGCTTACCCTTCCCCCCGTGCCCGGCTTCACAAACTGCCTGCTTTGCACATACAGCCCGAATCTGCTGTAATATTCATAGATGCCGAAAAAGGCCGCAAAGGGATAGTCGGAGGAAAAGGCCTCCCCGTACCTCTCCCCTATGTAGCAATCCGGTCTGCGCTGCCGGTGCCGGTTGATCACACGGAATAAAAGGGCCGCGTCCGCCTCCGGATTCTGCACCGCAAAATGCTTGGGAAACACCGCCATCAAATCATTGTCCTCATTGGTGAGAAAACCCACAAAATCGTAGACCTCACAGGAAGCGTTCTCCCGAACCTGCAATGCCGCGGTATCCCCCGGAGCCGAAAGCTCCCGGCCGGAATCGCTTCCCCCGACAAAGACCTCCCCCCCAAACAGAAATCTCCCCCGGGCGTCCGCTTCTCAAATCCCTGGCAGGATTTATGGAAAATCCCAATTCCTCTATTCTTCTCTTTTCACAGGGCTGTCCGTCGTTGGCCCAGACAATGATCATCTCTATCCTCCCTGCCGCTGCCCTTTGAAAGCGGCCGACGGTTCAGGCCTTGCACGGCGCAAAGCCTGCAGAATAAAAACCTCTCCCGCACCCCTTCTCAGACATAGGGATACCGCTCCCTCTGGGGCCTGAGAAATCGCTCCAGGAAAACCTCCCCAAAGACCCTCTCCCGGCCGTACCTGCCGTACAGATCATCATAGCTGTTCACGGAATCGTCAAACAGCCTGGCCCTGCCCTGAAAGGCGGAGTTTCCCTGCACATCCTGCCACAGATACAAAAGGAGCTTATTGCGGATCAGCTCGTCCACCCGTTGTTTTGCCCCCTGCGTCTCCTGCGGGTCATGAGAGTGGGAGCTTTTCGTAAGGCTGTCCCCAAAGTCAATGAAAAACTGCCCCACCTGCTTGTCCTCGCTGCGGCCCAGCCCCTCTCTCCTGTCGGTGATAAAGCGGTTCAGGGCCATATAGAAGGACTGCCAGGTGGTTTCCAGGTCATTCTCCCTCTCCCCGTCCACCGCCACCGAAATCCCGGGGTTATTGAGCCTCGCCAAAACCTCCCCCGTTTCCGGATTCCTGGCCGGCTCCGCGGACACATACTCCCAGTCAAAACGCCTCTTGAAAGCCGTGTCCATGGGAAACACGTTCTGGTCGTTCATGTTCACGGTGCACAGGATGCTCAGATTGGAAGGCAGCCAAATCTCGTCGGTGGATAGCTCCGGTATCCGGTCGGCGACATTCTTGTTCCTCACGGGGTATTTGCTCCTAAAATGCCCGTCCCTGTCTAACAACTGAAAGATATCGCCGAAGATAGCCGACACATTTCCCCGGGAGAGCTCCTCCAGCACCAGGCACACATCCTGGGCGAAATCGGCGAAAGCCTCCGCCAGGGCCTCCGTAAAGGGACCCGGGCGGAAGGGGAAGTGCACGCCGCCCTCCCGCCTGTTCTCCGGCAGAAGCTGTCCCACAAAGTCAGAGTAGGCGTACTCCGGGTGAATGGTCACCCGAAAAATTTTGTCCCCTCTCATGCCTTGTAATCTTTCCCGAATCAGATGGCTCTTCCCCGTGCCGGGGGCTCCGAAATAAATTTTCTGTTCGTGCATATCCACACTCTCCTTTATCTGCAGCCTGCATTCCGGTATCCATGCTCCGGCTCTTGTAAAAATCATATGCGCAATGATTTGTTCGCCTTCCGGCTTCCCTCACACCATATATTTCTCAAAGTAGAGAAGCAGCGTCCTGCACCTTGCCATCTTCTCACTGTAGGGCGAAAACCGCGCCTCATAATATTCCACAAACTCCCTGTAGGCCGTGATATCCACCTGATATCCCTGCTCATAGGCCGCTATGGCCATGGGATAGATATTCATCCAATAGAATTTCTCCCCGCTGCCGCCGAAATCATACAGCCCTTCCTTAAAGACCAGCTTCTCCACCGCTGCGTCGCTTTTGATTATAAGCCTTTTTTCTCTAAAGAAGATGCGCAGATACGGATTCTCATAACGCTCTGCCCCCTGGTCATAGTTTGCCTGAAATCTCTCGTCATACTGCATCAGAAATTCCCTCAGCTCCCCGGGCACTTCTTCTAAGTAAAGAGGCCTCCTGCGCTCCTCCCCAAAAACGTCGACATAGCGAATCCCCACCAGAGCCAGAGAGGCCAAATCCTTCCTGGTGCTGGAGGCAGAGATCTCCTGCGTTCTGACATTTACAAAAAAGACAGGATGATTGGCGGGCTCATAGCCGGGGGAATCCAGATATTCCCCCATATAGTCGATGAGCGTGGGAAACAAGGTCTGAGCCACCAGGGTGTTTCTGCCCTCGCTCTTTCCCTGTACTGCCGGCAGCGGCATATAGACATAGGCCCTGATCCGCCCGGCTATAAAGGAGCCGCCCTCGACCCAGGAGGCATAGCCCCTGATCCGGTAATTTTCCATCTCCTCAAACGCAATTTCCCGCTCCTGGTAAATCACGCCGGAGGTGATGCCCGCCCTGGCGGAGGGAAAGCGAGCCCTGATATCCCCGTAAACCACCTCCGTCACCTGCAGCCTGGGATTGTACCTGTTGAGAGCCGCCAGAATCCGCTCCTCAAACCACGCCCTCCTGTCCTCCCCCGCAGGCAGCGTCACATCCGCCTTCTCAAAGACGGACGGATACCCGTTATCCCTCCGATTGTCCAGCATCAGCTTCATTTTCCCCTCCAGACTTCCGCTTCGCGGAATCTCAAATCAGAAACTCTTCTCTTGCTCCCACAGGCCTGTAATTGGTCACCACCACCTCCGTCCGGGGATATTTGATGCCCGTCCGGCCGATCTGGGTCACATGGAATCCGTTTTCCGCAATCCACTCCTTTAACATCCCGTGCTCCCTGCCGTTGTGCTTCAGCACATTGGAGAGCAGGAAGCGGTACCCCCGCTGATGGAGTACGGACAAAAAGTCCAAAAGCGCCCGCTCCTGACCTGCGTCCCATCCTTCCAGCCCCCGTTTTCCGTCGTTGTACTCCGCGTTGGTGATAAAATAGGGAGGGTCAAAATAAAACACCGTATCCGCCGGGATTTCCGAAAGTCCCAAAACCTCCGGGAGCGCCTCCAGCAGTTCCTCATAGGGACCCAGGCGCATCTCATATTCCGGGGCCTTTACCCGGAAATTCCGGATGCGGTCCCTGGTGCCCTCGTTCCACTCATTGTTGCCCACAGGCGTGTTCATCTGCATCCGGCTGTTGAACCGAATCATATTCTGAAAGGCGTGAATCTGAAGGGTGAACAGATACAGGGGGGCCTTGTTCTCATTGAAGGCCGTCCGCAGCGCAAGGTAGGCCTCCCTGTTCTCCCTGCAAAGCCCGTACTCCGCCACCAGACGATCCACCCGGCCGATGAGTTCCTCCCTGGGAGTGTTCACCAGCATATCCACAATCCCGTATACGTAAGGATTATATTCATTGTACACCACCCGCCCGGTGGCAAGGACATTGGCTCCCACATTGAAGGCTCCCCCCATGGCGTCCACAAAGGTACTCACCCGCTTGGGCAGAAGCTTATAGATCAGAGGCAGGAGCTTATCCTTGCTGCCGGAGTAATTTAGGGGGGACTTGTGAATGGTGCGGTCCTTTCTGAAATAGATCAAGGCCTCCTTCAGTCCCTCCTCCGCCCCCTTGCCGCTCAAATTGTTGGTGGCATACTCCCTGTAGTCGTTGGTCTCCACATACACCGCGTGATCCACGGCAAAAAGCCTGGCAAGCTCCACCAGCTTCTCCAGGGGCACAATGGACTGATTGCTGTAGCTCACCAACACATGGTCAAAGTCAAGCTGCCGGAACAGATCCTCAAACTCTATGATGGCCTGCTGCTTATTGGAGTAGCCCGAAAGCTCTCTGGACGAGCGCCTCCCGGTCTTCCCGAAGATCTCCGGCCTGTCATTGCAGGCCAAGGTCTCCAGAAGATGATAGGAATTGGCGTACTGGGTGATGGTGTAGGGAGGGTCTATGTAGGCGATGTCCCCGGAAATCCTGCGGACCAGAGCGTTGGAGTCCTCGCTGTAGATCCGGTTGACCCTCCTAAGGGATCCCCTGCCCGCCACCTCCCTCATCTCCAGGGGCTCCAGCACAAAGTCCTTCAGGGAGCGCTGCTCCCAGAACTTGAAATAAGCCTGGTAGGTGCCGGAGGTGTTGGACACCTTCAGCACGGATTCCAGTAGAGAGGCCAGAAGGAACACATATTCCTCCTCCTTTATATCCTTATCCCTGTAAAATTCCTCAATGTCCTGGCGCATCCCGTCTATCCTGGCCGCGTTTTTCTCCGTCAGATACATCCGTCCCCCCCGGGGCGTGTAGTTCTCATAGAGAAAAAAATCCTCCCGGGGGCCGTACTCCCTGGCATTCAGCCAGGAAAAGGGCTCCGACCCATACAGCCTCTTAAACCTGGTAAAGGCGGGGGGCCGCCTGTTCCAAAGCTTCGCCGCGCACAGCACTCCGGAGAAACGCATATAGTCGTTTGCCACCACATGATACCTGTCCTTAAAGAAATCCCCCACGGAGCCCGTGCCCGCAAAGAGATCCGCAAACACCTGACCCTGGATATGATATTTTTTCATCACGCTCTCGATAAAGGGGAGCAGCTTTGTCTTGTTTCCCAGGTAACGCATATCCACACCCTTGCCGTTGTTTTCTTTCCCTATTGTATCGCACAAAAAAGGGCCTGTCAAAACATCTATTCCTTTGCAGGGGCCATCCTCTCCCTGTACTCCAGACACAGCATGGTGATATCGTCAAACTGGGGCGCCTCCCCCACAAACCCGTCGATATCCTCCTTCACGGCGGCCAGAAGCTTCGCCGGGGGCTTATCCCCGCAGGCCGAGAGCACCCGGGTCAGACGCTCCATCCCATACAGCATTTCGCCTTTGTTTTGGGCCTCCGTCACACCGTCGGTATACTGGAAAATCTTATCCCCGGGCTCCAGGCTGAAATGTCCCACCTCATACTTCATGCCCTCCATTCCCGCCAGCACGAAGCCCGGGCGTATCTTGTGGGGCTCATAGGCCATTCCGCCCCGGGAGATAAAGGGAATCTCATGCCCGGCGTTGACAAAGGAAAACTCCCCGGTCACCAAATCCAGAACCCCCTCAAAGGCGGTGATAAACAGTCCCTCGCTGTTGGATTCGCACAGCAGATCGTTCACCTCGGCAAACACCTCCCCCAGGCCGGTTCCCGGCTTTGTGTGGTCCTTGATGAGGGTCTTCCCGATCACCATAAAGAGGGCCGCGGGAACCCCCTTGCCAGACACATCCGCCACAACGATGGCAAGATGTCTTTCATCCACCATAAAGAAATCATAGAAATCCCCTCCCACCTCCTTGGCGGGATTCATGGTGGCATAGACTTCAAACTCCTGCCGCCCCGGAAAGGCCGGGAAAATGCAGGGCAGCATATCCGCCTGTATGCGCTTGGCCACATCCAGCTCCGTCTCGATGCGCTGGCGCTCCTCGCTGTCCTTTGCCTGCTTTTCCAAGAGGGACCGGGTCCTCTTGGCCAGAGTGGTGCAGATTACCGAGAGCCCCAGCAGGATACCTGCCCGGGGCACTATGATAAACAGCGTGTTGTCCAAAAGAAGCTTCCCGTCTATCACCCTCTCCCCGACATAGTACGGGGCGTTCAAAAGAATCTGATCCCACTCCCCGAAATACATCCCTATGTAAATCGACGCGGATAACAAAAGCTGGGACACCACAAGGGTAAGCCTGGTGAAGCCGATGGAATAATAATGGCTGCTCAGCATCAGGGGCAGCAGCCACGCCAGAACCCCATGCTTGGGCATGGCGGCGGAGAGAATAAAAACGCCCACAGTGCCGCAGAACAGCACCGCGTATTTGACCCATCTGCCCTTGCCCTCCGTCAGCTTGCAGATAAGGGTGGGAAACAGATAGAAAAAAATCATTACCGGCATGGCAATATTCATAATCATCCCCGGCACAATAAAGATGCCCAGGATGTTTAGCAGCCACGCCGCCGCACCCACGGCGGCACAGGCTGTCAGACATCTGGCAGCGTATTTATTTGCCTCCGCTTCATTTTCCAGAAACACATTTCCACATTTTGACACAGCCATTGATTCCGCCATATCCACTCCCATCTGTCCGCCCTGAGCGGACACTTCTCCTATTCCACCGATAAAAGAACCGTCCGTCCCTCCCGCAGGGAGGAAGGGACGTCGATCAGTCTCTGATTCTCCGAACCCCGAAAGGAAAGCCGCAGGTTTTTCTTCCCCTCCACAAATTCCCCGTCCACCAGCACATCCACCAGCCCAAGCATCTCCTCCGCCTCCCTGCGGCCCTCCGACACCCATCTGAGCAGATCCCGCTCATAGTCATAGCCGGTGTAGCACCAGACGTCCTTTCCCGGGCAAAGGGCGCGCACGCGCCTTAAAAGCTTCAGCACCTCCGGGAGATTTTCCGGCTCCCAGGGCTCCCCGCCCAGCACGCTTAAGCCCCTGACATAGGGGAGACGAAGCGCCTCCAGAATCTCCCGCTCCGTCTCCTCCGTATAGGGTCTTCCATATTTAAAATCCCAAGCCTCTGCATTAAAACAGCCCGGGCAGCGATGGGTACAGCCGCTGACAAACAGCGACACCCGGATCCCCGGCCCGTTGGCCACATCGGTCTTTTTGATTTCGGCATAATTCATAGATGAAGCACCCTCGCCTTGATCTCCTTCGTCTTTCCCGAATTCCAGAAATTTTCTCCCAGATAGCCGCAGGTCCTCCTGGTGACATTCATCCTGGAATGATCCCTGTTATGGCACTGGGGACACTCCCACTCGTTGTTGTCGTTGATCTGAATCTCCCCGTCATAACCGCACACATGGCAGTAATCGGATTTGGTGTTAAACTCCCCGTACTGAATATTGTCGTAGATAAAACGAATCACTTCCTCCACGGCCTCCGGGTTGTTTGTCAGATTGGGAACCTCCACATAGGAGATGGCCCCGCCCAAGGATTTATTCTGAAATTCGCTCTCAAAGGTAAATTTTGTGAAAGCGTCTATGGGCTCCCTCACATCCACATGATAAGAATTGGTGTAGTAGCCCTTGTCCGTCACATTCTCGATATCCCCGAACTTTTCCCGGTCGATGCGGGCGAAGCGGTAACACAGAGACTCCGCCGGAGTGCCGTAGAGGCTAAATCCCAGCCCCGTCTCCTCCTTCCACCCGGCGGCGGCATCCTTCATGCGGTCCATAACCCTCAGGGCAAACTCCTTTCCCTGGGGAGCCGTATGACTCATCCCCTTCATCAGGAAAGTGGTCTCATACAGACCGATATATCCCAGGGAGAGGGTGGAGTACCCGCCCTCCAGATAGGGATCGATTCTCTCCCCCTTCTTCAGCCGGGCGATGGCGCCGTACTGCCAGTGGATGGGGCTCACATCGGAGACAATGCCCTGGAGCGCCTTATGCCTGCACATCAACGCCTCGCGGCACAGCTCCAGCCGCTCATCCAGAAGCTTCCAGAACTTCTCCTCATCCCCCTTGGCCAGAATACCGATCTGAGGTAGATTCAGGCTCACAACGCCCTGATTGAACCGGCCCTCCCATTTGTAATTTCCCCGGGCATCCTTCCAGGGCGACAGGAAGGAACGGCAGCCCATGCAGGAAAACACATTGCCCTCGTAATTCTCCCGCATTTTCCTGGCGGAGATATAATCGGGGTACATTCTCCTTGCGGAGCATCTGGCTGCCAACCTGGTCACATGGTCATATTTCCCGCCCTTCAGGCAGTTATTTTCATCCAACACATACACCAGCTTGGGAAAGGCGGGGGTCACATAGACTCCCTTTTCGTTCTTCGTCCCCCGGATGCGCTGTTCCAATATCTCCTCAATAATCTGCACCGTCTCCTCCACATAAGGATCGGCATCGTCTATATGCAGAAAGAGGGTGACAAAGGGCGACTGGCCGTTGGTGGTCATCAGAGTATTAATCTGGTACTGAATGGTCTGTACGCCGCTCTTTAACTCATCCTGCACCCGCAGCCCCACCACCGTCTCCTTGGTGGCGGAATCCATGGAATCCCCAAACTCCCTGTCCAACTGCTCTCTGAATTTCTCCCGGCTCTTCCGCAGATACTTGCCTAAGTGCCTGATATTCACGGACTGGCCGCCGTACTGATTGCTGGCCACGGCAGCGATGATCTGAGTGGTGACGGTACACGCCACCTGAAAGCTCTTGGGCGACTCGATCATCTTCCCGTTGATGGAGGTGCCGTTGTCCAGCATATCCTGAATGTTGATGAGGCAGCAGTTGAAAATAGGCTGTATAAAATAATCCGCGTCGTGAAAATGAATCACCCCGTTGTCATGGGCCAGGGCGATGTGCTCCGGCAGAAGCAGTCGCCTGGTGACATCCCGGGACACCTCCCCGGCGATATAATCCCGCTGAGTGGAGGCCAGACGGGTGTTCTTGTTGGAATTTTCCTCCGCCAGCTCCTTGTTTTCATTGCGGATCAGCCTTAAGATGGATTCGTCGGTGGTGTTGGACTTCCGGAGCAGACTTCTCTGGTAGCGGTACAGAATATATTTTTTGGCAAGAACGTATTTGTTGTGCTCCACCAGACACTCCTCGATCAGATCCTGGACATGCTCCACGGTGAGCTGCTCCTTGTCCCAGCCGTCCTTCCTCACGATGTCCAGAATCTCCCGGATCAGCTCCTGGGAAGCCCGCTCCCTTTTCTCCACCTCATTGTTGGCCTTGTTGATAGCGTCCACTATCTTTTCCTCCTCGAAGGAAACCACCCGGCCGTCTCGCTTTTGAATCCTCATGCTAACCTCCATGTCACGGCTTTGCCGTGACTTAAATAAATTGAGAAATGCCGCAAAAAGCGGAAAGCACACAACACATCAAAGCTTTTCAGACCCTAACTCTCCCTATGTTGTATGCGCGCTTCTTGCGACAGCCCCAATCAGCCCGTGAAATCCGGGATACGCGGGGCAAAGTCCTCCGGTTCGTACCCCTCGTCCATTCCTCCCAAGCACAGGCACTAGATTTAGTGATAAAAATCTCAACAACTCCTATATCTTGTACCTCATTATAGCGGACAGGAGGAGAAAAAGCAAGAGGTATTTCCGAATCCTTTGCCTCCTCTCAGTCCAGGGACTCAAACACGAAATAATCCGCCTGGATGCTGCCCCCCGTCTGTCCCTTCTCATTAAAGACGGTCAATCCGGCTTTCACACCTACCCAGCGTCCCGGCGCGGCCTCCACAGGGCTTCCCACAGGGGCAAAATGCTCCTCATCCTGTCCGATCTCAAAGGACACGGTCTTGGAATCCTTTACCGTCATGCGCAGATACACCGTATCCTGGGTCACCTCCCCCAGCTTCTCCCGCACCTCGTCGTCCTTGGTCCAATGCCCGGTGCGCTGCTGCAGGGCAAGTCTGTCCCCCTCCTTCACAACCATCAGACCGGTGTAATGCCCGCACTGAGATACCAGCCCGGCCACATCCCCGTCCTTCATCTGCCCCAGATGGAGGCAGGTGGTGATCCGAAACTCCGGGGCCGGCCATTTCTGGATCAGAAGATTCTTCACATCGCAGAGCTGGGACGCCTCATCGGAAATCTGAGAGTACAGCGTCAGCTTCCCTCCGCCCACATGATACCATTCCTCCCTGTAGTTGGCGTTCCACTGCCACTGCAGTCCCAGCCTGTCCCCCTCGAAGAAATCACTGTCCTCCGGCGCGTCGACGGGAAAGACGCCGCCCACGTCAGGCTTTTTGTATCGCATCACAGGCTCGCCGCAGCCCTCCGTATCGTTGACTCCGATGATGGGCCAGTCGTCCTCCCAGCGCATGGGCTGCAGATGGATAATGCGGCCCGCGTTTCCCACATCCTGGAAGTGGATAAACCAATCCTCGCCGCTTGGCGTGTCCACCCATGCGCCCTGGTGAGGGCCGTTCACCGATGTGTTCCCCTGGCGCATCACGATACGCTCCTCGTAGGGGCCGTAGATATTCTTTGAGCGCAGAACCGTCTGCCAGCCCGGCTTCACGCCCCCCGCCGGGGCAAATATGTAATAATAGCCGTTTCTCTTGTACAGCTTTGGACCCTCTATGGTGGGCTGGGTCTCATGGCCGTCGTAGATGAACCGGCCGTCGTCCAGCACTCCGGAGCAATCCGGCTCGATGGGCGACATATACAGCATACTCTTAAATCCGATGCGGCTTCTGGCAAAGGCCGTGGCCATATAAGCCTTCCCGTCGTCGTCCCACAGAGGGCAGGGGTCGATCCAGCCCACCACCTTGCGCACATAGGAGGGCTCGCTCCATTTCCCGAAGGGATCCTCGGTCTTACACATCATAATCCCCTCGTCGGGCAGGGGAATAAACGCATAGTAAACGCCCTCGTGGAAGCGGATGGACGGCGCCCAGGTACCGCACCCGTGCTTGGGCTTATCATAATAGGGGAAGGGAAGCTTATCAATAATATAATTTACAACCTTCCAGTTCACCAGATCCTTTGAGTGCAGAAGCGGCACAGCCGGCGTATTGCAGAAGCTGGATGCGATCATAAAGTAATCTGTCCCCACGCGGATAGCGTCCGGATCCGAGTAATCCGTGTACAGAATCGGGTTTGTATAGGTGCCGTCCCCCTGATCGGCAATCCACATTTTAGAAATTTTTGACTTGTCCATAAATGGCCTCCCTTTCCAAAAATTGACGATGCTTTTTTCTATTGTCTCACAAACCTACGTCAAAGTCAAATGTGCTTAAACAATAACATATGCGTCAAATACCGTTTTTGGAAGGGCGTTTTTCTCCCTCACAGATACTCCCGCACCCACAGTAAGGCCTCCCCCACCTTAACGCTCTCCTGACCTGTGACCGTGATATTGCTCATATCCTCCGCGGCCTCCACGCTGATGGACACCCCGGTGTCAGCCCCTTCCCCCAGAAGCCCGTCCCTGTCATACTCCAGAAGCAGCTTCCCCTTGCCCACAATCTCATTCTGCACCACTCTGGGGCGGAAGTAGACGCTGCACAGCTCGTCCAGGGGACCGCCCACCTGTAAAAGCAGCTCCACTCCGGAGTCCGTGCACAATGTCATGCGGTTTCCTATGGGATACAGGCGGGTGATCTTGCCGGAGGCGGGCGCGTACACCTGTCCCTTGTCGGAGTCGATTAAAGCCCCCTTTCGGCTGCCCTCGTAAAAGGTGCTGACCTGCCCTTCCACAGGGCTTCCGATGGCCCATCCCAGAGGGATTCTCTTTTCCCTGCCGATATGCTTCTTTCCGTTCTCCAGATAGATCCCTCTGTCCCGACGGCCTCTGCCGCGCACCCACCGGGACTCCTCCCGGCCGGAGCGCTCCCCGGAAACTCTCTGCCCGGGGCGCTCCCCGGAAATCCTCTGCCCGGGGCGCTCCCCGGAAATCCTCTGCTCAGAGCGCTCCCCGGATATCCTCTGCCCGGGGCGTTCCCCGGATATCCTCTGCCCGGAACCCTTCCCGGAAATCCTCTGCCCGGGGCGTTCCCCGGAAATCCTCTGCCCGGGGCGCTCCCCGCGGGGAGAGGAATCGCCCCCGTTCTCCCCTTCTTCCTGCAAAATCCCCTCCTCCAGGGGAGTGCTCCACCGGCCGATCCAAAATCCCGCCATAATCGCCACAATTCCTGACGCCGCTGCCATAAACCAATCCGACACTTTCTCTCTCCTCTATCCAAACAGACTTAAACTACCTTTTTCTACTTTCTGCAAAGTCTGAAAAAAATATGCATAAAACCCTGCTTTTTCATAAAATAAATGTTGACATTTCCGTGGAGAGAATGCTATACTCAGAATGTATTCTAAATGAAAGTCATTGAACTCACATATTTTTGTAAGTCATTATTGATTTTTGTGATGGTTTACAAAAATATGTGATTTTTTTGTCAAACGTTTTAGAATTCAGCTTACTAAAAAAGGGTTTTCCCGCATTATAAAAAGGAGGTACCTACATGAATAACGGTACAGTAAAGTGGTTTAACGCACAGAAGGGTTATGGTTTCATCACCAATGATTCCAACGGAGAGGAAGTGTTCGTACATTTCTCCGCTATCAATGCTGATGGTTTCAAGTCCCTGGAAGAGGGCCAGAAGGTGACCTTTGACACCGAGACCGATCCTCAGAACAGCAGCAAGGTACGCGCTACCAATGTTACCGTAGTTGCTTAAGCGAAAGCCAAAATAATGACGCACCTGCGACTTTGCCGCAGGTGCGTCATTTTATTTCCTCCAGGACTCAGCCGGGCAGCCTGCGCAGCTCCGTGTACGCTAAAAGCAACGGCCCCACGCCCTTGGCGTCGTTCTCCACAATGGGCTCCGACATATAGTATTCAAAGCTGCCGTCCCTCCTGGGATTATCCTCCGGTCCCAAGCCTGCCACCAGACAGATGCCTCCCAGCCCCAGATGTCCATCCGTCTCCTTCAGATACCGGTCGCAGATGCCCTGAAACGCCTTCAGACCATGCTCCCTGTAGCTCTGGGGCAGAACTCCCTGCCTCACTCCCTTCAAGAGGCTGTAAGCCATGATGGCGCTCCCGCTGGTCTCCAGATAGTTGGGCTCCCTGCCGGCCAGAGCCGGAAGCTGATACCACATCCCGCTCTCGTCCTGAAACTTCAGCATGGAATCTATGAGATCCAAAAACGCCTCCTTCAGGCGGTCATACTCCCCCTGACAACTCTCGTCCGGCTCGCATTTGTTCAGGGTATCCAAAAGCGCCATGGAATACCAGCCCAGCGCTCTGAGCCAGAAATTCCTGGACAGCCCCGTCTCCTTGTCGCACCAGAACACTTTCCGGGAGGCGTCGTAGCCGTGATAATAAAGCCCTGTCTGCGGGTCCCGCATACATCTGATCACATTCCCGAACTGCCTGAAAATATCGTTGTAATTCTTCTTACCGTTGAACTTGGTCTCATATTCCATGTAGAAGGGCTGGCCCATATACATACCGTCCAGCCACACCTGGTTGGGATAAATCTTCTTATGCCAGAAATTCCCCTCCTGGGTACGGGGCTGGTTGCGAACCTGACTGTAGATCAGATCGATGGCCTTTCTGTATTTCTCCTTCCCGTTCAGCTCATAGAGCGCAAATAGGGTCTTGCCCGCGTTCACATTGTCAATGTTGTATTCCTCCACGGAGTAATTCTTGATCGTGCCGTCCTCCAGCACCCTGGCGTCGATAAAAGCGTCGGCAAACCGATAGTACTTCTCCTCCCCCGTGGCCTGATAGATCTCTAACAGCGCCAGAATCATACATCCGTCTATGTAATTCCAGCCCACGGCCTTTCCCTCTTTGGCCTTCTCTATATTCCAGACGGGAATGTCGATGGTGCTGTTCTCTATCAACTCGTCTATATACCTCTCAAAAATTGGCATCTGCATGGCCGATGTCCTCCGTTTCCTCTGGGTTCATGTTTACTGTCATTGTACACGCTCCCGCTTCGATAGTCAACAGGCATTCCGTCATACGACGGGCACTCCCCCAAATCCCAGAACTGCGCATACCAGATACAGAATCAAAAGATGCGCCGGATAGAACACATAAAAGAGGTACTTCAGATTGAGTCCTCTCTTTCCGTTGTAGAACGCTATGGGCAGAAAGGCGAGGGGCGCGGGCACCTCCCAGAAAAAGGAAACGGCTCCCGCCGCCATCTGCACCGGCTTTTTCCTTCTGGTGACATACAGAATCATAATGCAAGCCACCCCTGTGGCGCCGTAATCCGTCCTAAGGGCCATGGCCGCCATTCCCCCGGCCCCGATGGCAAGGGCCGCCAGCCCATAGCGCAGAACATCGTTCAGAACCCTGTTTTCCGTCCAGCTCCTCTTCGTCACCCAGTCCACCGCCATCATGGCAAGCAGACCCAGAAAGAGAGTAAAAAACACGTTTTGATAGCCAAACTCCAAGACTTTGGCATTAAAGGCCAGATCAAAGGGAAGCTCCGACACCAAAGCAAACGCTCCCAGCCGCAGGGCATATTTCTTCACATTGCGGGTCTTCTGAAAGCCCTCCACCAGAAGAAAGCAGTAGATCGGAAAGGCAATCCTTCCGACGAGCCGCATGGTCGTATAGACCATATAGAGGGCAGCGTGGTCCTCCACCACAGCGGTGTGTCCCGGTCCAAACCTATAGCTGCCTGTGATAATCATTCTGGCAAACACCGTTGCGCCGATATGGTCGATGAGCATGGTGATCACAGCAATCAATTTCAGCGTACTTCCGGAGAGCCCTCCCCGCACCGCCTGGGGCTGCTGCTCCCCGGCTTTTTCCTCTGCCTGCAAACTTTCCATTCTGGATACCTCGTCTTTCCGCCCGAAATTATTACATTTTTATCTTACAGGCCTGTCCGAGGTTTGTCAACCCACCTTGTACCCGGTTCCCCACACCACCTTCAGATACCTGGGCTCCCTGGGATTATTCTCAATCTTCTCACGGATGTGACGGATATGTACGGCGATGGTGTTGTCCGCGCCGATGGCCTGCATATGCCAGATGGACTCGTAAATCTGACTGATGGAGAGTACCTTTCCCCTCTCCTGTACCAAAAGCCGCAGAATCTTATACTCGATGGGGGTCAGCTTCACCTCCCGGCCGTCCACATAAACGGTCCTCTGCACATCGTTTACCTCAAGGCCGTCTATCCTGTAGATACAGTTTATGGTCTCCCGCACATTCACAAGCTGGGTGTAGCGGCGAAGCTGAGATTTCACCCGTGCCAGGAGCTCCAGGGGATTACAGCTCACCGTCACATAATCGTCCGCGCCGGAGTTTAAAGCCATAATCTTGGCGGTTTCCGCCGTCTGGCGGGAAACTATGATAATGGGAACGCTGCTTCTCTTTCGCAGTCCCGCGATCAGCTCAATGCCGTTGCCCCAGCCCTCCGCCTCCAATTCCACATCTATCAGCATCAAATGAACCGTCTTTCGCTCCAGGTTCTGATGTAATTCCTCCACGGTGGACACCTGAACCATTTTCAGGCCCTCTCCCGTAAACAGGGGCGCCATACGGTCCATAATCCCCGTACTGTTGTTAAACACCAAAATAGTCTTTGTCATTTCGCATACTCCTTTCCTTTAATTCAGAAATCCAAATCTATATCCAAAGTAAGACCCTTTTCTTGTTTTTATGACAGTTCCCATTCTAATACTTGTTTGCAAACTTTTTGCATCATATTTTATAAGAATTATTTATTTTCATAAAAATAATGCCTTCAAAATAATAGACTCATTTTGAAGGCAAAAAGTTTCAAAAAATCTTTATTTTATTTACGTCCTCCGCGTCCCCGTTTTCCTCCGGCCCTGCGTCTCTCCCTCTCCTGTATGCGGCGCTCCTCCCTCTCTCTGCGCTCCTGGGAGTTAAGCTCCTCCAGCTCGCGGAATTTCTGACGCTCCCTGGCCTGCATCTCCCGCACTACGGTCAGATCCTCCTCACCCAGCCTGCGGAAGCTGTTGAGACCTGACAGAAGGATGAGAAAACTGTTCCTGGTGGTATCAAAGGCTCCCTCCTCATACATATTCAGCACCACCAATCCGATCGGCACCGCCACGATCATTCCCAGCACACCGCTCAAGCGGTAGCCGATGTAAAGGAGAATCAGAGTGGGCAGGGGCGGCATACCCATGGAATCTCCCATTATTTTGGGCTGGATCACCTGTCTGGCCAACTGCCCCACCCCCCAGATGATCAGAAGCCCCACCGCCATCTTATAGTCCGCGCTGAGTATCTTGATGACCGCCCAGGGCACCATGACGGTTCCCGTTCCGAAAAAGGGCAGCATATCCAGAAAGGCAATGCCCAGGGAAATCAACAGCGTGTGCTTCACCTGCAGCACGGACAGTCCGATCACCAGGAGCAGATACATCCACACCTCAATGCGAAGCTGGGCCTTCAGATAGCCTCCCACCGCCTTCACCAGACTGTGGCGCACAATGCGGTAGCGGGACATAACCGCCGCCGGGAGATGTCTCCTCAGCCACTCCATTACCGTATTCTTCTCCGCCACAAAAAAATAGGCGGAAAGAAGAGCCATGATTACAGCGATGATCACGGAGGGCAGACGCATGGCAAAATTTCCCACTGCCGCAATGGTCGGACTGCTGAGCTCGCCCAGGATGTCTCCCATATAGCTTCCCACCTGATCCGATAACTCCGTGAGCTTTATCCTCACATCCAGGGGAAGCCTGTTGTACACCACCTCCAGATTTCTGCCGATTTCCGCGAAGTCCTCCTCCGCTCCCTTCCACATCTCGGGCAGCTCCTGGACCAGGCCTCCCACCTCATGCACCAGTCTGGCGCCCACCAGGTAGATGGTGAACACCACCAGCCCGATCACCACTATGATCACAAAAGCGCTCCCCGCCTTACGCTTGATCTTGAGCCGCTCCTCAAAGAAACGCACTAACGGCGACGCAATCCACGCGATCAGCCACCCTGCCACAAAGGGCGAGAAGAAAATCAAAAGCCTGGGCAGCAGCAGGACAACCAGCAGAAAGACCACCAGGGCCACCGCCAGGTTAGTCAGAGCCTTCACATATTTCCTCATAGGTTTCCTTCCTCCGGTTCCGCGGTACCGGCTTCCTCTATCATATGATCTATTATCTCATATATTTCCTCCCTGCCCTGCTTGGTCTGGGCGGAAAAGGGAATAATCAGAGCCTCCCCCCGGATTCCCAGAGTGCTGCGGATAAGCTCCGTCTGCTTCTTCACCTGACTGCGCTTGATCTTGTCCAGCTTGGTGGCGATGATCACGGGCGGATACCCCTGCTCCCGCACCCACTCATACATCATGCGGTCGTTCTCCGAGGGGGCGTGCCGGATGTCGATCAGAAGAAATACGGTCCGTAGCTGTCTGGATTTGTGCAGATATCTCTCCACCATTTTTCCCCACTGGGCCTTGACCGCCTCGTTGGCCCGGGCATAACCGTAGCCCGGCAAATCCACGAAATACACTTCATCGTTGACATTATAATAATTTATCGTCTGTGTCTTGCCCGGCTGAGCGCTGGTGCGGGCCAATGCCTTTCGGTTCATCAGGGCATTGATCAGGGAAGATTTTCCCACGTTGCTCTTGCCCGCGAAAGCAACTTCCGGATGCAGATTCTCCGGAAGCCTGCTGGTGATGCCGCATACCGTCTCCAGGCTCACATTTTTAATTACCATGCCGTCTCCCTTTCATTCCCGCGAACATTGAGCCAAGCGCCGTGCCTGCACGGGCATTTGGCGAATGCCGCCAGGGTCAGATGATACCCCGCAACTGTGCCGCGCTGCAAGATGGGCGCCCCTTAAGCTTGCTGCGGGATAATTGACTGTACAGAAAACGCCGTCTCTTGCGGCGGCGTTTTACTCTGTTCCCTCTCAGTTCCACTTGGCCCGCGCCATGATCAGCGAGCCTTCCTCAATTCCTCCCGGTGAACCGTCAACGGCTCCACGGTGCCCTCCACGGCCTCCTTGGTGACGATACAGCGGTCCACCGATTCGTCGGAGGGTATTTCATACATGGTATCCATCATAACGCTCTCCACGATGGAGCGAAGTCCCCTGGCCCCGGTCTTTCTCTCAAAGGCCTTGTCGGCGATAGCCTCCACGGCCCCGGGCTCAAAGGTCAGCTCCACCTCATCCATGTCGAAGAGCTTCTGGTACTGTTTGATCAACGCGTTTTTGGGTTCCTGGAGAATCCTGACAAGAGCCTCCCTGTCCAGGCCGTTCAAGGAGACGCAGATGGGAACGCGGCCCACAAACTCCGGGATCAGACCGAATTTAACCAAATCCTGGGGAACCACCTCCTGCAGCAGATCGCTCAGCTCCTTGGTGGACTTTACCGTCCCCTCCGTGTTAAATCCGATGGTCTTGCGGTCCAGTCTGGACTCCACGATCTTCTCCAGCCCGTCAAAGGCCCCGCCGCAGATAAACAGGATATTGGTGGTGTCTATCTGAATCAGCTCCTGGTGGGGATGCTTCCTTCCACCCTGGGGAGGCACACTGGCTACGGTGCCCTCCACCAGCTTTAACAGAGCCTGCTGCACGCCCTCCCCGGACACGTCGCGGGTGATGGAGACATTCTCCCCCTTCTTGGTGATCTTGTCGATCTCATCGATATAAATGATGCCGTACTGCGCCCGCTCCACATCGTAGTCGGCCGCCTGTATCAACTTCAGAAGAATATTCTCCACATCCTCGCCCACGTAGCCGGCCTCCGTCAGTGTGGTGGCGTCCGCTATGGCGAAGGGCACATTGATGATCTTAGCCAGTGTCTGGGCCAGATAGGTCTTCCCGGAACCGGTGGGACCCACCATGATGATATTGCTCTTCTGGAGCTCCACATCATCCAGATCCTTGGGGGCCGTAACTCTCTTGTAGTGATTGTAGACAGCCACCGACAGAACCTTCTTTGCCTCCTCCTGGCCTATGACATAGTCATCCAGAAAGGTCTTGATCTCCTTGGGTTTCAGAAGCTTGATGTCCGCATGGGGCGTTTCCTCCTCCTCCAGATCCTCCAGCTCCTCCTCCAGAATATCGGCACAGATATCCACGCACTCGTCACAGATATAGACTCCCGCAGGCCCCGCAATCAACTTGCGGACCTGGCTCTGCGCCTTGTTACAAAAGGAACATCTAATGCTATTGTCCGAATTTTTGCCAGCCATTCTTATACTCCTGTCTTATTTCTGAACGTCATGGAATGTGATTACCTTGTCAATCAGACCGTACTCGCAGGCCTCCTCGGCGCTTTTCCAGTTGTCGCGCTCCGTGTCCGCACAGACGGTCTCGTAGTCTCTGCCCGTGTTCTCCGACAGCATACGGTTCAGCTTCTCCTTCGTCCGCAGAATATGCTTTGCGGCGATCTCGATCTCCGTCGCCTGCCCCTGGGTGCCGCCCAAGGGCTGATGAATCATGACCTCGGCGTTGGGCAGCGCATATCTCTTGCCCTTGGCTCCGCCTGCCAGCAGAAAGGCTCCCATGCTGGCTGCCATACCGATGCAGACCGTGGATACGTCGCATTTGATATACCGCATGGTGTCATAGATAGCCAGTCCCGCCGTCACGCTGCCTCCCGGGCTGTTGATATAAAGATGGATATCTTTCTCGGGGTCCTCAGCCTCCAAAAACAGAAGCTGTGCCACCACAATGCTGGCGCTGGTGTCGTTGACTTCCTCTCCCAGGAAGATAATCCTGTCCTTTAAAAGCCTCGAATAGATATCATAGGACCTCTCGCCCTTGCTGGTTTGCTCAATGACATAAGGCACTAAACTCATGTTATTCCTCCTTGTTCTAAACGGCCTCGGTCTCCTCGGCGTTCTCCACCACGAACTCCACCGCCTTCCTGATGCAGATATCCTCCCTCACCTGTCTGGCGCCCTTCTCGCCCAAAAGCTCCTTTGCCTTGTCGGGCTCCACCTGGTAAACCTCAGACATGGTGCCGATCTCCTTCTCGAACTCCTCGTCGGAGGCCTCTATCTTCTCTGCGGCCACAACGGCCTCCAGAACCAGACGGGACTGTATTCTCTTTAACGCCTGGGGCTTAACCTGATCCAGCATTGCCTGTCTGGTCAGACCGGTAAACTTCATATATTGATCCATGGACAGGCCCTGGGACTGAATCCGCTGGGCAAAGTCCTCCATCATCTGCCTCTGCTGGGTCTCCAGCATAGCGTCGGGGATATCCATTTTGGCATCCGCTATGATAGCGTCGACCACGGCCTCCTCCTTGGCGTCTCTCGCCGCGGAAGCCTTCCTGTCGGCCAGCTTCTTCTTCACATCCTCCCTGTACTCGTCCAGGGTGTTAAACTCCGATACCTCCCCGGCAAACTCGTCGTCCAGCTCAGGCAGCTCCTTCTCCTTGATCTCCTTCACCGTACACTTGAACACGGCGGCCTTTCCCGCCAATTCCTCGGCCTGGTAATCCTCCGGGAAGGTCACGTTCACATCCGTCTCCTCACCGATCACCGCGCCGATGAGAGCCTCCTCAAATCCCGGAATAAAGGTGCCGGACCCGATGGTCAGGGAATAATCCTCGCCCTTGCCTCCCTCGAAAGCCACGCCGTCAATAAATCCCTCAAAATCCAGGACCGTCATGTCGCCGTCCTCAACCGGCCTGTCCTCCACAGAGATGAGGCGGGAATTGTTCTCGCGCTCCTTTTCTATCTCCGCGGCAACCTCCTCGTCGGTCACGGTCAGATCGGCCTTGTCCACTTTGATTCCCTTGTACTGTCCCAGAGTTACCTCAGGCTTTAAGGCTACCTCGGCGGTAAAGATGAAGGGCTTTCCCTCCTCGAGCTGCACCACCGCCACCTTGGGAGCGGAAACCACATCCTCCGTACACTCCTCCAGCGCCTCCTCGTAAGCCTCGGGCATCAAATCGTTGGCGGCATCCTCGTAAAAGATCTCCTTCCCATACATCTGCTCGATCATCCTGCGGGGCGCCTTACCCTTGCGGAAGCCGGGAATGCTGATGCGTCCCCTGCTTTTCTGATACGCTTCCTCAATCGCCTTCTTCAGTTTCTCTGCGGGCACTTCGATGGTCAGCTTTGCCATATTGTTCTCTAACTTTTCTACCTGTAAACTCATTGTTACATTTCCTCCTTCATGGTAACTGCCTCGACGAACACGCCCACAGTCACAATCATTTTGCAATTATAGCATAAATGAAGGAAAATGACAACAGCAAATTACCGTTTTCCGTAAAGGCACTTACAGGTAACCCCCGGCAGCATGCCAAGCTTTCCCGTCAGAGCGCTCACCGCGGACTGAGGCGCATCCATCACCACGCTGATCACGCTTACCCCCTTCTCCTGATAAGGTATGCCCATCCTGCCTATAATATAACCGCCGTATTCATGCAAAAGACCGTTGATCCGCGCTACGCTGTCCCCGTCCTCCACCATAATGCCCACCAGAGCGATTCTGCATTCCGAATTGTGGTCTCCCATATAGTATACCCCCTGTCTCTTCCTCTCTCCTTGGTCTGCGCAAACTCCAAAGAACCGATCCCGGCGGCTCATAGGATGTGAGTCGCTATTATCACAACCCGCCCCCGCTGCCTCTCGCGAATATAATTCTCCGCCCTGGCCCTGGCCTCACCGTCCAGCCCTGCAAAGGGCTCGTCCAAAAGGACACAGTCTCCCTCCGCCTCCATGGCCCGTACCAGAGCCACCCGGCGTTTCATACCGCCGCTTAGCTGTCCGCAGGGTTTATCAAGAGCTTCCCCGGGCAGAAGGGCTAAAAGGGCCTCTCTGGCCCTCTCCTTTGCCTCCTCCCCTCCCCCTGTCACCAGCTCCACATTTTCCAGGGCGCTGTAATCCTCACAGAGCCGGTCCTCCTGAAAGAGCACGCAGAAGCGCTCCGGTCCCGAAATTTCGCCGCTGTCCGGCTGCTCCAATCCGCACAGCAGACGAAATAAGGTGGTCTTCCCGCTCCCTGAGGGGGAAGTCAGGCAGTATATTTTTCCGGGCTCATAGACCCGGGAAAGTCCCCGGATAACGGGCTCTTTGCCGTAAGCCTTGTCCACCTTGCTGCACACCACAGGTTTTGCCTTTTCCCCGGCCCCGTCTCCCCTGTCCGGAGTCTGAGCTGCCGCAAATCCCGGCTTCCAGGCGAAGAACCGCCCCGCCAGCCCAAGCACCAGCCTCTCGAAGCCAAAGCTAAGCAGTATCACTGCCGCCGTCCAGGCAAAGACCCTGTCGGTCTCCAGATAAACCTTCGCCAGATATAGCCTCTCCCCGATGGAACAATCCGGCATGCCGATGACCTCCGCCGCCACCCCCGACTTCCAGCTCATCCCCAGGGATATTTTCAGTCCGCTCAGCAAAAAGGGTTTCAAGGCAGGTCTGTATATATAGAAGAAACGTTTTAAAAAAGGCAGCCGAAACACCTCCGCCATCTCCAAAAGCCGCCTGTCGGCGCTCTTTAATCCCGCAAGCATATTCAGATAAATATTGGGAAACACCATGAGAAAGCAGACGGCCACCGCCAGGAAGGAGGAACCCCACCAAATCAAAAACAGCACCACGAAGGATGCCACCGGGACTGCCTTGCAAAGTCCCATCACAGGGGACAAAAGCTCCTCCAGAGGCCGAAAACGGCTGCCCGCCACAGCAAACGCCGCCCCGGCAGCCGCCCCCCAGAGGAAGCCTGCGGTTATGCGCAGCAGGCTCCCCAGAACCGCCTGCCAAAACTCCTTCTCCGGCAGCATTTTTAAAAGCGCTCCCAGGGCCTCCAGGGGCGTTGCCAGCATGATTTTGTTGCCTACCCACAGGGCCAGAAGATGCCACAGAAACAGCCAGAACAAAATGATAAGCAGCCTTTTTCCTCCCTGACCCTTCATACGGCATCCTCCCAATGGTATCTATATTTACGGAATAAAATAAAAATCCTCCGCCGGCAGCGCGCCACCCACAGAGGCGGGCTCCAGACCGTACAGCACCTCCAGATAACCGGACAGCGCCTCTTTCATCTCCTCCCCGGTGATACAGACGATATTGCACTTGGGTATGGCCGCCAAAGCTATGGGCTCTTTTGCTATGATGCCCGCCTCCACCGCCAGTTCAGCCGTCCTCTCCACATCCTCCGACGCTGCCAGGGCGCTGTCTCCATGTTCCGCAAGAAAAGCCGCCACGGCCTCCGGATGCTCCTCCAAAAAGGCTCTCCTCACCACGGTGACTCCCGTCACCATACCGCTCCCCAGAATCCGGTTCCACTCCTCATTCATATCCAAAACCTGGGACAGCGCTTCGTTCTGCCCGCAGGCTACCGTCGCGAAAGGCTGGGGAAGCAGTCCGATGGCATTCGTATCCTCCGAAAGCAGCGCCGCCACCTCCGTGGCCTCGGATTTGTACTCCAGGGTACAGTCCCTGGCATCCACACCGTTCTCCTTCAAAAGATACTGCAGACAATAGTCCGGTGTGGTTCCCTTGCCTGTCAGATACACCGTCCGTCCCTTCAGATCGGCGACCTGAGTCACCGAAAGGTCCCCCGACACCATATATAATACCCCCAGAGTATTGATGTCAATCACACAGACATTACCCTCCGTCTTCTGGTACAGCACACCTGCCACATTTGCGGGAACCAGCGCGATATCCAGATCGCCCTTCACCATCAGGGGAAGGATTTCGTCCGCCGCCGTGGCCATCTGGAGATTGTATTCGTTGGCCGTCTCATTTTGCTTCGAGTCTTCCATCAAATTTAAAAGCCCGATGGAGGTGGGTCCCTTCAGCGCTCCCACCCGCACCTGTACCTTTTCTTCCCCCGACGCAGCTCCCGCCGCCGAACCCTTTTCTCCGGTCCCGGCGCTTTGCCCGTCCTGTCTGCACCCGGCAAGCAGCCCGCACAGCAGCGCGGTCATCACACCGGCCGCCGCCCATTTTTTAAATTTTACTTTTCCTCTCATAGGGAACCTCCTTTTTATAAGTTCCGCATCTGCCCTCCAAGGTACAAAAAAAACACCTTATCTCTCAGAACCTCCGGCGAGCTCAATCCGGACGGCCTTCACAGATCAGTCAGAATGCAGCGATTCCGCGCAGCCAAAGCTTTGCGGTCTCAGAAAATATCATAACACAAACTTGCAAAAGTTTCCATCATATTTTCTTTGACCCTGTTAATACTAACATCAAGATAAGTGATTGCAAAGGCTTAACCGGATTATTTTCAGGATAAGCATTTGCGGTGCTTATCTTGAAGATAGAGTAAAAAGAAAATGATTTACGGAGGTGAGAACAAATGGCAAGCAGAAGTAATAGAGTAGAGGTTCCCGAGGCAAAGGCAGCTATGGATCGTTTCAAGACCGAGATCGCATCCGAGCTTGGCGTAAACCTGAAGGAGGGCTACAACGGCGATCTGACTTCCCGCGAGGCGGGCAGCATCGGCGGCGAGATGGTTCGTCGGATGATCAAGAAGCAGGAGGAGTCCATGAAATAAATTTTCATGAACTAAGGCTCCCCGAGAGGATCGAGACCGAATAATGAAAAAAGGCTGCTGCACTGGAAATCTCCGGTGCAGCAGCTTTTCTATGTATCTGTCCTACTCTCCAAACACGGCCTTGTAATCCGCCTGGAACTTTGCGATACCCGCGTCGGTCAGAGGATGCTTCACCATCTGCTCGATCACGGAATAGGGAACCGTAGCGATATCGGCCCCCGCCAGAGCACAGTCCGTCACATGGATGGTGTTGCGCACACTGGCCGCAATAATCTGAGTTTCCAGCCCGGCCACCGAAAAGATCTCGGCGATCTCCCGGATCAGGTCCACGCCTCTCTGGCTGATGTCATCCAGACGTCCCAGGAAGGGAGACACATAGGTGGCACCCGCCCGCGCCGCCAGCAGAGCCTGGTTTGCGCTGAACACCAGCGTCACATTGGTCTTGATACCCTCAGCGGTGAGAGCCTTGCAGGCCTTCAATCCCTCCATCGTCATGGGAATCTTTACCACCATATTGGGATGAATGGCTGCGATGGCGCGCCCCTCCGCGATCATCCCCTCCGCGTCCACGGTGGTGGCCTTCACCTCTCCGCTGATAGGTCCGTCCACAATGGCCGCAATCTCAGCGATCACTTCCTCGAACACTCTGCCCTCCTTGGCAATTAACGAAGGATTTGTGGTCACGCCGCAGATCACTCCCATATCGTTTGCCTTTTTGATGTCCTCAACCTTTGCGGTGTCAATAAAAAAACGCATAATCTCTCTCCTCTTTCTCTTTATCATTTTAGTTCAAGAAGCTCTCCCGCCCTCACGTGATCCTCCAAAAACTGCTCGTAAGGGCAGGGCTTCCCGAAATAATACCCCTGTATATAATCCGGATCCATCTTGCTGATCTTCTGCAGCTCCTGATCCGTCTCCACGCCCTCGATGCATAACTTTAGGTTGATGCTGTGGGTCATAGCCACCATATGCTGAAGCAGATTGTACTCGTTTGGGTTCTGCAGCGCCATGGCCGTGAAGGAACGGTCGATTTTAATGGTGTCGGGATTCAGATTGTACAGATAGTGAAAGTTGGAATACCCGGTGCCGAAATCGTCCAGCGCCAGCAAAATCCCGTTCCTGCGCAGCTCCTGACAAAAACTGATAAAATTCTCGTTTGACTCCAAAAAACCGCTCTCCGTCAGCTCTATCATCAGGCTGCCCGGCGCTAAATCATACTGCCGCACCAAATCCAAAATCACACTGAGAACCTTGCTCTTTAAGACCTGGATATAAGAGAGATTCACCGACACCCGAAAACCGGGAATTTTCTCCTGAATCCTGCTGCAGGCAGCCACCGCCTGCTCCAACACCCATCTCCCCACGGGTATGATCAAACCGCTCTCCTCCAGAAGAGGGATAAACTCAGTGGGGGGAATCACCCCCATCTCCTGGTCATAGAATCTCAGCAGAGTCTCCGCGCCTATCAGCTTCTTCCCCGAAATATTCACGATGGGCTGAAAATAAGCCTCAAATCCCTCGCACTGATTGTTCACCGCCTGGCGCAGAGTCTTGATCAGCTTGCGCCTGTAGAGAAATTTCTTGTAGTCCTCCAGATCGTAGATATAATGCTGGTTCTTGCCGCGGTTCTTCGCCTCGTTGAGGGCAAACTCGGACAGCTTCATCAGATTGCCGTAAGCATGGTTCTTCACCTTGCTAAAAGCCATAACCCCCCCGGATATGGTGTAGAAAACCTCGTAGTGGTTCTCCGCGATAAAATAGTCTATCACCCCCCGGATCTTCTTGTAGAGCTGCACCGCCTCCCTATCGCCGTGGCCCTCGGTCACGTCCAGCACAATAAACTCATCCGCCACAATGCGGTAGAATTTCTGTCCCGGCTCCAGCGTCTCCTCAATGCATTCCGCGGTCTTTCGCAGAATCATGTCGCCGTAATCAATTCCGCGGTTCTCATTGATCTCCTTAAAATTGTCTATTCCAACTCTCAAAATATAGCCGTCCAGCCGTTCTTTTGCGTATCTCTCCAATTCCCTCTGCAGGCTGGTCTCACGCATGGCGCCGCTGGTATTGTCCGCGCGCTGCTTCCTTCCGATCTCATTGATACAGCCCACCAGAAACTCCGGCCTTCCCTGCTCGTCGTGGGTCACCTGTCCCTTACAGTTAATCCAGACAGGATTGCCCTCCCTGTCCAGCCAGCGGTATTCAATATCGTGGACGGATTTCTCGTTGTTGAAGATTTTCTCCAGGTCTTCCTGAAGCGCCTTCACATCGGGAGGATAGACAAACTGGGAGCACGTCCCCGAGACGTCATGAAACTGACTGCGGGGAATCATAAAACGCTCCAAAGCTCTGGGAGAAATACAATAAAGATCGTTCTGCAGATCATAAATATACAGATAATCATCCATGCTGGGATCCAGAATATTAATGATGCTCCAAAAACGGGCAGCCGTGATTCTTTCCTCTTGCCCCATCTTCTCTTATCTCCTCTGCACTGTCAAAACAATTGTTTCTTCCCAAATTATAACATATGCATATTTTAAAAACAACTGTTTTTCGTCTTTAGCACACACTTGTCATAAATATATTCCGCCTTTCGCCGCCGCGGGCCACCCGTGCCCGCCGTCCCCCGCCGCCCCCTTCCGCCTTCCAGCGCACACATCCTCTGCAGCACGCGCCTCATGGCCGGAGGCCGCTCCCGGCTGTCCCTCCTCACGCAATCCCGTATCATGTCCTCCAGTTCCCTGCTAAACCTGCGGTCATAGCGGCGTATGGGCGGCTTTTCAAAGGGAGGACGGCAGGGGTCGTCCCCCGTCAGCAGGTAGTGCAGCAGTCTTCCCAGGGCGTACACATCACTGTATGCCCCCGGCAAAGCCTCTGCCTCAGGATCCGGCAGTCTCATCTGTTCCGGCGGAGCATAGCCGTATGTCCCTGCAAGCCCCTCCCCTCTTGGAGAAAAAAGCTCCCCATCCCACCGCGGGCACACACACCCGAAATCGATCAGCTTAAGCTCCCCGTCCTCGCAGACTATGACATTGTCCGGCTTCAAATCCCGATACACTATCCCCCGCTCCTCCAGGTCGCAAAGCCCCTGGGCCAGCCTGATTCCTATGCGAAGCGCCTGTCTCTGGGTCAGGCGCCCCCTTCGTCTCATCAGCTCTCCCAGGCTTTGCCCGGGAATATACTCCGTCACCAGGAAAAAAAGCTCTTCCTCCCGCCAGCACCGGTAAAATCCCGGAAACAGCCCTCTCCCGTCTCCCCCGCCGCGTCCCTCCTTCCCTCGGCATCCGTCCTCCGTCCCGAGCCCCAGGACTCTTTGAAAAAAATCCCGCTCCCTCTGCCAGAGCCGCTCCTGTCCGCTTACCTTGCAGGCGAATACCCTTTCGTCCCCCCGCTCCCTCACGCGGTACACCCGGGAGAAGGATCCCTCCCCCACACAGCCGAGAACCCGGTAACCTCTGCTGTCCAGACTGTCAAAAATTTTCTCCCTGAAACCGCTCCCCCAATCCGCTGCAACCCCCTCCGCCATATATTTCCTCCTTCCTGCCGCCCCTGTTTTTCTGCACAGCCGCCGGTCTTCACTGCCGTCCCGGCGCGCAGTCAGCACGCTTCACGACCAGATCCACTTACACCCAGGCTTACAAAGCGCCGGCCTGATTCAAGGCCGGACCCGCTCATGGCAATTCCCATTCAATCCCCGTCACACCCCTTCTCCTCCACGGCCATCACAAACACGGCCGCCCTGGAGCAGGCTTTTCCATCCTCCCCCGCCCCGCAGCGCCCCCGGATCCCCAAGCCTCCGTAACGCCCCAGTTCCGTCAGGCGCCTCGCCGCCTGTCTCCGGCTTCCGATGGCCCCGGGGAAAAGACAGCCCCCCAGCTCCTTATCCCCAATCCCCCGGTAAAACCTTTCCGTGCCGCATAAGATTCCCACCCCCGGCTCCAGACATCCCACTTTAGTCCCCAGCGCCTCCCCCGCCCCCGGGGACAGCAGTTTTACGGCGGGCCGGAGGAACCTGGAATGAATCAGACAAATCCGCTGCTTCCCCCGGTAAAAGAGCAAAAAGCGATCTCTCACGCACAGAATCCCGGCCGCGGAAAAGCCGCCTCCCCGGGCCATGCCTTGAAGCTCCCTCCCGTAGGCCTCAAAGTCCGGCTCCGGATCCCGCCGGGCCAGTACCCTCCCGTGAAACCAGTCCGTCAGCCCAAGGCAGAAAGCCTCCCCGGCTCCGCCGCCCTTCCCCAGGTCTCCCCCGGGCAAATCCTCCCCGCAGACACAGGCCAGCGCCAGGGGCACTCGCCCCCGGATTCTGGTGGCCTGCTGCAAGGTCAGCGCAGTCTCTCCCTCCGGCCCTTCCCGGAAATAGCTTGTCCAGTATCGCATAGTAATCCTCCTCGCAGCTAAAATGTGCCGGATACCGCAAGTAATCCCCTCTCCCCATAGGCGGAAGAACAGGCCGCGGCAATGCTTCCACAAATATCTTTCATGTTGTAATCTTGGAAAAACGGACCGAAGGGTCCCAAAGAATAAGATAATTCACTTATAACACAGACCGGGAGAAATTGCAAGGAAATTTGTCCATGGGGGGATACCCGGTCTATGATAAACCGGGCGGCTTACCTGACCGGATGTCCGCAGAGATCGCCCTGGCGGAATTCAACAAAACGCTCTGCCATCCGGACCACTGCGGCTGTTTTATATCCCCGTAACAAATTCGGGCGCCGCTTGGGCGCCAGCGTATTTGCCTGCAAAATGTATCACCATCACATAAAAATATTCGACAAGTCGTTGAAAAGCAAAAGCACCATCAATACCATAAAAAACATGAGACCGACAAAGTGTACCATGCCCTCCTTCTCCGGGGGAATGGGCTTTCCGCGAATGATCTCCAGAAGCAAAAACACAATTCTTCCCCCGTCCAGGGCCGGAATGGGAAGCAGATTGAGAATCCCCAGATTCACCGACAGCATAAGCGTGATATTCAGCATATTCACCATCACATTCTGCCAGCCGTACTCCTTGGTGTTCTCGTAGGTCTTGCCCACCAAATTTACCGCAATGCCCACAGGTCCCGCCACATCCTCCCGGGTGACCTTCCCCCGAAGGAGCATTCCCAGACTCTTGTAGGTCATTCTGATGCTGTAGCGCATCTCATACCAGGCGTATTTCAGCCCGTCGAAGCCCGACAGCTCCACAAAATCCGCATTGGAAATCCCCAGCATATACCTGCCCGTGGCCTCATCAAGCTGAGGAACCAGCACCGTGCTGTATCTAACGCCGTCTCGCTCGTACTCCACCTTCACGTCGCCTCCCGTATAGAGCTGGGTGAACAACTGGATTTCCTCGTAGAGATAAACCCGCTCCCCATTCAGGGCTACAATGCGGTCCCCGTCCTCCAGCCCCGCCGCCATGGCCGCGCCCTCCGGGAGCACCTCCGTAGCCACAGGATCTCTGATCACGATCAAATTAACCATCACCAGAGCGATGACAAAGGCCAGGATAAAGTTAAAGAAGGGCCCTGCCGCCACCGTAGAGATTCTGCCCCAAACGCTGGCTTTCAGGAAGGACCCCTCTCCGATTTCCCCCTCCTTGGCCTCCAGGCCGTCCTCACCCTCAAACATACAGGCCCCGCCTATGGGAAAGAGCTTCAGAGAATACTTGGTATCTCCCCTGTGAAAAGAAAACAGGCTCGGCCCCATACCTATGGCAAACTCCACCACATGGATTCCGTTCATCTTTGCGATGAGAAAATGGCCGAACTCATGAGATATCACCACCACCCCAAAGATTACAATAAACAATATCAATGTAACCATTTAGTATACTTTCACCTCTCCGATATTTTTTCTGCAATCCATTCATTCACGGAGGCCTCCGTCTCCAGAATCTGCTCCACCCCAGGATTCTCTATCACCCTGTGCCGGCTCATGGCATCCTCTATCAGCTCCGTAATCTGCAGATAGCCGATACGCTTTTCCAGGAACAGCCCCACCGCCCTCTCGTTGGCCGCATTGTACACCGTGGGCATACTGCCCCCCGCCTCCGCAGCCCTGTAGGCCAGCTTCAGGCCGGTAAAGGTCTCCGCGTCCGGCTTCTCGAAGGTGAGCTGCCCCAGTTCAAACAGATCCACCCGCTTGCCGGCCATGGGCCTTCTGTCGGGATAAAACAGCGCGTATTGAATGGGAAGCTTCATGTCGGGCGTCCCAAGCTGAGCCATAACCGCGCCGTCCACGTATTCCACGGCGGAATGAATAATGCTCTGAGGATGCACCACCACCTGAATCCGGTCAAGCCCTACGTCAAAGAGCCATCTGGCCTCCATGACCTCCAGACCCTTGTTGACCAGAGTTGAGGAATCTATGGTCACCTTGTGTCCCATAAACCAGTTGGGATGCTTCAGGGCATCCTCCACCCGTATATTCCGAAGCTCTTCCCGGCTTCTGCCTCGGAAGGGCCCTCCCGAGGCCGTGAGCAATATCCGGGACACACGGCTTTTCGGTTCGCCGTTTAAAGACTGAAAGATGGCGCTGTGCTCACTGTCCACCGGCAGTATCGACACCCCGCAGGCCTTCGCCAAGGGCATAATGATATGCCCCGCCGTCACCAGCGTCTCCTTGTTGGCCAGGGCAATATCCTTGCCCGCCTCTATGGCCGCAATGGTGGGTCTGATACCAATCATACCCACGATGGCGGTGACCAATACCTCCGTCTGCTGCAAAACCGCAATTTCCAGAAGCCCTTCCATGCCGGACACCACCCGCACAGGCAGATCGGCCACCCGGGCCCTCAAATCCGCGGCCGCCTCCTCGCTCCACATCCCCGCTACCAGAGGATGAAACTCCCGGACCTGCTCCTCCATTCTCTCCACATTTGCCCCCGCCGCCAGGGCAAGCACCTTAAGCTCCGGATTGGCCCGAGCCACCTCCAGAGTCTGTGTTCCGATGGAACCTGTAGAGCCTAAAATCGCTATATTTTTCATACTATACTCCATGTCACAGCTTTGCTGAAAGCGTTTGAAATGCTTCTCACGCTGTCCTGCCTCTTTTGCTCTGCCGCCGAAGGCGCAGATTTTCGCTCATAGCCTCAGCATGAGCACTGTCAAAAAATAAGTCATGGGAGCGGTGACAATCATGCTGTCAAATCGGTCCATAATGCCCCCGTGGCCGGGAATCAGTCTGCCGTAATCCTTGATATCGTGGTTTCGCTTGACTGCGGACGCCGCCAGATCTCCCACCATGCTCATAACGGCTCCCACCCCGCAAATAAATGCGATGATCCAGGCCACCGTCTGATCCGGAAAAGCCTTTTCCACAAAGAAATGCCCGTAGAGGCCGCCGATCAGAGCCGCCCCCGCCACGCCGCCGATACAGCCCTCCAGAGACTTGTGGGGACTTAAGACGGGGAATATCTTCTTTCTGCCGATCAGCTTTCCCACCACATAGGCGCAGGTGTCACAGCCCCAGGAGCTGATCAAAATCATCCAGACCATATAGATCCCCTGACCGGACTCTCTGGTGAGATACACAAAGGCCAGCATCACAGGGCCGTACAGAAAGGAAAAGACTGCCGCCTCCACCTGTGCCGCCCGAAAGCGGGGAAAGGTAATCACATAGACAAACAGCTCCGCCAGGAACACTCCCACCGTCACCATCAGCAGATAGAGGGCGTTCCCGCCCAAATCCCCGTTTCTCCCGGCGTACACGGCTCCGTAGTAGGCCGCCACTCCCAACAGGCCCACCGACTCCAGAAGATTTAATTTTTTCGCGTCCACGGCGCACTGCAGCGCCTTGGTGAGCTCCCTGTAGGCCACGAGAGAAATAGCCAGCAGAATGAGCAGCAGCGGAAGTCCTCCGAAAGCCATAGACGCAAACGCTATGATTATCAGCACGATACCGCTGGCCAACCTGGTCCAAAACATGAGCCTACTCCTCCTTTAAGCCGCCGTATTTTCTGTTCCTATGATTATATGCTTCCACAGCCCTCCGCAATTCTTCTTTTGTGAAATCGGGCCAGGGAACCTCCGTGGTATAAAATTCCGCGTAGGCAATCTGCCACAGCAGGAAATTGGATACTCTCTGCTCATTGCAGGTGCGGATCAGCAGATCAGGCTCAGGGATCCCCTCGGTGTCAAAGAGCCCTCCCAGGGACTGCTCCGTGATATCCTCCGGACTCCATTCGCCCTTCGCCACCTTCTCCGCCGCTTTCCTGGCGGCCCGGACAATCTCGTCTCTGCCGCCGTAATTGATGGCAATCTGAAAATGCAGGCCGTCGTTGTCCTTTGTCGCGGCCTCCAATTCCTCGATGCGGGTGCGGATATCATTGTCCAGCCGTGATTTCTCCCCCAGAACGCGCACGCACATCCGATTTTTCTTCGCCGTCTGCAGGCAGTTCTTCATGTAATTGCGCAAAAGCTTCATCAGGGCCTCCACCTCATCGTCAGGGCGCGTCCAGTTTTCCGTGGAAAAGGCATAGACCGTCAGGTATTGAATCCCCATGCGGTAAGCCTCCTCACAGATGGTCTCCACCGTCTTGGCCCCCTGGATATGTCCGTAATTGCGGGGCATTCCCTTGGATTTGGCCCAGCGTCCGTTGCCGTCTAAGATAATGGCCACATGGCGGGGCATTTTCAAGTTATCTTCCATCGCTTTCCTCCAACCATTCTCCCACAGAGGCGGGGACGGAGCGCTTTCGCATCTCCGCCCCCGCCTCTACAGAGAACACCACAACTGCTACACAGTCATTATTTCCTTTGATTTGCTCTCGATCAAAGCGTCAATATCCTTAATATACCCGTCGGTAAGCTTTTGAAGCTGGGTCTCAAGCTGCTTGATCTCGTCCTCGGAGACTTCCTCCTTGGCCAGCTTCTTAAAGCTGTCGTTCCCGTCCCGCCTGATATTGCGGATAGCCACCTTGCCTTCCTCACCCTTCTTTCGAATATCCTTCACCAGATCCTTTCTGCGCTCCTCCGTGAGTTCAGGGAACACCAGACGGATCACATTCCCGTCGTTGGTGGGATTGATGCCGATATCGGAGGTCTGAATGGCTTTCTCGATAGCCTTTAACAAAGACTTCTCCCAAGGCGCAATCTGGATCACTCTCGCATCGGGCACCGTCACATTCCCCACCTGCTGTATCGGGGTGGGAGTCCCATAATAATCCACCCGCAGCTTATCCAATACGTGGGGATTGGCACGTCCCGCACGGATAGCGGCATACTCCGTCGATAAATGATCAAAAGTCTTTTTCATCTTGTCTTCATATACTTCTAATCTCGCGTCCATATTTCCTCCTGTTTTCCTCTGTCAGACAGTAACTTTTGTGCCGCGGAAATTTCCCCTGACCGCGTTCACAATGCTGTTCTCCTCGTTCATGCCAAACACCCACATGGGCATACCGTTGTCCCTGGCAAGAATGGAAGCCGTCATGTCCACCACCTGTAAATTCCTGGCAATCACATCCTCTATGCTGATCTCGTCAAACTTGCGGGCGTTAGGGTTCTTCATGGGGTCGTCGTCGTACACGCCGTCGATAGATTTCGCCAGCAGAATCACATCCGCCTCCACCTCTATGGCCCGAAGCACCACTCCCGTGTCGGTGGAGAAGTAGGGATGCCCCGTGCCCCCCGCAAAGAACACCACCATATTTTTGGCAAAATATTTATTCGCGCGATCCTTGGAAAACAGCTTTGTAAAGGACCCGCACTCGAAGGGAGTCAGGACATTGGTCATCATTCCCACGGAACGAAAAATCTCCGAGACATAGATGCAGTTCATCACCGTGGCCAGCATCCCGATCTGATCCGCCTTGGTTCTGTCAATATTCTCGCTGGAACGCCCCCGCCAGAAATTGCCCCCGCCGATGACGATACCCACCTGAATGCCCTCGTCCACCAATTCCTTTACCTGCAGAGCCACCTTCCGCACGGTCTCCTCGTCAAATCCGGTCTTCCGATCACCCGCCAGCGCCTCACCGCTCAATTTCAGTAATATTCTGCGCATAAACAATCTCCTGCCTTATTTGCTAGTTTTCTTCTTCTCCGGCTTGTAATCCTCAAAGAAAGCCGTAGGGCTGACATCCGCGTAGCACTGAGAGCACATACCCTCGATCACGGCACCGTTGTTGATCTGTACGGACTTGGACTTGATATTCCCCATCACGATAGCGGAAGCGTCCAGCACCACCGGTCCTTTGACGTCAATATCGCCCTTCACCGCGCCTGCGATAGCCGCGCTGACAGCCGTGATATTTCCGATAATTACCGTGCTGGCTCCGATCTTGACCGCTCCCTCGCTAACGATCTCGCCGTTGATCTTCGCGCCCTCTGCGTAAACCTCCGACGCCTTGGAATTGCCGTTGATATGGCCCGTAATGTTCAATTTGCCCAATGCGCTGATATTTCCGTTTACTTTGCCGACAATGTCGATCGAACCCTCCGAAGTGACATCTCCGGTGATCGTCATGCCGGAAGTGATAACAGATGTCTCATCCAATGCTTCCCTGGTAGAATATGTGTCCATAATGTCTTCTGCTCCTTTTTCTTCTTCGTTAATATTGTTCGCCGCCTCTTCCGAAAGCCCCTGCACGGCATCCCCGGCTGTGTCTCCAACCATCGCTTCCCCAAACACAGCCTCCTCTGCGGGCTGCATTTCTGTCTTCTCCTCAAACATCCTCTTTTCCTCCTTCATGCTGTTCTCTGTGAATCCCTCGTCAGGCTGCTCCGATATATCCTCCAAAGCCGTCGGCTCTGATTCCTCCCCCGCCGGGTTGGCAAAAACAAACTCCCGTCCCTTCTCCTCTGCCGGGACTAAGGCCTCGGACTCCAAAAGTTCTGTCTCCGGCAGGCCCATCTGCCCTGCCCCGGACGCCGGCAATACGGACTCCTCCGACGCCGATTCTGCCAATGGAGACACCTCCATGGCCCCTTCCGCGAATACAGGACTCCCCATGGTCGATTCTGCGAATATCGGCACCTCCGCGGTCAGACTCTTGGCTGAGACCGCCTCCGGCTCCTGTTCCTGCGCCGACTGCGACACAGGCTTCTCCGACTCCGAGAAACTTACCTCCTGGGAAATCATCTGATCTGCCCCGGACTCCTCCGACGCCGATTCTGCCAATGGAGACACCTCCATGGCCCCTTCCGCGAATATCGGCGCCTCTATGGTATGTCCCGTAAACGGGTACTCCACCGGCTTCGTTTCCGCTGATTCCGGCTCCATCATGGTTTGTCCTGCCATCGAGTACTCCCCTGATGCCGCTTCCGCGGTTTCTTGCTCCTCTATGGTATGTCCCGCAGATACGGACTCCAC